>JAFAFA010000044.1 GCA_023423695.1 Pseudomonadota bacterium | reverse complement strand
TCGTGGATCGAGAGCCGATGCGCGGCGGCGAGCCAGCAGCCGATCTCGTAGTCCATCTCAGACCGCGTCTTGGCGAGGCGGCAGAGGTTCTGATGCACGAGCTCGGGGTCGGTGAGGTCGGCGAGGTTCATGTCATTATGTTGCCTAACAGCGGCGCCGCTGTCGAGCATTCAATTGTATTTGTTTGTCATCGACCGGAGCCGCGGGTCGACCCACGTGGGACGCGTCCTCGAGGGAAGCTCGTCCGACGATGGTCCACGTGGCCCCGAGCGCGATCCCGAAATTGAGCCACGGGCCGTAGCGGAGGTGTGACGGCTCGAGCTCGCTCTCGCGGATGTCGCGAAGCCGGATCGTGCGCCGCTCGCCGCTCGCAAGCACGAGATCGAAGCGGTCCTCGGCGGTCTCGTCCGTCTCGTCGATCACGCCGATGAGCTCCTCGCCGCTCTCGAGGACGATCCTCGCCCGACCTTGCGCCGCAGCGACCGAGGCGGGAGCGAGCGCGAGCGTCAGGGTGAGCACGACCGCGGCGGCGACGGGTGAGAGAGGACGGCCCATGGACATCCTCGGGAAGGTACCGCCCTTGGCGCGCCGGTGTGATCGAGGGTTGGGATTAAGCCAACTCAGCGGCTGTGTCGGGCTCGTGGACGATCGCCCAGCCGAACTCCGGCGCGAGCGCGAGCGTCGCCGGGTCCTGGGTCACGCCGAACATGCCGCCCACGAAGCGGAGCGGGTGCCTGGAGTCGTCACGCACGTCCACCAGGAGCACCGACGCGCTCGCGAGGGAGGACGGCAGCGCGGTCAGATCGGGCCCCTGGCAGTTACCCCAGCTCGCATATTCGCGCTTCTCCGCGGTCCGAAGGGCCTGCATCCACCCGCCGAGATAGGGGCTGAACGTGAATCGCTTCACGCTCGGTTCGCCAGGCGCCGCCTCCTGGAAGAGCTCCAGGTAGGGGAAGAGGGTCAGGATCCATCCTGTCAGCTCGGAGCCTCCCGAGAGGCTCTCGTGTCGGAAGAACGAGCGCCAGAAGGCCTTGTTCACGTGACCCTCCGCCGTGCGGACCACTTGATCGAGCACCGGCAGGAGCCTGTCGATCCACGCCTCGAGCCCGAACTCCGAGAGCATCGCCGCCCGCGTGCGAACGCCCTTCCAGTCGTCCGGCGTTCCGAGCAGGGTGATGGAGGGAATGCCGCAACCGCAGGCCGCCTCGTACTCGAAGTAGCCCTGGAACGTGTCCATCACGAGGACCTCGGAGGCGGCGCGCTCGGTCGGTCCGGTCGTCGAGAAGTCGCACACGACCAGCTCGCGCAGCTTGCCGACTTCCGCCGCGATCTGCTCCGAGAACGCCGCGAACATCTCGGGCCACGGGTTGGGGCGCCCGAGCTCGAAGTCGGGTCGCTCCACCACGAGCTTCTTCTTGCCTTCGTGGCGCACGAAGCGCTCCCGCAGCGCCTCCGTGTTCAGCGCGACGTGCTTCGCGAAGCCCTGCGCGATCGTGAACCACACCGCGTCGGGCGAGAGCACGAGTGGGTAATGCCCGTAGAACGCGTCGTGGGCAGCTCGCGCGAGCGCGTGCTCCGGACCCACGCTGACCAGCGGCGCGTCGCTCGACGAGTACGCCTCGACTGCGCGCCGTGGCGCGGGGATCGCGAACCTCTCGCGCTCGCGGGAGCGCTCTCCCGCTCCGAGCAGGCGGGGGATGGCGAGCGCCCGATCGAGCCGCGGCATCGCCTCGCGCGCGGGCTCCACGTCGCTCGAGACAGGAAAAGTGACGGCCATCGAGCGAGGTTACCGCAGCGCGCTCGGAGGTACACGGGTCCCCTCGGGCTGCGGCCGCCGGTGAGCGTGGGTCCGGCGTTTCATGGCGGGGCACGATCCGCTTCGAGCCTGCGTAGAGCTCTCGGCTCAGGGCACCGCGAGGACGACCTTGCCGCGGGCGCGGCCGGTCTCGAGGTAGCGGTGCGCTTCGGCCGCTTCGGCGAGGGGGTAGACGCGGTCGATGACGGGGCGGAGCGCGCCGCGCTCGACCAGCTCGCCGAGCTTCGCGAGGTTCGCGCCGCTCGCCCTGCGGGTGACGAGGCGGAGCTTGACGCCCCTCGTGAGCCGCGCGCGGACGACGAGGGGGACGAGGGTGAGGGCGAACGCGGCGACGCCGAGCCAGGGGCCGTGCTTCTTCGTGTAGGCGGGCAGGCCCGGGGTGATCGACGCGACGACGCCGCCCCGGCGGACGGTGGCGACGGCGCGGCGCATGTCGTCGCCGCCGATCGACTCGAGCACCGCGTCGCAGCCCTCGGCGACGTCCTCGAAGCGCTCGGCGCGGTAGTCGATCACGCGGTCGGCGCCGAGGCCGCGGACGAGCTCGGCGTTGCGCTCGCTGCAGGTGGTGAGGACCTCGGCGCCGAGGTGCTTGGCGAGCTGGATGGCCACGGTGCCGACGCCGCCCGAGCCGGCCTGGATCAGCACGCGCTGGCCGGGCCGGAGGTCGCAGGCGCCGACCAGCGCGTCCCAGGCGGTGAGGCCGACGAGCGGCAGCGCCGCGGCCTCGTGGTGATCGAGGCTCGCGGGCTTGAGCGCGCACTCGCTCGCGCTCACCACGACCTCCTCGGCGTAGCAGCCCATGCGGCGGTGGCTCGGCGAGCCGAAGACCTCGTCGCCGACGGCGAAGCCGCGGACCTTCGCGCCCACCTCGGTGACGACGCCGGAGACGTCCATGCCGAGCGTCGCCGGCATCGAGAGGCGGATCAGCGCGCGCTGGACGCCCTCGCGCACCTTGAAGTCGATCGGGTTGACGCTGGTGGCCTTCACCGCGATGCGCAGGTCGCGAGGGCCGAGCGCCATCGGCGGCGCGTCCTCGAGGCGGAGGACGCCGGCGTCGCCGTAGGCGTGCATGCGGATGGCCTTCATCAGACGGCCTTCATCGGACGGGCCTCATCGGACGGCCGAGAGGAGGAGGTCGGAGAGCACTACGTAGACCGCGATCGGTCCGACGAGGCCGATGGCGGAGCCGAGGAAGTAGTGGCGGAAGCGGGTGGAGCTCATCGCGAGCGCGTAGTTCAGCGGCGGCGAGACCGCGAAGACGGTGCGCAAGAGGACGATGGTCAGGACGGGGCGGCGATCGAGCCTCGCGAGCGCGCGCTCGACCCACCTCCACTTGATGGCGGCGAGCGCCTCGCCGCCGACGCCGCGCACGACGAAGAACGAGACCGACACCGCGCCGAGGGCGCCGAGGTAGGCGAGCAGGAAGCCGACGAAGGGCCCGTAGGCGACGCGCGCGGCGAGCACGAAGGCCGCGCCGGGGACCTGCGCGAGCTGACCGACCGCGAACGCCGCGAGGTAGGAGACCATCCCGAAGGCGCCGGCCTCGTCCATCATCTGGCGGATGCCTTGCTCGCTCAGCGAGTCGCGCAGGCCGGTGCGATCCGCGAGGATCCACCCCGCGATCAGCAGCGCGGCGAGGAGCAGGAGGCGCAGGGGGAGGCGGCGCGGCGCCGCCGCGGGGCGCGCATCGAGCGAGTCGGCGTTCATCTCGGAGTTCACTTCGGAGCTCATGTCGGGGTCTCCAGCAGCGTGCTCACGGCCACTCGGGCCACGTAGTCGGCGAGCGCCTCGGTGGCGTCCGTTCCCGAAGGGCCCGCGATGTTCGCGAGCTCGCGCTCGCTCATCACGGCCATGCGGGTGAGGAGGAACATCAGGCCCTGCAGCGGGACGCGCAGCGCGCGCGCGTCGCGGCCGAGCAAGGGCGCGAGCAGCTCGCTCGTTCCGTCGAGGTACTGTCGCTGCGAGCGCTCCATGCGCTCGCCGGCCGCGTCCTCGTAGAGCGTGGCGCGGAGCAGGAAGCGGCTGGTGACCGCGTGCTGGCGCGCGTAGTGGAAGGCGCGCTTCGCGACGGCGCGCACCTTGTCCTCGACGCCGCCGCCGGTCGCCATGAGCGTCTCGAGCAGGGCCGGGCGCAGCTCGGCGAGATCGTCGTAGGCCGCCTCGAGGCAGCGCGTGTAGAGCGTCGACTTGCTGCCGAAGTAGTGGTGCACGGTGGCGAAGGTCACCCCCACGTCGGCCGCGATCGCGCGCAGGCTCGTCTCCTTCAGGCCCTGCCGCCCGAAGCGCTCGATCGCGGCGTCGAGGATGCGCTGCTTGGTCAGCTCGGCGTCGGCGTTGCGGGGGCGGGCCATCGGGACGTCGAACTAATGTATCGATAGATAAGTTCGGTCAAGGCACATTCGCGGGGCGCTCGTTCCGCTTCCGCTCGCCGCTGCACGCGAGCCTTGACCGGCTCGTGGGGGCGGTGAAAGGTCCGCCGCGATGGCCCGCCTCGCGCAGTGGCTCGCCTCGCGCAACGCGCTGCGAGTCGCCTTGGCGCTCGGCGTGCTCGCGACCTTGCCTGCGCTCGGCGTCGGGCTGGTGCACGACGATCTGATGCAGCGGCTCGCGCTCGAAGGGGCGGTGCCGGGGTACGCGCGCGGGCCGCACGAGCTCTACGACTTCACGGGGAGCGATCCGGGCGGGACGCGCGCGATGATCGAGGCGGGCTACTTCCCGTGGTTCACCGACCCCGCGCTCTCGCTCCGCTTCTTTCGGCCGCTCTCGAGCCTGCTCCTCGCGCTCGACGTCGCGCTCTTCGGGCGCGCGGCGCTGCCCGCCCACGTGCACTCGCTGCTCTGGTTCGTGCTCATCGCCTGCGCCGCGGCGGCGATCTTCCGGCGGGTGCTCTCGCCGCGCGCGG
>JAFAFA010000087.1 GCA_023423695.1 Pseudomonadota bacterium | reverse complement strand
GGATTTCCGGGGCTCAGTCGCTATGCTGAGCCCGACGCACGCGCCCCTGTAGCTCAGCTGGCCAGAGCACTCGCCTTGTAAGCGAGATGTCGCCGGTTCGATCCCGGCCGGGGGCTCCAATTCCACAAGGCATTTCGCGGCGGCAGCCGCTGCGATCTGGCCGGATGACAGCAACGCTGACAGCAACGACGGTCACGACAGCCGCCCGTCCAGCTTGCCGAGCGCCTGACGCATCGCGTCGAGGTTGGCGTGGGGCGTAGACGTCAGCGCGCCTTGACGTCGGCGCGCCGGGCGATGGCCTGCACGACGTGCGGAGGGACACCCAGGGCCATCAGCAGAGAGACGACGGTGTGCCGCAGGTCGTGCAGGCGGACACCAGGCAGGCCCGCGGTCTCACGCAGCCGGGCGAATGATCGGCTGAGGTTGGTGGGCTCCACCGGAGTGCCGCGCTCGGAGGGAAAGACCAAGTCGTGATCCTCCCAGACCTCAGCGAGGCCGGCCCGCTCTGCCTGCTGGCGCTCCTGGTGCTCCATCAAGCTCAGCCAGGTGACCTCGGGCAGCGGCAACACCGCCTCGGAATCCTCGGTCTTGGCGTCCAGGACGTGAAGCGTCCCGGCGACTCGCTGGACAGTCTGCTGAACCCTCAGGGTGCCTTGGTCCAGATCGACGTCCGACCACCGCAAACCGACAAGCTCTCCGCGTCGTAGGCCCATGGTGGCCGCCACGACGTAAAGCGCGTGAAGCCGGTGGCCCGACGAGGCGGCAAGGATCTTGCGCACCTGGTCGACTGACAGGCCCTTACCCACCTTGTACCGGGGTGAGGGAACCCGGACGAGCTTGGCGACCATTGCGCGACCAGCTGGCGCGCGCCAGCCGCTGCCGCTGTCGCTCTGCGGCCGTCACGCCTGATGCCCGGCGGCTGGCGCGGAGAGCGGAGAGCCCGGAGGGCCGCCGCAGAACGACAGGGCGTTGACCGCGTGGTGGTGGGCCGGCAGCCGGCCGGGCCGCGCGGCCAGCATGCCGCGCGGCCAGCATGCCGCGCGGCGTAGGGGAGCGCACGCCGGCCGCGTCGGCGAGCTGGCGGTCGGTGACGGGGTTGCGGTTCAAGCGCCTCCGGCGGGGGCGCTCCGGCTCCAGGATGGCCGAGGCACCGCCGGCGGGTCGCGGTCCGTGGGTGGTTGCGGTAGGCCATCCCGCCCGCCATCAACCGAGCAAGCCGAGCAGACCCCCGCCCGGCCCGCCAGCGCCCGAGCTTGCGGAAAGGCCCGCTTGACGTGGCGGGCCGGGCGGCGGCCCGCTCCCCAGACGGGCGGGTCGACGGCAGACAGTGAGGATGGCAAGGGCAGGCGGGCCATCGAGTTACGTGGGGGTCCGAGCCTTAAACCCTTTGCCGATGTAATGCGGTGCTGGCATCCGGCATAGGGGCCTGTCCCACTTATCCACTGTTGCCCGATGCCGTTCCCCTGACGGGTCTATCTGCCTTATTCCATTAGGCGCGAGCACGAGGGAGACGCTGCCGGCGCACGGCACCTCATCAGAGGGTAATGCGGAGTGGCATTTCCCCGTTACCTGCGTACACATGACTTCCGTGCTGCGGGCAACTACGGCATCTAAGGTGCTGGGAAGTGGGTGCTTGTACGAGTTGTTGGTACCGGCACTGAGCACTACCAACTCTGGCTGAACGGCAGCAAGAAGCCCAGCATCGGTCGTTGCCTCCTGATGGCGCATTGCGCCATGGTGTGGCCACCTCAGCACAGGGGCCTCGATTGATTCCGGTCGGCTAAGTACTGTTCGCCATACGCGCCCGTCAGCATCGCCGCCCACTAGTACCCTAGACCCGTGAGCCTGCAGTAGAACGACTGCGCTCCCTAGGTTCTTGTCGCCCGCCGCAACCGCGTCTGTTAACTGCCGATGGGTGGGCGCGAGCAGTCTATACGTCAGATTGCCTAGGCGGCCACTCCTATCGCGCTCGGCCGAGCCAAAGTCGATATCCCGATACAGCGGGCTTCTTAGTCGTCGCAGAGTCGCCTTAACCCGAGCGTTCCGCCCCTCCGCGATCAGGCAGTCGTGATTGTAGTAAAAGTTCTGACAGTCGCCACGGCTTAGGACATTCAGCACGCCGCCGTAGTGGTCGAAGTCCCAATGTGTGACGATTGCGGTATGCAGTAAAGCGGACCGATGGGCCAGTGCTTCTTCGACTACATATTCACGACCGCTTGGGCAATCGATCAACAGGGCTTGGCGGGTGCCTAAGTCAACAGCTAGGGTGGCGTCGCCTTGCCCCACGTTGAGGAATAGAACCTCCACAGCACTAGTGGGGTCTTCACCCGTCTGCCGACCTTCGCCGCCAATGCTCATTCAATCTCCGTCGCCAGTCCCGACGCCAACAAGACGCTCATCGACGTACCCTAATGGTAGGCGGGGTCGTTGAACAACCTCTCCTCGTCTACCCAGCTCTCGCTCTGGTAGGAGTACTTACCCGCCTCTGGCGCGTCTCCGTCGCGGATGAGCACATCAAATGTGGCATCCTTCTGGCAGAGCCAGGCGGGAAGTCCAGGTGGAGGCTCCATCCACGTGCCCCCCTCCGGTGTTATTCCTGGAATTTCGATCAACACCTTGCCGCCACTCACATCGTTGATCACCCCGAAGCGCGACCTAGACACCCCGCTCGGATTCTGCGGCGGGGTCGAGTAAGTGGCCGTGGCCCGAATCGCTTTTTCTGGCGAGACACCTTGTGCGAGTCGGCGAACAAGGCGAGACCGCAACTCGTCCGTTATGGACAGCCCCGCCCAAACTAGGTCATCGAGTGCGCTCGTTAGCGGACCAACCTCGTTCGGGTCGCCTGCGACCTCTATAAGGACAGTCCCGATGTCTGCCAACTCACGCCACACTTCTTCCCGTGCGGGGATGGGCATGCTGAGGAGACTCGAAGTCTTAACGTGTCGCTCAGGCGAGAGCTCGTCTATCCAACAAGATGCGAATCCTGATCCTAGGAACGCATGCAATCCGTAAAGCAACGTGTCGTCGTCGTCTTTCGGCAGCACCATGTGCATGGTGTTTCGCACAAGCGCACCGTGCAAGTCGAGAGCTGTCCGCAGCCTCCAGGGCGTGTCTGGCCCGCTAGCCGCTGGAACCACTACCTTTCTCTGGCCTAGGCCGACTGCCCCCCGTGCAGTCTGGAAGTCCCTTGGGAAGTGCACGCGAATCAGCCGTGTATTATCTATCTTTGCGAAGGCAGGCAGATTGGTAAGTTGCGGTAAGTAGAAACAGTTCCCCGAACGCCTGTTCCTAAAACCCGGCTTTGGTTGAGGACCGGCTACGACTGATGCGACCGATGCAAGGGTAGGCCCTTGGTTGCCCAGGAATTTCGAAATGAGAGGCCCCGTCAGTAGGGGTCCCCGAGTTGGTACCTGCTCCTCGGACGCGAGGAACGATTCGCTCTCTGAGTCGGCGGCATAAAACTTCGGAAGTTGGGATCGGCGAATGACTCGCCGGAAAAGAAGAGTCTGACTCCTCCTCTGATTTCGACCCTTTTTCCGGGCGAAGAGAACAGCAGGTGCGAGGCTCGCCGAGTCGAAAGTGCCCTTTGGTAGGCGCCAAATTTCGAATATGTCGCAATTCCGCCGCAAAGCCTCTCGCGCGCCTTCGCTCATCTGGTTCGACAACCACCCGGCAGGCAGAACTACAGCGAGGAAGCCTTCTGCTCTCAGGTTCTGTAGCATCCAATGCAGGAAGGGATCGGCCTGTTCGACTCGCTTATTGTCCCTGATGAGGCGACGCCACGGGGGATTGGCAACTATTATTGAGGGCATCAACGATGGGGGCAATTGGACCTGCAGTGCGTCTGCATGCCTAATGTCCCAGCCGTTGCCGGCAGGGTGAGCGTGCAAGAAGAGGCTTAGGCGTGCGATTTCCACCGCGAAGGCATCCGTGTCGAACCCGGTTAGGTGCTCGGCAAGGTCACGATGGCTCTCGGTAAGGTTCCACCCCGATGGCTGTAATGCCCTCAACCTGTCATGGGCTGCGAGTAGCAACCCCCCTGACCCGCAGGTGGGGTCAAGTATCGATCGGTCCCCTGGTTCGATCTCCTCCACCGGAAGTTCTGCGAGCATACGTCTCGCCAGTCCGGGAGGTGTGTAGTGGGTCCCTAAATGCCGTCGAGCTGAATCTGTTACCAGAGCCCCTTCATATACGCTGCTGAGAATGACGGGGTCAAGGCCTCGAAAGGTTACGTCTTCACCTAGGCCTGCGATAACTCCTGTCAAGCCGTCGAGCTCAGATCTGCCCAGGCTTTGAATCCATTGGAACTCGGATGGGTGTCGCTGAAGGATGGTGTCTACCAGCGCGCCTGGTGCCAAGCCTTCTAGGCCCTGATTATCCCTGAGAACAAGAGCCGTCAGTCCGCCGACTACCAGCCTCGCAGCTTGTTGATGTGAACGGTTCAGCTCGTCCTTGCTTTGACCGGGTACGGCACGATAGCCCAAGTATTCGAGTGCTGCACTCAACGCACGCTCGACGCGAGGAGTGAGTTTGTCCTCGCTCTCTTGCCGTGCAGCCTCGAGAAGCGCGACATCGATTGGGAACAGGCCGGGCCGTCGGCTGCCCGTCTTCATCTCAAGAAGAAACCGAGGGCCGAGCTCCTCAACAATGGATGACGTAAAACCTGGCTGATCGTAGGGGAGCTCAATCAACCAACGCGTTGACCCGTCCACCGCAACAGTTGCAAGGTGAAGCGCAACTTCATCTGCAATGCCTACCACTGGAGCCGCGAGAGTACGACCTAGAGCCGCAGCCTGTTCCCAGGCCTGGTCGCGGTTGTACCCCTCTGTCGCAATTTCGACGACGAGCGCCGCTGTGGTCATGTCTTTAGGCTCGGCGCGGCCGAAGGCCACGAGGTCTGCTCGGATACGGCCTGTGCCCGACCAGACCTGGTAGTCGAACTCGACCAAGTCGTGGTCGTAGCCTAGGTGGTATAGAGCGCGTAGGGCACGCTCAACCGCTTGTGGGTGAGGTCGAAACCTGCTATGCGGCATCTTCCTAGGGTTTCACATGTTGAGCAATATGGGGAGACCTGGTACCCCGACGCAGAGAGTGTCTCCGATGTCCGGTGCGCTGGCAGCTAGTGCTTGCACTCCGTGACCAGGACCAAAGGGAGAGACACTCGCCCGAGCGGGCAGCCGTGGGCTACAGCGTAGTCGCTGCCTGTTTTGACCTGCGGTGTTGACCACGGGCAGCAAGAAGGCGGCGTGAGCCTCGACGCAGGTTGCTTCCGTACGTCGAACGAAGACGATCGGCACCTGCGCATCGATGCGGCCCGCCACCAGATGGCAGCGACCGATAGCTTGAGTCCGCCTCCCCCCAACGGGGGTCAGCCTCAGTCGCTGGCGGACTGGCTGTCGACAGCAACGCTGACAGCAACCGTGTCGGACGGCAGCACACTGCCGAGCCCTTGCATGGACGTAACTCCGAGCGTGCAGCCGCCCCCGGACAAGTGCGGACGCGACGCACAGAGGTTGTAAGCGAGATGTCGCCGGTTCGATCCCGGCCGGGGGCTCCAATTCCACAGGGCGTTCCGAGTCGATGTCGCCGCGGGACGCCCGACTCCGTCAGCAGCCACACGACGTTGCACGGGCGAGGGGT
>JAFAFA010000077.1 GCA_023423695.1 Pseudomonadota bacterium | reverse complement strand
GTTCGCGCTGAGCGCGGCGTGGATGCCGATCTTCTCTCTCCAGCTCTTCTGGCTCGCGCTGATCGTGATCTGGGCGAGCCTCGCCTGCCTCGCGTACTGCGCGGTATCGCTGTCGCGCGGTTCACTGCAGCGAGGCGAGCGGTGGCTCGCGTGGGTTCCGCTCTCGCTCCACGTGGGATGGCTGTCGGTCGCTGTGTTCCTCGACACGGCGCAGGTCATCGTGGCATATCGTCTGCTCTCGACCCAGGCGATGCTGCCGTGGAGCACGGTGCTCTTCGCGGGGGCGGCGGCCCTGCTCTTGGCGCTCAACGCCCGCATGAACGGCAACGTCCCGTACACCGCGTCCGCGCTCTGGGGGTTGATCGCGGTGTACGTCGAACAGGCTCGCGCGGCGCTGCCGGGGAGCCAGGTCACGGGCTGGACCGCGGTGGCGATCGCTGGGCTCCTGTTCGCGCAAACCGTGTACTTGCGGCTGAGGGCGAGGGGCCGCCCGGCGCCCGAAGGCGCGTGGCGGCGCGGTGGGCGAGACGCTGAACGGTTCGCCTGACGCGCGCCCTTCCCGGGGCCGACGTCGCTCATCATGAAGCAGCGACGCGAAGGGTCGACGTCAGCGGTCCCCGGCGCCCCGTTCCCTCGTGGGGGGCCGCGCCTCGCTGGAACGGCCGAGGCTCGCGGAGGCATTGGGGTTGCGCGATGACGAAAATCGGTGGCCCGAGGACCCTTCCGGGTGGCTGGGGTCACGAGAATCGGCAGCGGGTCGACCCTCGCGGCTCGCGAGGTGACGAAAATCGGTAGCTCGAGGAGCCTCCGGGTGCTCCGGCAAGGTCGGCCGGTCGAGCCTTGACGAGCCCTCAGGGTAGGCCGGTGACGAAAATCGGTAGCTCGAGGAGCCCTGCAGGTCTCGGGAAGGTCCGCCAGTCGAGGGGAGGGCAGCCCTCGGGGTATCGCAGGTGACGAAAATCGGCACCTCGAGGGCCGCTTCCCGTGCGGCTGGGAGGGGAACCTCCCCGGCGAAGCGACGCCCGAACACCTGCTCATCGAACTGAGGAGCACACGCGCGCCTCTGGGCCGCCTCGCATTTCTGCCGGGACTTCGGTCCTGGACGGCTCCAGTCTCCGAGCTCCGATCTTCCGGTTTGTGGATTCAGTTGATCATGACGCAGAGCCGGTACTCATCCGTGATCGAGCTGCCTCCGTCGCGCACCACGACCTGCATCCGCGAGCCGCGCGCGAAGTCCGCGATGCGCAGGCCCTCCGAGCCGCCACCGCCGTAGTCGTCCGAGCGCCCGACGAGCTGCCCATTGTTGTAGAAGTCGACCGCGACATCGAGCGCGGGGTTCTGGGGCTGAGCCACCACCGAGATGTCCGCCGAGCGACCGGCGAGCACGAGGAACATGTCCGCGTCCCCGAGCGGCGAGAGTGACCGTGTGACGCAATCGCCCAGGTTCAAGACCTCGTCATCGCTCGCGTCGATGCCCGTCTCGATCGTGGCGCCGAAGCAGAACTCTCCCTCGGTGAACGAGACGCAGAACGTGTTCTCGTCGCGGCAGTCGTTCGGGGCGTCGCTGTCGCACGTGCGGGTGCAGGTGGGCGCCACGTCCGTCGTGCCGATGCACACGCCGCTCGCGCAATCCGCGTGGCGGCTGCATGCCTCGCCGTAGCGACGGGTGCCGCCGCCCGCGTCCGAGACCCCGCCGGCATCGGGATCCTGGACGGTGCCCGGGTCCTCGATCATCGAGCGCGCATCCTCCATGGCTCCCGCGTCCGTCGTGATCGGCCTCGTGCGGGACTCCGAACACCCGACGATCGCCAACGCCGCACACCCAGCCAACCAAACAGGTCGCATCTCCCAAGCTCCTTCGGCCGCCCCTTCGAGCGGTGCCGCATGCTGGGCGCGCGAAGGACCGCTCGGTGGCGTGAAGTGCATACACCTGTCGTCTTCGGTGGTGCACGCGTAGCCCGATCCGCACAGAACAACCTGACCCGCGGCGGGCCTCTCGATCCGACGGGCCGGCCCGCAGGACCGGCGCACCTCCTCGCGCGACCCGTGCCGCAAGGCGGCGACCGCCACCAGGCGCTTCACAGACTTCGAGCACCTCGGGCGGATCGCTTGGCCCCACATGCCGGAGCAGCGTGGCACCGTCGCTGACGTACACCGCCTCGTCGGTCGCGACGATCGGCGCGAGCCTCCCTCGACGCGCCGTCGAGCCACACCCATGCCAAGTCGCAGTCGATCTACGCGATCCGCGTGGCGCTGGCGGAGAGCGCGCGCAGGGTCGCCTGCTCGATGATCGTGGTGCCGCCCACGAGCGACGTGCGCGTCGCGCACACGACGTTCGTCCGCGCCCGGAGGAGCCGCGTGTGCCAGACCTCCGAGGCGACGATCGTGTCGATTCCCTCGGCGCCGCGGTGGGCCGGCGCGTCCCCATTCTGTGCGACGGGGAGACCGAGCTCCTGCTCGCCTCGATGGAGTGCCTCGGTTCGGACACCCGCCGCACGCTCTCCGATCCAAACGAGGCGGGCCGTGCCTCGACGGCGACGCGGCCTCGCAAGGTTCGAGATCCGGCTGTCCGACGTCGACCACGCGTTGCTCGAGGATTGTCGCGGCACTGCGTGCTCGACAGACGAGATCATCACCGGCGCTCGCGTTGCTCGCCACCTGTCTCTGATCGCCTGAAGTAGCGGATCGGTCCGAGGTCCGCGGCCTGGGCCGCGGGAAACGTGAGCTCCTGACCGGTGTGGGTCGGAGCTCGAGGGCTGTCACTCGCGGCGCGGTGTCCAGATCGACACGCGTGCTGCCCGACTTCGTGAAGCCTGCGGCCGAGTGGACCGCGGCGCTCGTGGAGACCCTCGGCTTCGGGGTCATCGGGCTCTTCGCGCTGTACGCGCTCGGGTACGCCGCGCTCCGCGCGCTGCGGCGCCGCTCGGACATGTCGCTCGTCCGCGAGACCCGGCAGCGGCTCGCGCGCGGGATCCTGCTCGGCCTCGAGTTCCTGGTGGCCGCCGACATCGTGCGCACGGTCGCGGTCGACCTGACCTTCCAGAGCGTCGGCGTGCTCGCGATCGTCGTCGCGATCCGAACCTTCCTGAGCGTCTCGCTCGAGCTGGAGCTCACCGGCCGCTGGCCCTGGCAGCCGCGCCCGGCCGGCGAGTGACGCTCGTGGCCTTGATCGCAGCGCTCGATGGAGGTTGCACGGCCGCAAC
>JAFAFA010000090.1 GCA_023423695.1 Pseudomonadota bacterium | reverse complement strand
TCCGAACGCTCCGAGGTTGCGGTCGAGTGGCAGTGCGGGCAACGCATCCATACTCCTCCAGAGGGGAGGTGATCCTCTACGTCAGCCCCACGGTTACGAGCAAGATGGCGCGAGGGCTGACGGAACCCCAGTCCATGTGCCAGAGAGGATGGCGGTGTCGGTGCCTTCGCCCGACGCTTCTACAATGATGTCGCCTGCACCGACATAGTAGGTGTCGTCGCCAGCACCCCCGTACAGGGCATCGTCAAGTTGATTGACCTGTGGCCAACGAAGGGCGCGGCGGAAGCCAGCGTCGCCAGCGAGGCCCAATGTTACGCCGCGAGCCGGGCGCCGGCGACCTCCGCCCAAGCCTCGAAAGCCTGGGCGCGGACGGCACGGTAGTCGGCGACGGGTCGCTGGTCTCGGCGAAGGTGGAAGAGATTGGCAACGGGATCGTGGATGGAGAGAAACCGCTGGACCTGATATGGCGACTTGAAGCGCTTCATCTGGCGCTCTCGCCGTCGGGTCGGCTGATGCGAGTTTTCGGCCCGGTTGTTCAGCCCCTTGTGCTGGCGGTGCTCCACCCCCGGCATGATCGCCCGCTTGGCGGCGGCGTAGGACTTCAGCTTGTCGGTGATCAGCACCCGCGGCGGCCGGCCCTGAGCCTTCAGAAGCTTGCGCAGCAAACGCTTGGCCGCCCTGGTATCGCGCCGGCTCTGGACCAGCACGTCGAGCACAAAGCCGTCCTGGTCGACGGCCCGCCACAGGTGATGTTTGCGGCCGCCGATGGTCAGGACCACTTCGTCGAGGTGCCACTTGTCGCCCCGGCGCGGCACCCGTCGGCGCAACCGGGTAGCGATCTCGGGGCCAAACTTCCGAGCCCATTGGCGCACCGTCTCGTAACTCACGGTGATGCCGCGAGCCGCCAGCAGTTCCTCGACCATCCGCAGGCTGAGCGGAAAGCGGAAGTACAGCCAGACCGCCGTCGCAATGATCTCGGCGGGATAGCGGTAGCCGGCGTAGCGGGGATCGGGGCGCGTCGTCATGCCGTCCCATACCCCGCACGGCCCGCCCCGGCAACTGGGTGGTTAACAAGTTGACGGTACCGGATCTCCATATCCGTTGAGAGCCGACCCCTTCAGGTGGTGTCACTCACCAGAAACAGGGGCGTCCATCCCATCAGAACCAACGCTGCTCTGAGCGGTACCGGTCAGCGCATGGCCGTGACCAATACGGAGACGATCCCGGGAAAGGCGAGCACGACCCCGACCGCCAGCAGTTCCAGGACGACGTAGGGACCGCAGATCCGGTAGATTTCGCCCATGCTGATGTCCGGCGGCGCCACCGCCTTCAGCGCGAACAGGTTGAGGCCGAAGGGTGGCGTGATGCCGCCGATGCCAACGATCATCGAGAACAGCACACCGAACCACACCGGCTCGACCCCCAGGGTCTGGATGGCGTTGATCACCAAGGGAATGGTGACGAAGATGACGGAAGTCTGATCCATGAAACAGCCCAGTACCAACGCGATCAGCAGAACGATCAGCACCGCGACGGTGGGGGAACTGGTCACGCCCGCCAGAAACTCGGCGAAACCCGGTGCGATCCCGGTGATCGCCAGGATCTGGCTGTAGGCCTTGGAACTGGCGACGATCAGCATGATCATCGCCGCGATCTCCAGGGCGTCCATCAGGCTTTCGTTGAAGACACGCCAGTTCATCCGGCCATAGGCGGCGGCGACGACAAAGGTCGCGAACGCCCCGGTCGCCGACGCCTCGGTCGGAGTCGCCACCCCCAGATAGATCACCCCGGTGACGAAGAACACCGGCACGATCATCGGCAGCAGCAGCAGCACCCCGCCGAGCCGTACGCGCAGAGTCGCCGGCACCTCCGCCAGCACGCCAGTAAAGCGGCGCGCCTTGATGGCAATGTAGCTGCAGAACAGCAGGATGACGACGATGGCCGGACCGACTCCGGCAATCAGCAGGTCGGCGATGGGAATGCCGGCGAGGCTGCCGATCAGCACGGCCCCGAGGCTCGGCGGGATCAGGTTGGCCAGCGTGCCCGATCCGATGATCGGACCCATGGCCAGCGTGTTGTCATAGCCGCGCCGCCGCAGGTCGCCGACCATGGTCGCTCCCATCACCGCGGTGGAGGCGACGCTCGCCCCCATCAGCGCACCGTAAAGCGCCCCGCTGCCGATCGCGACGTAGCAACCCGATGCCCGCACGCCGGACAGGATGCGATCGACCGCGTCCAGCACGACGCTGCTCAGCCCGGTGCGGACGAAGATCGTCCCCATCAGCAGGAAGAAGGGGATCGCCGTCAGATGGATGCTGGCGACGCTGGAGAAGGAGGCATGGACGACGAAGGACAGCGCCTCCACCGATCCGAACAGGAAATAGGCGGCGACGATATTGATGATTCCGAAGGCGAAAGCGACGGGGATGTTGCTGGCCATCGCCAAGACAAGGCCGCCGGCAAGCAGCAGAAACGCGGTGTACCATTCCATGACCGATCCCTCCCCTTCACTCGGCCGCCACGCGCGGGGCCGGCACGCCGCGCAGGTAGGCGCGCAGATCCTCGATGCCGTTCAGCGCGAACTCCAGGGCCATCAGGCCGCTGCCGACCGGCAGCACCCAGTAGATCGTCCATTGCGGAACCAGGATGGCGTCGGAGAACTGCGAATCACGGGCCAGGATGCGGGCCAATTCGCTCCACGCCAGCCATGTGAAGCCGGCGTTATAGAGGAAGCCGACCAGCCCCAGCACGGCGCCCAACAAGGGGCGGGTCTGCGGGCCGAGGGATTCCTGCAGCAGATCGACAGCGATGTGCCGCCGTCGCGCCAGCACCCAGGGCGCCGCCAGGAAGGTGATGTAGACCATGCCGTAACCGGTGATCTGGTCGGCCCAGACGACCGGTGAGTCGAAGACGTAGCGCAGCACGACGTTGGTGCAGACCAGCCCGACCAGCGCCACGAGGACGACGCGGCTGAACAGCTCCAGCGCCTTGGAGATGGGACGGACCATGATGGCTCCGTTGCGTGTGGAACGATGGAGGACGCCGAGGTCGCGCTCCGGCGCGCCGTTGGCTCATCGGATCAGTTCACGGCCGATCTCAGCTCGAACTTCTCGATGATCTCGTCCTTGTATTTGGAATTGCCGACCAGCCCGGTCAGAATCTCCTTGGGGATCGTCTGGTTCAGGATGGTCTTCAGTTCAGGGGACGACGGCACGACCTGCACGCCGTAGCGCGTCTTCATCTTGTCCATCGCCGCCGCAACGCGGTTCTTCATCCAGGCGAAGCCCTCGACCTCGGTTTCCCGCGCCGTCTCGTCCAGCATCCGCCGGAGGTCCTCCGGCAGCGCATCCCAGCTCTTGGCCGAGATGTAGGTCTCGGTCTCGATGTCGGCGACGTTGGCTTCGGTGACGAATTTCAGCAACTCGCCTTCGTTCAGCAGGTCGATCGACAGCGGATCGCGCAACGCGCCGTCGAGCAGGCCGGTACGCAGAGCCGAATAGACCTCGTTGCTGGCGATGCTGGTGGGCACGATGTCGAGATGACGGACCAGCGGTGCAGTGGTGTCGCCGAAGGTGCGGATCTTCTGACCGCGCGCGTCTTCCGGCTTGGCGATGGGCCGGTTCTTGGTCCACAGGTAGAAGGACAGGCCGGGGCTGGAATATTGCAGGAAGACGACGTCGGCCTTCTCCCGCGAAATCCTCTGGAGCAACGGCGCCGCCTGCTTGGCAGTGCGAATGTGCTCATCGAAGGGCAGATATTGGAAGAACTGGAGGTCGCGCAACTCGTTGAAGTAGAGCGACGTCGCGACCATCATATCGAACTGGCCGGTCTGCAACGCCTTCAACTGGTCGAACGGCGCCACGATCTCCGGCCCGCCGATGACGCGGATGCGCGCCTTGCCGGTTGCCTTCTTATTGAAGCGTTCGATGAACAGCTTCACCACATGCATCTTGTCGCCCGCCGGGCCATCGAGCGGGAAGGAGCTGATGAGGGTGAGCGTCCTTTCGGCCGCGGCGGCCTGCGTGACGGGGAACAGCGCAGCCCCCGCCGCCAGCAGGACCGAAAGCGCCGCGACCAGCCGCCCGCGGGAATCGCCCTGGATGGACCGGCGCCGGAACAATGGAATGGCCATGTCTTTTCCTCCGTGTTCGTTTTTCGTCGTCGCCTCGGACGTCCGCCGTCACGCCACCCGTTGCGGAACGGCGGCGCGGTAGCGGCCCCCCGGCAAGGGGGTCAGCACGATCCCGTAATCGGCCGCCGCCCGCTCCGGGGTGACGTAGCCGTCCTCGACATCGGCCAGCACCGCGTCGGGCGACCGCTCCCTCGGGTCGCCCCAGCCGCCGCCGCCCGCCTGCTCGATCGCCACGCGGGTGCCGGCGGACAGCGACATCTGGACCAGACCGGGCAGCGACCGTTCGTCCGGCCCGCCCGGATTGATCAGCGTGTGCGAGATCGCCGCCGGCCCGCCGCCGTTGATGCCGCGCGCCCCGAAGGTGCGCTGCGCCAGCCGCGAGATGAACTCGGCGTCCTGCAACAGCTCGAACTCCCGCCGGTAGCCGAGACCGCCGCGATGCTTGCCCGCCCCCGCCCCGTCGGGCCGGATCGAGAAATCGCGGACCAGGACCGGGAATTCGCGCTCGACGATCTCGATCGGCTGGATCGTCTCGAAGATCATGATCGGGTGGATGATGCCGCAGCCGTCGCCGTGCGCGGTGGCGCCCAGGCCGGTTTCCACGATCTCGTAATGGACGTAGTTGTCGCCGGTCCCGCTGGCCTTGTAGCCGAAGGCGAGCGCGCCGACGCCCAGTCCGGAATCCGCCACCGCCTTGTCCGGCGCCAGCTTGCCCAACGCCTCCATCACGCCATTGAACACCAGATGCGTGGTCGGCATGTAGGAGTTGACCGCCGCCGGGAAGCGCGGGTTGACCACCTTGCCCTCTGGACAGACGAAGCGGATCGGCCGGCGCACCCCGTCGTTGTTGGCGATGGAGTGGTCGACGATCGACAGCACGGCGCCGATTGCCGCCGCCTGCACCACCTGGAAGACGGCGTTGGCCGGGCCGGCGCTCTGATCGGCGCTGCCGGTGAAGTCGATGGTCAGCTCGTCACCCTGCTTGGTCAGCGCGATGTGGACGCGGATCGGATCCTTGGACACGCCGTCGCCGTCGTGCCAGTTCTCGGCCTCCGCCCGGCCGTCCGGCAGGGCGGACAGCGCCGCGCGCAGCCGTTTTTCCGACGCGTCGAGAAGCTGGTCGATGGCGCCCAGCACGCCGGGGGTGCCGAACCGGGCGCACAGCTCGCGCATCAGCTCCGCCCCGATGCGGGTGCAGCCGATCTGGCCCCGGATGTCGCCGATCAGCAGGCGCGGCGTGCGCGAGTTGTTCTCCAGAATGCGGAAGACGCTACGGCTGGGCACCCCCGCCTCGACGATCTTCACCGGCGGGATCAGCATCCCTTCATGAAAGACCGAGCGCGAGGCCGGGCTGCCCGATCCCGGCGACAGGCCGCCGACATCGGGCTTGTGGCCGAAGCTGGTGCAGAACGCGATCAGTTCGCCGTCCACGAATACCGGCGTCGCCACCGCCACGTCCGGCGTGTGCGAGACGCCGCCGCGGAAGGGGTCGTTCGACACGAAGGCGTCGCCCTCGCGGATCTCCTCCACCGGGTAGGCGGCCAGGATGCCCTCGACCAGCTTGGCGTAGGGGATGGTGTGGGTGGTCATGCCCGACGCGCCGACGATGCGGCCCCGGCGGTCGGTGATGCCGGCGCTGCCGTCGAAGGATTCGCGCAGGATGGTGGAATAGCCGGTGCGGAACAGCCGGTGCTTCATGATCCGCTGGATTTCATCCAGCCGGTTGGCGATCACTTCCAGCGTGATGGGATCGACAGTCATGGACGCTTCCTTGGCAAGCGGCAAAGGTCAGGCGGCGAAGGTCAGGATCAGATTGCCGTGGCGATCGATCTCCGCCCGCTGGCCGGGAATGACGACGGTGGTGGTGTCGGCCTGCTCGACAATGGCCGGGCCGTCGAACCGGTCGCCCGCCCGTAGGTTCGGCCGCCAATAGACAGGCGTGTCGATCCGCTTGTCGGTGCCGTCGAAGCAGACCGGGCGGCGGCGGGCAATGGCGCGGTCGGGGCTGCCGCCGTCGGCCGGCGGGCAATCCGGCAGCCGCAGCTTGGGCAGCACCGCCAGCGAATCGACGCGGAAATTGACGATCTCGACCGCCGTCTCCTGGGCGCAATGTCCATAGGTGCGTTCGTGCAGGCGATGGAAGGCGGCGCGGATCGCCGGCTTGTCGGCGTCCTCCAGGCGGTCGCCCCCGCAGGGCACCGGCAATTCATAGCCCTGGCCGGCGTAGCGGATTTCCAGGATGCGGGTGATGGCCAGCGCGTCGGCGTCGGTGCCCTCCCGCCGCGCCTCGTCCCGCGCGCGCTCCTCCAGCCCGTCGAACAGCGCGTTCATCGCGTCGCAGTCGTAGCCGTCGAGCAGGCCGGGGTTCGATTGCAGGTAGGTGTGGCGGATGTCGGTCAGCAGCAGCCCCATCGCCGACCCCAGCCCCGGATAGGGCGGCACCACCACGGTGCCGATGCCCATGCTGGCGGCGACCATGCTGGCGTGCACTGGCCCGGCGCCGCCGATGGCGACCAGCGCGAAGTCGCGCGGGTTCAGGCCGCGCGCCATCAGGTTCAGCCGCAGTTCGCTTTCCATGTTGCTGTTGACGATCTTGACGATGCCGAAGGCCGCCTCGGCGACCGTCAGCTTCAGCGGCCCGGCGAGGCGGTCGGCGATGGCCCTGGTCGCCCCGTCGAGGTCGAGCGCCAGCCGGCCCTCCAGGAAGCGCGCCGGGTCGAGGAAACCCAGCACCAGATCGGCGTCGGTGACGGTCGGCTCCTCGCCGCCGCGCCGGTAGCAGACCGGACCGGGAACCGCGCCGGCGCTGTCCGGCCCGACATGCAGGCGGCCGTCGGCGCCGATGCGGGCGATGGTGCCGCCGCCGGCGCCGATGGTGCCGATCTCGTTCATCGGCACCGAGCTGTCATGGCCGGCGACCGTGCCTTCGGTGGTCTCGGTGATCTCGCCGTTGACGATGGTGGCGATGTCGGTGCTGGTGCCGCCGACGTCGAAGGTCACGATGTTGGGCAGCCCCAGCAGCTCCGACAGGTAGCGGCCGGAGATGACGCCGGCCGCCGGTCCCGACAGCAGGGTCTGCACCGGGTTGGCGCTCGCCACGTCGATGCTCATCAGGCCGCCGTTGGACTGCATGATGAAGACCTGCGGCGTCGTCACCCCGCGCGCCGTCAGCCCGTCGCCCAACCGCCGCAGATAGCGGTCGAGCGTCGGCCCGACATAGGCGTCGAGCACCGTGGTGGACAGCCGCCGGTACTCGCGCACGATGGGCAGGATGTCGCTGGACAGCGAGACGCGGACGTCGGGGAACGCCTCGCGGATCAGGTCGCGCGTCGCCCGCTCGTGCGCCGGATCCATGAAGGAGAACAGGTAGCACACGGCGATGGAGGTGACGCCGTGCGCCTCCGTCAGTTCCTTCACCGCCCGCACTACCTCGCCGGGGTCGAGCGGCGACAGCACCGACCCGTCGTGGGTCAGGCGTTCGCCGATCTCGCGGGTCTGGCGGGCGGGGATCAGCAGGGCCGGCTTGCGGAACTCCGGGTTCAGCATGTCGGTGGCCGAGGGCTGGCGCGACATGCGCGCCACGTAGACGGCGTTGGTCCCCTTGGTGATGAGCAGGCCGGTGCGCACGCCCTTTCGCTCGATCACCGCGTTGGTGGCGACCGTGGTGCCGTGGGCCAGGAAGCCGATGTCGCCCGGCTCGACGTCCGGCTCCATCTCCAGGAAGGCGGCGATGCCGTTCAGCACCGCTTCCGACGGGTCGTGCGGCATGGACGGGGTCTTGATGGTGCGCAGCCGGCCGGTCGCCCGGTCCAGTGCGATGACGTCGGTGAAGGTGCCGCCGGTGTCGATGCCGATCATCCAGGACATCGTGGTCCTCATGTCATGGGGGCTTGTTGGGGGAACGGGACGGGTCGGCGCGCGCGCCCTACCCCGCCCGGCGGACGACCGATGCCAGATCGCGGAAACCGGCCCTCTCCTCCGCGCCGACCGCGAAGTCGCGCCAGGAGGCCGTCTTGTCGATGATGCCCTCGAAGGACCGGATGGCGGTCTGCGGCAGGCGCGGTTCGTCGGTGCCCAGCGCCGGCGCGCCCTCCAGGAAGGCCTTCACCCCGGTCAGCATCATCTGGCGGAAGCGGACGATGGCGACGTCGCTGGCTCCCAGATTCTCCCGCGTGCGGTCGACGATGGAGCCCATCGTCTCCTGCATCGCCATGTCCTGGTTGGGAATACCCTCGATCCCGGTGAAATCGCCCAGCTTCATCAGCAGGCGGTTTTGCAGGTAGTCGTTCTCGCGGTTGCGCAGCTTGCGGAAATCCTGGTCCAGGTCGATGCCGGGGCGTGCGTGGTTGTCGCGGCGCCAGCGCTCGGTGTCCAGCGTGATGCGGTCGCTCCAGGCGACGAAGTAGAACATCGTGTTGTGGTCGTCGACCGGCACGAAGACCTGCCCCGACCGCCAGGTGTCGTGCGGCGGGATCAAGGTGGTGAAGGGCGCGATGTAGACGGTGACGCGGACATAGTCGGTGGTGTCCGCGTTGTTGATCGGCGTGCGGATCGCCGCATAGCGGAAACCGTACTGCGTGTGCTGCACCTGGATGCGCGGCGCCTTGTCGACCGATGGACGGACCAGCAGCAGTCGTTCCGTGCCGCCCCGGTCGGTCGACCCGGTGACCGTCGCGTCGCTGCGGATGCTCGACGAATGCAGGGTGGAGGAATGGGCGGAATCGATCGATCCCTCGACGCTCTGGACCCAGTTCGCCGCCTCATGGATCTTGGCGATGGCGATGCTGTTGTCGGGTTTGTCGGCCCAGGGCGGCGGCTGGAACCCGGGCATCGTCGCCTTGTCGCCCATGTAGGCCCAGACGAAGCCGCCGGACTCAACCGTCGGGTAGGCGACGTGCTTGACCTTGGTCCTGAAGGCGCTGCCCGGCGGTTCCGACGGCATCTCGGCGATGTTGCCCTCCAGATCGACGGCCCAGCCGTGATAGAGGCAGCGCAGCGTGCAGTTCTCGTTCCGCCCCAGCGCCAGCGAGGCGCGGCGGTGCGGGCACAGCTCGTCCATCAAACCGACGCGCCCGTCGTCGGCGCGGAACGCCACCAGATTCTCGCCGAACAGGCGCAGCCGCTTGGGCTTGCCGCCGGGTTCGGGCAATTCCTCCGACATGCAGGCCGGCACCCAATGGTGCCGCAGCATCCGTCCCATCGGCGCGTCGCCCTCGACGCGGCACAGCAGTTCGTTGTCCTCTCTGGACAGCATGAACGTCCTCCCCGATCGCGTTCGGTCTTTTCGTTGCGGGTGGTGGTCGGCAATCGTTTGCCGTCGCGGGTCGATGACCGGCGTAATGCGAGGCCGGCGCGCCCCGGATGCCGGTAGAAGTTTCGGCAGGACGCCGACAACGTAGATATCTAAGTATTATCGTACGTGAACCAAACAATCGTGTCCAGCAGCAATATCTGAGAGCTCTAAGTATTTTCCGCCGTGGTGCCCGTCGGGCGGCGCAGCAGGCTGGCGACGCAGGCGACGGCGGCAAGTGCGCTGGCGAGGCCGACGGTGATCCCCGTCCCCGGCGCGCCGACCGCGCCGGCCAGTCCGAAGACGACGGCCGCCAGCGCGGCGCCGGTGGTCTGACCCAGCAGGCGGGCGGTCGCCTGGATGCCGCTGGCGCCGCCGCTGCGTTCGCGCGGGGCGCTGGACGCCATCACCCGGTTGTTGGGCGATTGGAACAGGCCGAACCCCAACCCGCACAAGACCATCCGCCACGCGATGTCGGCGACCGTCGGCTGGTCGGGCAGCAGCGCGACCGCCGCCAGTCCGGCGGAGAACAGCGCCAGACCGATGCCGCCCAGCACCCCGGCGTCGTGGCGGTCGGCCAACCGGCCGGCGAAGGGTGCCACCAGGGCCACCGCCGCCGGCCATGGCGTGATCAGCAGCCCGCTTTCCACCGCCGTCCGCCCCAGCCCGTGTTGCAGGTAGAAGGGCAGCGACACGAAGGCGAGGCTCTGCGCGGCGAAGGAGCAGACCGATGCCGTTACCGACAACGCGAAGATCGGCAGGCGCAGCAGATCGACCGGCAGCATCGGCGCCGCCCGCGCGCGCTGGCGCCGCACCAGCAGGGCGCCGCACAACAACGCCGCCGCCACCTCCAGCAACGGCCGCGCGGCGCCGTGGTCGCCGAGATCCTTCAGCCCGTCGATCAGCAGCCCGAAGGTCAGGACGTTCAGCCCGGCGCTGACCAGATCGTACGGCCGCGACGCGCGCGGCGTGTCGGGCAGCGAGCGTGCGGCGATCAGCGCGGTCAGCCCCAGCGGAACATTGATGGCGAACAGCCAGTGCCACGACGCCAGCGACAGCACGAAGGCCCCGGCGGTCGGCCCGGCGGCGGACGCGGTGGCGACGATCAGCGCGTAGAACCCGACCCCCCGTCCCAGCCGCTCGGGCGGGAAGATGTAGCGCAGGAAGGCCAGATTGACGCTCATCGTGCCGGCGGCGCCGAAACCCTGGAACACGCGCGCGACGGTCAGCGTGGTCAGCGAATCCGCCGCGGCGCAGGCCAGCGAGGCCAGCGTGAAGACCGCCAGCCCGCCCCAGTAGACCCGGCGGCAGCCGACGATCTCGGCGAGTGACGACAAGGGGAACAGCAGCACCACAACCGCCAACTGGTAGGCGTTGACGACCCGGATCGAGTCGGCCGCGCCGATCCCGAAATCATGTGCGATGGTCGGCAGCGCCACGTTGACGGCGGCGCCATCCAGCACCGCCAGCAGCAGCGACACCGCCATCGTGGACATGGCCCAATAGCGCCGGGGGGCCGGCAGGCCCTTCTCGTCCATGCAAGCGTCCGTCGTTCCGGTGAAGGAAGAGTGGGAGTCGTCAGGGAGCCTTGGACACGCGGGGCGCGCCGGCAGCCTTGGTGCCGTTGCGCCGCCGCTCGGACCGGTCGATGATGCGCGACACCTGCCGGGTGGACGGCATGCGGCGCTGCTCCTTCAACCCGTCCGCCTCGTCGGCGATCAGGTTCTGCACCATGGCGACCAGCGTGCGCCGCGTCGCCGCGATGTCGGCGGGATCGACGCCGCGCACCGCGATGGCGTTGACCTCCTCGGCCAGCGGCACGAGCGTGTCCTTCAGCGCGCGGCCTTCCGGCGTCAGGAAGACATGCACCTTCTTGCGGTTTTCCGGCAGATGGCGGCGGATGACGTAGCCCAGTTTCTCCATCGCCACCAGCGCGGAGAAGGTGGTCGATTCCATCAGCCCGGCGTGGTCGCTCAGCTCGCGCTGGGTCAGCCCGTCGTGCTCCCACAGGATGCGCAGGAAGGTCCAATGGCCGAAGGACACGTCATGCTCGGTCAGCCGCATCTGCAACCCGCGCGACAACCCCCGCAAGGCGTCCTTGACCAAATGGGCCAGACGGTCGTTGGGCACCGCCTCGCGCCATTCCTGGCCGGCGACGCTGGTCGGCGGATCGATGCCCAGCGCCGGGTCGGGGTCACCGCCAACCCTCACTATCTTGTCTTCGGAGCGTGTCACACAGCCACCCATCGCGTTACGGGAACAGACCAACGAGCCGATGCGGCAACGCCACCGGCCTTCAAGCTAACCCACCGCTTCACCGGCTGCCAAGCTCCGGCGATGCGGCCATGCCGGGAACGCCGTCGGGCCGGCCGCGACTGAAGATAGGCGGGTTGCCGGGAACCGCAACCTGGCGGCTCAACGTTACCTCGCGCCCCTCGCGCGCCGACCGCAGCATAGCCAGACAGACCTCCAGCGTCGCCAAGCCCCAGGCGCCGCCGTGGACCGGCGGGCGGCCGTCCAGGACGGCGGCGCACAGCTCGTCCAGCACCTCGGCACGCGGCACCGTCGGCGGGGGCAGCGGGTCGAGATGGCGGTCGGCGTCGCCGTAAACCAAGACGCCGCGCGGCGTCGGACGCAGGTCGGCGCGGTCGCAGGACACCACCACCACCCCAAAATGCTGATGAAAGGGCGGGTCATCGGGAAAGGCGCCCGGCGGTTCGTCGGCGCCGCCATAGATGCGGGTGCTCTTGAAGGCCGCCTCGTCGTCGGGACCGGCGACGCGGCCCAGCAGCCGGCGGGCCTGCCCATAGCGCTCGGGATCCTTGGGCTGGCCGCTCTCGCCGACCCAGCCGCAGAACTCGTCGCTGTCGAAATGGGCGTAGCCGCTGTAGGTCAGGGTCGCGACGGCACCGTTCTCGAAGGTCAGCAGGGCGCTGTAGGCGCCCTCGGTCGGGCGGGCCTGGTCCCAGGCGCCGGTGACCGCGCGCACGCTGCGCACCAGCCCGCCGCCCAGCAGCCGCACGACGTCGACCTGATGGGGCGCCTGGTTGAACATCACGCCGCCGCCCCGCTCCGTCGCCAGCTCCTCCGGCCGGCGGGGCCGGTAGAGGAAGTCGGTGTAGTCCATCGCGGTGATCATGCGGATCGCGCCATACTCCCCGCCGGCGATCAGGTCGCGGGCGCGCAGGATCGGCGCGTCGAAGCCGTGGGTGTGGCCGACGATCAGATGGACACCCGCCGCGTCGGCCGCCGCGATCATCGCCCCGGCCTCCTCCAGCGTCAGCGCCATCGGCTTCTCGACCAGGATGTGCTTGCCCGCTGCCGCCGCCAGCGCGACATGAGCGGCGTGGAACTGGTGCGGAGTCGCGACATAGACGGCGTCCAGCGTCGGGTCGGCGCAGAGCTCCTCCACCGTCGCGTGGGCCGGGGCGCCGCAATCGGCGGCGAAGCGGCGGCGCGCCTCCTCGCGCGGGTCGGCGGCTCCGGCCAGGACGACGCGAGGGTGCCGGGACAGGGTCGCCCGCATCGCCATGAAGCCGCGCCCCAATCCGGCGATGCCGAGCCTCAACCGCCTGTCCGCCGTGCCGTGGTCGGCCATGGGGGTCTCTCCCTTCCGTGGATGGTTCAGAACAGCGCCGATTTGACCAGCAGGCTGAGGCCGCTGATCATCAGGACGCCGGTGATGACGCGGCGGAACTGGCGTTCGTTCAACGCCTGGCGCAGCCTCTGCCCGATCAGCAACCCGCCATAGGCGGGTGCGCCGAGCGCCAGCGAGCCGAGCAGGACCGGCCAGCCCACCGCGTCGCTGGCGATCAGGCTGATGTAGAGCGGAATCGCCCCGCAGACGTAGAACAGCGAAATCGTCACCACGAAGGCGTGGCTGGACAGGTTCAGCCGCAGCAGATAGGCGACCAGCGGCGGCCCCGAGAAGGACGAGATCCCACCCAGCAACCCGGCCACCAGCCCGACCAGCGGCGACAGCAGCCGCTCGTGCCGCACCGGGCGGCGTTCCGCCGCGCCGCGTCGCATCTGCATCAGCGCCATCGCCACGGTGACCAGCCCCAGCCCGATGTTCATCGCGCGCGGCGAGGCCGCCACCAGCGCGTTCGCCCCGATCACCGTAGCCGCCAGCAGCGCCAGGATCAGCCCCCAGAATCGCGCCACCGCGCCGGCCAGCAGGTCGCGGTCGTCCAGTTGCAGCAAGTTGCTCGCCAGCACCGGCACCGCCATCAGCGTGATCGCCAGCGGGGCGGACACCACCTGCAGCATGAGCGGGACGGCGATCATCGGCAGGCCGACCCCGGTCGCCCCCTTCACCACCCCGCCGGACAGCACTGCGACCGTGCAGGCCAGCGCGACGGACAGCGTTCCGCCATCGAAACTCAGCGCGGGATTCATCGTCGGGGATGGCCTTTCGGGACGTGGCTGTCGCGGCGGACGACGGCGCGGAAAAGACGGCCGCCGGAAAACCGAGAGGGACCGTCGGATTTAACTTGAACAGGCTATCTTAGACGTCTAAGTTTTGTCAATGGTTGGCGTGCCTAACAAACTTGCAAATCGCCGCGGGCTCCGGACCCACCGTCCGACGATGCCCGCGACGCCGCCGCCGCCCTTCCAATCCAAGGACCGAAAGCATGGCCGAAGACATCGCCGGCACCGACATGACGACGCTGCGCGTGCGGGACATCGCGCGGCTGGCCGACGACATCGTCGCGTTCGAGCTGGTGTCCCCCGACGGTGCCGAGCTGCCGCCCTTCACGGCGGGTGCCCACCTGTCGGTGTGGGTGCCGAACGGGGCGATCCGCCGCTATTCCCTGTGCAACGACCCGGCCGAACGCGACCGCTACGTCATCGCCGTCAAGCGCGACGCGCAGGGGCGTGGCGGCTCAATCAGCCTGATCGACGACACCCGCGTCGGCGACCGGCTGACGGTGTCGGCGCCGCGCAACGACTTCCCGCTGGACGAGGACGCCGCCCACCACATCTTCATCGCCGGCGGCATCGGCATCACGCCGATCCTGTCGATGATCCGCCGGCTGCGCGCGATCGGTGGGTCCTTTTCGCTGTATTACTGCACGCGGACGCCGGAAATGACCGCCTTCCGCGCGGAGCTGTCGATCCCGGAGCTGGCCGATCAGGTCGTGCTGCACCATGACGGGGGCGACCCGGCCTGCGCGCTGGACCTCTGGCCGGTGCTGGAGACGCGGCCGCGCGGCGCGCATCTCTATTGCTGCGGACCGCGTCCATTGATGCAGGCGGTGCGCGACATGACCGGCCATTGGCCGCCCTCGGCCGTGCATTTCGAAGATTTCGGCACCACCACGACGGTGGATGCGGCGGAGGACCGGCCCTTCACCGTCCGCCTCGCCCACGGCGGCGACACGGTGGAGGTGCCGGCCGGGGTCAGCATCCTGGAGGCGTTGCGCGGTCGCGGCCTGAACCTGCCCAGTTCGTGCGAAAGCGGATCCTGCGGGTCCTGCCTGACCGGGCTGGTCGACGGCGACGTGGATCACCGCGACCTTGTGCTAACCCCGGAGGAACGCAAACGGCACATCATCATCTGCGTGTCGCGCGCGAAATCGGGAACGCTGACCCTCGACCTTTGAGAAGGCGGATTTACGGTTTTGCTTGTGGACAAGAATGTTTGGTATGCTAACCTTATTCTTAGATATCTACGATAAAATGCGGGCCGCAAGGCTTCGCGAAAAAAGCGGGCGACACGCCCGGCGGCGCCGAAAACCGGCGTTCGCGACAGGAAGACGGCTGCCAGTCCACGGGGGACGCCCCCGGGGGCTGCGGAACGGCCGCACCGTCCAACAATCCGCCCATCATTGACCTGATGCGCCGTACGGGAGGAAAGAGACGATGAGAAAGATCGCGCTGCTGTTGGTGGCCCTGTGGACGGCGCCATCCCTGCCGGCCGCCGCCGAGCAGATCAACGTCACCCATTGGGGTGAGATCATGCTCGGTGTGCCCTACGCCGTGGCCTTGGAAAAGGGATACTTCAAGGAGGCCGGCGTCGACATCACCGGCATCATCAGCGCCAAGGGCGGCGGCACCACCGTCCGCAACATCATGGCGAGCGAGTTGCCCTATGGCGAGGTGGCGCCATCCGCCGCCATCGCGGCCATCAAATCCGGCTTGCCGATCAAGATCGTGAACGGCAGCGTCCGCACCATCTCAGACTTCGTGCTGGTGGTGCGCCCGGACAGCGACATCAAGTCTTTGAAGGACGTCGTCGGTAAGAAATGGGGGCTGACCAGCGCCAAGTCGAACACCGACATCCTGTCGGCCATGATGCTGGAAAAGGCCGGCATCCCGCGCGACTCCGTGCAGCGCCCGGCCATTGGCAACCAGGCCGCCGTGCTCCAGGCCATCGAGAACGATTCCGTGCAGATCGGCTTCATCCTGGAACCGATGTGGACCAAGGTCAGCAGCCGGATGCGCAGCATCGGCCGTGCCTCCGACGTGTTGCCGCCGATGCTCCAGACCGTCGGCATCGCGTCGACCGACGTCATCAAGGCGCAGCCCGCCAAGATCCGGGCGATCATTGCCGGCCGCCGCAAGGGCGTCGAGTTTGCCCTGAAGAACCCGACGGAGGCCGCCGACATCCTCGTCAAATACTACGAGGGGCTCGATCCCAAGATCGCCCGCGAGGTGGTCGCCGCGCTCGCCAAGGAGAATTACTGGAGCCCCGGCGACATCGAGATGACCGCTCTGCAACAGACCGTCCACGGCCTGGAACTGGTCGGCGAGGTGGAGAAGGGGTTCGACCTCGCGCCCATCATCGACACGTCGATGCTGCCGACCGATCTCCAAGCGAAGTCCAACTGAGACAGCTGCGGAAGACGATGTCATGCTGACCGCCGAAGAGAACGATCTTCTGTGCCGCGTCGAGGGCGACGCCCCGATGGGCCGAATGATGCGGCGCCACTGGATCCCGGCCTGCATGTCGGAGGAGGTGGCGGAGCCGGACGGCGA
>JAFAFA010000088.1 GCA_023423695.1 Pseudomonadota bacterium | reverse complement strand
GCGGTTCAGCGCAAGCTGGCCCGATACGCCGACCTTGACGCCTTCCGCCCGTCAGGTGCGCGCGGCACGATTCCGGATGCCCGGCGCTGTGTCTCACTCAAACACGGCGTCGCGCGGGCCGGTATCTCCCAACGCCATTTTGAAGAAGGCGTCAGCCGTCAGATCTGCGTCGAGCAGCGCGCCATGGTGGGCGAAGCGATCACTCCGGTCGAGCCACAGCCGATCACACAGCGCATCGAGCGAGCCGGAAGCACCGGGGAAGACCGCGTGCGACATCTCCTTGGTACAGATGAACCGGTCCGCCGAGAACGTGTCGGCACCCCATGCGGCGCGTCCGCAGCGCGCGAACTCGTAGTTCAGGAAGTCCATCTCGTTCTCATAGGCATGCGCCACCAGAAGGTCCTCGCCCAGAAAGGCGAGAAGCGCGTCGGCCACCTCGGGAAAGCGGGGCGCCGCCTTCAGGTCGGCGGGCTTGATGCCGTGCACCTTGATGGCGTCGGGATGGAGAGGGGCGTCGGGGTTGACCCGCGACTCCCAGCTGCGCGCTTTCCTCCAGCCATCGCCCTCACGGATGATCTCAAGACACCCGATTTCGATGATGATGCCGGGCTGACGCAGGCCCTTGGGCGCCTTACGGATGTCCTGGAGGCTCGGCAGGCGCCGTCCGGTCGTCTCGATGTCGATCGCGACCAGCCGGTCACGTCCTTCCCATGGCTGCATGCTCATTGAGATCCAATCCTTCATCGGTGGAGCCACCTGGGGCACTGATGTGAAATAAGGGCAACGCTCAGTCACGCCGCCCAGAGTAGCATGGCGAAAGCGCCGGCCGCAGATCAGCGACACTACGGTCACAAGCGGCCGGACCATGCCGCCGAAGCTCTTGATCCTGATAGGTCAGGATCAAGAGTCGCTGGTATAAGGCATGACGACCGCGCCATGACCGGCGCAACCACTGGCGAGCAAGGAGTATCGCTGTGAAAATTGCCGGCCCCGAGCATCCCATCATGATCATCCCCAACCTGAATCGGCTCCGTGTCGTCTTCGCCGGCCGGGTCATCGCCGAAACGGCACGCGCCCTGACGCTGACGGAGGCGAAGTTGCCCGCGGTTCAATATATTCCCCACGCGGATGCCGACATGATGACCTTCGAGCGCACGGCGCACACGACACATTGCCCTTACAAGGGGAATGCCACGTATTACAGTCTGCGCGTGGGTGATCGCATCGCGATCAACGCTGTCTGGACCTACGAGATTCCCTATCCCGCCGTGGCCGCCATCCGCGAACATTTGGCGTTTTATCCGGAACGCGTCGATTGCATCGAAGAGCACGCGGCCACATAGCGGTAGCTGGCGGAAGACTCGGAATGCGGTGTGGTTCTCATCGCATTGCCAGCTGCGCCTGCTCCTGACCCAAAACGGCCGTTTGGTCCGGACCGCAAAGCGCCAGGAGCGGTCATAACGGCCGATCCTGTTTCACGTCCGTTGCGCCCGGGTTTTTGGGAATGTACAACGCATTTCCGCAAAGATAGAGAAAGCAATTGAATAACGACAAAGCCCTCTCCGAAGCAGATGCCACTGCGCTGGCACTTGCAGAAAGGCTGCGCGATACCATCAGTCGATTTGTACGCAGCGTGAGGAATGAGACAGATACGCCAACAACATCTCAGTCTGAAACCCTGTTGCTTCTTGAAAAACGCGGTCCGTTGAGTGTCGCCGAACTGGCGAACTGCCGTAATGTCCGACACCAAAGTATGCGACTGGTGACTGCTCAACTTGAAACCGAGGGCTTGGTTTGCAGATTGCCCAATCCAGCGGACGGGCGCAGCCAACTTCTATCGATCACCGAAAGGGGGCGAGAGGGATTGTCTCGCTCCCGCGAAGCCCGGACATCGAAGATCGCTGCTCTGATAGAGGAACGTCTGTCCGAAGAGGATAGACGGACGCTTGAAGCCACAATTCCCATTATCGAACGGCTTTGCTAGGCCGAAATCACGACTTCGATAGTGCAGCAAGAACATTCGACAGAGTGTTCACGCCCCAATGTTCAGCATATTTGCCGTCCTGAACACGCACGATATCGATAACGTCGATGGCAACGTCACGTCCTGTCGCAGGAATCCCGGCCAGTGTACCGGTGTGAACGCCGCTGATTGTCTTGCGGGTGGTGACCTTGTCACCCTCGGCGATCTGGTCATGGATTATCACCCTCAAGCCCGACAGGGCGGGCCGAAGAATGTTCTGGAAGGTGTTCCACATGCTTTCCGGACCGTTAGGCATGCCCTGGGTGGCGGCGTGATTGATAAAGTCCGGCGCCATCAGTGCGTTGAATGCGGCTTCATCACCGTTCTGAATGACCTCGATGTTGAAGCGGCGAACCAACTCCTTATTGTCAATCGTCATGCTCGGCCTCTCAAGAACGGTTAACATATGTACAGTTTGACTGTATATCCGGTAACCGTTCCGATGCCCTATTGCAAGCGTTCTCGAAGGCTAAAACACCTGATATCGCGAGCCCTGATGACCGGTTCGGGTCAGAAGCGGCCATCGGAAGCTGTCGCGAAAAGGGTGATCGGCTCTCGGTCGGCGATCCGGATCAGGCCGACCAGCAGCGAGCCCGGCTGGTCGGCCGCCTCATCCACCAAGTGCTGCAGCTGGGCGCCGACGGCGCCCGCCCGAGTTGGCCACCTCGTCGGCGCTGACGGCGCCGACTGGGCTTCTGACCACCGGCTTGACCAGACGACCGCGCCCCTGGTGTCGGTCCGCGCGTCGGCTGACGTCAGCATCACTTCCGCGTCGGAAAATTCCCGCGCATCCTAGCGATACACGGCGTAGACTCTGCCGGGTCACAGGATGACGCTTCATTCTTCAAGGAAGTCGCAAGGCCCAATGCCACCCTCCAGGCCCCACGTACCAGTGCCGCGACCGAATTTCAACAAGTCCCGTCCCACCACTGCCACCTCAGCCGGAGTCCGACCAGCACCCGCCCGTGTGAACGGATCAGCGCTTCAGAAACAGTCCCAGTGGCTCGCCCGCGCAGCCGATGCCGAACGCACCGGAGACGGCGTCGAGGCTGAACTGTGTCGGCAGTATGCTGAGCACTGGTTCCGCGTATCGCGGGGAGAGGACTGAGGGAGATGAGCTGGTGAGTGACACGACCTTGACGCCGCGGGAGCGGGCTCTGATCCGCAACGAATTCATGGTGCGCTTTGGGCAGGCACCGCGGCTGGAGAGCGGCATCTTGGTAAAGCGGTGGGCCACCAGGCCGAATAAAGGTCAACCGAAGCCGGGAGCGGTCATTCAGGGGATGCTGGACCGTGGGCTGCTGGAGTTGCGGGATGACGGCGGCCATTGGCTGCGGGCTCGGTTTACCGAGGCCGGCCTCGCTGCCTTACGGCACATGGCCGAGAATGCACGCGCCCTGCCACCGGGCAAATACCAGCATGTTCTGGACGAACTCAGAAGCGGGCGACGGGCAGATCACAGCAACTCATCGTCGGCTATCTTGGGTTCGACATCTGTCGCGTAAAGGAGGTGTTGTCGTCATGAACTACAAGGTCAGCGGACAAATCGAGCGTCTGTTGGTTCTGACCGGCGGCCCTGGCTCGGGCAAGACCACATTGATCAATGCATTTCAGCGAGCCAGTTATGCTCGATCCTGGGAGGCCGGGCGCAGCATCATTCAGAATCAGTTCGCTATCGGTGGGCGCGCCCTACGGTTGGTCGAAAAGCACGGGACCCAGCGCCGACGCGCGTTGAAGAAGCTGCATGTCGGATTGGTTGCTGTGACCGGGCGGATCCTCGCGGCGACCCTGACCCACCACGGTGTTGATGACGGCTCGCAGGTCGGTGCTCTGCTGGACCAGGTTGAGGAGCCCCTTGCGGCGTTCGTGGCCGACGGGGCTTGCGACCAGACCGGCGTGGTCGCAGCCGTGGCGGAGCACACGCTGGGCGCCGCCGTGGTCGTGCCGCCCGGCTCCACGGCGGTGCCGAGCGCGAACGCCGCGATGGACCCAACGCAGCGCGACCGGTACCTTCAGTACATCGCTGAGCACGGACGCTTGGCGTGGCAGAAAGCCTCCCGATACACTGTCCGCGCCTTGGTCGAGGCGTTCTTCAGTCGCTGGAAGCGCGTCATCGGGGACGGCCTGCGGTTCCAAACCGAGGATTGGCGGAACGCCGAGATCGCCATCGCGGTCCGGATCCTGAAACGCATGCTGGACCCCGGACACCCAGACTCTATCCGCGTCGCGTAACCATGACGCCGGCAAAGGGCTTCCTGCGAGCGAGATTGCCTCGCTGCAACAAAGTTCCATAGGAGCGCTGTATCATCCTCCCCCAGGTTTGCAACGGTCTCTATGCTCGACCTTGGACGCCCGGAGTCCGTCCGCATCGCGTAAAGCCTACACGCTGTGAAGAGCGAAGGCTCGCCTCATTGGCTCGATGCAACAGCGTCCATCAAGCTCCGTAATTCCCGGGGCTATCCCCTTACAGAACCATGTCCTAGCATCGCGGCGCAACCGCCCTGTCCATTAATCCATAAGAAGATATGCTTTCTGATCTTGCCGTAACGCTGCTGCTGCTTGCCGCTGCGGTCGTGATGTTCGCCGTCAACAAACCGCGCATGGACGCGGTGGCGCTGATCATGATTGTCGTCCTGCCATTCACCGGCATCATCTCCATGAGCGAGGCGCTGGCGGGGTTCAGCGATCCCAACATCATCCTGATCGCCGCCCTGTTCGTGATCGGCGAAGGGCTGGTGAGAACCGGCGTCGCGCAGCGGCTCGGCGATTGGCTGTGCTCCCGTGCGGGCCGCAGCGAGGCCCGGTTGCTGTGCCTGCTGATGCTGCTCGTTGCGGGTGTCGGATCGGTGATGAGTTCGACGGGCGTCGTGGCGATCTTCATCCCGGTGGTCCTGCGTATCGCGCAGAGCGCCTCCATCGCGCCCGGCCGTCTGATGATGCCGTTGAGCGTCGCGGCGCTGTTCAGCGGCATGATGACGCTGGTCGGCACCGCCCCCAATCTGGTGGTGAACAGCGAACTGGTCCGCCATGGGTTCGAGGGCTTCCAGTTCTTCAGCATCACGCCCTTCGGCGTTCCGCTGCTGGTCGTCGGCATCGCCTACATGGTCTTCGCCCGCCGCTGGCTGGTGACAACCGTTCAGGAACGCGGGTCGGAGCACCGACGGCCCCGGCTCGCCGACTGGATCGACGAATACGGGCTGGCGGAACGGGAAACCCGGCTGCGCGTCACGCCGCATTCCCCGCTGGTCGCCAAAACCCTGGAAGAACTGAATCTTCGCGCCACCTCCGGCGTCAACATCGTCGCCATCGAGCGGCACAGCCGGATAGGGACCCATATCATCCGCCCGACCGCGCAGACCGCACTGCATGTCGGCGACGTTCTGTATCTCGATCTCGCCGCTCCGTCGGTGGACATCACGTCGGTGGTGAAGCGCTTCCAACTGGAACGGTTGCCGTTGACGGGACTGTATTTCTCCGACCACTCGCAGGAAATCGGCATGGCCGAGGTCATGCTGCCGCCAACCTCGACGCTGATCGGCAAGACGGTGGTCGGCTCCCGCTTCCGTACCGAATACGAACTGAACGTCGTCGGCCTGCGGCGCGGCACCACCGCGCACAGGGAAAGCCTGCTGGACGAGAAGTTGAAGCTCGGCGACACGCTGCTGCTGATCGGCCCGTGGAAGGCGATCCGCAGGCTTCAGGCCGACCCGAAGACGATGATCGTTCTCAGCCTGCCGGCGGAGCTGGACGAGGTGGTCCCAGCCGCTCCGCGTGCGCCGCATGCGGTTTTCTCCATTCTCGTCGTCGTCGCGCTGATGGTGTCGGGGATCGTTCCCAACGTGCAGGCCGCGCTGATCGGTTGCCTGTTGCTAGGGTTGCTGCGCTGCGTCGATTTCAACAGCGCCTACCGCTCTATCCACTGGCAGAGCTTGGTGCTGATCGTTGGCATGCTGCCCTTCTCCATCGCATTGCAGCGGACGGGCGGCGTAGATCTGGCTGCCGGCGCCCTGCTCGGCGTGGTCGGGGAAGCGAGTTCCCACGCCATTCTTGCCGGGCTGTTTATCGTGACCGCCCTTTTCGGCCTGTTCATTTCCAACACGGCAACGGCGGTGCTGATGGCCCCGGTTGCTCTGGCGGTCGCCAAGGAGCTGGGCGCATCGCCCTACCCCTTCGCCATGATCGTCGCGCTTGCCGCCTCCACGGCCTTCATGACGCCGGTATCGTCGCCGGTGAACACGCTGGTTCTGGGGCCGGGCAATTACAGCTTCGGTGACTTCGTGCGGGTCGGCGTGCCGTTGGCCGTCATCGTCATGGCGGTCAGCGTGATCCTGGTGCCCGTGCTGCTGCCGCTCTGACCTCACCCGTCCGGGTCCTCCATCGGGGCCTGTCATGAAAAATCGGTTCCGAGCGAGGCGCCGGAGCATCGCCATCCGCTGCAACAAGTGCCCCGCCACCTTGCCGGCGGCAGTCAAGCCCACCGCCGCCCGCATCCGGTCCTCCATTTCATAAGTCGGAGGCCCGGGCGAAGCGTCCGAGAAACGGGAACCGTCTCAATTGATCTTGCCCCGGTTGGGTGGTTCTTGCGCACTTTGCGTGGATCACGCGGCCAGGAGGGTTCGTCTCCGGAGCAGATCCAGGCTGGCTCTGCCGTACATCTGACGCTTGAGCAGCTTGAGGCGGTTGATCTGCCCCTCAGCCTGCCCGCTGCTCCATGGTAATGTGAGTGCCGCCCGAACTGCAGCGCCATCCTGCTCCAAACCGGCAGCAAACGTCTGAACTGCCGTGATACCGCAGGAACTTGCTTCGGTGAGCCAAGCCTCCAGTCCGGCGGCAGCATGGTCGCTTTCCGCGGTTCAGCCCGCCGCGCGCACGAGTGCCGTGAAGCGGCGCACGAGGCCGGCCACTGTTTGTGTTTCGGCATCTTGCTCGGCCTGGGCAACGGCCGCAGCCTCCTCGTCGTTGCGCGCCTCGGCCGGCTTTACCAGAGCCCAGGCCAAACGCTTAGGCGACAAGAGGGCTGGTGGGCCGCCCGATCGGGTTGGCGTCTCCTTGCGCCAGCGGTGGGGCGTCGTCTTCGCCGGGACGCTTCGGTGCTGTTACAGCCAGAGATGCACCGCTTTCGCTTGGCCGGGGTAGCCCAGCGCACGCACCTCACGCCATAGCTCCATTCCATTCTCGCAGCCTGCGGCCACACGTGCCGTCAGATGCGGGATGAAGGGATCCAACGCGCTCGGTCCCGGAGCCCCCGATGCGCGTTCCGGAAAGCTCTGTGCTTGCACGTACTTACGGACCGTTCCCCGTGCCAAGCCCATCGCCCGGGCAATGCCCAGCAGCGTCTCGCCGGCGGCATGGCGGCACCGGACCTCTCTATAGACGGCCAGCCACCGCTCGTAGCTTGCGACGCTCGCCACTCTCTCGGCACGCGGGCGCGGGAAGGCTCGGGTGCGTCGGGGTCCGATAGCCGACGCGTCGGTATGGACCGGCGGCAACCGGCGAAGCCGACCATGGACGGCGAAGAGCCAGCGTTCAAGCATCTGGCGCGTATTGGCGAGCAGGTGCCAGCGGTCGGCAACCTGCGTCGCTTGACCAGCGCCATTGGTGGCGGCACGAGCGTATTCGGTGGAGCGATCCCGCGCCACTACGGCGATGCCGGGGTGGTCGCGCAACCAAGCCGCAACGGTGTTGGCGGATCGATCGGCCAGCAGGTCAAGGACACGACGACGTTCCAGGTCGACCAGGATGGTGCCATAGGTCCGCCCCTTGCGCAGCGCCCAGTCATCCACGCCGACGACGCGTGGCGGTTCAACGGCCGGCAAGGGCAATGCCCGGATGACGCGTAGCAGGGTGTCCCTGCTGACTGGCATTCGAAGCCCAAGGGCGAGCCGCGCTCCCGCAGCGCCACCGAGAGCAATCCCGACCCGGCCCAGTGCCTTGGCCAGCCGCCGGGCGCGTCGAGCGTAAGGGGCCACAGCGCCTGGAAAGCGCTAGGCGAACGTGCGTTTGGGGCAGGTCGCTTGCCGGCAATAGAACCGCCGGACGAGCAAGGCAACACGGAACTCACGCCCGAAGGCCGGGAGGTCGGCTGGAGATCGCCGGTACCGGCTGTGAACCACGCGGCTGACGGCGCCACAGTGCGGGCAACGAGCACTACCTCGGCGACTTTCTGCAAGAATGGCAAGGGAGCCGCGGCTGCCACGCTCGATCTGAAGCACGCGGCAATCCGGAAGGAAAGAGAACGTCTGCATGCTCCTTCCATGTGGGCAATAACCGGTCTGCTCGCCACCGCACCCTGGACCATCCACGCAAAGTGCGCAAGAGCCACCCAACCGGGGCAAGATCACCCGACTGGGGCTATGGCGCTGTTTGCTCGACCGGCTACGCCGCACGTGGCGGCTGGCCTGCGGTGATACGGCCGAGCCGAGCATGGTGGTGATCGACAGCCGCACCTGCCCTTCGGCCCCGAGTGCTTCGCGCGGGGCGTGGACGGCGGCAAGAGGATCCGCGGCGTGGAGGTCCATATTGCCGTCGAGAAGGACGGCATTCCGCGGGCGATCGATGTAGCGCCGGCCAACGTGCACGACACCAAGGGCATTGTCCCGGTCCTGCGGGAGATCGCCGGCCGCGGTTTCCAGGGCCCGGCCATTGGAGACCTCGGCTATCGCGGCCAGCGCCTGGCCAAAGCCGGGGGGCGCTTGGCATCACCATTCAGCCGATCGCCCGAGGGCGCGGCGGCCTGTTCATTCCCACCGAAATTGCCTGGGTCGTGGAGCGCTCGTTTGGATGGCTAATCCGCTACCGGAGGCTGAATATCCTGGTCGAACGGACGAAGGAACACCTCATCGCTTTCATCTCGATCCTCTCACGTCGCCTGAAGCGGCTCGTTACCCAGGCCACCCCAGCATGACGCCCACGAACAGCCACTTAGAGTAGCATCTTGGTCAGCACGGGATGGCGCGGCCCTGCTACGAACAAGCTCTTACGTCGATGACAACACGGCCGCGGATCTGTCCAGCGAGGATCTTGCTTGCCAGATCGGGCAGTGCGTTGAAGGGCTGCACCTCGTACATCGTCTTCAGTGCAGTTTTGTCCAGGTCGCGGGCCAGCCGTGTCCAGGCGGCGTCCCGCCGGTCCTGCGGAGCCATGACCGAATCGACCCCCAGCAGCGCCACGCTGCGCAGGATATGCGGCAGGACCGTCCCCGGCAGATCGG
>JAFAFA010000084.1 GCA_023423695.1 Pseudomonadota bacterium | reverse complement strand
GATGGGCGGCATCGCCGACCGCTCGAAGGAAATCCTCGGCGCCAGCGACGTCGCCATCGTGCAGTTCCGCCGCATGATGGTCGAGGCCGTCCGCGCCTTCCGCGACGGCGATCCCCCCATCGGCTCCACCGACGCCGTGCCGCGCACCGGCATCCGCGCCTTCGAGGGCATCGTGCCCAAATCCACCGACTGGCGCGACCTCGCCCGACCCGATGAGGAGCCGGCGTCCCAAGCGGCGGAGTGACCCGTCCCTCTCGACCCGTCCCTCTTCTGCTCCAGGAGAGGGATTTTCAAACGGCCCACGCATTGTTGCGCCGCAACAGTTATATTTTTAAAATCTACGCCATTTCTCCTATCTTCCGTAAGTAACCAAATAAAAAATGGTCTTTTGTCTTCTTTGTTATTTCAAGATTTCAAAAAATTGCTGTAGACACGGACAATTCACCGTCTTACGCTTGATCTTAGATATCTGCGATGCGGCGAACGACGCGACGACCGGCCCCCGCGGGCGCGGTGCCACCGCACTGGAAAGACGACAAGGGAAGGGATCGCATGAGGCGGATAGCCATTGCCATTCCGGCCGCTTCAGCCACCGCCGTGGCGACCGGATGGACCATCACCACCCCCGGAACCGCGCGCGGACGCGCTTCCCGGCCCAGCTTGAAAGGACAGTGACGATGCGTCTGGCCACAGCCTCCCAGATGGTCGCGGAAACGGCGACGGCCGAAGCCCATGTGGAATGCGCCGCGCTGACGCGCAGCTTCCCCGCCGTCAACGGAACCGGTGAACTGCCGGTCCTCGGTCCGATCAGCCTGTCGATCCGGCGGGGCGAGTTCTTTTCCGTCATCGGCCCGTCCGGCTGCGGCAAATCCACCTTCATGGACGTACTGGCCGGGCTGACCACGCCGACCGGCGGAACCGTTCGGTTCGAGGACAAGCCGGTGGTCGGCGGCACGGTGCCCGACGGGATCGGAGCGGTGTTCCAGCAGGACGCCTCGCTGCCCTGGCTCAGCGTGTGGGAGAACATCGCCTTCGGCCTGCGCCGACGCGGCACCGACCCGGTGGAGATCAAGCGGCTGGTCGATTATGCGCTGGGCTTCATGGGGCTGACTCCCTTCGCCCATGCCTACCCCAACCAGCTGTCGGGCGGCATGCGTCAGCGCACCTGCATCGCCCGCACGCTGGTGATGAAGCCGCGCCTGATCCTGCTGGACGAACCCTTTGCCGCGCTCGACGCGCAGACCCGTCTTCTGATGGGCGACGAGCTGCTGCGGCTGTGGCGGGAGACCAACGCGACGGTGGTCCTGATCACCCACGCGCTGGACGAGGCCGCTATGCTGTCCGACCGCGTCGGCGCCATGTCGGCCCGCCCCGGCCGCTTCATCGAACTGATCGAGACCGGATGGTCGCGCGACCGCGACAGCACCATCGTGTCCGACCCCGGTTATGGCGCGCTGTCCAGCCGCCTGTGGAGCGTCCTGCGCAAGGAATCGATGAAGGCGCTCGACCACTCGCTCGGCACCGAGAAGGAATGAGACCATGGGTTCCCTCGCTATGAGTCGAGGTCTTGTCCGAAGGCCGGTCAGGAACACCGTGCGGCGCCGGCGCATCCTGCTGGTGGCCACCGTGGTCGCGCTGCTGGAAGCGGCCTGCAGGGTCGGTCTGATCGATCCCAACACGATGGTCCCGCCCAGCAGCATGGTGGTTGCCCTGGCCGCCCTGCTGCGGGAGGAAGCCATCTACACCGACATGGCGCAGACCTTCTTCGCGGTCGGCGTTTCGGTGGTGGTGGCGACGGTCGCCGGGTTCCTGCTCGGCATCCTCATCCATTCCTTTCCGCGATTGCGCCGCGCGGTGGCGCCGATCCTGACCAGCTATTACGCCATCCCGGTCTTCGCCTTCTATCCGGGGTTGGCGGCGGTTATGGGGCTGGGGCCGGGGCCGATCATCATCACGGCGATCTTCAACGCCGTCGTCAGCATGATCATCGCCACCATGGACGCCCTCGACCGTTTTCCCCGCGTACTACTGAAGCTCGCTCATATGCATCATTTCTCGTGGTGGCAGCGGGTGATCCATCTGCAATTGCCGGCCATCGCCTCGAATTTGCTGCCGGGGATCAAGCTGGTGGTCGCCTATTCCTTCATCGGCGTCATCGGCAGCGAGTTCCTGATGGCGGCGGCCGGGGTCGGCTACAAGATTTCCTATGCCTACGACAATTTCAACGTTCCTCGCATGTACGGGTTGATGTTGCTGGTCATTGTCGTGGTCGTCGTCATCAATTCCCTGCTGAGCGTTCCGGAACGCTGGTTCGCGGCGCGGGCGCTGGGACGGAGGGCCGAATGAAACGGATCCGCGACGCCTCCGACTTCCTCCTGCTGATCGCCGGGCTGCTGGTCGCCTGGCAATGTGTCAGCCTCGTGGTCGGCGGCCGGCTGGTCGTGCCGCCGCTGGAAACGCTGCGGGAGATCGGCGTGCTGTTCCACCGGCCCAGCTTCTGGGCACACGTCAACGCCACCGCTCTGGCCTTCGCCTACGCCAGCGCGATCACCATTGTGCTGGGTCTGCTGGCCGGGGTGTGGCTGGGCACCAACCGCGCCGCCTTCGAAACGACGGAGCCGATGCTGGCCTCCATCGCCTCGTTGCCCAAGGTGACGCTCTATCCGATCATCCTGACCATCTGCGGTCTCGGCCTGTCGGCCAAGGTGGCCTTCGGGGTCATCCACGGCATCGTCCCCATCACCCTGTTCACCATGGGCGCCGTCCGCAACATCCAGCCGATCTATCTGCGGGTCGGCCAGATGCACAACCTGTCGCCGCGTGCCCGCTTCTTCCATCTGCTGCTGCCGGCCGCCTTCCCGGAGATCTTCTCGGGCATCCGCGTCGGGCTGTCGGTGACGTTGCTGGGCGTCGTGCTGGGCGAGATGTTCGCGTCGCGCCTGGGTATGGGCTCGATGCTGATGGGCGCGATCGGGCTGGCCGATTTCCCGGCCATCGCTGCGGTCACGCTGATCCTGATCCTGGCCGCGACCGTGCTGAGTTCGGGCCTGCTGTGGATCGACCGCCGCCTGCATCATCGGGACTGAAGGGCTTGCAGCTTGCGCCCATCCCCAACCGCATAACTTAGATATCTAATTCTTGGAGCCACGATCATGCTGACCGCCGAAGAGAACGATCTTCTGTGCCGCGTCGAGGGCGACGCCCCGATGGGCCGAATGATGCGGCGCCACTGGATCCCGGCCTGCATGTCGGAGGAGGTGGCGGAGCCGGACGGCGA
>JAFAFA010000070.1 GCA_023423695.1 Pseudomonadota bacterium | reverse complement strand
ATGTACTCCAACGTCGTGCTCGACGTTGAGCATCACCATTTCGAGGACATCCTCGACAACCACAAGCGCGACAAGTCCTACAACCTCGACACCGACCTGTCGGCCGAGGATTGGCAGGCGGTGATCGAGGACTACAAGAAGGCGGTCGAGCGCGAGCTGGGCCGGCCCTTCCCGCAGGATGTGCAGGAGCAGCTGTGGGGGGCCATCGGCGCCGTCTTCGGCTCCTGGATGAACGCCCGCGCCATCACCTACCGCAAGCTGCACGACATCCCGGCCGATTGGGGCACCGCGGTCAACGTGCAGTGCATGGTCTTCGGCAACATGGGCAACGACTGCGCCACCGGCGTGGCCTTCACCCGCAACCCGTCGACCGGCGAGAACGCCTTCTACGGCGAGTATCTGGTCAACGCCCAGGGCGAGGACGTCGTCGCCGGCATCCGCACGCCGCAGCACCTGACCATCGCCGGCAAGCTCGCCAACAAGTCCGACCTCCCCGCCATGGAAGAGGTGATGCCGGAGGTGTTCAACCAGCTGAACGAGGTCCGCCTCAAGCTGGAAAATCACTACCGCGACATGCAGGACATCGAGTTCACGGTCCAGCAGAACAAGCTGTTCATGCTGCAGACCCGCAACGGCAAGCGCACCGCCCCGGCGGCGCTGAAGATCGCCGTCGATCTGGCGAACGAGGGCGTCATCGACCAGAACGAGGCGGTCCGCCGCATCGATCCGGCCTCGCTCGACCAGCTGCTGCACCCGACGCTGGACCCCAAGGCCGACCGCAAGGTGATCGCCAAGGGCCTGCCGGCCTCCCCCGGCGCCGCGTCGGGCAAGGTTGTGTTCACCGCCGACGAGGCCGAGCAGATGGCCGGCAAGGGCGAGGCGGTGATCCTCTGCCGCATCGAGACCTCGCCTGAGGACATCCACGGCATGCACGCCGCCCGCGGCATCCTGACCAGCCGCGGCGGCATGACCAGCCACGCGGCGGTTGTCGCCCGCGGCATGGGCCGTGCCTGCGTGTCGGGCGCCGGCGACCTGCGCATCGACTACAAGACCAAGCAGATGTCGGTCCGCGGCGTCGCCGTGAAGGAAGGCGACATCCTGACCATCGACGGCTCCACCGGCGAGGTGATGCTGGGCGAGGTGCCGACGATCCAGCCGGAACTGTCGGGCGACTTCGCCACCCTGATGGGCTGGGCCGACAGCATCCGCCGGATGAAGATCCGCGCCAACGCCGAAACCCCGCTGGACGCCCGCACCGCGCGGAAGTTCGGCGCCGAGGGCATCGGCCTGTCGCGCACCGAGCACATGTTCTTCGACCCGGAGCGCATCCTGGCCGTCCGCGAGATGATCCTTGCGGAGGACGAGGCCGGCCGCCGCAAGGCGCTCGCCAAGCTGGAGCCCTTCCAGAAGAAGGACTTCGTCGATCTGTTCACGATCATGACCGGCCTGCCGGTGACGATCCGCCTGCTCGACCCGCCGCTGCACGAGTTCCTGCCGAACACCGAAGAGGACATGGCGGAGGTCGCCCAGGCCACCGGCACCGATCCGCTGCGGGTGCGCCACCGCACCATCCAGCTGCATGAAGCGAACCCGATGCTGGGCCATCGCGGCTGCCGTCTGGGCATCTCGTACCCCGAGATCTACGAGATGCAGGCCCGCGCCATCTTCGCCGCCGCCGCCGAGGTCGCCAAGACCACCGGCGAGGCTGTCATTCCCGAAGTGATGATCCCGCTGATCATCACGAAGAAGGAGTTCGACATCCTCAAGGGGGTGATCGACCGCGCCGCCGAGCAGGTGAAGGCCGAGACCGGCGTGACGGTGGAGTACCTGACCGGCACGATGATCGAGATCCCGCGCGCGGCCCTGAAGGCCGGCGAGATCGCCGAGTCGGCCGAGTTCTTCAGCTACGGCACCAACGACCTGACTCAGACCACGCTGGGCCTGTCGCGCGACGACGCCGGCAGCTTCCTGCCGGAGTACCAGCGCCAGGGCATCCTGGAGCAGGACCCGTTCCAGTCGCTGGACGTCACCGGTGTCGGCGAACTGGTGGAGATCGCCACCGAGCGTGGCCGCAAGGTCCGTCCGGACATCAAGCTGGGCATCTGCGGCGAGCATGGCGGCGACCCGGCCTCGATCTCCTTCTGCGAGAAGATCGGGCTGACCTATGTCTCCTGCTCGCCCTACCGCGTGCCGATCGCCCGCCTCGCCGCCGCCCAGGCCGCGCTGAACAGCGACACGGTCAAGCGCGACTGAGCCGCTTCGGGTAGCTGAAACGATTTCGGCCCTCTTCCCGCAAGGGAAGGGGGCCGTTTCGTTTTGGGGGCGGAGTTGGGTGGGTGGAACAGCGTGGAACAGATTTCGGCGGACTGTTCACTGTTCCATTCGGCACGCCCGACCCGGCCTACGGTGGTCGGATGGAACGTTTGGAACAGTTTGGAACGGTTTTCCGGGGGCTGTTCACTGTTCCATCCGGCGGGGCGGGTGCGCTGGAGGACGGGCGCAAGGGGGCGCGGCACCATTGGCGATGCATGCAGGACACTCCTCGGGCGGTTGAGGCTTATAGTCCTATCATGAATAGTGGTCTGCGGTAAGGGGGGCGGAGAAATCGTGGCCGCCTGCTGCTACGCCGCGTCAGGGGGCGGGGCTGTGCCCTGCGCTAGCACAGACTGCTGACGGGGACGGCGCCACGTTATAGACGATGATATAGGGGGGACCGCCACTGTCGGTGCATGCGTTGCCCTACCCGGGGGAGGGAGGGCACCGCGTAACATGAATCGGGCATGGAAGGGTCAAGTCGTGCAGTGAAATTCCAATATGTATGGAAGTAACGGGACCAATTCTATGGAAAGATGGGGAAAGCTATTTTGTATTTATTAGGTTAAGCTTCGTTAGCTCGTCAATAATAACTTGGCTAAGCCGAATTCTATGCACGTCAACCTCTTCCTTCAGCCACTTTCGCGCTTGGGGGGTGGATAAGTTACTGTTTGGGAAAAGCGGAGCTAGAGTTGAAGCTGCTATTCTGGATAGTCCAAGCTCCATAAATGCCCAACCTGATTTGGTTCCAATCCCAAGTTCCATTGCCAATGGAAAGTCAAATATATCTTTGACAAGTTTATCTTTTCCAAGCTCTTTCATTGCTAAGGCAAGAAGTTCAACGTAAGCCTTTCCCAGCTGGACATATTTAAAACGGACGAGGTCTTCAATAATCTCAAAGGTACTATGAACCACCTCGTTGATATCCAACGGACGCGGCGGGCGTTTTCGCGTTTTTGGATTTTTTTCAAGTTCTTCTTCATAATCTCTCGTTTGCTTTTCAATTTTTCTTTTTTTATCTTCTATTGCTCCAGACAAAATTACAGGATATGGTATTCCTCTCATCCATTGCACTGCGTATCCTGCGACTACAGCTGGAAAAGAGCTTATAGAGCCATTCACCTCACGTTCAATTCTCATGAATATGGCCGAATACCGTTTCTTTGCGTCTTTTTCGTTGTGTGGATTTATTGGAATGAGGTCATCTAAATCATCTTGTTGTATCTTGTTACAGATATGATCAAATAGTTTACGAAGTCCAAACGGATTTACTGTCCAATTGGTTGAAAGTATAGAAGATGGTAAACTAATAATTCGACTTGCATGTTCAGCGGATTGGGCAAGTTGAAATCTTTTCTCTTCAGAAAGCTCTGATAAAGAGCGTTCTAGAAAATCGTGAACATCTCCCTTTGTTGCTCTAGATATCAAAAGACCAGCGGCAGCCCTGAGACGATCCGGAGTCTCGTCACGCAAGGAAGGTCTAGGCATATTTCCTGAAAGTGCTGCAATAACTTCAGGCAAATTGTCGCTGATTGTTTTCTCAAAGGCCGGCTCAATTTTGTAACCTACGAACTCGTTCATAGGTTTCTCAGGCCAGTCATTGTAATCTACCAAAAAGACATTTCCTACGATGTCAGCTTTCATGCGTCCTGCGCGTCCGGCAAAGTTCCAGAGTGCTGCCGGATCGAGCTTAGTGTCTTTACCCCTAGTAGGGGTGTCAATGAAAACGTTTCTTGCTGGAAGGTTTACACCTTGGAATAGTGTTGTCGTGCAGACGAGATAACGTAGATCGCCAGCTTTGAAAGATGATTCTAATGACTCTCGCAAGAGAGTTGGCATCTTTCCGTAATGGAATGCTACTCCCTTCCGCACTAGATCACACAAGCTGTATTCCGGATGAATATGGTCTTTAATAAATTTAGAAAGCTCATCGATATTTTTTCTTTCTATGACTGCGCTGTCGAAGGATATCTGGGTTGCAACTTTTTCCGCATTTTTGGGGCCTGTTGAGTAGACAAGTGAGCCGCCATGCTGACCGAGCTCCAGCGCTACGGCAGCTAAACGGCTTTCCGGCAATTCAAATCCTCGTTGGCTATTTAGTGTGCCAATTAGATGTATTCCATCGGCTGTAAGAAGGCTTAAATCAAGAGCATCTTTGCTAGGATCTTTGTTAACTAGTATTCTGTTCTGAATTACAGAAGGTAAATGCGACATAGATGCATTGATATTTTCTAATCCAATCGCGCTCTGAATGCGTGCGAACCCCTGCGCTCCTGGTGCAAGCATTACTACACGAGTATTTGGATTTCTACTAATAGATTGCTCTAGACATTCTTGTAGAATCATACCCCTTGAACCATCAGACACGTTTTGAGCCTCATCAACGATAATCATGTCAAAATTTATCGCTGATATTGCCAGGAGGACTTGAAGGCGCTCCTGTGTTAAAACATATATCTGCCTTTCAGAGTTCTCACTATCTTCGTTAGGGATGGTAGAAATTCGTACCTCAGGAGTGTCCTCCATCCGAGACTTGATTGTAGAGAAAACTTCAGAAAGTAAAGCTCTTGTTGGTGCTATATACACAGCTGAAAATTGTTCCAATGATTTTGCTGATCTGCAAAGATGCTCAATAACGAGGAAAGATTTGCCCGCGGATGTTGGGGCAGAAATCGCAACAGTATGAGTATTTGACAGCATATCCCATGACTTCTTTTGAAAGTCTGTAAGATAAATTTTAGTTTTGTTGATGGTTATGGCATTAACCTCCCTGGAGATTGCCCTCCGAACTATCTCTACTAATGGCAAATCGTGCTTCTTCTGCTCTTCCGCATATGTAAGGGCCGGAAAATTTCCGACATCGGTGAGAATACGGAGGCATCTCAAGCGAAAGTCATCGTTGCGATTAAGTAAAATTACATTCAATGCTATTGACTGTGCATTCGATAGAAGAGCATCGTTATCAGTCTGTACGAACACGCTCGCGCAATATATAAGTGTCGCGATATCTTCATCTGATATCCCGCTTTGCAAGCGATCAATGCTACCAATTATCGCTGATGCAGCGCCTTCTATCTGCAAATTATTGTAAATTACGTGAAAGTCTTTATGAGATATTAAGCGCTTTGCGAGTTCTTCTGAAAAGCTCATACCCCTACTCTACCCCCGTGTTTCGAGTTATTTCTTCTCGTCTTTTGAAGTGATGCCCATTGACCTATAAAATAACTCTCTCAAGGCATCGACGTCAGGAACTGCTACAAAGAAAATCAAGCTTTTCGATGCTTTTGCTTTATACGTTTCAATGTGTTTACGCGCAGCAGTTTGGTGGTGCTCATGTAAATCCTTGTATTTGTTGGAAAAATGTTTTTCATGTATATCTACTGGACCGTCTCCAACGGGAACATTATCGGAAAACAGTTTCTTCTCGGAATAACAGACGACCCCAACAAAACGCTCACGGCGAGGGAGCCTCGGCTTGTTAATTATGTCAAAGAATTCAAGTGCGGCTTTGCGCGCGTCACCTTCTAGGGAGTCAAGGTTTCCAAGATCTCCTACGATCTCATATTCCCTGAGATACTGCTTCCTATTTGATAGAAATCCAGAAGCAGACTCGGCATATTCCTTAACTCCATCGTTGGCGTTTCCCGATAACTTTGACTCAATAAAATAAATAGTGAGCGCCTCCTTTTCGTATACCGCATGAATTCCATCTAGTCCATGTATTGGCATATTACCGGACGTTTTCAACGCCATCTTCGCGGCAACCTGTGGTGCCTTTAAATGGTGCTGAGCAATGCAATAGGCCAACACTTCGCCTAACTCGCTTGCGCGTGATGGGTAATTTTTATTAAACTCAATGAAAGCGTCTCGGACTGCCTGATTTACTCTGGCGACGGCGCTAAAATCTTTTGCGCATTCCTCCTGAAATTTTAGGCGCCTACGTCGAGGAAGGGCATAGTACATACACTGCCCCCAAAGAAATGACGCAAGGCCTTCAATCTCTGGCTCATCTTCGCGAAAACATACATGTAAAAGCGCAGTTTTAGGGTCTTTGTCCTGCCAAGACGCGTTATGCTCCACTACGCAAACGATATAATCATCAAGCTTGGAGGGGTTGAGCAGCTCCTTCAACGCCCCCACCAGAATTGGATTATCGTTAGCATCTACAGACTTGATCTGGTTATCCACTGCGATATGCAACCGTGTTAGGTTATCCCACAATGCGCACCAGTCAGATTAGCCTTAGATGCGGTCGCAGGCAAGCTTGAGTGGAGGGAGCTGTAGCGCTTCTATGCTCCGAGTAAAATCGAAGCTCCAAATCTCGCCTCGATGAGCTTTGGCTGTTGGATTTTTTCAGCCCATGAGAGGTTTTTATCAGTACGCTAACTTTTTCTCTCGTGGCGCTCTTTATCGGCGTTTGATATTAGATTCATTCCCCTTGGGTGAACGTGTCACTCACCGCCCCCTCGGCTTCGCCCTGGCGGTGGGCTCCGCTTCCAGCGGGTTGTCGGGCCAGTAGTGTTTCGGGTACTGGCCCTTTAAATCCGCCTTCACCGCCTTGTAGGCGTTTGCCCAGAAGCTCGCGAGGTCGCGGGTGACCTGCACCGGGCGGCGGGCGGGGGACAGCAGGTGCAGCAGCAAGGGAACCCGGCCGCCGGCGATGCGCGGGGTCTCGGCAAGGCCGAACATCTCTTGCAGGCGCACCGCCAGAACCGGCTCCTCGCCGTCATAGTCGATGGGGATGCGGGAGCCGCTCGGCACCTCGACATGGGTCGGGGCCTCGGCGTCCAGGCGGGTCCGCAACTCCCAGGGCAGCAGGGCGCGCAAGGCGCTCGACAGGTCGATGCGCTCCAGATGGGCGCGGCGCGACACGCCGTCGAGGAAGGGAGCCAGCCACTCCTCCAGGCCGTCCATCAAGGCCGGGTCGGACAGGTCGGGCCAGACGTCGCCCTCCCGCGCGCGCAGGAACATCACGCGGGTGCGCCATTTGCGAAGCTCGTCGGTCCAGGGCAGGCAGCTTGGGCCCAGAGCGCGGATGCCCTCGATCATCGCGGCGGTCATGGCGTCCGCCGGCGGCTTGGCCAGCTTCTCGTCCTTCAGGATCAGGGCGAACAGCATGCGGCGGCGGCGGGCCAGGACCATCTGCTCGCGCGCGTCCCAGGCGACGATGGTCTCGCTGCGGATGTCGTCGGCGAAGCTCTCCTCCAGATCGCCCAGCGTCACCGGGGCGGCCAGGAAGATGCGCGATTCGCGGGCGGCGCCGTCGAGGTCGGCGATGGCGAGCCACTCCTCGGCCGACAGCGGCTCGGCCTGCTGGAAATAGGCGCCGCGCCCGCCCGACAGGCGATACTGCGCCGCCACCCCGCCGGGCTGGCCGCCGGGCCGCCGTTGGCCGATGCGGTCGGGATAGGCGAGCGCCACCAGAATGCCGACGGCGTTCGAATCCATCGCGTCGTCGTCGCGCACGCCAAGCTGGCGGCGCCACTGCCGCGCCTGCTTCACCGCCTGTTGGGCGCCGCCGCGGTCGACGCTGAGGCCGCGCGCCGCACCCTGGCCGCCGCGTTCCTCACCGCGCAGCAGGTCGACGCGCAGGCGCAGGTCGGCGTCGCGGAATCCCGGTTGGGAGCGAACGATGTCGCGCTCGCCCAGCAGGGCCGCGACCAGACAGGCGAGCGCGCCCTGGCCCATCGCCTTGCCGGCCAGCATCATGTGGGCCAGACGCGGATGCACGCCGAAGCCGGCCATGCGGCGGCCGTGCGGGGTGATGGCGCCGGCCTTGTCGAGCGCGCCGAGGCCGGTCAGCAGCTCGCGCGCCTGGGCCATCGCCGCGGGCGGCGGCTGGTCGAGCCAGGACAGGGTGGCGGGGTCGGAAACACCCCACACCGCAAGCTCCAGCGCCAGCGGGGCGAGGTCGGCGTCCTCGATCTCCGGCGTGGTGAAGGGGGCCAGCGCCTTGTGCGTCGCCTCCGGCCACAGGCGGTAACAGACGCCGGGCTCCAGACGGCCGGCGCGGCCGCGGCGCTGCTCGGCCGAGGCCTGGCTGACCTTCACCGTCGCCAGACGGGTCATGCCGCCGCGCGGGTCGAAACGCGGAACCCGCATCAGGCCGCTGTCGACCACGATGCGGATGCCCTCGATGGTCAGGCTGGTCTCGGCGATGGAGGTCGCCAGCACGATCTTGCGCTGGCCGGGCGGGGTGGGGGCGATGGCGCGGTCCTGCGCGTCGGCCGACAGGTCGCCATAGAGCGGGGCGATGATGGTGTTGGGGCCGAGGTCGGACTGGTCGAGCAGGGACTGGACGCGGCGGATCTCGCCGACGCCGGGCAGGAAGACCAGGGCGTTGCCGGGCTCCTCGCGCAGGGCGCGGCGGACGGCGGCGGCGACGGCGTCCTCGATGCGGGTGCCTTGGGTCGGGGCGTCGAGGTGGCGGGTTTCGACCGGGTAGGCGCGGCCCTCGCTGGTCACCATCGCGGCGGGGCCTTGCGCGTCGGCCAGCAGGGTGGCGACGGGGGCGGCGTCGAGCGTCGCCGACATGACGACAAGGCGCAGGTCGTCGCGCAGCGCGCCGCGCGCCTCCTGCACCAGGGCAAGGGCGAGGTCGCTGTCGATGCCGCGCTCGTGGAACTCGTCGAACAGGACGGCGCCGACGGCGGGAAGCTCCGGGTCCTCCTGAAGCTGGCGCAGGAACAGGCCGTCGGTCACCACCTCGATCCGGGTCTTCGGGCCGATTTTGGTGTCGAGGCGGACGCGATAGCCGACGGTCTCGCCCACCGCCTCCCCCAGCATCGACGCCATCCGGCGGGCGGCGGCGCGGGCGGCGAGGCGCCGCGGCTCCAGCACCAGGATCTTGCGGCCCTTCAGCCAACCGGCCTCCAGCAGGGCCAGCGGCACCCGCGTGGTCTTGCCGGCGCCGGGCGGTGCCTGGAGCACGGCGGTGCCGCGGCGGTCCAACGCCTCCAAGAGGGCGGGCAGGACGGGATCGATGGGGAGGGCGGGGAAGGCGGGCTTGCTCATGAGGGGGAGTCTGCTGCCGCGAACCGGGGCGAAAGGCAACGGTTTTCGGGAGGCGGGCGGGACGGCGCGCGCCAAAAGGTCGCAAGGGGCGGGGCAGGGGACGGGGAGGCGCGACCAATGACCGTAAAAACTGTATGGTTTTGCGGTCGTCGGGTTCATTCGCTCATCAAAGGGATCCATGACCGATATCCACGATGCCGCCCTGTTCCTCGCCCACGCCTGCGCGCTGGAGGAGGACGCCGCCAACCGCTTCGCCGACCTGTCGGAAGCGATGAAGACCTATGGCAACCAGGAGGTCGCGGCCTTCTTCGGCCAGATGGCCAAATTCTCGCGCATGCATCTGGCCGAGGCGCGGGAACGGTCGGGCTTCCGCCAGATCCCGGACCTGAAGCCGGAAGACTTCCAATGGCCGGACGGCGACAGTCCGGAAGCGGCCTCCATGGAAGGCTCGCACTATCTGATGACGGTGGAATACGCGCTGGAATTGGCGCTGGAGAGCGAAAGGCGCGGGCAGGCCTTCTACGCCGAGGTGGCGAAGACCACCACCGATTCGGAAGTCCGCATGATGGCCGAGGAATTCGCCGCCGAAGAGGCCGAGCATGTCGCCCAGCTGGAGCTGTGGGCCAAGCGCTATCCGGCGCTGCAGCAGTAAATGGGCATGTGAGGAAGGGGGCGGCGGCGGCCCCCTCCCCTGGCTACTTTGACAGGGCGGACCAGTCGATCTCGTACACCTTGTCGACCGGCTTGTAGGTCTTGAAGGTGGCGATCACGTCGTCGACGCTGACGTCGCCCGGCACGTTCTGGATTTCATAGACGACCGAGCTGCCGCTGGTCGGGCCGACGTCGGCGTTGCGGTGGGCCTGCGAAACCAGCCCTTCGCCGGCCTTCTTGATCATGATGGAAGCCATGCATCCGTCTCCTGTTGCGACTCGCCCGACCCGAAAACCATAAACAAAAAGTGGTTTAATCGGAAGGCGGAAAGAGCGGGGACGGTTGTGCTGCGTCATTTGGGGGCGGCAATCACAGCAAGGGCATCAGGGCAGCGCGGCGGCTTCGGTCACCACGGTGCGGCCGGGCATGCGGTCGGGCTGGGCGCCGGCGACCGCTCCGGCGATGCCGCCGGTCAACCAAGCGGAGAAGGCGCTGCGTCCATCGGCGCTGGCCTGACCGCAGGCGGTGGTGGGGACTGCGTCCTCGTCATCGTAGTTCCACAGCGGCAGGTTGGTGCCAGAGGGAGCGGCGGAGGGCTCGGCAGACGGCTCTGCGGCGGACGCGGTGGCGATCAAGCCGGTGGAGCGAGGGACGGCGGGGCGGCTGTTCACCTCGATCAGAGCGACGCGGATGCCGGCGGCCCAGGCGCGGTCGATGAAGACGCGCACCTGCTGTGCCGTGGCGGAATTGCCGGTGACGGCATCGGGCGTGCCGCCGGTCAGCCATGCCGACGGGGTGGGACCGCAGCCGCGCCGGTATTGCAGCGCCACCTGATCCTGCACATAGGTCTGGCCGCGGTAGAGACGCATCAGGCCATTGCCGTAGCGCGTCAGCTCGTCCATTGGGCCGCGGTTGGCGGTCAGCAGGCCGCGGTCGATCAGGATCAGCGTCGGCTTGACGGCAATCAGCCGGTCGAGCAGCGGCTCGAAATCGGCGAACTGGGCCTGACGGTGGACGATGCGCAGGAATTCCAGGTTCGGCACGCCGTGTTTGGCGGCAAGCTCCGCCATGCCGCGCTCGTCCAGGGTGGCGTCGCGCAGCGTGGTGTCGCCCAGCGCCACCACCGACACCGAGTCGGGATTCCGCGCCGCCCGGTCGGCCAGCGTATTGATGCGGTTCAGGTTGTACCAGGCGAAGGGCTGGTCGTAGAGCAGGGTGCCGGTCCACAGAACCGCCAGCACCGCCAATCCCCCCAAGGCCAGCGGCGCCAGCAGCAGCCCGGCACCCAGCGTCCGCCAGCCGCTCCGGCGGCGGCGCGGTTCCGTGGCGGCCTGCTCGGGAGCGGCTTGTTCGGCAGGGGCCAGCTCGGCAGGAGATTGGGTGGCTTGCGGTTCCGGATCGGACATCGGTGGACTCCACGGCAGTCATGACACGGTGTTCGGGGCACAGCGATCATGCGGCGAGGGCTCGCATCTTGCGCTTGGGCATCCTGCGTTTGGCGCGTCGGGTGAGCACCCGGCTCCTCCCACAACGCGCGGGGGAGGAGAATCGGCAGGTGGAAATTGGGGGTATCCCCAAGGGTCCGGAACACCCCTGCGGCAGGGTCGCAGTTTGCCGAACGGATCGATCCTGTGTAGGATCCGGGCCCGACAGGACGGCCTCACAGCAGGATTGGCGATGAGCACCGAAATCCGCACCTTCTCCATTCCCGACGCCACCGCCGAGGAGGCGCAGACGGAACTCTCCGCATTCCTGCGGACGGTGGAGGTCCAGCGCATAGAGACCGCCTACGCCGACGGCGCGTGGCGCGTGCTGGTGCTGTTCACCGATCTCCGCCGCAAGGAGGAGTCGCAGCAGATCGAGGCGGCCATCGCCGCCGCCCTGAACGGTTGGCGCGACAAGGCCGCGGTCCAGGCCGGGGTGACGCGCGATGCCGTGCTGCCGGACGATCTGGTGCAGGAGATCGCCCGCTTCGCCCCGACGACGGAGCATGAGCTGTCGATCATCATGAACGCCCGCGGACTGGCTGCCTCGCCTCATGGCGGCGAGATCGTGCAGGTGGTGCGCTCCACGCTGGACTTGCTGATCGACGACTGACCGGCCGGCGGCCGGCGGCGGCGGGGGGCCTATCCGCTTCGGCCGGACGGAACACATCCAAAGGCTGTGGCTGCCCTGCCGTAAGCGTCAATTGGAGCCTGAGCCTTGCCGTGCCAGGATTGCAGCCTGCGATGGATTCAGCGGGTGAGGCTGTGGTGGCTTCGAAGACTCCTCAGAAGGCTCATGGCGTAGCGGGTTTGGCGTTGGGCGAGCTGCCCGGCTGCCGGAAGCCCGACTACCGCAAGATGGCGCATGAGTTGGCGCAGCTGGGTGCCGAAGCGGCCAATCGCGCCCGTGCGACCGGCAACGGCAATTACGCGAGCCTGGCCCGTACCCTGACCAGCCGGGCGGGAGAGATCCTGAACGATCTGGACCGCGGCGGAGCGGCGTGAGGGGCTGGAGCGGAGGAGTCGTGAAATAGAAAACGGCGCCCGGAAGGGGCGCCGTTTTCGTTTGTGGCATTTGTGGCAGGTGGGGGCCGATCACCCCCACCCCGACCCTCCCCCGCTTCCGGCCGACCATGGATCGGTCCGACCGCAGGGGAGGGAGCGTTCGAGGGTCGTGCCTCAGACCACCTTGGCGTCGTGCATGGCGGCGATCTGGTCCTTGTTGTAGCCGAGCTGGGCCAGGACCTCGTCGGTGTGCTCGCCGAGCAGCGGGGAGCCGGTGACCTCGACCGTCATGTCGGAGAACTTGATCGGGCTGCCGACGGTCAGGTACTTGCCGCGCTGCTTGTGATCGACCTCGACGACGGTGCCGCTGGCGCGCAGCGACGGGTCGTTGGCGATCTCCTTCATCGACAGCACCGGCGCGCAGGGGATGTCGTACTTGCGCAGGATGTCGACGGCCTCGAACTTGGTCTTGTCCTTCAGCCAATCCTCAATGATCGCGAAGATGTCGAAGATCTTGTCCTGACGGGCCAGCGCCGTGTTGTAGGCCGGATCGTCGATCCACTCCTCGCGGCCCAGAGCCTTACAGATCGGCGCCCAGGCATGGCCCTGGATGGTGAAGTAGATGTAGGCGTTGGGATCGGTCTCCCAGCCCTTGCACTTCAGCACCCAGCCCGGCTGGCCGCCGCCGCCGGCATTGCCGCCGCGCGGAACCACGTCGGTGAACTTGCCGTGCGGGTACTGCGGGTATTCCTCCAGATAGCCAACGCGATCCAGGCGCTGCTGGTCGCGCAGCTTGACGCGGCAGAGGTTCAGCACGCTGTCCTGCATCGACACGGCGACCTTCTGGCCCTTGCCGGTCTTGGTGCGGGCCATCAGGGCGGTCAGGATGCCGATGGCGAGGTGCATGCCGGTGTTGCTGTCGCCGAGGGCGGCGGCGGACACGGTCGGCGGGCCGTCCCAGAAACCGGTGGTGGAGGCCGCACCGCCGGCGCACTGGGCGACGTTCTCATAGACCTTCAGGTCCTGGTAATGGTGGCCGTCGCTGAAGCCCTTGACCGAGGCGACGATCATGCCGGGGTTCAGTTCGCGGATCTTGTCCCAGCTGAAGCCCATGCGGTCGAGCGCGCCGGGGCCGAAATTCTCGACGAGGACGTCCGATTCCTTGATGAGCCGGCTCAGGACTTCCTTGCCCTCGGCGGTCTTGGTGTCCAGCGTCAGGGAGCGCTTGTTGCTGTTCAGCATGGTGAAATAGAGAGCGTCGGCATCCGGGATGTCGCGCAGCTGGCTGCGGGTGACGTCGCCGGCGCCCGGACGTTCGACCTTGATGACGTCCGCGCCGTACCAGGCAAGAAGCTGGGTGCAGGCGGGGCCGGCCTGCACATGGGTGAAGTCGATGATCTTGATGCCTTCGAGCGGCTTGGTCATGACTGCAACACTCCCTTTTTTCGCGTTGTTTCAGTTTGTCCTGTGGACGTGCTTCTGCTTGCCCTGCTGCCCGGCCGGCCGACGCCCGAGAATGTCGGGCGCAAGGCCGGTGGCCGGCCGGTGTTCGATGTCCGCCGAATTTCGATTGGCCGAATTCCGACTGGTCGAAATCCGAAAAGCCGAAATCCGGCGGGTCTGGTTGGGGGGGGGCTGGAACGGAGGACCGGATCAGCCGGCCGCGGCTGCGACCGCCTCGAGTTCGGCGAGGCGGCGGCGCAGCTTCCGCTCTTCGGTCCAGCGGTCGGTTTCGTCCCGCACCACGGCGACGATGCCGGTCACCGCACCGCCGGTCCCGCGCAACAGCGCGACGGTGAAGGCGATCGACAGGCTGTGCCCGTCCTTGTGGACCGCCGGGACCCGCAGAAGATCGTGGCCGTAGCGGGTTTCGCCCGTGGCCATGGTCTTCTCGTAGCCGTCCCAGTGGCGCTGCCGCTGGCGTTCCGGAATGATGATGTCGAGCGACTTGCCCATCGCCTCGTCGGGGGTGAAGCCGAACATCCGCTCCGCCGCCGCGTTCCACAGGGTGATAGCTCCAGCCGGATCGGACACGATGACCGCATCCCCGATCACCGACACCAGCTGCTCGCAATCAACAACCGCGGGCGAACCCGCTGCTGCCGTCTGTTTCATGCCGATCTCCTTGGCGCTCGCCCCCTCTTGGATTGGGCGCCGGGGGAGCCGGTGCGTCATGGCCGGATAGCCGTGCCGCACTGACATTATCGATACGGTATACCAGATGCCACGACGTTGCAAGAAGATTTGAGCGCGGTGCGAACTGTCCTTGTGGCGAACAGACGGCCGTTGGGCACGAAAAGGGACGGCACCGGAACCGAAGGGCTCCGGCTTGGGCACAATCGATTGTGCACCCATGGTTATCCGCATAGGATCCCGGCGACGGCGCCTGCGGAACGGCAAAATTCGCCCGTCCGACGCAACGAAAAGGAATGGGAATGGCCGCTTTCGACAGCTATTGCGTGGCGCCCTTCAAGCAGCGCCTGCCGATCCAGCGGCTGTTCCCGGACGATCACGAGGTGAATGGCGGGATTTGCTTCGGCCTTACTCTGGAATGGATCAGGCGCCACCGTTCCAACAAGGGCGAGACGCCGCAGAAGCGTATCGCCTTCATCGACCAGGACAGCACGATCCTGCATGCCAGCATCAAGCAGCGCCTCTATGGTGCGGAACTGTTCTTCGATCTGGACCTGTCATCGGGCCAGTTGGGCGCCCGCAATCAGGCGATGAGCCATGCCGGGTTGAAGATCGCATCGACGAGGACGGAGTGGATGGACGCGACCGACTCCGACAGCGTCAAGGAGGTGATGAAGGCGATCTCGATCGCCACCGCCAGCCCTCACACCTATCACATCGTCAGCATGAATTTCGAACAGCGGGGGGCGGCGCACGCGACCTGCTGCTACAAGTCCGGCGGCAAGGCCTTCGGCTTGGGATCGCACCTGTATTTCTTCGATCCCAATTTCGGCGAGTTCAGGGCGTCGAGCGGCAGCGTCGCCAACCTGTTCACCGGGCTGGTCGACCGGTACCGCAACTTCGTGAAGCGGGACGGGTCGACCATCGACTACCGGGTTCAGGAATTCGTGGTGCAGAGCATTTCCTTCGCCTGACGGGATCACCCGACCAGATCGAAGAAGGGCATCGAGGCGTATTTGCTGGTCTTGATGTTGGCGACCACCTTGTCCTGCGAATGGCCACCGCCGGCCAGGGTCGCCGGCAGCTTGATCACCCTGCCCACCGCCTTCGACGATTTGCTGATCGGATCCCATTGCAGGTTGAAGTTGACGATCTGCTTTTCGACGGCCGGCAGATTGTCCTGGTGCACGCGGACATAGGGGCCGTGGATGATCCCGCCGCGCACCATCTTCGACACGGTCGGCGCATTGAAGGCGCAGCAGGGCAGTCCTTCCTCCACCGCGACGATGGTGGCGATGGCGCCGCCCAGCGAATGGCCGCAAAGAATGGGGCTCGCCTTCTTGACCAGGATCTTCGCCTGTTCCAGCAGAAGCTTGGCGGCGCGGATGCCGGCGGGCAGGCTTTCGATGGTGTAGAGGGCGATGTCGGTCTTCAGGTTCTTGCCGCCGGCCATCTGGCCGGAGGTGCTGCTGCCGACCGCCGTGCCGCGATAGGCGATGATGTACTGGTCGGAGTGCTTTTCCTGATAGACGGCACCGAAGAAGCCGACGTCGGTGTCCTCATGGGTGAAGATCACCTGGAATCCCGGCGGTGATCGCCGTGCCCCTTCCGCCTTGTTGAAAGCGGCGGCGTCGTTGCCGCGCCCCTTCTGGAAGTTATAGACGGTGTTCGAGGCAACGGCCAGATCGAGGATATTGACCGGCATTTGTGGCGCTCATAGGTGGTAGTCGGGTTCCTGAGACAATACTGGCACGCACGGACTGTCAACAGACCGGAACGATTGTTATCGGTAAAAGATTTTCCATTGCGGTTGTATCGCTGAAAAAGAAAAGGGCGCCTCGCGGCGCCCCTCCAGGAGTCCGAAAGCCGTAGCCCTCGGATCAGGTCGGTCAAGGGAGGACAGCCGCCCTCCCTTGCCTCTTTCAGATCAGACGTCCAGCAGCAGGCGGCGCGGATCCTCGATCAGCTCCTTGATGCGGACGAGGAAGGTGACCGCTTCCTTGCCGTCGATGATGCGGTGATCGTAGGACAGTGCCAGATACATCATCGGGCGGACCTCGATCTTGCCGCCGACGACGACCGCGCGGTCCATCGTCTTGTGCATGCCGAGGATGGCGGACTGCGGCGGGTTGATGATCGGGGTCGACATCAGCGAGCCGTAGACGCCACCGTTGGAGATGGTGAAGGTGCCGCCGGTCAGCTCGTCCATCGACAGCTTGCCGTCGCGGCCCTTCTTGCCGAGAGCGGCGATGGTGCCCTCGACCCCGGCGAAGTCCAGCTTGTCGGCGTCGCGGACGACCGGAACCACCAGACCCTGCGGCGTGCCGACGGCGACGCCGATGTCATAGTAGTTCTTGTAGACGATGTCGGTGCCGTCGATCTCGGCGTTGACGGCCGGGATCTCCTTCAGCGCCTGGACGGCGGCCTTGACGAAGAAGGACATGAAGCCGAGCCGCACCTTGTGGCGCTTTTCGAAATAGTCCTTGTACTCGGCGCGCAGAGCGATCGCCGCCGACATGTCCACCTCGTTGAAGGTGGTCAGCATGGCGGCGGAGTTCTGGGCCTCCTTCAGACGCTCGGCGATGCGCTGGCGCAGGCGGGTCATGCGGACGCGCTCTTCCTGAGCGGCGCGCGGACGGTCGCCTTGGGTACCGGCGGCCCACACCATCTTCGGCGCCGGGGCGGCGGCCGGAGCGGCCGGTTTGGCGGCCGGGGCGGGGGCGGCGAGGACGTCGCCCTTGGTCACGCGGCCATCCTTGCCCGAACCGGAGATCGACGAGCCGTCGATACCCTTCTCGTCGGCAAGCTTGCGGGCGGCCGGGCCGGAAGCGGCCAGGTTGCCCGGAGCGGCGGCGGCGGCCGGAGCCGGGGCGGCAGCCGGGGCC
>JAFAFA010000051.1 GCA_023423695.1 Pseudomonadota bacterium | reverse complement strand
GGGGGACGCGCGGCGAGGATTTTCAAAAGCCGCACACCTCCCGTTTCCTAAAGAATCCACGCTTTGCATCCCCCTCACCCCGACCCTCTCCCCGGGGGGAGAGGGGGATACCCCCCTCAGAACCCAGCAACCGGCAGCCACAGCACCTGTTCGATGCTCTCGGCCCCGCTGCACAGCATCGCCAGACGGTCGAAGCCCAGTGCGATTCCGCTGCTCTGCGGCATGCCATGCTCCAGCGCCGCGAGGAAATCCTCGTCCACCGGGAAGCGCTCGCCGTACAGCCGCTCCTTCAGCGCCATGTCGGCCTCGAAGCGGGCACGCTGCACCGCCGGGTCGGTCAACTCGCCGAAGGCATTCGCCAGTTCCAGACCGCAGGCATACAGCTCGAACCGTTCGGCCAGCCGCGGATCCTCCGGCTTCGGCCGCGACAGCGCCGCCATGCAAAGCGGATAGTCGGTCAGCACGCAGGGCACGCCGTCGCCCAGATGCGGCTCGATCCGGTCGAACATGATGCGGAAGACGATGTCTTCCCAGCGGTCGCCGTGATGGGGCGCAATGCCGATGCGCGCGGCCTCCGCCGCCAGCGCCGCCGGGTCGGGATCGTGGCTGCCGTCATAGGTCGCCATCAGGTCGATGCCGGCATAGTCGCGGAACGCCTCCGGCACGGTCAGCACCCGCCATGGCGCGAAGGGATCACATGTCATGCCGCGGAACGTGAAGCTCCGCCGTCCGCCGGCTTCCGCCCCGGCCCTCAGCAGCTCCTGGCAATCCTGGATCAGCGTGCGGTAGCCGTCGCCCGCGCGATACCATTCCAGCATCGAGAATTCCGGCGCGTGGGTGCCCGACCGTTCGCCGTTGCGATAGACATGCGCCAGCTGCCACAGCCGGGGCACGCCCGCGACCAGCAGCTTCTTCATGGCGAATTCCGGGCTGGTGTGCAGATAGAGCGGCCGGCGGTCGTCCGGATGGGGACCCTGCAGTTCGGTGGCGAAGGCCTGGAGATGCGGCTCCATCCCAGGCGACACCTGCAGGGCGGGCGTGTCCACCTCGACGAAGGCAAGCTCCTCGAACACGCGGCGGACGGCGTTCAGCACCCGGCCGCGCGCCGCCAGATAGGGTCGACGCCGGGCCAGCGCCTCGGGGTGCCAGGGGGGAAGCTCGGTGGATCGGTGGGCGGGCATGCGGCGCGCTCTTCTGCAAAGTCGAAAGGGGTGCCGGCGCATCAGAGCATCCACGGGCGGCGTACTCAAGCCGGGGCGGCAATGGTCACAGCAACCTCCCCCCTGCACCTCCCTCCGCACCTCCCTCTGCCCGCAGTTTTGCCGCCCCTGCTTACCTCCGGCCGCCACGCCGTGGTAAATTCGCCCCGTCACCGGCCGGTCGTGGCGAGCGGAGCGAATGGAACAGTGAACAGGGGCGGCAAAACCGTTTCAAACGTCGCATTGCTGGAACATTTCCAAACTGGCTGCGCCGATTCGCCGAAGAATCGTCCGCCAATCGCCCGGATTGCGCGCTGTTACCGTTCCGCGCCGTTGCCTATGGGCGGTCAAGCTGGTAGGGTCCGCGCCGCCCTGATTCTGGAATTCACGAGTACGCCATGAAGGTCAATGCCAACACGATGCGCCCCGGCCATGTGCTGGAGCACAACGGTAAGCTCTGGGTCATCACCAAAACCGCCATCGTGCAGCCTGGCAAGGGCGGCGCCTTCATCCAGTTGGAGATGAAGGACGTTCGCACCGGCAACAAGTCGACCGAGCGGTTCCGCACCCAGGAAACCGTTGAGCGCGCTCGCCTGGACGAGCATGAGATGACCTTCCTCTTCGCCGAAGGTGACAGCTTCACCTTCATGGACAAGGAAAGCTTCGAGCAGGTCGCCATCCCGCGCGACATCATCGGCGACCCGGCCGTCTTCCTGCAGGACGGCATGGAAGTCACGGTGCAGAGCCATGAAGGCTCGCCGCTGGGCGTCGAAATTCCCGGCAAGGTCACGCTGACGATCACCGAATCCGACCCGGTGGTGAAGGGCCAGACGGCCTCTTCCTCCTACAAGCCGGCCAAGCTGGAGAACGGCGTGTCGATCCTGGTTCCGCCGCACATCGAGGCCGGAACCCGCGTCGTGGTCGATACCGCCACCGGTGAGTATGTCGAGCGCGCGAAGGACTGATCCTTCTCCGGTCCGTTCTGCCATCACCGGCCTTCGCCAAGCGCGGAGGCCGGTGTATTGTTTTCTGGTTCCTGCATAAAACGGTACACCAACACCCATGGCCACCCGCTCCGCTCTCATCAACGTCATGGTCCGCGCTGCCGAAAAGGCTGCCCGGGGTCTCGTCCGCGACTTCGGCGAGGTCGAACACCTCCAGGTGTCGCGCAAGGGGCCGGCCGACTTCGTGTCCGCCGCCGACCTGAAGGCCGAACGCACCCTGCGCGAGGAACTGCAGAAGGCGCGTCCCGAATTCGGCTTCCTGATGGAGGAGAGCGGCGCGTCCAAGGGCAGCGACGCCGAGGCACGCTGGATCGTCGACCCGCTCGACGGCACCACCAACTTCCTGCACGGCCTGCCGCACTGGGCGATCTCCATCGCCGCCGAGCGCAACGGCGAGATTGTCGCCGGCGTCATCTACGCCCCCATCGGCGACCAGCTGTTCTGGGCAGAGAAGGGTGCCGGCGCCTTCGTCAACCACACCCGCCTGCGCGTCTCCGAACGCCGCCGGCTGGAGGATTGCGTGCTCGCCACCGGCATCCCCTTCAAGGGCCGCGGCGACCACGCCGCCTTCCTGAAGGAACAGGAAGCGGTGATGAAGGAAGTCGCGGGCATCCGCCGCTTCGGCGCCGCCTCGCTCGACCTCGCCTACACCGCCGCCGGCCGATTCGACGCCTATTGGGAGCGCGGGTTGGCTCCGTGGGACTGCGCGGCCGGCGTGCTGATGGTCACCGAGGCCGGCGGCTTCGTCGGCGAGATCGAGGGCGGCCGCAACCCGGTCTTCACCGGCAACGTGCTGGCCGCCAACAGCCACCTGCAGGTCCCGGTCGCCCGCCTTCTGAAGTCCGCCAAGGGCTGAGCCCCGCGCCCGCACCGGCGCAAGTTCATCTGCCTGCCCCGCACCGGGGCGGGACGGATGAGCGGTTGTCGCTGGTGCGATCGATAGGCTATGGTTTGCAAGACAAGGGTTTAACGGGACGCATCGTTTTGGGCCGCTGGGGACACGCCGACCGCAAACACCGTGCCGTCGCCGCCGCGCTCTGCGCGGCCTGGGCGCTGCACCCTGCCGCCCTGTCTGCCGCGGCTCCGGAGAATGCGGCTTCGGCGAACGCACAGATCGCGGCCGGGCTGACGCTGGAGAATGCGGTCCCGCTCTCCGTGCCGCCGCGTCCCAACCTGCGCACGCCACCGGCCGTCAAGGCGCCGCCGCGCCTCGTCCTGCCGCAGCCGCTCGAAGCCCCACCCCCTCCCGAAGTCTCCGAAGGCCCGGCCCAGCCGCCGGCCGGCCGGCCGGCAGCGCCGTCCGCACCGGCCCCGGCCGTCGCCACCGCGCCGACCCAGACAGTCCCTGCGCCGACGCCCGGAGCCGAGCCGGCGTCTCCGCGGACCGACACCGCGGCCCTGCCCCCTCCCCCGGAAGCGGCACCCCCTGCGGCGACCCTGCCACCTTCGAGCGTTTTGAGCCTTGTGTTCCCGCCCGACGCCACCAATCTGCCGGATACCGCGGAGGCCACGGTCGACCGGATCGTCGAACAGCTGCGCGCCAGCGACACCGCCCGTCTGCAGTTGCGCTCCTACGCCAGCGGCACTGCGGACACGGCGCGCGAGGCGCGGCAGCGGTCGTTGGCCCGGGCGTTGGCCCTGCGGGAGCGGCTGACCGCCTTCGGCATCCGCAGCAGCCGGGTCGATGTCCGCGCGCTGGGCCTTGACGAGGCCGGCGGAACGCCGGACCGGATCGATGTTGTCTTCTTGAACGAGTAGCGCTCCACCCGTGGGCCCACCCGTGGGCGAGGTCTGATCGGAACACCCCTTCGGAGCATCATGACCGCCACAACCCCGACGACCCGACCGCTGGAGGTATCCTCCCTCATGACACGCCCGGAACGGTTCCTGACCCGGATGATCCTGTTCCTGGTGGTGGTCGGTGCCGTGTGCGGACTGCTGTTCCCGGCCTTGCGAGCCGCCTTTCTGAACAACGCGCCGCTGAACGGCGTCATCCTGGCGACGCTGCTGGCCGGCATCGCCTTCATCTTCCGCCAAGTCCTGATGCTGCGCCCCGAAGTGGCGTGGCTGGAGCAGTATCAGAGCGGTGTCGCTCCCGCCTCGCTGCAGGAACCGGTGCTGCTGGCCCCGATGGCCCGGATGCTGGGCGAACGGCGCGGCCGGCTGACGCTGTCGGCGCTGTCGATGCGCTCGCTGCTCGACGGCATCGCCTCGCGGCTGGACGAATCGCGGGAGCTGTCGCGCTACCTGATCGGACTGCTGATCTTCCTCGGCCTGCTCGGCACCTTCTGGGGCCTGCTGCACACGGTGCAGTCGGTGGGCGGCGTCATCGGCAGCCTGTCGGTGCAGGGCGGCGACGTCGGCACCATGTTCTCCCATCTGCAGCAGGGGTTGGAAGCGCCGCTGGTCGGCATGGGAACGGCCTTCTCCTCCTCGCTGTTCGGTCTTGCCGGGTCGCTGGTGCTGGGCTTCCTCGAACTCCAGGCCAGCCAGGCCCACAACCGCTTCTTCCAGGATCTCGAAGACTGGCTGTCGAGCGCCACCCGGCTGTCGAGCGGTGCCGCTGGCGGGCTCGAGTCGGGTGATCACTCGGCCTCGGCCTACCTGACCGCCTTGCTGGAGCAGACAGCGGAGAACCTCGACTCCCTGCAGCGCACCGTCGCCACGGCCGAGGAAGGCCGGCGCGCCGCCAATGCCAACCTGATGGCGCTGACCGAACGTCTGTCCAGCCTCACCGACCATATGCGGGCCGAACAGCAGCTTCTTCTGCGGCTGGGCGAGAACCAGCTTGAGGTGAGGAACCTGCTCGACCGGTTGGCGGAGACTGCGGGTGGCGGCTTCGATGACGCCTCGCGCCAGCATCTGCGCAATATGGACATCTACCTCGCCCGCATCGTCGAGGAATCCTCCAACGGCCGTGTCCAGGCGGTGCAGGAGATCCGCAGCGAGATCAAACTGTTGGCCCGCACCATCGCCGCCTTGGCCGAAGAAGCCGACCAGCAGCCGCGCTGACACTCAGAACACCAAAGCCCAACGTCGGGAGCCACCATGGCCAGCATCAGCCGCCGCAACGGCCATCGCGACGCCAGCGCCTGGCCCGGCTGGGTCGACGCCCTGTCGTCCCTGGTGATGGTCGTCATCTTCCTGCTGATGGTCTTCATCGTCACCCAGTTCTACCTCGCCACCGCGCTGACCGGCCGTGACGAGCAGCTGACCGTCCTCAACCGCAAGATCGCGGAGATGAACGACCTGCTGGCGATGGAGCGGGAGGCGAACGCCGACCTGCGCGTCAACATCACCCAGCTGTCGACCGAGTTGCAGACCTCCGTCGCCGCGCGCGACGACATGACGCTGTCGCTGAGCCAGTTGCAGGAGGATCGCGACCGCACCGCCCGCACGCTGGAGGAATTGCAGCGCAACGTCCGCGTCGACCGCGAGACGCTGGACCTGAAGCTGAAGGAAATCCTCAGCCTGCAGGCCGACATCAAGGCTCTACGCGATGCCCGGCAGAAGCTGGAGGGCGAACTGGCCACCGCCGTGGCTGCGACCAAGCTGACAGAACAGCAGCGTCAAGCCCTGCTGGCGGAACTCGGCACCACCCGCGACCGGGCGAAGGCGCTGGAGTCGGAACTGGCCTCCGCCGCCGAGAAGACGATGCTGGCGCAGAAGGAGATCGACCAACGCGACATCCGGCTGAAGTCGCTTGAATCTCAGCTGACCGACAGCCGGACCCAGGCCCAGAAGGACCTGGACCAGCGCGACCTGCGCATCCGCGACCTGATGGCCTCGCTGACCGGCGAGCAGGCGGAGGGCAGCCGGAGCAAGCAGCAGATCGACCTGCTGAACCAGCAGCTTCTGGCCCTCCGCGACCAGCTCGCTCGCATCGGGGCGGCGCTGGAGGTATCGGAGAAGGCCTCGGCCGAGCAGAAGGTGCAGATCGCAGAGCTCGGCGCCCGGCTCAATCAGGCGCTCGCGGCCAAGGTTCAGGACCTCGCGCGCTACCGCTCGGAGTTCTTCGGCCGGGTCCGCGAGGCGCTGGGAAGCCGGCCGGACGTGCGGATCGTCGGCGACCGCTTCGTCTTCCAATCGGAACTGCTGTTCCCGTCGGGCTCGGCGACCCTTGAGGAGGCCGGCAAGCAGCGGCTGGCCGATCTTGCCCGCACGCTGATCGAGATCGGCAAGGCGATCCCGTCCGACATCAACTGGGTCCTGCGGGTGGACGGCCACACCGACATCAAGCCGGTGCGCTTCCAGTTCGCCTCCAACTGGGAACTGTCCTCGGCACGCGCGCTGTCGGTGGTGAAATTCCTGATAGACCAGGGCATCCCGGCGGAACGCCTCGCCGCCGCCGCCTTCGGCGAGTTCCAGCCCATCGACCCCGGCACCTCGGACGAGGCGCTGGCGAAGAATCGCCGGATCGAGATCAAGCTGGACCAGCGGTAAGGACCGGAGGGGTCAGCCCTTCCATTCCTCGCGCAGGATGGCGTAGAGGACATGGTCGCGCCATGCGCCGTCGATGCGCAGATAGCCGCGGGCATAGCCTTCGTGGCTGAAGCCGACCTTTTCCAGCAGGCCGCGGCTCGGCAGGTTGGTTGGCAGGCAGGCGGCCTCGACCCGGTGCAGGCCGAGCTGGCCGAAAGCGAACTCCAGGACCAGCCGGGTACCGCCCGACACATAGCCGTTGCGGGCATAGGGTTGGCCCGCCCAATAGCCGAGCGTCCCCATCTGTGCCACGCCGCGCCGGATGTTGGTGAGGCCGAGCCCGCCGACCAGAGCGTCGGTTCCCCGGTCGAAGATCAGGAAGCTGTAGCCGAGATCGTCCCGCCACTCCTGCGCCTGCCGCCGCAGCCGGCGGGAGAAGGCGGCCCGCGTCAGGGCGTCGGCCGGCCAGGTGGGTTCCCACGGGGTGAGGAAGTCGCGCGAGGCGGCACGGAGGTCCGCCCATTCCCGCCAGTCGCGCGGCAGCGGCGGCCGGATGTAACAATGCGGACCGTCGAGCCGGACCGCGGGCGGGCTGATGAGGCCGCTGCCGAGGAGGCGGATCATCGCAATGCCGGGGTGGTCGGCCCCCTCCCTAACCCTCCCCCACCTTTGGTGGGAGAGGGAACTGCCGCCTCATCGCAAACATCCCCACTCCTGCCGAAGGCGGGGGAGGGAGGGACCCACGCGCGAGCGTGGGAGAGAGGGGGCACCGCTGACACCATCGTCAGGCGAGACGCTCCGCGATGCGGTCGTAGCTTTCCAGCTTGGCGATGGGCCCGAGGGCCGCAACGGTCGGACGGCTGGCGCGCAGGCGGCTGGCGGCCTTGACCACGGCGTCGCGGTCGACGCCGTCGATCTTTGCCACGATCTCCTCCACCGGAACCGGGCGGTCGTAGATCAGGATCTGTTGACCCAGCTGCTCGCAACGCGACATGGAGCTTTCCAGCGCCATCAGCGTCCCGGCCTTCAACTGGGCGCGGGCGCGGGCGACCTCGTCCTCGGTGACGTCGGCACCGACTTTGGCGATCTCGTCGCAGACGACGGGGATCAGTTCCGCCACCTCGTCCTCGCCGGTGCCGGCATAGACGCCGAACAGGCCGCCGTCATGGTAGCCGCCGGTGAAGGTGTAGATGGAATAGACCAGCCCGCGCTTCTCCCGAACCTCCTGGAACAGGCGGGACGACATGCCGCCGCCGAGCAGGGTGGACAGGACCGAATGGGCGTAGAAGTCGGGATCGTGGACCCCCACCCCGTCGAAGCCGAGCACGAGGTGCATCTGCTCCAGGTCGCGATCCTCGCGGAAGTCGCCGCCGGTATAGCTGGCCGACTCCGGCTTGGGCGGGGCGCCGCTCGGCAGGTCGCCGAAGGCCTTGAACGCGAGATCGACCATCCGGTCGTGCTCGATCCGGCCGGCGGCGCTCAGCACCATGCCGGGGGCGCCGTAATGGCCGGCGATGTAGTCGACCAGAGCCTCGCGCGGCAGCGCGCCGACGATCTCGGCCGAGCCCAGCACCGGCCGGCCGATGGCCTGCCCCGGATAGGCGGTGGACTGGAAATGGTCGAAGATGATGTCGTCGGGCGTGTCGGCGCTCTGGCCGATCTCCTGAAGCACCACGGTGCGCTCGCGCACCAGCTCCTCGGCATCCAGCGTGGAGTGCTGGATCATGTCGGAGAGGATGTCGAGCGCCAGCGGCGCGTCCTCGTGCAGGACCTTGGCGTAATAGGCGGTCTGCTCGCGGGTGGTGTAGGCGTTCAGCTGGCCGCCGACATTCTCGATCTCCTCGGAGATGCGGAAGGCCGACCGGCGACGGGTGCCCTTGAACAGCATATGCTCGACGAGGTGGGCGACGCCATTGACGCTCGCCGCCTCGTTGCGGGTGCCAACCCCGACCCAGCAGCCGAGCGAAACGGACTGCACGTCGGGCATGGTGTCGGTCGCGACGCGAAGCCCGTTGGGCAACGTCGTCACACGAATGGAACTCATGCGGCCTCCTGGGCGGCGCGGGCGCGCTTGGTGACGAAGTCCTGGACCGCCGCCAGATCGTTCGGCAGGTCGGACAGGCGCTCCTCGCGCACATAAAGATCGGACAGACGCGGCGGCAGCTCCGGCCGGCGGCCGGTCGCCTTTTCCACCGCGTCGGGGAACTTGGCGGGATGGGCGGTGGCGAGAACCACCATGGGAACGGACGGATCGACCCGGCCGGATGCGACAGCCGCCTTGGCCGCGCCGATGCCGACCGCCGTGTGCGGGTCGAGCAGATAGAGGCTGCCCTTCCAGACATCGGCGATGGTCGTCATGGTGGCGGCCTCGTCCACCCTATGGCCGGAGAAGATGGCAAGCGCGCGGGCGAGTTGGGCGTCGGTCACCGCGAATTTGCCCTCGGCGCGGAAGCGGTTCAGCGCCTCCGTCACCGCAGTGCCGTCGCGGTCGAGCAGGTCGAACAGCAGCCGTTCGAAGTTGGAGGAGATCTGGATGTCCATGCTGGGAGACAAGGTAGGCACGACCGGCGCCGCGACCATGCTCCCACTGGCGAAAAAGCGCGCCAAAATGTCGTTGCTGTTGGAGCCGACCACCAGCGTCTCCACCGGCAGCCCCATGGCGCGGGCGCCGTAGGCGGCATAGACGTTGCCGAAATTGCCGGTCGGCACGGTGAAGGCGAGCTTGCGGTCGGGAGCGCCCAGCGCCACCGCGGCGGTGAAGTAATAGACGATCTGGGCCATGATGCGGGCCCAGTTGATCGAGTTGACCGCCGACAGCCCCATCCGGTCACGGAAGGCGCCGTCGTTGAACATCGCCTTCACGAGGTCCTGGCAATCGTCGAAGGTACCGTCCAGCGCGATGTTGTGGACGTTGGACGACAGCACGCTGGTCATCTGCCGGCGCTGCACCTCGGACGTGCGGCCCTTGGGGTGCAGGATGAAGATGTCGACGTTCTGGCGGTCCCGGCAGGCCTCGATGGCGGCCGAGCCGGTGTCGCCGGAGGTGGCGCCGACGATGGTCACCCGCTGCCCGCGCTTGGCCAGCACATGGTCGAACAGGCGGCCGAGCAGTTGCAGCGCCACGTCCTTGAAGGCCAGCGTCGGGCCGTGGAACAGCTCCAGCACCCAGGTGGTCGGGTCGACCTGCACCAGCGGGGTCACCGCGGCATGGTCGAAGGAGGCATAGGCATCGCGGACGATGGCGCGGAACTCGTCCTCGGCGATGGAGCCGCCCAGGAAGGGCAGCATCACGCGGACGGCGATCTCGCTGTAAGGCAGGCCGCGCATGGCGCGGATGTCGTCGGCCGTGAACTGCGGCCAGGTTTCCGGCACATAGAGGCCGCCGTCGCGCGCCAGCCCGGCCAGGAGGACGTCTTCAAAACCCAGGACCGGGGCCGCGCCCCGCGTGCTGACGTACCGCACCGCTTACACTCCGTCCGATGAAGTGGGCATAGTTAGCGAGGACCCCGCCCGCACGCAAGCGGTGCGGGACGCACAGCGCATATTCCGTCCGGTTGGGGCACCCGGTGGCCCTGGATGGAACGTTTGGAACGCCGTGAAACGGTTTTCCGGGGGCTGTTCAGTGTTCCATCCGGGCCTGCGCCTTTCACGCGGCCTCCTCCACCGCCCCGTCCGTCATCTCATCGGCCGTACGCCGCCGCACCAGGGAAGCGGCGCGTTCCAGCACCTCCGGGCCGGCGCCGGGGCGGTGGGCATTCTCGGCGATGTGGCGGCGGTAGGCGCGGGCGCCGGGCAGCCCCTGGAACAGGCCCAGCATGTGGCGGGTGATGCTGGACAACGGCGTGCCGCGGGCCATGCGCGCCTCGATGTAGGGCAGCATGGCCTGGATCACCGCATGGCGGTCGGGGCCGGGCTCTCCACCCATCAGGCGGCGGTCGGCGTCGGCCAACAGATAGGGCGTCTCGTAGGCGGCGCGGCCGATCATCACGCTGTCGACCTTGCCCAGATGCTCCTCGGCTTCATCCAGCGTCCTGATGCCGCCGTTGATGGCAATGGTCAGGTGCGGGTATTCCGCCTTCAGCCGGTGGACCAGATCGTAGCGCAGCGGCGGGATGTCCCGGTTCTCCTTGGGGCTGAGACCCTTCAGCCAAGCCTTGCGGGCATGGACGATGAAATGGGTGCAGCCGGCGGCGGAGACGGTGCGGATGAAATGGTCCAGTGTCGGCCATTCCTCCATCTCGTCGATGGCGATGCGCGACTTGACGGTGACGGGGATCGAGACGGCATCGCGCATGGCGCCGACCAGCCGCGCCACCAGATCGGGTTCCGCCATCAGGCAGGCACCGAAACGGCCGGACTGCACGCGGTCGCTGGGACAGCCGACGTTGAGGTTCACCTCGTCATAGCCCCACTCCTGCGCGATGCGGGCACAGGCGGCGAGATCCGCCGGGTCCGAGCCGCCGAGTTGGAGGGCCACCGGATGTTCCGCCGCATCGAAGCCCAGCAGCCGCTCGCGGTCGCCATGCAGCACGGCGCCGGTCGTCACCATCTCGGTATAGAGCAGGGTCGAGCGCGACAGCAGACGGTGGAAGTACCGGCAATGCCGGTCGGTCCAGTCCATCATCGGGGCGACGCTGAGGGGGATGGCGGTAGCGGCGGGGTTCGGGGCGGTCATCGCGGTCAGCTCTGCTGCGGCCGGAAAAATCAGGATGGGCGAAACGGGACCGGCGGGCAACCGCCGGGCGCAAATTCCGCCAAAAGCAAAAGGCCCGGCTATGAAGCCGGGCCTTCTAAGCTTGTCGCGCACCTTGGAGAAGGTGGCGTCCCCGACGGGAGTCGAACCCGTGTCGCCGCCGTGAAAGGGCGGTGTCCTAGGCCTCTAGACGACGGGGACGTCGTTCGCGGTGACGCGCTTTCTAAAGATCGGAGCCGGAGAGCGCAAGCGCTTTTTTGTTTGGGCCGATACTTTTTTGCGGGCGATGGCTGGCTTGCTGCCGGTGGAGCGACGTAAACCCCCACCTAATCCTCCCCCGCTGGGCGGGGGAGGATTAGGTGCTGATGCGGGAGAGTGGCGGCAGTCCCTCCCCCGCCCAGCGGGGGAGGTTAGGTAGGGGTCTAACGTCGCTCCACTGAAAGCCCTACGCCGACCGCGCAGGCGCCGCGTCGTCGATCAGCAACTGCACGCCCTCGGACCCGTTCCAGCGGTCGATGCGCAGCACCCCGGCGAGATGGAAGGGGGTGCCGCGGCCGGTCAGCAGGGCTTGGCCCATGTCGCTGTCGAGGGCGCGGAAGGCGATGGCCTTCAGCCGGGCGCCGTCGTTGCCCTGCAGGATGCAGCGGACATGGTTGGCGCCCACCACATCGGCGCGCACCACGCGGGCGTCGGCGATGGCGAAGCGAGGCTCCGAATTACCGGTGCCGTAGGGACCCAGCTTGTCGAGCATCGTCACCAGACCGACGCTGGCGCCGCCGACCGACAGGGCGCCGTCCAATTCCAGCGTCGGCACCAGCGGGGCGGATGCCACCTGTTCGGAGATGCGGCTGTGCAGGAAGTCGCGCAGCGCGTCGATCTTGTCGCCGGCCACGGTGAAGCCCGCCGCCATGCGGTGGCCGCCGCCGGCCAGCAGCAGCCCCTCCTGACGGGCGGCGATCACCGCGGATCCCAGATCGACGCCGCGGACGGAGCGGCCGGAGGCCTTGCCGATGACGGTGCCGTCGGCGGTTTCCTCCAGGGCCACCACGCAGGCCGGGCGGCTGTAGCGCTCCTTCAGGCGGGCGGCGACGATGCCGATGACGCCGGGATGCCAGCCGACGCCGGTGACGAAGACCAGATCGGTTTCGCGCCCGCCCTCGGCGGCAACGCGCTCCAGCGCCTCGTCGAGAACCGCTTGTTCGATGGTGCGGCGTTCGGCGTTGTGGCCTTCCAGCCGCTGGGCGAGTTCCATCGCCTCGATGGGATCGTCGGTGGAGAGCAGGCGGGCGCCGAGGTCGGACGCCCCCACCCGGCCGCCGGCATTGACGCGGGGGCCGAGGACGTAGCCGGCATGGTAGGCGTCCGGCTTGTCCTTTACGCCCGCCACATCGGACAGGGCGGCGAGGCCGGGATTGGCGCGGCGCGCCATCACCTTCAGCCCCTGCGCCACCAGCGCGCGGTTCAGCCCGGTCAGCGGAACCACGTCGCACACCGTGCCGAGCGCGACAAGGTCGAGCCATTCCATCAGGTTGGGTTCCGCCCGGCCGCTGTAGAAGCCTGACTGACGCAGGGCGCGGTTGACGGCGACGATGGTGATGAAGGTGACGCCGGCGGCACAGAGCGTGCGGTATGCGCCGTCCTCGTCCAGCCGATTGGGGTTGACCAGGGCGACGGCGGGCGGCAGGCGCGGTTCGGCGGCGTGGTGGTCGAGCACGACGACTTCGAGCCCGGCGTCGGCCGCAGCTTCCAATGCGGCGAAGGCGGAGATGCCGCAATCGACCGTCACCACCAGCCGCACCCCCTCCCCCTTCAGCCGCAGCAGCGCCGCAGCATTCGGGCCGTAACCTTCGGTGATCCGGTCGGGGACATAGACGCGGATGTCGGCGCCGAGCGCGCGGAAGAAGCGGCGCAGCAGAGCGGCGGAGGTGGCGCCGTCGACGTCGTAGTCGCCAAAGACCGCCACCGGCTCGCCGTCGCGGATGGCGCGGGCGATGCGCTCGGCCGCCGGGTCCATGTCGCGGAAGCGCGAGGGGTCGGGCAGCAGCGCCTTCAGCGTGGGGTTGAGGAAGGTTTCGCAGGTGTCGTCGGTGACGCCACGGGCGGCCAGCACCCGACCGACGATCTCCGGCAGTCCGCGGCCCTGGGTGAGTGCCTGAGCCTGCCGCTCGTCGCAGGGCCGCGCCTGCCAGCGCTTGCCGGACAGGGAGTTGGCGACGTTGAGGAAGGCGGCGGCTTCGGTCATGGCGGTGCTGCACGGTCTCTGGGATGGGGGCACAGCCATAGCAGAGATGGGCGTTCGGCGCACGGGTGGGTGTGGGCAGGGGTGGGATGTGGGGAGTGGTCGGCTGACGGTGCCCCCACCTAGCCTCCCCCGCTGAGCGGGGGAGGGACTGCCGCCGCCTTTCCGAACAAGCACTTAACCCCCTCCCCCGCCCAGCTCTCGCACAAAGCTGTGCTTTGTGCTGACGCGACAGGCGGACCATGGGTCCGCTGAGAGCGGGGGAGGGTTGGGGTGGGGGTCTAACCCTCCCATACCCGCACTTACGCCGCCCGCATCCACACCGCCGTGTCGTGGAACGCCGCGCCGCCCGCGGGCGGGACCGGCTCCGGCGAGGTCAGGCTGTTGATGCCCATGCCCTCGACGAAGGCGCTGTTGGGCCAGATGCCTTCGACGATCACCACGCCGCGCGGAACCCCGGCGAAGGACTTGGCATGGACCACCACGCTGCCCTGCGGGTTGCCCAGCCGCACCGCGTCGCCGTCGGCGAGGCCGAGCCCGGTCGCGTCGTCGGGGTGGATCAGCGCGGTGGGACGGCCCTCGCGGCGCTGGGCGGTCAGCGTCTCGGTGAAGGAGGTGTTGAGGAACTGGCGGGCCGGAGCGGTGACGAGGCGGAATGGATGCTCGGCGTCGGCGTCGCGGCCGGGGGCCATGTGGTCGGGCAGTTCCGGCATGCCGCCATAGGGGCCGAGCGCCGCCCAGTCCGGGGCGAAGCGGAACTTGTCGTCGGGATGCGCGAAGCCGTTGAGGAAATGCGAGGTCTCGAAATCGGGCTGGGCGTCGATCCAGCGCTGCTCGGTCAGCGTCGCCGCGTCACCCAGGTTCGACGCCTTCAGCATGGCGTCGATGATCTCCAGCGCGGTCATGCCGAAGCCCGGATGCTCGGCACCGACGCGGCGGGCGAGTTCGCTGATGACCCAATGGTTCTCGCGCGCCTCGAACTGCGGTTCGATCACCTTGCGGCCGATCAGGATGTGCATCTGGCCGCCGCCGCGGTAGATGTCGTCATGCTCCAGGAAGGTGGTGGCGGGGATCACCAGATCGGCCAGCTTGGCCGTGTCGGTCATGAACTGCTCATGCACCGCGACGAACAGATCCTCGCGCAGGAAGCCCTGGCGGACGCGGGTCGAATCCGGGCAGATCGTCACCGGGTTGGTGTTCTGGATCAGCATCGCCGTCACCGGCGGGCCGCTGGTCAGGTCGCGCGGGTCGCCGGTCAGCACCGCGCCGATGCGCGACTGGTCGAAGCTGCGGACGGACGTGTCCAGGCGGTCCAGCCCTTCCGATAGGGTCTTGTCCAGTTTGTAGATGCCGGACGAGCAGTAGAGCGCCCCGCCGCCTTTGTGCTGCCACGCTCCCGTAACCACCGGCAGGCAGGACACGGCATGGACCTGCGCCGCGCCGTTGTGGGCGCGCGACAGGCCGTAGCCGATGCGCAGATAGCTGCGCTTGGTGGTGCCGTAGAGGCGGGCGAACTCCTCGATCTCCGCCACCGTCAGGCCGGTGATGGACGCGGCCCATTCCGGCGTGCGGGTGGCGAGATGCGCCTCCAGCCGGTCGGTGCCGGCGGCGAGGCGGGCCAGATAGGCGCGGTCGGCGTGACCGTCGCGGAACAGCACATGCATCACCGCGCAGGCCAGCGCCCCGTCGGTGCCCGGCCGCAGCATCAGGTGCAGGTCGGAAACCTCGGCGGTGCCGGTGCGGTAGGGGTCGATGGTGACCAGCTTGGCGCCGCGGCCCTTCCGGGCGCGGCTGACATGGGTCATCACGTTGACCTGGGTCGCCACCGGGTTGCCGCCCCAATTGACGATCAGGTCGCTCTCCGCCATCTCGCGCGGGTCGGCGCCGCGGATGTCGCCATAGCCGGCGAGCCAGCCCATGTTGGCCGGCGTGTCGCACACCGTGCTGGTCTGGCGCGAATAGCCCTTGGCATGGCGCAGGCGCTGGATGGCGCCGCGCTGCACCAGACCCATGGTGCCGGCGTAGAAATAGGGCCAGACGGCTTCCGGGCCATACGTGCGCTCGGCGGTCAGGAAGGAGTCTGCGATGCGGTCCAGCGCCTCGTCCCAGCCGATCGGCTTCCACTGGCCGGAGCCCTTGGGGCCGGTGCGCAGCAAGGGCGTCTTCAGCCGGTCCGGCGAATGCACCCGCTCGGCATAGCGGCTGACCTTCGCGCAGATGACACCGGCGGTGTAGCTGTTCTCCGCCGCGCCGCGCACCTTGCCGATGCGGTCGGGGGCGAGGCGTTCCACCTCCAGCGCGCAGGTGCTGGGGCAGTCGTGCGGACAGGCTGTGGGCAGGAACTGGGCCGACAAGGCTAACCTCTGGTCTGGCTGGCGGCGGGAGAGTGCGAAGTTTAGGCCCTGCCCCGCGCCCGCTTCAATGCGCAACAATGTATGGGTACAATAAAGAAGGGCCGCGAAGTCCCCTTCCGGACTTCGCGGCCCCAACCGCTCGGGCGAAGAATCCCCAGACGACTTGCGGCTTTACATCACGCCGATCATGCGCGGGAACCACAGCGAGATCGCCGGCACATAGGTGACGAGGCCGAGGAAAATCAGCATCGTCAGCAGCCACGGCCACACCGCGACCGTCAGCTCGGTGATGCCCATCTTCGTGATGCCCGACGCGACGTAGAGGTTCAGGCCCACCGGCGGGTGGCACATGCCGACCTCCATGTTCACGATGATCAGGATGCCGAAATGCACCGGGTCGATGCCCAGGGACATCGCCACCGGGAACAGGATCGGCGCCATGATCAGGACGATGGACGACGGCTCCATGAAGTTGCCGGCCATCAGCAGCACGATGTTCACGACCAGCAGGAAGACCCAGACGCTCAGGTTCTGGCCCTGGATCCAGGCCGCCATGCTCTGCGGTATCTGCTCCGACGTCATGACGAAGGAGAAGAGGACCGCGTTGGTGATGATGTAGAGCAGCATCGCCGACATGCTGGCGCTGTCCAGCAGCACTTTCGGCACGCGGGTGAGCGGCATGTCGCGGTAGATGAACACCGCCACGATGAAGGCGTAGACCGCGGCCATCGCCGCCGCCTCGGTCGGGGTGAAGATGCCGGTGTAGATGCCGCCCATCACGACGACGATCAGCAGCAGGCCCCAGAAGCTCTCGCGGAACGCCAGCCAGCGCTGCCGGGCGCTCGCCTTGGGCAGGCGGGGATAGCCGAACTTGCGGGCGCGGTACCAGGTGGTGAAGCCGAGGAAGGCCGCCAGCATCAGGCCCGGCACCACGCCGGCCAGGAACATCTGGCCGATGGAGGGCGCCTGCGGATGGCCGGTGGTGGCGACGCAGTACATCACCATCACGATGGACGGCGGGATCAGGATGCCAAGCGCGCCCGAGGTGGTGACAATGCCGGCGCCGAAGTTCTTCGGGAAGCCCTGCGCCACCATGGCCGGCAGGATGATGGAGCCGATGGCGACCACCGTCGCCGGGCTGGAGCCCGACACCGCCGCGAACAGGGCGCAGGCCAGCACGCCGGCCATGCCGAGGCCGCCATGCCAGTGCCCGACCATGGAGGTGGCGAAGTTGATCATGCGCCGGGCGACGCCGCCATGGGTCAGGAAGTTGCCGGCCAGGATGAAGAACGGGATCGCCATGATCTCGAACTTCTCGATGCCGGTGAACAGCTTCAGAGCCACCGCGGCGACCGGCACGTCGGTCATCAGGAACAGGAAGGACAGAACCGTCAGGCCGAGCGAGATGGAGATCGGCATGCCGGTGAGCATGAGGGCAATCAGCAGCCCGAAGATGATGAGCGCGTTCACGCCGGGCCTCCCTCGTTGGCGGCTTCGACCGGGTCGATGCCGTCGACCTGGGCATGATCGTGGTGGGGCAGCTCGCCGGTGCGGATGAAGGTCCAGGCGACCTGAAGGAAGCGGAAGCACATCAGGAAGGAACCGAGCGGAATGGCCAGATAGACCAGCCACATCGGCAGTTCCATGTCGGCCGACACCTGTTCGGTCTCGGCGATGTGGTAGACGAAATTGGCGCCGAGCGCGCCGACGACGCCGGTGAACAGGGCGCCGGCCAGCAGGCCGAAGATGACGAAGCGGCCGCGGATGTCCGGCCGCAGCCGGTTGATCACCACGTCCACGCCCACATGGATGCCGGTGCGCACGCCATAGGCGGCGCCGAACTTGGCCATCCACACGAACATGTAGATGCAGACCTCCTGGGCCCAGGCGAGGTTCCAGTGGATGACGTAATCCTGGATGATGGCCACGCCGGACAGATAGCGGTGCATGACCGCCACGAAGATGACGAGCGTCGCCGCCGCCATGAGGGAGGCGATCAACGTCTCCTCAAGGCGGTCGAGTATTTTCATAAGCATGTCGGGGGGATCTCCCGGTCGGCGGAGATGGTGTCAGGTACGCTGGAGAGCCGCGGCACAACCGGTGGCACGCCATTCGCCCGTCATCCCCGCGAAGGCGGGGATCCAGGCGGTTACCGTAGCGGAAGCATTGGAAAAGCTGGATTCCCGCCTTCGCGGGAATGACGGCCCAACCGAATGGACGCCGGCATATGGATGCCGGCAAGGAGCGGGAACGCCTTCCGGAGGGAAGGCGCCGCCCGCTCCCGAGCTCTTACATCTTGAAGCCGGCGGCGGCGGCTTCCTTGTAGATCGCCTCGATCAGGTCCTTGCCGACGCGGGACTCGGCGTCCTTGTGGACCGGCTTAAGGGCCTTGATCCAGGCTTCGCGCTCGTCCTTGGTCTGGGTGTGGAAGGCGGTCTTGCCCGACGCCTTCATCTGGGCCAGCGAGACGTCGTTCTCGTTCTGGGCGATGTCGTTGGCGTAGGCGGTCGCCTCCTTCATTGCACCTTCCAGCCCGGTGCGGACGTCGGCCGGCAGGCCTTCCCAGAACTTCTTGTTCACGATGACCGCATAGCCGAGATAGCCGTGGTCGGTCAGCGTGGCGTGCTTCTGCACCTCGTGCATCTTCTGGGTGTACATGTTGGACGGCGGGTTCTCCGTGCCGTCGACGACGCCGGTCTGCAGCGCCTGGTACACTTCGGAGAAGGCCATCACCTGCGGCAGGGCGCCCAGCGCGCGCATCTGGGCGTCCAGCACCTTGGACGACTGGATGCGCATCTTCAGACCCTTCACGTCCTCCGGCTTGATGACCGGCTTGTTGGCGCTCATGATCTTGAAGCCGTTGTCCCAATAGGCCAGGCCGATGATGCCCTTGGTCTCCAGCTTCTGGAACAGCTGCTTGCCGATCGGACCCTCGGTCACGCGGCGCAGCACCTCCTTGTTCGGGAAGATGTAGGGCAGGTCGAAGACCTCGAATTCCTTGGCGCCAAGCGGACCGAACTTGGCCAGCGACGGGGCCAGCATCTGCACCGCGCCCAGCTGCAGGGCCTCAAGCTCTTCCTTGTCCTTGTAGAGCTGGCTGTTCGGATAGACCTCGACCTTGACCTTGCCGTTGGTCATCTTCTCGGCAAGTTCCTTGAACTTCTCGGCACCCTTGCCCTTCGGCGTCTCCGGAGCGACGACGTGGCTGAACTTGATCACGATCTGGTCCTGGGCCCAGGCCGTGGACAAGGCCATCGGGGCCGACATCATGCAGCCGACCCCCGCCGCGCACAGGAGCTTCACGAGTTTCATAGGTGCGTTCCCCTCTGGTGTCGATTATCGGTTGGACGGAATGTTCCGCCCTGAACTTATCTCGCATTGTTCATGATCTGACGAATTGCGGCTATTGTGGATATCCGCAGAGTCGGCCTATCCCACTTTCGTCCGGTTCCATCGTCGTCAGCCTTCACACTTTCGTGTCGATCCTCATGCCGCATCCCAACCGCACTCCCGGCTCCGCCGCCCTGCCCGCCTCCCGATCCGGGTGGGCGGTGCCGCACGCCATGCCGCTGGTGGCGATGGCGCTGGTCGTTGTCCTGCTGGGCGCCTTCCTGTGGCTGCTGCAGCGCAACGAACGGGACGAGGAGGCGCTGGCCCTGATCAAGGACGCGCTGTGGGTGGAGCAGAACCTGCATTTCCAGCTGGCCTCCGACGAGGACAAGCTGGAGAGGCTGGCGGAGACTCTGGGCCGGACGGAGGTGGACCTGCGGCATTTCGCCGCAATGGCCCGGCTGGTGGTGAACACGAATCCGGCGATCGAACGGGTGCTCTGGCTCGACCCCCAGGGGCGCACCATGCTGGCAGAGCCGCCGCTGCCCCGGGACGGCATTCAGGGCGCGGACGGCCCGCCCGACGACAGCCTGACCCGCAACGACGCGATGCGCATCGCCCGTTCCTCGGGCCTCAGGGCCTATGGCGCGCCCTACCGGATCGACGCCACCGACCGCGGGTTCGACGTCGCCTTCCCGCTGTTCCGCGACGGCGCCTTCGTCGGCGCGCTGGTCGGCGTCTTTTCGTTCGAGGCGATGCTGACCCACCATGTCCCCTGGTGGTTCGCCCAGCGCTACCAGCTGGAGGTGATCGACGTCACAGGCACCGTGCTGGGGGCGAAGTCGCGCATGGTGGTGCCGGGATCCGTGGCGGACTCAGCGGGCGGTGCGGGGCCGGATCCGGCGCGGAGCCACGTCATCCCCTTCGATCCGCCCGGCCACGGGCTGGCTCTGGTCGCCACCGCCTACCCCAGCGAATCCAACGTCACCCGCACCGTCCTGGTGGCGGCCATCTTCGCGCTGACCGGATCGGCGCTGTGGAGCCTGTGGTCGCTGCGCCGCCATATAGCCGGCCGCCTGCGGGCGGAAGAGGCGCTGCGCGAGGAGCACGCCTTCCGCAAGGCGATGGAGGACAGCCTGACCGTGGGCATGCGCGCCCGCGACCTGGAGGGCCGCATCACCTACGTCAACCCGGCCTTCTGCCGGATGGTCGGGCTGGAGCCCGAGGATCTGGTCGGTTGCGGCCCGCCGATGCCCTACTGGCTGCCGGAGGAACTCGAACGGGCGGAGGCCGCGCTGCAGGACGTGCTGGCCGGCCGCGCCCCGGAATCCGGGCTGGAGATGAGGTTCCGGCGGGCCAACGGCGAGCGGTTCGACGCGCTGATCTACGAGGCGCCGCTGATCGACGCCAACGGGCGCCAGACCGGCTGGATGGGCTCCGTCCTCGACATCACCGAACGCAAGCACGCCGAGGAGCTGGCCCGCCAGCAGCAGGAGCGGCTGCAGCAGACCTCACGCCTGATCACGATGGGCGAGATGGCCTCCACCCTGGCGCATGAGTTGAACCAGCCGCTGTCGGCCATCGCCAGCTACTGCACCGGCTGCCTGAACCGCCTGCGCTCCGGCCGGTTCGACACCGACGAGGTCGCCGCGGCGCTGGAGAAGCTGGCGGCGCAGGCCAAGCGCGCCGGGCAGGTGGTGCGGCGAATCCACGATTTCGTGCGCAAGCGCGATCCGAACGTCGCCCCCTGCTCGCTCGCCCGCGTGCTGGAGGATTGCGTCGGGCTGACCGGCGCCGACGCCGCCCGGCTGGGCGTGCGGGTGGAGCTGGACGCCCCGGCCGACCTGCCGCCGGTCACCGGCGACCGCATCCTGCTGCAGCAGGTGGTGCTGAACCTGATGCGCAACGGGATCGAGGCGATGGCCCGCACCCCGCGCGACGACCGCCGCCTGACCGTCACCGTCCGCCGGGAGGACGGGGCGGACGGAGCCGGCGGGGGCGTTCTGCTGACGGAGATCCGCGACCGCGGATGCGGTATCGCGCCCAAGGTGGCGGAGCGGCTGTTTTCCCCTTTCTTCACAACTAAGCGCGAAGGTATGGGGATGGGCCTGAACATCTGCCGCTCCATCGTCGAGCACCACCGCGGCCGGCTGTGGTTCGAACCGGTGGCGGCGGAGGATGCCCCGGACGGCGACGCCGCCGGGACACGCTTCCTGTTCACCCTGCCGGTGCATGCCCAATCCTCGGGCCGAGTTTCAGACCAAAGCGCAGAGGCCGCAGAATGACCACGCTCCACATCGTCGACGACGACGAGGCGATCCGCGACGCTCTCGGCTGGCTGTTCCAGTCGCGCAACGTGCCGGTGGCGGGCTGGCCCTCCGCGGAAGCCTTCCTGGAGGGGTGGAGGCCGGACATGGCCGGCTGCCTTTTGCTGGACATCCGCATGGAGGGGATGAGCGGGCTGGAGCTGTTCGACCGCCTGCTGTCCAAGGGATGCCGGATGCCGGTGATCTTCCTGACCGGCCATGGCGACGTTCCCATCGCCGTCAGCGCCCTGAAGAAGGGAGCCCGCGACTTCGTGGAAAAGCCCTTCAACGACAACGAACTGGTCGACCGGGTGATCGACGCCCTCGCCTTCGACGCCGAACAGCGCGAGCGCGAGGCGGGACAGGCCGGCCTTGCGGCGCGGCTGGCCACCCTGACCCAGCGCGAGCGGCAGGTGATGGAGCTGGTCGTCGCTGGCCGCCTGAACAAGGTCATCGCCGACGAGCTGGGCATCAGCATGCGCACGGTGGAGGTCCATCGCAGCCATGTGTTCGAGAAGATGCGGGTCAAGACTGCGGTGGAGCTGACCCGGCTGCTGACGGGCGCCGCGTGATTTGGAGAGTGACCGGGGGAGACCCCGGCCAACCATTCCTTGCCACTTCGGTGGCGCCCTAGCGGTGGAGCGTCGACGGTTGCGCCTGCGATTGCCCGGTACCCTGCTCGCCATCGGTCTGGGGGTGACCACGCCCCTGCTGCTGTTCGGCGCCGTGCTGGTCTGGCAGCTCGACGCCCGCGAACGCGGGAAGATGGAGGGCGAGCTGCAGTCGATGGCGCAGTCGCTGTCGCTGGCGGTCGACCGTGAACTGGCGAGCCAGCTGCGCCCGCTGGAACTGCTGTCCGCCCTGGTCCAGCCCAGAGCCGACAATCTGCGCGCACTGTATGAGGAAACCAGCGCCGCCGCCCACAGCCAGGCCGGCTGGCTGGCGATGGGGCTGATCGACGCCGACACCGGACGCTTCGCCTTCCACACCCACTACCCGCTGGGCGTCCAGCCGCTGCCGCCGCCGCGGCTGGACGAGGTGACCCGTCATGTGGTCGAAACCCGCCGCGCGGCGATCGGCGGCGTGCTGCCGCCGGGCGGACCGCCCGGCCGGCCGGCGCTGATCCTGCGCGCACCGGTCGTGCGGTTCGACCCGGTCAGCGGGAATGACCGGGTGCACCATGTCCTGTCGCTCGCCCTGGGGCTGGAGGGGCTCGGCAGCGCGCTGCAGACCCGCAACATCCCGCCGGAATGGACGGTCACGGTCGTCGACCCGACCATGCTGATCGCCGCCCGGTCGCGCGACGCCGCCGCCCATCTGGGCCAGCGCGTCTATGCCAGCCTTGAAGCGCGCATCCGGAACGGCAGCAACCACATGTTCGTCGGCAAGACCAAGGACGGCATCGATGTCCATGCCGTCGTCCACCGCTCCGAAGAAACCGGATGGTCGGTGGTGCTGGGCGTGCCGTCCGTGATCGTGCAGCAAAGGCTGAACGCCCTGCGCATGACGGTGATCGGCGGCGGTGCCGCGGCCTGCGCCGCGACGCTGGCGATGGCCCTGCTGGTGTCCCGCGCCTACCGCCGCCGCCGCAGCGCCGAGGAGGAGGTGCGCCGCGCCCGCGAGGCGGTTCTGATCGAGCAGCGCCGCCGGCTGGAATCCGAGAAGGAGCATGCCGAGGCCGCCAGCCGGGCCAAGAGCGAGTTCCTGGCCAACATGAGCCACGAGCTGCGCACGCCGCTGAACGCCATCATCGGCTTCGCCGAGGCGCTGATGTCCGGCATCTTCGGCCCGGCCCCGCCCAAGCATGTCGAGTACATGTCAGCGATCCACCAGTCCGGCCGGCACCTGCTGGACCTCGTCAACGAACTGCTGGACATGGCGAAGATCGAGGCCGGGCGGCTGGAGCTGTTCCCCGCCTGCGTGCCGCTGGGCGAGCTGCTGGACGACTGCATGGGGCTGGTGGAGGCGCTGGCCCTGCGCAAGGGCGTGACGCTGACCGGCGACGGCATCGACCGGTCCGTGCAGGTCACGGTGGATGGGGTCCGCATGCGGCAGGCGGTGCTGAACGTCCTATCCAACGCCATCAAGTTCACCCCCGCCGGCGGTGCGGTGCGGGTGGGGGCCGCCGCCGGGCCGGATGGCAGGGGTGCGGTCATCGTCATCGCCGACACCGGGGTGGGCATGACGGCAGACGAGTTGCTGATCGCGATGGAGCCCTTCCGGCAGGTCCACAACTATCTGACCAAGGCCGAGGCGGGGACCGGGCTGGGCCTGCCGCTGGCCCGCCGCTTCATCGAGGCCCATGGCGGCACGCTGACCCTGGACAGCACCCCCGGCGCCGGAACAACTGTGACGATCCGGCTTCCGTGAAAGGCCGGCTGCCGTGAGGCGAATGGCCGCCGTGAGGGAGGACGGGCGTTCGGCCCCGGAGGTTCCTATCCCCGCCGGGGCGGACGGCCTGGAAGCATGGCGCGCTGCAGCTTGGCGCCGGCAAGGTCGGCGCCGTCCAGATCGGCGCTGTCGAGGTTGGCGTCGGACAGGTTGGCCTGGACCAGGCAGGTCCCGAGCAGCAGGGCGCCGCGCATGTCGGCCCCCATCAGGTTGGCGGCCCAGGAGCGGCCGGTCGGGCGCCCCGACGGGTCCTTGATCGCCGCGGGTCCCAACCGCACCCGCGTCAGGTCGGCGTTGGTGAGCACGGCATAGCTGAGGTTGGCGCCGGACAGGTCGGCGCCCATCAGGTTGGCGCCCTCCAGATTGGCACCGGACAGGTCGGTCATCATCAGCCGGGCGCCGGTCAGCGCCGCCGCCGACAGGTTCGCCCCGCGCAGGGAGGCGGCGCTGAGATTGACGTTGCGCAGGTCGGCGCGGCTGAGGTCGGCTCCGTCGAGATCGGCGCGCTGGCCGCGCTGGCCGACGCTGTCGATCCAACGTTCATGGTCGAAGATGGCGCGCTGGATCTCCGACCCCATGCTGTCGATCGGCCGGGTCATCTGGGCGGTGGCGATCCGGGTGGAGGACAGGTCGCAATCCGCCATGCGGGTGCCGACCATGTCCGCTTTGTCGAAGCGGGTGCCGTCGAGCGACGCCCCCGACAGGTTGGCGCCGTTCAGCCGCGCACCGGTCAAATCCGCGCCGGTCAGGACCGCCCCCGACAGGTCGGCGTTCTGCAACACGGCGCCGGTCAGGTCGGCATCGGACAGGTTGGCGCCGCGCAGCACCGCACCGGTCAGGTCGGTGGGGATCCCGCCCTCCGCCGTCGTGCCGTTCTGCAGGCGGGCGAGCGCCGCCTTGTGGAGCTGGCGGGCGCTTTCGGCGTCTTGACCGCTGGGCGCATCGGGCCCGGTGCCGCGCCTTGCGCTGCCGCCCGGCTCCAGCGTGCCGGCGCGCAGGTCCGCCCCCTTTAGGTTGGCGTTGGAGAAATCGGCCGCGCGCAGGCGGGCGCCGCGCAGATCGGTCTGCATCAGGTTGGCGCGGCTGATGTCGGCATCGCGCAGATCGACGCCGAACAGGTCGGCGCCGGCCAGATTGGTGCCGTTCAGCCGGCCGCGGGCCAGACGCGCGCCGACCAGACGGGCGCCGCGCAGGTCGCGCTGCGACAGGTCCACCCCCTCCAGGTCGGCCATGGCGAGGTTGGCGCGGGCACCGCCCGGCTGGCCCTTGATCCAGCGGGCATGCCGGTCCAGCACCTCGGCCAGTTGATCGGGCCGAAAGAAGGACACGGTGGAAGCGACGGGGGCGGAGACGGTGGACACGGGCAGGTTGACGCCGTGAAATTGGTTACGTCACGACAATCATGCGGTTCATTCCTTACCGAAGGCTGAATGAATCTCCTTTTGCGCTCACTCTTTCGGGGGATGCGGTTCGGGAGTGCGCCGCTATGGCGTCCGGCTGGGCGGAGGGGCACAGCCAAGGGTCCGCCATGAGAAACAGAAGCTTGGCCATGCGGATGACCGAGCCCCCTCTTCCCGTCCGACAGGGGCATTCTACGGCGAAGCTCCCGAGTCGCACACGTTACGGTTCTGTAATCGAACGAGCTGCGAACGAGTCGCGAACAGCCCCGACTCGGCTTGTGGCACGGGATGCCCGCTGTTCGGCGGAAACCCTGGACTTGGCCAAAAAGCCGGAAACGGTTAAGCAATGGTTTCTTGACAGCAAAGGCCACAGACATCCTAAAAGTGTCCCACCTTTCGGACTAACGCACCGCAGCACGCCCTGACCTTGGCCGGGGTGTGAATTTGGCCGTAACCGGGATGACGGGCTCCGAAGGGCGGAGACGGCGCCCCGGAGCGGAAAAACGGGATATGAAGGAAGAATGATGAAGGATGCGGACGCCCGGTCGACCACGACCGCACGCCCGAGCGTTGGCGAGAGCCACGCCACCGAACGCCGTCATCTCGATCGCCGCTCTCTGCTGCGCGCCGGCCTGGGTCTGGCGGCGGTCGCCTCTGCCGGGGGAACCCTGTTCACGAGCGAGGAGGCCGAGGCCGCGGCGCTCCGCGCCCCGCCCCGCATGCTGTCCCTGGTGAACCTGCACACCGGCGAGAAGGTCAGCGCCGAATACTGGGCGAAGGGCCGCTATGTTCGCGACGCCGTGCGGGCGATCAACCACCTGCTGCGCGACCACCGCAACAACTCGGTTCATCCCATCGATCCGAAGCTGCTGGATCTGGTCCACAACCTGAGCCGCAAGATCGGCCGCAAGGGTCCGATCGAGATCGTGTCCGGCTACCGCTCGCCGGAATCCAACGCGATGCTGCGTGAAGCCGACCACAGCGGCGTCGCCCAGAACAGCTTCCACATGCGCGGCATGGCCATCGACCTGCGGGTGCCGAAGATGTCCACCCGCCAGTTGCAGCGCGCGGCGTTGAGCCTGCGCGGCGGCGGCGTCGGCTATTACCCCGACAGCAACTTCGTCCATATCGACGTCGGGCCGCTCCGCCACTGGTGAGGGGGCAAGACGCAGGACAAGGAAAAGGCGCCGCCCCGGCCGGGTCGGCGCCTTTTCCTTTTCTTGGAAGCTTCCGGGACGGGCTTGGGCGCCCTACCCCACCTTCAGCTTGCGGCGCAGCAGAGACAGCGGTGCCGTGTCGTCCAGGCTGGGCTGGAAGGCGATGGTGACCTCGGTCAGCGCATTGGCCCAGCTGTCCGGGTTGGTGCCTTCCGGCGCCTCGACGGAGGTGAAGCCGGTGCGGACCAGATAGAGATACTGGTCGGGGATGACATGACCGACCGCACGGATCTCGCCGGTGTAGCCATAGCGCTCCCGCAGCTCGCGCGCGGTGGAGAAGCCGCGGCCGTCGCGGAACTTCGGGAACTCCACCGCCACCAGGGCGAAGCGGTCGAGGTCGGCGGCGATGGCCCCTGCCAGCGTGCCGCTCTTCAGCCGCACGCCCAGCTTGGCGTTGCGGCCGTCGAAGCTGTCACGCTCCGCCTGCCAACGCTCGAAGCTGATGATGACCGGGCGGTCGTTGGGGACCGGCTCCCCATCGGGGATGAAGCTCCAGGCGTCCTCGCCGATGCGGCCCTGCTCAATCAGCGGCATAGATTCTCTCCTTGAACGGGGCATGGCCGACGCGCTTGAGGGTGTCGATGAAACGCTCGCCCTCGCCCGAGCGGTTGGCGAGATAGACGTCGACGATCGCCTCGATAGCGTCCACCGCTTCGGTCTCGGTCACCGCCGGGCCGAGGATGTCGCCGATTTCCGTGGTCAGCGTCGGGTCGCCGCCGACGGTGATCTGGTAGTATTCGGTGCCCTTCTTGTCGACGCCCAGGATGCCGATGGCGCCGACATGGTGATGGCCGCAGGCGTTGATGCAGCCGCTGATCTTGATCCCCAGCTCGCCGATGGTGCGCTGGCGGACCGGATCGGCGAAGCGGGCGGAGATCGCCTGCGCCAGCGGGATCGAGCGGGCATTGGCGAGCGCGCAGTAATCCAGCCCCGGACAGGCGATGATGTCGCCGATCAGCCCGGCATTGGCGCTGCCCAGCTCCGCCGCGTCCAGCCGCTTCCACAGGTCGTAGAGGTCGTCCTTCTTCACATGCGCCAGGACGAGGTTCTGGACATGGGTGACGCGCAGCTCGCCGAAGCTGTAGCGCTCGGCCAGATCGGCGACGAGGTCCATCTGCTCGCAGGTGGCGTCGCCGGGAATGCCGCCGGCCGGCTTCAGCGAGATGGTGGCGATGGCGTAGCCCGGCGCCTTGTGCTCGGCGACATTCACCGCCAGCCAGTTGGCGAAGGCCGGATCGGTCGCCTTGGCGCGCTCCAGGGCTTCCGAATGGTCGGGCAACTCCTCGAACGGCGGCGGGGCGAAGTGCTGGCGGACCCCTTCGACGATCTCCGGGTCAAGGCGGTATTTGGGGCCGCGCAGCCGCGCGAACTCCTCCTCCACCTCCTGGGTGAACTTCTCCAGGCCCAGCTCGTGCACCAGGATCTTGATGCGCGCCTTGTAGATGTTGTCGCGGCGGCCGTACTGGTTGTAGACGCGCAGGATGGCTTCCAGATAGGCGACGAAGTCCTCCTGCGCCACCCACTCGCGCACCAGCTTGCCGACGAAGGGCGAACGGCCGAGACCGCCGCCGACATAGAAGGAGAAGCCGGGCTCACCCTTGTCGTTGCGCCGCGCCAGCAGACCGACGTCGTGGATGCGCACCGCGGCGCGGTCGCTCTCGGCGCCGGAGATGGCGATCTTGAACTTGCGCGGCAGATAGGTGAACTCGGGATGCATCGTCGTCCATTGCCGCAGGATCTCGGCATAGACGCGGCCGTCCACCACCTCGTCCTTGGCGGCGCCGACGAATGGGTCGGTGGTGACGTTGCGCACGCAGTTGCCGCTGGTCTGCAGCGCGTGCATGTCCACCTCGGCCAACTCATGCAGGATGGCCGGGGTGTCCTCCAGCTTGATCCAGTTGTATTGCAGGTTCTGGCGGGTGGTGAAATGGCCGTAGCCGCGGTCGTACCTGCGGCCGATGGCCGACAGCTTGCGCAGCTGGGTGGCGGACATCACGCCATAAGGCACGGCGATGCGCAGCATGTAGGCGTGAAGCTGGAGATAGAGGCCGTTCATCAGCCGGATCGGCTTGAACTCCTCCTCCGTCAGCTCGCCCGACAGGCGGCGGTCGACCTGTTTGCGGAACTGCTCGACGCGCTCGGCGACGAACTGCCGGTCGATCTCGTCGTAATGATAGATGCCGGCACGGGCGCCGGGCGCGATGTGGTTCATGTCGATCAACCCTCAGGGCCGCCGGAACGGCCAGCGATCAGAAAATCAGCCAGTAACTCAGGCGGCCTGCTTGCCGAGATCGAGGCGGACGGTCGGGCCGGCGGTGCGGATGCGCTCGCGCATCGTCGCCGGGACCGGGGCGCCGTCCTGCTCCACCACCTCGAAGGCGTAGATGTCGACGCCGAACTGCTCGCGCTCCGCCGTCTCCTTGGCGGCGGCCAGCACCCCGTCGGCCTCGGCGCGCTGGAACAGCGCGGCCTCGGCGAAGGACTCGACCCACACGCCGCCTTCGCCCAGGAACACGACTTCCCCGTCGCGCAGGCGGTTGGCGGTGATGGCTTTCATCGATCCTTCCTTCGATCGATCCTTGGCCGACATCTGGCTCTCCTGGCTGGTCGTTCTCGAACGTGTTTGGTGTCTTACCCGAACCGCTGAGGGTCCGGCAGTGAATTCGGCGGGGCGGCGTATGGGGTTCTCACGGCAGCCATCGTTCCCGGTCGATCAGCGCGCGGGTTTCCTGCGCGACCTCCGACATCGATGCACCCTCCGCCCTGCGGCGGTTGCGGAAGTCGGCGATGGTGCGCAGTCGCTCCGCCCACTCCTCCGGGAACAGCGCCTCCAGCCGCTGGCGCAGCAGGCTGGCGAGGGTTGGGCTGCGTCCGCCGGTGGAGATCGTCATCACCAGATCGCCACGCCGCACCACGGACGGCGAGTGGAAATCACACAAGGGAATGACGTCCTCGACATTCACCAGCACGCGGCGCGACCGCGCCAGTTCCGCCAGTGCCGTCTCGGTCTCCGTCCCCAGCCCCATGACGTACAACACGCCGACCGTGTCCAAATCCTTGGCGTCCGGCAGCGCCCGCACCAGTCGGTCGCCGGCGAGCGCGGCCAATTCCCCATCAGGAGCCGGTGAAAACACCACCGGATCAGCCCCGCCCTCGCGCAATTGCGTCAGGCGGCGAACTGCGAGCAGGCCGTTGCCGGCCAACGCGATCGCCACCCGCGACGGGTCGAGCGCCAGCGGAATCATGGCCGTACCGCCGGAGCGTACGACATGGGGCGGCGGAGACCGGTCGCTATGATGGAGATCATGTGCATGGCGGTATTTAGCCCAGGCCGGCCGACACAATCAACATATTTCACACAAAGCACTGCAGCGCAGCACAAGCCTATTAAACAAGTAGAGAATGTATTTACGTTGCACGGGTTTTCCGCCGGTGTTAATGTGCAAACAAGAACGGTAAATCTACTTTACAGGTAGAGAACACGGCCACCGCGAAAGGCAGCTGATGATGGACGCCGCGACACGGGTGAAACATCTGACCGACGGCTATGGCACGCTGGAAGGCGCTCCGCTGCTGTCCGCCATGCATGAGGTGTTCGGCGGGCGCATCGCGCTGCTGTCGTCCTTCGGTGCCGAATCCGCGGTGCTGCTGGCGCTGGCCGCCGAAGCGACGCCGGATTTCCCGGTTCTGTTTGTGAATACCGGCAAGCTGTTCGGCGAGACCCTGCGCTACCGCGACCAGCTGGTGAAACAGCTTGGCCTGCGCGATGTGCGGGAGATCGGCCCGACCGCCGACGACCTCGCCGCCCGGGACAAGGACGGCATGCTGTTCAACCGCGATTACGATGCCTGCTGCCATCTGCGCAAGACGGTGCCGCTGGACCGCGCGCTGGCCACCGCCGGGCTGGAGGCCTGGGTGACGGGGCGCAAGCGCTTCCAGTCCACGACCCGCGCCGCCCTGCCCCTGTTCGAGGCTGAGGGGGGCCGCGTGAAGGTCAACCCGCTGGCCAACTGGGACAAGGACCGGCTGGAGGAGGAGTTCACCCGGCGCGACCTGCCGCGCCACCCGCTGGAGGCCGACGGGTTCCTGTCGATCGGCTGTTACACCTGCACCGAGCGAGTGGCGCCCGGTGCCGACCCGCGTTCCGGCCGCTGGGCCGGCAGCGCCAAGACCGAATGCGGCATACACACCATGATTGGAACCGCCCAATGAGCGCCGATCTCGACCAGCTCGAAAACCAGAGCATCTATATTCTGCGCGAAGCCTACAACCGCATCGACAAGCTGGCGATGCTCTGGTCGATCGGCAAGGACAGCAACGCGCTGCTCTGGCTCTGCCGCAAGGCGTTCTTCGGCCGCATCCCCTTCCCCGTGGTGCAGCTCGACACCGCCATGGAGCTGCCGGAGGTCTACGAGTTCCGCGACCGCATCACCAGGGAATGGGATCTCGACCTGAAGGTGGAGCAATGCCCGCCCGAGGAGGAGATGGACCAGACCCTGCCGCCGCTGACCCGCGCCGCCGCGCGCAAGACGGAAGGTCTGAAGAACCTGCTGCGCGATCATGCCTATCAGGGCGTCATGGTCGGCATCCGCCGCGACGAGCAGGCGACCCGCGCCAAGGAGCGCGTGTTCTCGCCGCGCTCGCTGGAAGGCGACTGGGACGTGAAGGACCAGCCGGCGGAATTCTGGGACCATTACAAGACGCGCTTCCCCGAAGGCGTCCATGTCCGCATCCATCCGCTGCTGGCCTGGACCGAGCTGGACATCTGGCGCTATTCCCAGCGCGAAGGCATTCCCATCGTCCCGCTGTACTTCGCCCGCGACGGCAAGCGCTATCGCTCGCTCGGTGAGAAGAACATCACCTTCCCGGTCGACAGCACCGCGTCCACCATCGACGAGATCATCGCCGAGCTTCAGGTGACCCGCATTCCGGAGCGCGCCGGCCGCGCGATGGACAACGAATCCGAAGACAGCTTCGAGCGCCTGCGCAGCGTGGGGTACATGTAAGATGCCGCATTCTCAACTCCGCATCGTCATCGTCGGCCATGTCGACCATGGCAAGTCCACGCTGATCGGCCGCCTGCTGAACGACACCGGCAGCCTGCCGGACGGCAAGGTCGAGCAGGTCCGCGAGATGAGCCGCAAGCGCGGCATGCCGTTCGAATGGGCCTTCGTCATGGACGCGCTCCAGGCCGAGCGCGACCAGGGCATCACCATCGACACCACGCAGATCCACTTCAAGACCAAGCAGCGCCCCTACGTCATCATCGACGCACCGGGCCACACCGAGTTCCTGAAGAACATGGTGACCGGCGCCTCTCAGGCCGACGCGGCGCTGCTGGTGATCGACGCCGACGAGGGCGCGCTGGAACAGTCGCGCCGCCACGCCTTCCTGCTGCATCTGCTGGGCGTGCGTCAGGTCGCGGTCGTCGTCAACAAGATGGACAAGGTCGAGTTCTCCAGCCGCCGCTATGAAGCCGTGGCGCAGGAGATCAAGGACTATCTGGCCGAGCTGGGCCTCCAGCCCAAGGCGGTGATCCCGGTGTCCGCCCGCAACGGCGACAACATCGTCAGCCGCAGCGAGCAGTCGGACTGGTATCTCGGCCCGACGGTGATCGAGCAGTTGGACGCCTTCCGCCCGCAGCAGACCTCGCCCGACCAGCCGCTGCGCCTGCCCCTGCAGGACGTCTACAAGCCGGACGACCGCCGCATCCTGGCCGGCCGCATCGAGAGCGGACGCCTGCGCGTCGGCGACACCCTGCACTTCTCGCCCACCGGCGCCAGCGCCAAGGTGGTCAGCATCGAGGCGTGGAACCATCCGGAGACCGTGCTGTCGGCCCAGGCCGGGCAGAGCATCGGCATCACGCTGGACAAGCGCATCTTCGCCGAGCGCGGCCACATCGCCCACCATCAGGTCGACGCCCCGACGCTGGCCCACCGGCTGAGCGTGCGGCTGTTCTGGCTGGTGTCGGACCCGCTGGTGGTGGGGAAGACCTACACGCTGAAGATCGCCACCGCCGAGCACCGGGTGACGGTGGAGCAGGTGACGGCGGTCATCGACGTGGAGGATCTGTCCAGCACCCCCGGCAAGGCGGTCCGCCGCAATGAGGTGGCCGAGGTCGTCCTGCGCTCCCGCTCGCCCATCGCGCTCGATCTGGCGTCGGAGCTGCCGCGCACCGGCCGCGGCGCGCTGATCGACGGCAACGACGTGGTCGGCGGCTGCCTTGTGGTGGAGATCGAGGACAGTGCTGCGGCCAACATCACCGAGGTGTCGCACACCGTCTCGCTGGAGGAGCGCGCCCAGTCCAACGGCCATAAGGGCGGCATCGTCTGGCTGACCGGCCTGTCGGGTGCCGGCAAGTCGACGCTGGCGATGGCGCTGGAACGTGCGCTGTTCGACCGCGGCTGGCAGACCTTCGTGCTGGACGGCGACAATGTCCGCAACGGCCTGAACGCCGGTCTCGGCTTCTCGTCGGATGATCGGGCGGAGAACATCCGCCGGGTGGCCGAGACGGCGAAGCTGTTCGCCGATGCCGGCATGGTGGTCATCGCCTCGCTGATCTCGCCGCTGAAGTCCGACCGGGCTCGGGCGCGGGTGATCGGCGGCGAGCGCTTCCACGAGGTGTATGTGGCAGCCGATCTCGCCACCTGCGAGGAGCGCGACCCCAAGGGCCTGTACAAGAAGGCGCGGGCCGGCGAGATCGCCGAGTTCACCGGCATCTCCGCCCCCTACGAGGCGCCGGACCAGCCCGAGCTGGTGATCGACACCGACGCGCTCGGCCGCAGCGAGGCGCTGGCCCAACTGCTGGACTATGTCGACGAGACCTTGGGCAAGAACAGCCTGAAGTCGGAGAAGGAACTGACCTACGTGATCTGAGGGTCGGCTCGGTAAGGCGAGGCTTCGGGCGCGGGGGAAAGACCGCGCCCGAAGTGCTTTCAGGCCGCCTTGCTGTCACTGCGGTAAAATGCGGTAACGACCAGCGCCGCAATCGCCACCGTGAGCGGCAGGAACGAGATCCACAGGACGCTTTCCCACCCGTAGCTGGTCAGCAATCCGCCGGAGGCGAAGGAGCCGAAGGCCATCGTGCCGAAGACGATGAAGTCGTTCAGCGATTGCACCCGCGTCTTCTCCTCCGGCCGGTGGCACTCCAGCACCAGGGCCGAGGCGCCCAGGAAACCGAAGTTCCAGCCCACCCCCAGCAGGATCAGGCTCACCCAGAAATGGGCCACATCCAACCCCATCAGCCCCACGGCGGCGGATGAGGCGATCAGCGTCAGGCCGGCGGCCACCAGACGGGGAGCGCCGAAGCGGGTGATGAGACGGCCGGTGAAGAAGCTGGGGGCGTACATTGCGATCACATGCCATTGCAGGCCGAGATTCGCCGATTCCTGCGACAGGCCGCACAGCCGCATCGCGAGCGGGGCCGCCGTCATGATGAAATTCATCAGCAGGTAGGACACCACCCCGCAGATCACCGCGGTGATGAAGCGGGGCTGGCGCAGGATCTGGCCGGCCGACCGCCCCCCGGCCACCTCCGCCGCCGTCGGCTTCGGCAGACGGACGCCGAGCAGGACGAGCGCCGACAGGGCGGCGACCGCGGCCTGCGCCACATAGGTCGCCGCGAACAGGTAAGGCGGCCATAGGTTCATCGTGTGGGTGACCAGCTGCGGCCCGACGACGCCGGCGACCACGCCCCCAGCCATGACGGCGGACATGGCCCGCGCGCGCCGCTCGGGAGAGGTGCAGTCGGCAGCGGCGAAGCGGAAGGAGAGCACCACCGCGGCATAGGCGCCGCCGGGGATCATCGCCGCGCAGAACAGCCAGAAGCTGCCCAGCAGGATGGCGAGCCAGGACAGCAGGCCGACGAGGACGCCGCATCCGGTACCCGCAAGGAAGGCCGCGCGCCGGCCATACAGGCGGGCGATGGTCCCCGCCGGCAAGGTGCACACCGCCATCCCCACCACGAAGATCGAGATCGGCAGCGTCGCCAGCGCCGCGCTAGGGGCCAGCGTGTTGCCGACGATGGCGCCGGTGGCATAGACGACCACCGCGTTGGCCCCGGCAAGCGCCTGTGCGACGACCAGCCGCGTGACGTTTCCGAACTCGTGCCGGCCGACGGATGTGGAGGCGGGTTCGGTATCGGCAGCGTGCGTGGCTTCGGCTTGCGGCATTGAGATCCTCGGGCGGTGCGCCGGCCTCTTGCCGGCGGGAACGGTTGATCCAGGAGTAACCGCCGTCCATTATGAACGGAAGTGGTTTGTTTTCATGGATGAATGAGCAGGAGTCATGGATGATCGACCGCCAGCTTCTGACGATCCTGCGGGAGGTCGACCGCCTGGGCAGCGTCACCGCCGCCGCCGGGCGGCTGAACGTCAGCCAATCGGCGCTGAGCCACACGATCCGCAAGGTCGAGGAACGCTACGGCATCGAGATCTGGACGAAGAAGGGGCGCAGCCTCCGCTTCACCCAGGCCGGCGAGCATCTGCTGGCGCTCGCCCAGCGCGTGTTGCCGCAGATCGAACATGCCGAGCGGGTTCTGGCCGATTTCGCCTCGGGCCAGCGCGGGGCGCTGCGGGTGGGGATGGAATGCCACCCCTGCCAGAAATGGCTGATGCGGATGACCGCGGCCTATCTGAGGCAATGGCCGGACGTGGAACTGGAGGTCCGCACCGCCTTCCGTTTCGACGGCATCGCCGCGCTGCAAGGCAACGAGATCGATCTCCTGATCACGCCCGATCCGATCACTTCACCCGACATCCTCTTCACGCCCGTCTTCGATTACGAACTTGTCCTGGTGGTGCATGAAGCCCATCCACTGGCCGCGCGCGGGCTGGTCCAGCCGCAGGACCTGCTGGGCGAGGAGTTGATCACCGTTCCGGTCGGCCTGGAGCGGCTGGATGTCTTCACGCGCTTCCTCGTGCCGGCCCATTGCCGTCCGCGCCGCCACCGGACGGCGGAGACGACCGATCTGATGCTGCAGCTGGTCGCGGCCGGGCGCGGCGTCACCGTCCTGCCGGATTGGCTGGTTCGCGAGGAGGGCTCCCATCTGCCCGTACGCTGTTTGCGCCTCGGCCCCGACGGGGTCGGCAAGAGCATCCATCTTGGCACCCGCTGCGGCGAAGAGACGGTCGAGTACATCGCCGGGTTCCTGGCGCTGGCGCGGGAGATCGGGCGGTAGAGGCCGCAGCCGGCGGCATTCCGCCTTCACCCGAAGTGAACGCCGCCTTCAAAACAAGTCATTGGTCGTGAAGGCCGCCGGGGCGTAGCATCCCCACCGTTGTCGAAGCGATGGAGGCGGACATGCCCTCTCATACGGAGTCCCTAGACCGGCTCGGACTGCGCTCGCCGGTGATCCAGGCGCCGATGGCGGGGGGCGGCGATACGGCGGCGCTGGTGGCGGCGGTCAATGAGGCCGGCGGGCTGGGCTTCGTCGGGGCGGCCTATCTGGCCGACGCGCAAATCGCCGAGCGGGCGCTCGATATCCGCAATCGCACCGCCCTGCCCTTCGGCATCAACCTGTTCGCGCCGACGCCGCCCCCCGGCCCCGCGCCGATGATGGCCGAGGCAATGGCGCGTGTCGCCCCCTTCTATGCCGAGCTTGGACTTGCAGGGCCGGATGAGCCTTCTCATTCCGGCGACGGGTTCGACCGGCAGTTCGCGGCGCTGCTCGACAGCGGGGCGGCCTACTACAGCGTCACCTTCGGACTGCCGCCGGCCGACAGCGTCACCGCGGCCAAGGCGCGCGGCATGCGGGTGCTGGGCACCGCGACGACGGTGGCGGAAGCGGTGGCCCTGGAGCAGGCCGGCGTCGATGCGGTGATCGCCCAGGGCAGCGAGGCCGGCGGGCATCGCGGCAGCTTCATCGGCGATCCGGCGGCAAATCTGGTCGGCACGATGGCGCTGGTGCCGCAGGTGGCCGATGCGGTGGCGGTGCCGGTGATCGCGTCCGGCGGCATCATGGATGGGCGCGGCATCGCCGCCGCGCTGGCGCTGGGCGCCACTGCGGTGCAGATGGGCACCGTCTTCCTGACCAGTGACGAGGCCGGCATCCCGGCGGCGCACAAGGCCGTCATCCTTGCGGCGCGGGAGGACCAGACCCGGCTGACCCGCGCCTTTTCCGGCCGGCCGGCGCGGGGCATCGTCAACCGCTTCATGGAGGCGGTGGAGGACCCGGCGGCGGCCGACGCGGTGCTGCCCTTCCCCCTTCAGAACGCGCTGACCCGGCCGCTGCGCACCGCTGCCGGCAAAGCCGGGCGGGCGGAGTTCCTGTCACTGTGGGCCGGCCAGGGGCTGCGGCTGGCACAACGCCGACCGGCGGGAGAACTGGTGGCGGAGTTGCTGCGCGGAACCGAGGCGGTTCGGCGGCGGCTGGGCGGCTGACGCGGGGGAACGCAGGACGGGAGCGCAGGACTCAGGCGGTCTCGACCATCACCCGGTTGCGTCCGCCGCGCTTGGCGGCATAGAGCGCCTGGTCGGCGCGCCGGACCAACGCCATCGCCGGCTCTCCGGCGCGGAACTCGGCGACGCCGACCGACAGGGCGACGGTGCCGTAATTGGCGTTGCGCGCCTTGTTCACGATCTGCCGGGCGCCGACGAAGGTCCGCACCTGCTCGGCCAGCTTGGTGGCGTTCTCCAGGCTGGTGCGCGGCAGGATGATGGCGAACTCCTCCCCGCCATAGCGGACGGCGGTGTCGCGGCCCTTGATGCATTCGGTCAGCATGCGGGCGACCAGCTTCAGCACGTGGTCGCCGACCAGATGCCCGTGGGTGTCGTTGAAGGACTTGAAATGGTCGATGTCGACCATCAGCAGAGACAGAGGCTGCTCGTCGCGCACCGATGCGTCCATCGCCTCCTGCAGCATCAGGTCGAAGGCCTTGCGGTTGCCGATCCCGGTCAGCCCGTCGGTCAGCGCCTCGCGCCGCGCGCTGTCCAGGCTGACCCGCATCTCCGCCAATTGCTGGCTCGATTCCTGAAGCTGGAACTGAAGGGCGGACTGACGGTCTACGATCTCCTTGGTCTCCGCCGCGATGGCGGCGACCATCGCGCGCAGTTCCGGCAGGCTGAGCGGCTGGTCCAGCTCGTCCCGGAAGCCGGTCAGGGCGTTGCCGTAGCGCTCCGTCTCCGACCCGACATTGCCCAGCTGCTCCAGGATGCGGCCCAGCGCGTAGCGTGCCTTGTCGGAGGTTTCGCGGATCGCCTGCGCTTCGGCATCGAGCGTGAAGAAGCGCTTGTACAGCTCGTCGCACAGCGTCTGCGACGTGGTCAGCCCGTCCCGGCGGGCCAGATCGATGGCGCGGGTCAGGTCCGGGTTGCGGCCGCTGAAGTAGACGTACCAGAGCGTGAAGTTTTCCGGGGTGGGCGGCAGCCGGTCGGACAGCATCCGCTCCATGGCCTTCGCGGCGAGGCCGCTGGAACGCTCGAAATCCTCCGTGATCGCCACGACCGTCGTCCGTCAAAAATCATTCGATTTCGAACGGTACGCGGCTCAAGCCCTTACAGCAAGAAGGTTTTTGGCGACGCGGCGAGTTGTTGCAACCGCTCTAGTTGCACTGACCGATCGAGCTGTCTGCACAGATGTGTGTGCCGTCGGTCCAGCGGGCGCCCGACAGGTCGGCGTTGCTCAGATCGGTGCCGGACAGCCTGGCTCCGGTCAAGTCGGCCCGTACCAGCGATGCCCCCACCATCTTGGCGTTGCGCAGGTCGGCGGCGCGGAAACTGGCACCGGCAAGGTTGGCCCGGGTGAAATCGGCCTCGATCAACCGCGCCCCGTCGAAGACCGCCCCCGGCGCCGTGCTGCTGACGAACCTCGCGCGATAGCCGTCGGCATCGGTCAGCTTGGCCTGGCCCAGATTCGCCCGCTGAAAGGTTGCATCGCGCAGCATGGCGCCGGTGAGATCGACGCCGGTCAGAGACTGCCCCTCCATGGAACAGCGCCGCCAGTTGACCTTCGGCTGCGCCGCCTCGGTACAGGCGGCCAGCGCCGGCCCGGCGGAAAGGATGGTGACGACCGCGGCGGCGGCCAGAAGAGAGGCGGAGCGGAGCCGATCGACGAATGCGTTCTTCATTCCTCGATAGATGGGAGCATCGCCCGCGAACTCAAGCTCGGCCCGTGTCGGATCGGTCGGGATTCAACCGCGCCACCGCCCGTCCCGCCTGAGGAGGCCAGGGGCCGGCCGCATGGGCCGCCGCCTGTTCGGCGAGAGCCGCCGCAACCGCCGGCAGAAAGGGGGAAGTCTTGCGGGTGGCGAGATCGACATGCAGCAGCATGAACTCCGCCGTTGCCGCCAGCCACCCTTCTTCCGCATGCCGCATCTCGTGGAACAGGTGCAGCCGCTTGGTGTCCGCGCCCAGAACCAGAGATTCGAAACGCAGCGGCGCCCCTTCCGTCACCTCGCGGGCATAGGTCAGATGGGCATCGACGACGAAGACCGACCGGTTCTCCGCCGCCACATAGGCCTTGCCGATCCCGAACCGGTCCAGCACGGCATCCGTGGCATGGTCGAAGGCCAGCAGGTAATAGGCGACGTTCATGTGCCCATTGTAGTCGATCCACTCCGGACGGACGGTCTCGTGGTGGAGGTCGAGGGAGGTGGCGGGGTGATGATTCGTCATGGCAACCCAAGGAAGCGGTGGATGTCGTTGCGAAGCGCCTGGATTTCCGCCAACCAAGCGGCAACCTCGGGAATCGGCAAGTCAGGCAATGGATCATCGAAGATGCCGGCTCCCGGATAACGCGGGGCGCTAATGAAGGCGGTCAGATGGGCCAGCGCAGCAATGCGCTCAATCAACGGGTGGCCGGCTGGAAGACGCGCAACCAGAGCATCGATGTCGTGAGACTTCGGCGGCATCGTGCCGGCCGCCACAAGCAGCGTCTTAGCCAGCTTCTCGACCGCCTGCTGGCAGTGATACGCCGCCATCTGGGGCTCCGGTTCAGGACCATAGAGGTTGTTGCGGATCGCTTTCACGTCGCGGTCCACCACAATCAGCCATGCTTGGACCTCCCTATGCTCCATAGACTCTCAGCCCGTGGCGCTTGACCTCGTAGCTCAGCGTTCCGATCACGTCCTTGGAAGCTTCATAATTGGCACGTGTGCAGGGAATGACGTCGGCCGGAATTCCGGTACCGATCTTGGACGCATAAGCGTAGCGGATCGACCGCCGCTCCTTCGGTGCGTCGTCCGGGACGATCACCAGCAGATCGTAATCGCTGTCCTCGTCGAAATCGCCGCGTGCCCGGCTGCCGAACAGATAGACGGCTTCCGGTTCCAGGGCCGGAACGATCCGGTCCAGCAGAAGTTGCAGCTTCGCGTCGTTCCGTGCGTCGACCACAGCCATGAGCCTCCTCCGCCGCCCATCCTAACACGGAACGGGCGGCGGAGGATCAACGTCAAAGTCGGGGCCTCACACCGAGAAGTACTTGGCCCGCGGGTGGTGCAGGACGATGGCCGACGTGCTCTGCTCCGGATGCAGCTGGTCCTCGTCCGACATCTCGATGCCGATGCGCCCGGCGTCCAGAAGCTTCAGCAGCTGTTCCTGGTCCTTCAGGTTCGGGCAGGCGGGATAGCCGAAGCTGTAGCGGCTGCCACGGTAGGACTGCTGCAGCAGCTTCTCCTTGTCGCGGCTGTCCTCGGCGCCGTAGCCCAGTTCCGCACGGATGCGGGCGTGGACATATTCCGCCATCGCCTCGGTCATCTCCACCGACAGACCGTGCAGGTAGAGATAGTCCTGGTAACGGTTCTCGGCGAACCATTCGCGGGCCACCTCGGCGCAATGCTGGCCCATGGTGACGACCTGCAGGCCGAGCACGTCACGCTCGGGGTCGGTCACGTCGCGCAGGAAGTCGGCGATGCACTCGCCATCCTCCTTGCCCTGGCGCGGCAGCGAGAAGCGGGCGGCCTCGGTGGTGCCGTCCTCCTCGAACAGGATGACGTCGTTGCCGTCGGCCGCTGCCTTCCAATAGCCGTAGACGGCGGTCGGGCGCAGGATTTCCTCCTTCGCCGCGATCTGGAGGATGCGGTCGAGCACCGGCCGCAACTCCTTCTTCGCCCACGCCTTGAACTCCTCGAAGGACTTGCCGTCCTTCCGGTAGCCCCATTGCAGCTGATAGAGCATCCGCTCGTTCAGGTAGGTGACCAGCGTCTTCAGCGGCACATGGTCGATCAGCTTCGGCCCCCAGAAGGGCGGGGTCGGCACCGGAACGCCCTCGGCCAGCCGGTGGCGGCGGGCGCGGACGGCGTCCTTGTCCACCGGGCCAGTGGCGGCGCTGGTCGCCTGCCCCAGCACGCGGCGGCGGTTGGTCGCCTTGCCGGCGCGCTTGGCCTGCTGGATGGCGAGCTGCTGGTCGAAGCTGCCCTCCACCACCTTGTCCATCAGGGTCAGGCCGTCGAAGGCATCGCCGGCGTAAGCGACGCGGCCGGAGCCGTAGGACGCCACGCAGTCGCCCTCGACATAGGCGCGGGTCAGCGCGGCGCCGCCGAGCAGCACCGGCACCTCCAACCCCTCGCGGGTCATCTCCTCCAGGTTCTCGCGCATCACCACGGTGGACTTCACCAGCAGGCCGGACATGCCGACGGCGTCGGCCTTGTGCTCCTTGGCGGCCTGGATGATCGAGGTCACCGGCTGCTTGATGCCGAGGTTGACCACCTTGTAGCCGTTGTTGGTCAGGATGATGTCGACGAGGTTCTTGCCGATGTCGTGGACGTCGCCCTTCACCGTGGCGAGCACCAGCGTGCCCTTCTGCTGGCCCTCCACCTTCTCCATGTGCGGCTCCAGCCACGCCACGGCGGCCTTCATCGTCTCCGCCGACTGGAGAACGAAGGGAAGCTGCATCTTGCCGGCGCCGAACAGCTCGCCCACCACCTTCATGCCGTCGAGCAGATAGGTGTTGATGATTTCCAGTGGCGGATGGGTCTTCATCGCCTCGGCAAGATCGTCCTCAAGCCCTGTGCGGTCGCCGTCGACGATGCGTTCCTTCAGCCGGTCCTCGACCGCCTCCGCCCGCGCCTTCTTCTTGGCGTCCGCCGCCTTGCGGCCCTCGAACAGGGCGATGAAGGCGTGCAGCGGGTCATACCCCTCGGCACGGCGGTCGAAGATCAGGTCCTCGGCGGTCTTGACCTCGTTTTCCGGGATCTGGTGCAGCGGCAGGATCTTGGAGACGTGGACGATGGCGCCCGTCATCCCCTTCTTCACCGCATGATCGAGGAAGACCGAGTTCAGCACATGGCGCGCCGCGGCGTTCAGGCCGAAGGAGACGTTGGACAGGCCCAGGATGATCTGGCAGCCGGGCATCTCGCGGGCAATGGCCTCGATGCCCTCCAGCGTCCAGATGGCGAGCTTGCGGTCGTCCTCGTTGCCGGTGGCGATGGTGAAGGTCAGCGGATCGAACAGCAGGTCGGACGGGGCGAGGCCGTACTCGTTCACCGCCAGATCGTAGAGCCGCTTGGCGATGGCCAGCTTGCGGTCCGGCGTCTTCGCCATGCCCTCTTCGTCGATGGTCAGGGCGATGACGGCGGCGCCGAACTTCTTGGCCAGCGCCAGACGCTTGCGCGCCGGCTCCTCGCCGTCCTCGAAGTTGATGGAGTTGAGGATCGCCTTGCCGCCATAGAGCGCCAGCGCCTGTTCCAGCACCTTGTACTCGGTGGAGTCGATCACCAGCGGGGCGGTAACGGAGCCGGCGAAGCGGGAGATCACCGCGTTCATCTCCGCCACCTCGTCACGGCCGACGAAGGCAGTGCAGACGTCGAGCGAGTGCGAGCCTTCCTTCACCTGCTCGCGCGCCATCTCGACGCAGCCGTCCCAGTCGTTCTTCTCCTGCAGCTCGCGCCACTTCTTGGAGCCGTTGGCGTTGCAGCGCTCGCCGATGGCGAAGAAGGCGTTCTCCTGGCGCAGCGTGACCTGGGAGTAGAGCGAAGCGACCGCCGGCACCCAATGGACGGTGCGGCCCTTCGGCGCCGGGCGGTGCGAGCCGGCCGGGGCCAGCTTGCGCAGCATCTGGTTCGCCGCCGCGATGTGCGGAACGTTGGTGCCGCAGCAGCCGCCGACGAGGTTGACCCCGTCCTCGGTCACGAAGCGCTCCAGCCAATGGGCGAAATCATTGGCCAGCAGCGGGTAGTGCGTCTTGCCGTCGACCAGTTCGGGCAGGCCGGCATTCGGCTGGACCGAGATCAGGCCGGACCAGTTCTGCGACAGCCAGCGCACATGCTCGCTCATCTCCAGCGGGCCGGTGGCGCAGTTCAGGCCCATCAGCGGCACGTCCAGCGCCTGGATGACGGTGGCGGCGGCGGCGATGTCGGTGCCGACCAGCAGCGTGCCGGTGGTCTCCACCGTCACCTGGACGAAGACGGGGGTATCGCTGTTGGCCTCAAGCCGGGCGCGCTTGATGCCGTTGACGGCGGCCTTGATCTGCAGCGGGTCCTGGCAGGTTTCCACCAGGATGGCGTCGGCCCCGCCGGCGATCAGGCCGGCGGCCTGGACATAGAAGCTGTCCTCCGCCGGCTGATAGGCGATGTGTCCCAGACTGGGCAGCTTGGTGCCCGGCCCGATGGAGCCGATGACGAAGCGCGGCAGCCCGTCCTTGAAGCTTTCCGCCGCCTCGCGCGCCAGTTCGACCGCGCGCTGGTTGATCTCGAAGGCCTTCTCGGAGATGCCGAACTCGCCCAGCGTCACCGGCGAGGCGCCGAAGGTATCGGTCTCCACCATGTCCGCCCCGGCTTCGAAATAGCCGCGATGGATGTCGCGGACGATGTCCGGGCGCGAGAGGGGCAGGATGTCGGTGCAGTTCTCGTGCCCCCAGTAATCCTTCTCGACGTCGAGGTCGAGCGCCTGGATGCGGCTGCCGAACCCGCCGTCGCAAAGCAGAACGCGGTCACGCAGGGTGTCGAGGATGTGGGGCATGGGAATGCGTCTTGTCCGTTATTTGGCGGGTTTGGGGCGGAATGGCGGGGTCAGGTCGGGCCGTGGCGGTTAACAGGCCACCAGTCCTCGTCGAGAAGCTGGTCCAGTGAGTAGGGGCAGTCGGCCGGAAGCAGGTCAGCGGGCAGCTTATCCTGCTCCAATCCCTCCGTCGCGTAGTCGCGGCCACGCCGGTAAGACTTGGCAAGGTCGAACTTGATGCGCAGGCTGGGGCTGTCCTCCAGACCGTCCTTCGCTTGGTCACGCTGTTCGCGGACGGTGCGGCGCCAGTTGCCGCGCGGATCGGCGGCCGGAGAGTATTCCAGCTTCAGCAGATGTTCGATCACACGGACCAGCGCGCTTTCGACCGCGCGCAATTCCGACCGGCCCATGCTCTCGATCTCCTCCGCGACATTCTCCCAGTCGATGGGCGTGTTGATGCGCTCGCGCGACGCCTCGCGGAGCAGGCGCGCCTGCTCCTCGGTCCAGGCGAGGAAGTCGGTGTCGTATCCGATCCGGCTGTCCATGGCGCGATGCCTCCTTCCGCGGATGCGCGGCGATTCTAACACGAAACCGTGACGGCCACCCCCTACCCCGCCACCGGCGCGGCGGCGGGTGCCGCCTTCGCCTTCACGCCCAGCATGCGGCAGATGGCGATGGTCAGGTCGGAGCGGTTCAGGGTGTAGAAGTGGAAATCGTGCACCCCCCGCGCCTGCAGTTCCTGACACTGCTCGGCGGCCACGGTCGCGGCGACGAGATGGCGGGTCTCCGGGTCGTCGTCCAGGCCCTCGAAGGTCTCGGCCAGCTTCTTCGGCATGGAGGCGCCGCATTTGCCGGCGAACTCCACCGCGCGGGCGAAGTTGGTGATCGGCAGGATACCGGGCACGATCGGCACATGGATGCCGGCCGCGGCGCAGCGGTCGAGGAAGCGGAAATAGACGTCGTTGTCGAAGAAGAACTGGGTGATGGCGCGGGTGGCGCCGGCATCGACCTTGCGCTTCAGGTTGTCCAGGTCGAACTTGGCGCTCGGCGCCTCCGGGTGGGATTCCGGATAGGCCGCCACCGAGATCTCGAAGTCGGCGATGCGCTTCATCCCCGCCACCAGATCGGCGGCATAGGCATAGCCGCCGGGATGCGGCTCGTACCGCCCGCCGACGCCGCCCGCGGTCTCCGGCGGGTCGCCGCGGAGCGCCACCAGATGGCGGATGCCGGCGTCCCAGTAGGTGCGGGCGATGGCGTCGATCTCGTCGCGGGTGGCGCCGACGCAGGTGAAGTGGGCGGCGGCCGGAATACCGGTCTCCGCCTGGATGCGGCAGACGGTGGCGTGGGTGCGCTCGCGGGTCGAGCCGCCGGCGCCGTAGGTCACCGACACGAAGCCCGGCGACAGCGGAGCCAGCCGCCGGATCGACTGCCACAGGCTCTGCTCCATCTTCTCCGACTTGGGCGGGAAGAACTCGAAGCTGACGGACGGCTGGGCAGAGGTGGGCGCGGTCATGACGGGACTCCGCTGAGCGAGTGGGCGGGCTTCGGGGAAGAAACGTGGGCTCCTGCCGCGACGCGGGTGGCAGGCCAGATGGAAACGGTGAGCGGATCGCCCGGCAGATGCACCACCGGGCCGCAATCCAGGCCCGACTGGCGGCACCAGCCGGCGACCTCGGCATCGGCGAAGCCCAGGCGGCGGTGCGCATGCTCCTCGCGCAGGGCTTCCAGATGGTGAGGGGCGAAATCGACCACCAGCAGCAGTCCGCCGGGGCGCAGGACCCGCGCCGCCTCGGCCAGGACGCCGGCCGGCGATTCGGTGTAGTGGAGCACCTGATGGATCACCGCGGCGTCGAAGGAGCCGGAGGGGAAGGGCAGCTGGTACATGTCAGCCTGCCGGACATGGCAGTGGCGGAGCCCCGCCTCCTCCAGCCGGTTGCGGGCGACGGCCAGCATCTCGCGCGACTGGTCTACTCCGATCGCACGGTGGACGCGCCGGGCGAGCACCTCCAGCATCCGTCCGGTGCCGGTGCCGATATCCAGCAGTTCCTCGATCCCCTCTTTCGGGAACAGGCGCAGCAGAGCGGCCTCGACCTCGCCTTCCGCAACGTGAAGGGAGCGGATTTCGTGCCAGCGCGCTGCATTCTCGCGGAAATAGGCGGCGGCGGTCTCCGACCGGGAGCGCTTGATCGCCTCCAGCCGCTCCAGATCGAGCGTGAGGGTCGGATCCTCGTCGGGGATGGCGTCGACCAGCACGCGCGCCAGCTCCGCCGACTGCCCCTTCTCGGCAAGGCGATAGAAGGCGAAGGTGCCCTCGCGGAAGCGGTCGAGCAGCCCGGCATCGCACAGAAGCTTCAGATGGCGCGAGACGCGCGGCTGGCTCTGGCCCAGGATCTGGGTCAGTTCGGTCACCGTCAGCTCGCCATGCGCGCAGAGCGCCAGCAACCTCAACCGCGTGGTCTCGGCCGCCGCCTTCAGCGTCGCCAGCAGATCGTCCATCGCCTCACGTCCGATTCGGGCCAGAGAGGGGTGCGGCCGGCCGGTGCACCATGCCCCGCCAACCCGGATACAGATATAAAGATATCTTTATGCGTCGTAAACCGCTTTTCGCGGACCGCGGTCACCGCTCCGGTAACGCTGTCGGTCCGGCCACCTCCCGGCCGCCCGGTCCGCGGTCGAAAGCGGCGGCGCGCAAGCACTCCGGCGCCGCTGCGGCGAAGCCGTCACAATCGCTGCACCGCCACGCAAGCCGCGACCGCCCATGCTGGTCAAACCGCAGAGCCTGTGTTAGGTCATGAAACGGTGGAAATTCTGCGATATCTCGCCCAATCTTCCGCCCGACCGCGTAGCCACCTTGCCAGGGTTGAAGACATCCGCCATCGGGGTCTTCGGTTGTGGACAGGAGATGCGGCGATCCGCACCGAGTCGAGCCCACTGATAAAGAGCCGTCGCACATGAAGCTGGCCAGCCTTTCCCGCTCCCTCCTCCGTACGGCCACCGTCGTGGCATTCGCCCTGACGGCAACGGCCTGCGCGACCAACCCGGGCGACTCGGGCGCGACGGACGCCGCCTATCAGGTCAACGATCCGCTGGAAATCCCCAACCGCTTCGTCTTTGCCGCCAACGAGGCGGCGGACATCCTGGTGATCCGTCCGGCGGCGGAGGTTTACGTGGGTGTCGTGCCCGATCCGGTGCGCGACGCGATCCACAACTTCATCGACAACCTGATGTCGCCGCTCTACATCGCCAACAACCTGCTGCAGGGCAATGTGGAGGGGGCGTCCAACGCCACCGGGCGCTTCCTGACCAACACCATCCTGGGCGTGGGCGGCCTCGCCGACGTCGCCACCCAGGCCGGCATCCCGAACGCGCCGGAGGATTTCGGCCAGACGCTGGCGGTGTGGGGCGTGGGTGACGGTCCGTACATCGTGCTGCCGCTGCTGGGCCCGTCGAACCTGCGCGACACCGCCGGCTATGCCGTCGATACCGTCGGCGACCCGGTCCGCATCTGGGCCTACAGCACCGACCACAAGGGCATGCTGGTCACCCGCGCCGTCGTCGGCGCCGTCGACCGCCGGTCGGAGGTCCTGAGGGAGGTCGACGACCTGCGCCGCAACTCGCTGGACTTCTACGCCACCGCGCGCAGCCTGTACCAGCAGCAGCGCCGGGCGGCGATCACCAACAACAGGCCGGCGGCCGCGCCGGAGTTCCCGGACTTCTCCACTCCGCCGAAGCCCTGATCCCAACCGCCTGGCTTGTCCGCCTGCCGGTGCCGTTCCCGAACCGGGAATTCGCGCCGGCAAGCCGGCCGGACGCCTATGGATTTCGGATCCCCCAGGTCACAGAACTCCAAAAGGCCACATGACCGTTGACAATGACGCGGCAACCGCCACCTTTCGCCCTACCATGCTGACACGCCGCAAGTTTGTCGCGTGCGCTGCCCTGCTCGCGGTGAGCGGTTGGGCCGGGCACACCCTCATCTCCCCCGCCGCCGCGCAAGGCGCGGACCAGGGAGCCAGCGCGTTCATCCAGAAGCTGGGGAACGACGCCATCGCAACCTTCTCGAACAAGAGCCTGTCGCGCGATCAGGCGATCCAGCGCTTCCGCACGCTCCTGTACGCCGGCTTCGACGTGCCGTACATCGGCCGCTGGGTGCTGGGCCGCTACTGGAACAGCGCCAACGAGGCTCAGCGGGCCGAGTACCAGAAGCTGTTCGAACAGCTGATCGTCAACACCTACGCCGAACGTTTCGTCGAATATTCGGGCGAGACCTTCAAGATCGTCGGGACCTCTCCGGCCGGCGAGGCGGATACCATGGTGACGACCCAGATCGTCCGCCCCAACGGTCCGCCGGTGAATGTCAGCTGGCGCGTCCGCAAGTCGGGTGCCGACTTCAAGATCATCGACGTGGTGGTGGAGAATGTCAGCATGGGCGTGACCCAGCGGCAGGAATTCGCCTCCGTCGTCGAGCAGAATGGCGGCCGCATCGACGGCCTGATCCAGGCCCTGCGCCAGAAGGTCGGCCGCGCCGGCTGACCGGCCCGGCGGCCAAACACCCCGATCGGCCAAGGCCGTCTTCCCCGTGGGAGGCGGCCTTTTCCATGCCCGGCCGTCCCTGCAACGGCGGATTGCCGTTCAGAACCCGTGACGCGCCTGTCCGAACGGGCTATCGTTGCGCCGACGCTCCTGTCTTTCGTCATACGGTGGATCCGGGAACCCACGCCATGGCCGAACGCGATCCCAAAGAGATCGACGAGCTCCGGACGATCATCCAGGCGCATCAGGCGTGGCTGAAGCGGCCGTCCAGCGGCCGTCGCGCCGACCTCAGCTTCCGCGACCTGTCGCGGCTGAACCTGGAGCGCGTGTCCCTGGCCGGGGCCAAGCTGGCCGGGGCCAACCTCAGCAACACCCGCATGGTGAAGGCCGACCTGTCGCAGGCCGACCTGTTCGGTGCCGACATGGAGGCAGTGAACCTGTCGGGCGCCATCCTGACCGGAGCCGACCTGCGCGGCGCCAACCTGCACCGCGCCCTGCTGACCGACGCCAACCTGCGCGGCGCCGATTTCCGCGCCGGTGAACTGGTCGACAGCGGCGGCCCGGACGGCAGCCAGACGACACGCGGCACCGGCACCACCCGGCTGACCGAAGCCAAGATGGAACGCTCGATCCTGGCGGGCGCTAACTTCAGCGGCTGCGACCTGACCGGCGCCGACCTGAACGACGCCGACCTGACGGGGGCGGAGCTGACCTCGGCCGTGCTGATGGGCACCGATTTCTGCGGGGCGAACCTCGACGGGGCGGTGTTCGGCAACACGGTGATGGACCACGCCACCCTGACCCGCACCTTCATCCCCTTCGCCCTGCCCCCCGACGCCATCGTCCAGCCCAACTATACCGCAATGCCGGTCGCCGAATTCCTGGAACTGGTGGAGCGGCATGAACGCTGGGTCGACAGCGGCGGGGCCGACGGGGCGCGGCTCGACATCGACCTTGTGTCGGTGGCGGGGGCCGACCTGCATGGGCGCACGCTGGCGGCCGCCCGGCTGCGCCGCTGCCGCCTGCCCGGCGCCCGCCTGACCAAGGCGAGCCTGGAAATGGCGGAGCTGTCCTACATCGACCTGGACGAGGCCGACCTGCGCGACGCCGTGCTGCGCGGCGCCACCCTGCGCCGCGCCTATCTGGCACATACGCTGATGAACGGGGTCGACGCCCGTCCGGTGCCGCTGGCCGGCGGCCGCGACTGGCCCGCCAATTTCGAGGGCACCGACTTCTCCGACGCCGACCTGCGCGATTCCACCATGGGCGCGGCGGTGGTTCGCGGGGCGAATTTCCAGAATGCGCTGACCGACCGGGCGGGCATCGACATGCCCAGCGCCTCCAGCCCCTTCCCTCCGCCCCCGCCGGAGGAGCGGCGACGCCAGAAGCGCTTCGTCCGTCCGGGCATGGTCATCCACACCGAACATGGCAGCTTCCCCGCCCGCAACTGGTCGGTGGGCGGCCTGTGCCTGCTGGCGGTCAACCAGCCCTATCAGCGGGGCCAGACCTTCCAGGCCCGCGTGGTGCTGGCCGACCGGCAGGAGGTGGCGGCCGTCGCCAACCTCGTGGTGCTGCATCGTGACGAGGAGCGCGGCCAACTGTCCGTCCGCTTCCACCAGTATGGCGACGACCTGAAGGCGCTGCTGAAGACCGCCTTCCTGGAACACCAGAAGATGGCCGGCTGAACTGGCGCACGGACGGCTGCCGGCCGCCAGAAATACATACCCAAGTATTCGGTGCGGCTTCTTCTATCTGACTTCACGCCCCGAACAGATGATAGCCGTATTTCAGGTTGTTGACGCCACTGTCGGGCAGTAGAATACCAGAATACAGTAAAGTTATCTGCAACAGCAATTTCCGCACCGCCCAGGACTTGGGCAGTGCGAATGCCGACCCCTGGAATCCCACTGCAGCTCTTTGAATTCGACTCCATTTCACTGGAGGAAGCAATGAGAGGGATAACCGTCCTGGCCTTGGCCGGCGCCTTGGCCGTCTCCGCCTGCGCATCCAAGGAAACCTATTCCGTTTCGACCAGTGTCGGCTCGACCCCGGCCCTTCTGACCACCGCCGACCTGCGCATCGTGACCGAGCGGGTCCGGCCGGTCGGACCCGGCCAGGATCCCGCTCTGGGTCAGCGCGTGTTCTGTGCCGAACCGAGCCCCGACGTCGCCAAGGCCCTGTCCACGGCGATGCAGATCAGCGGCAATCTGCAAGGACGCGCGCCCACAGGGACCAGCGCGCTCGGCGGCGGTGCCGGGTTCAGCAACGCGACCGCCGAACAGCTGGCCCAACTGACCAGCCGGGTTCCGTCGATCCAGGCGCTGCGCGACGGCCTGTTCCGGGCCTGCGAGGCCTATGCCAACGGCTCCATCGGCGACAATGCCTATTCGCTGATCCTCAGCCGGTATGGAGACGTGCTGGTCACACTGCTGCTGTCCGAAAACGCCGCCGGTCTGCATCAGAGCAGTCTTGCTCTGCTTGGCGGCATCCAGTTGGCCCCGCCGCCGCTGTCTGCGGCACAGCCATCGCCGTCGGGAACCGCCAAGGCCCCGGCCAATGAAAAAGGCACCGGAACCGGCGGAGGAGGCGCCGACGCCACGGCGGGAGACGCGAACGGCGCCGGAACCGTGACATCGGCCCTGCCCATGATGGTGGCGGAGGCATCGACCACGCCGAAACCTGCCGACGACAAAAAGCAGACATCCAATGACAGATCGGCGGGACTGGGCACGATGGTGACCGAAGTATCGTCCGACGTCTTTCCTGCGATGCAGAAACACTATCTTCAGCATGAGCCCACCGGACCGTTGATGGTTCTTTGCTCCAACGTCCTCGACACAACCCGCCCGATGCATGACCCCAGTACGCGACTGGTGAGAATGTGCGAGGACTTCTTTCAGGATTTGTTCAGAGCTTCCGTAAGGCGCATGGACTCTCCTCCCACCACCGGCATCAGACCGCAAGGGGCCAGTTCGCAAAGGCCCAGAGGTTAGCGGTCGGCCTGTTCCTTCCCTGCCCCGTCACGGGCGCCCTGGCCACGAGGGCGCCCGTTGCCATTCCGATGCCGCAACGGACTGGAGCGCGTTCAATCCTTCGGTCTAACAGGATCGTTGATTCCTCGGAACGATTGGGCGGAACGATCCAGAAGAGCCTCTGTTTGAAGGGAGCAACGCCGGATGGGGGCACAACCCGCCGGTCCATCCCCGCAAGGAGGCTCCCATGGCAGACGAACAGAAGCCCAGGAAAGTTGGTGTGTATGACGGCTCGGAAGGTGGGGCAGGCAGTTCGGGCATGAACTGGATGTGGATCATCATCGGCCTGATCGTGGTCGCGATCGTCCTCTATCTCCTGTTCCGCTGACCTGCGGCAGTTGCCGCCATGACGGCCGACACCGAATCCCCTCGCGAAGAGGGCGACGCGGTCATTCCCCTGCACGACGAGTCGGTGACCGTCGGCAAGCAGCGGGTGGAACGAAGCCGCGTCCGCGTGACCACGCGCGTGTCCGAACACGAAACAACGGTCCGCGAGTCTCTGGAGCATGAAGAGGCCACCGTCACTCGCGTCCCCATCGACCGTGAAATCGACGCCCATCCCGGCATCCGCCAGGAGGGAGACGTGACGGTGATCCCGCTGGTCGAGGAGGTGCTGGTGGTGGAACGCCGCCTGATGCTTCGCGAGGAGCTGCATATCCGCAAGAACCGGCGGACCGTCGAGGTCGAGCAGCCCATCACCCTGCGTTCCGAAGAGGCGGTGGTAGAGCGTGTGACGGCCCCGCCCTCCCCCATCCAATCACCCAATCAGAATTCGTCCGAGGAGTAAAGCCGATGACCAAAACCATCGTTGCCCTCTACGATCACCGATCCGAGGCCGAAACCGCATCCCGCGACCTGCAGGCCGCCGGGTTCGAATCCAGTGCTGTCGAGATTCTGTCCCATGCCGATCTGACCAGCGGCGGGTGGAGCGGCAGCGACACCACCGGACTCGGCACCACCACCGGCGATTCGTCGGTCGGGGCCGCCAGCGGCATGGCCCGCACCGACCTGTCCACCGGCTATGTCGCGTCGCCCAACACCGTGCCCGGCAGCGGCATGGGCACCGGTTTGGGAACCGGTACCGGAATGGGCGCGGGGATGGGTTCGACCGCCGGCAGCACCACTGGCACGACCGGCGGCGGCATCCTCACCCGCCTGTCGGGCTGGGGCATTCCCAACCAGGATGCGCAGGTCTATGCCGAGGGCGTGCGCCGTGGCGGCTCGCTGCTGAAGCTGCGGCTGGACGAGGAAGACGTCGACCGCGCCATGGAGGTGCTGGAGCGCGGCAATGTGGTGGATGTCGAGGAACGCAGCACCGCCTATCGCAACTCCGGTTGGACCGGCTTCGACGAGAGCGCCGACTATTACGACGAGAGCTCGGCGGAGGAAGAGCGCCTGCGCTATTCGCCCGGCCGCACTGCCATCGACACCACGGGCACCAGCGCCAGCACCGCGGGCCTGACGGGGGCCGCCGCCGCCATGCGCGACGTCAACACCGACAGCACCCGCACCACCCGCACCGGCACCTCCGAGCGGGAAGAGCAGATCCCGATCGTCGAAGAGCAGGTCAACATTGGCAAGCGCACCGTCGAGCGCGGCGGCGTCCGTGTCCGCAGCTATGTCGTCGAGACGCCGGTCGAGGAGCAGGTCCGCTTGCGTGACGAGACCGTCACCGTCGAACGCCGCCCCGGCGGCCTGGTCGAGGGCAGCACCGATGTGCCGGCCGACGCCTTCCGCGAGCGCACCATCGAGGTGACGGAGACCGACGAGGAGGCTGTCGTCAGCAAGACCGCCCATGTCCGCGAGACGGTCGTGGTCCGCAAGGATGTCGAGGAACGCGCCCAGAGCGTCCGCGACACCGTCCGCCGCACCGAGGTGGAGATCGAGGACACGCGGGACAAGAGCACCCGCAACCCGCTGTCCGACCGGCCGCTCTCCGACCGGACGGACGACGACATCACCCGCTGACGGGACTGACCGATCGCGGACATGAAAAAGGCCGCCCCCTCCAACCGGACGGGGCGGCCTTTCTCGTTCAGCCTAGAGGATCAGCTGCGGACAAGCGGCTTGTACTTGATGCGGTGCGGCTGGTCGGCGTCGGCGCCCAGGCGGCGCTTCTTGTCGGCCTCGTAATCCTGGAAGTTGCCTTCGAACCATTCGACGTGGCTTTCGCCCTCGAAGGCCAGGATGTGGGTGGCGATGCGGTCGAGGAACCAGCGATCGTGGCTGATGACCACGGCGCAGCCGGCGAAGCTCTGCAGCGCGTCTTCCAGCGCCCGCAGCGTATCGACGTCCAGGTCGTTGGTCGGTTCGTCGAGCAGCAGGACGTTGGCGCCGGACTTCAGCATCTTGGCGAGGTGGACGCGGTTGCGCTCACCGCCCGACAGCTGACCGACCTTCTTCTGCTGGTCGGGGCCGCGGAAGTTGAAGCTGGAGACATAGGCGCGGCTGGGCATGGTCTTCTTGCCCAACTCCACCAGATCCAACCCGTCGGAGATTTCCTCCCACACCGTCTTCTTGGCGTCCAGGCTGTCGCGGCTCTGGTCGACATAGCCGAGCTTCACCGTGTCGCCGACGCGGAAGGTGCCGGCGTCCGGCCCATCCTGCCCGGTGATCATGCGGAACAGGGTGGTCTTGCCGGCGCCGTTCGGTCCGATGACGCCGACGATGCCGCCCGGCGGCAGGCGGAAGGACAGGCCGTCGATCAGCAGGCGGTCGCCGAAGCCCTTGGCGATGTTCTCCGCCTCGATGACGACGTTGCCCAGGCGCGGCGGCACCGGAATGACGATCCGCGTCTCGCCGGACTGCTCCTTGCCGCTTTCGGCCAGCAAGGTCTCGTAGGCGGTGATACGCGCCTTGCTCTTGGCCTGACGGGCGCGCGGCGACTGCCGGATCCACTCCAGTTCGGTGGCCAGCTGCTTCTGGCGCGATTCCTCCTGGCGGCCTTCCTGCTCCAGACGCTTCTGCTTCTGTTCCAGCCAGGACGAGTAGTTGCCTTCCCACGGAATGCCCGACCCACGGTCGAGTTCGAGGATCCAGCCGGTGACGCTGTCGAGGAAGTAGCGGTCGTGGGTGACCAGGACGACGGTGCCCTTGTAGTCCTCCAGGTGCTTCTGCAGCCAGGCCACCGATTCGGCGTCGAGATGGTTGGTCGGCTCGTCGAGCAGCAGCAGGTCGGGCTTTTCGAGCAGCAGCTTGCACAGCGCGATGCGGCGCTTTTCACCGCCCGACAGCTTGGTCACGTCGGCGTCGCCCGGCGGGCAGCGCAACGCGTCCATGGCGATCTCGACCGTGCGGTCGATGTCCCAGGCGTCGGCTGCGTCGATCTTCTCCTGCAACTCGCCCTGTTCGGCCAGCAGTGCGTCGAAGTCGGCGTCCGGGTCGGCCATCAGGTTCGACACTTCATTGAAGCGGTCGAGCAGCGCCTTCGTTTCCTTCAGCGCCTCCATGACGTTCTCATGGACATTCTTGGTCGGGTCGAGCTGCGGTTCCTGCGGCAGGTAGCCGACGCGCGCGCCCTCGGCGGACCAGGCCTCGCCGGAATAGTCCTTGTCCAGGCCGGCCATGATCTTCATCAGGGTCGACTTGCCGGAGCCGTTGACGCCGAGCACGCCGATCTTCACACCCGGCAGGAACGAGAGCCAGACGTTGTCGAGAACCTTCTTGCCGCCAGGATAGACCTTGGTCAGGCCCTTCATGACATAGACATACTGGTAGGACGCCATGCGCCGCTCCGACCTTCCGAAAAAATGTGAGAATTGGCGCCGCCCCATCCCTATGGTTCTACGGCACCCTGTCGCTAGGGACTGGTTTTAGCGCATAAGGGCTTTGCATGAAACCTTGTTGAGCCACCCGGCGGGGGCCGGACGGTATCCGGAGGAAATGGTTTGGTCAGTTCCAAAGTCGAAATCTACGTCGATGCCGACGCCTGCCCGGTCAAGGCAGAGGTCTACAAGGTCGCAGGCCGCACCGGCTGCAAGGTGTGGCTGGTCGCCAACGCGCCGCTCCGCCTGCCGACGGAGTGCTTGGCGGAGCTGGTGGTGGTCAGCGACGGTTTCGACGCCGCCGACAACTGGATCGCCGAGCATGCCGGCCCGACCGACATCGTGGTGACGGCCGACATCCCGCTGGCCGACCGCTGCGTGAAGCGGAACGCGGTGGTGATCGGCCCGACCGGCCGCCCCTTCACGCCGGACAGCGTCGGCACGGCGCTGGCCACCCGCGCGCTGATGCAGGATCTGCGCGACATGGGCGTGGTCGGTGGCGGCAACGCCCCGATGAGCCAACGCGACAAGTCGCAGTTCCTGCAGACGCTGGATCAGGCGGTGCAGGCGCTGAAGGCGGGGCGGCGGCCGAAGTTCCGGTGAGGGGTGGACGCAACGGTTGCCCCCTCCCCATCCCTCCCCCACCTTCGGTGGGAGAGGGGGCAGGATGCTTGCCAATGTGACTGGTTTGCCGATGCAGCGGCAGTCCCCTCTCCCGCAATCGGACCGGCCTTCGGCCGGCCGAGGGCGGGGGAGGGTTAGGGAGGGGGCCGAGGCCCCTTAGACCCGCACCACCTTGCCCGGATTCAACAGGTTGTCCGGATCGAAGGCGCGCTTCAGGTCGCCCATGACGTTGAACGCTTCGCCGGTCTCCTGTTCCAGGAACGCCATCTTGCCGTAGCCGATGCCGTGCTCGCCGGTGCAGGTGCCGCCCATCTCCAGCGCGCGGGTCACCATCTTGTCGGCAAGACGCTGCGCTTCCGCCATCTCGGCCGGATTCTCGGGGTCGAGGACATAGACGAGGTGGAAGTTGCCGTCGCCGACATGGCCGACCATCGGGGCCAGCATGTCGGACTCCGCCAGATCCTTCTTGGTCTCCAGGATGCAGTCGGCCAGCCGCGAGATCGGCACGCAGACGTCGGTCGGCCAGCCCTTCGACCCCGGACGCAGGGCGAGTGCGGCGTAATAGGCGTCGTGCCGGGCCTGCCACAGCTTCGAGCGGTCTTCCGGGCGGGTGGCCCAGGCGAATTCCAGGCCGCCATGCTCGGCGGCGATGGCGGCCACCATCTCCGCCTGCTCCTTCACGCCGGCCTCGGTGCCGTGGAATTCGAAGAACAGGGTGGGCGCCACGGCGTAGTCGAGCTTGGAGTATTTGTTGACGGCATCGATCTGCACCTCGTCCAGCAGCTCGATCCGGGCGACGGGGACGCCGACCTGGATGGTCTGGATCACGGTGTCGACCGCGCCCTTGATGGTCGGGAAGGCGCAGACCGCCGAGGAGATCGCCTCCGGGATGCCGTAGAGCTTCAGCGTCACCTCGGTGATGATGCCGAGCGTGCCTTCGGAGCCGACGAACAGCCGGGTCAGGTCATAGCCGGCCGCGGACTTGCGCGCCCGCCCGCCGGTCTTGATGACGCGGCCATCGGCGAGCACCACCGTCAGGCCCAGGACGTTCTCGCGCATGGTGCCGTAACGCACGGCGTTGGTGCCGCTGGCCCTGGTCGCCGTCATGCCGCCGAGAGAGGCGTTGGCGCCGGGATCGATGGGGAAGAACAGGCCGGTGTCGCGCAGATGCTCGTTCAACTGCTTGCGGGTCACGCCGGCCTGGACGGTGACGTCCAGATCCTCCGGGCTGACGCGCAGGATCTGCTGCATGCCCGAGAGGTCGATGGTGATGCCGCCGGCCAGCGCGGCGATGCCGCCCTCCAGCGAGGTGCCGGTGCCGAAGGGGATGATCGGCAGCTTGTGCTTCGCGCAGATCTTCACGATCGCGCTGACTTCCTCGGTCGAGTTGGCGAAGGCGACGCCGTCCGGCGGGAAGGGCGTGTGGTAGGACTCGTCCTTGCCGTGATGCTCGCGCACCGGCAGGGAGGTGGTGAACCGGTCGCCCAGCAGAGCCGTCAGCTCGGCCCGAGCCTCCTCGGTCAGGGCCGCGCGCGGCTGGGTGGTGGCGATGACGGTCATGGGTGTTGTCCTCCCCGCTCCAAGATTCATTGCGATGGTTCATTCGTATGACCAAACGAAGCTAAAGCGCCGGGTGAATGCTTGGCAAGACGGGCGATGCGCAGGGGTGGAATGCCGGGGGCGCCGCAGGTTGGCTCCAATTCCGCCTGAACCGCCACACCTGTTGCACCGGCGGCGCAACAGCCCGTGCAACACCTGTTGCAACGCCCCACCCCGCCGCCTCACCTCCGACCGTTGAAAATCAAGAAAATCCGCCGAACTGACCATCTGGCACGGCGGTTGCTCTTACCCCCTCGAACCGCGCGTCGATCAACGGCGCGCCGCAACGAGGGGGAGGCGCCATCTTGGCTCCGGTCGTCGGCATCGTCGCCAATCCGGTTTCCGCCCGCGATATCCGCCGGGTCGTCGCCAACGCCACCAGCCTGCAGATCGCCGACCGGGCGAACATCCTGCTGCGGGTGCTGGCGGCGCTGCATTCCTGCGGCGTCCGCGACGTTCTGATGATGCCGGAGAATGGCGGCATCCGCGCCCATGTCGAACGCGGCATGATGCGGGCGAAAGCGCGTGGCGAGGACATCTACCCTGCCCTCCACCCCGTTTCCATGCCGGTCACCGGCACCGTCGCCGACACCCACCGCGCCACGGCGGAGATGCGGCGGGCGGGAGTCTCGGCTCTGGTGGTGCTGGGCGGCGACGGCACCCACCGGGCGGTGGCGGCCGAATGCGGGACGGTGCCGATCGCCGGCATCTCCACCGGCACCAACAACGCCTTCCCCGAACACCGCGAGCCGACCATCACCGGGCTCGCCACCGGGCTGGCGGTGACCGGCCGGGTGCCGCCGCACATCGCCTTCGCCGCCAACAAACGCATCGACGTGTCCCTCGACCGCGGGGCGAACGGCGGCGCCGTGACCGAGATGGCGCTGGTCGATGTCGCCCTGGTGACGGAGCGCTACATCGGCGCCCGCGCCCTGTGGCGGACCGAAAATTTCCGCGAACTCTACGTCACCTTCGCCGATCCGGAGGTGATCGGCATGTCGGCCATCGCCGGCCTGCTGGAACCCGTCGGCCGCGAGGAGAGCGGCGGCCTGATGGTGCGGCTGTCACCCGACGGCAATTGCCGCAGGAGCACCACGCTCCACGCCCCCATCGCGCCGGGGATGATGGCCGAGGTCGGCGTCACCGACTGGCGCCGCATGCCGGCCGACGTGGCCTTCGTGCCGGAGGTCGCCGCCGGCTCCATCGCGCTGGATGGCGAGCGCGAACTGTCCTTCAGCGAACGCGACCGCCTGTCCCTGACGCTGAAGGACGACGCCTTCCGCACGGTCAACGTCGCCGCGGTGATGCGGCACGCCGGCCAGAACCGGCTGCTGACCGGCACCCCGGTGCCCGTCACAGCCGCTTTCTAACCACCAAACACCAACCAGGGAGAAAACACCTCATGGCCCAGAATCCCTTCCCCCTCGGCAAGGACGAGCTGCTGAAGGCCTACCGCACCATGCGGACGATCCGCGAATTCGAGGAGCGGCTGCACGTCGATTTCGCCAAGGGCGACATCCCCGGCTTCGTCCACCTCTATGCCGGCGAGGAGGCCTGCGCCACCGGCATCATGATGCACCTGAACGACAACGACCGCATCGCCTCCACCCACCGCGGCCACGGCCATTGCATCGCCAAGGGCGTCGACGTCCACGCGATGATGGCGGAGATCTACGGCCGCAGCACCGGCGCCTGCCGGGGCAAGGGCGGGTCGATGCACATCGCCGACCTGTCCAAGGGCATGATGGGCGCCAACGGCATCCTCGGCGCCGGTGCGCCGCTGATCTGCGGGGCGGCGTTGGCGGCCAAGGTGCGCGGCGACCGCGGCGTCGGCATCACCTTCGTCGGCGACGGCGCCTCCAACCAGGGCACCTTCCTGGAAAGCCTGAACCTCGCCGCCGTGTGGAACCTGCCGGTGGTCTTCGTGGTCGAGAACAACGGCTATGCCGAATCCACGGCGATGGAGTGGGCGGTGTCCTGCGACAGCTATGTCGACCGCGCCACCGGCTTCGGCATGCCGGGCGTCACGGTGGACGGCACCGACTTCTTCGCGGTGTACGAGGCGGCCGGCGAGATCATCCGCCGCGCCCGCGACGGCGGCGGCCCGGCCCTGCTGGAATGCAACATGGTCCGCTTCTACGGCCATTTCGAAGGCGACGCCCAGACCTACCGCGCCAAGGGCGAACTGGAGGCCATCCGCGCGTCGCGCGACTGCCTGACCATCCTGTCGGAACGGCTGATCGAGGCCGGGGTGATCGGCCGCGACGATCTGCAGGCCATCGACCGCGAGGTCAACGCGCTGATCGAGGACGCCGTGCGCGCCGCCAAGGACGCCCCGCTGCCGGCGGCGGAAGATCTGCTGACCGACGTCTACGTCGCCTACTGAGCCCAATAAAGAACCTCAAGACGCGGAGGAAACACATGTCCCGCAAGATCAGCATGAAGCAGGCGATCAACGAGGCCCTGGACCTGGAGATGCGCCGCGACCCGACCGTCATCGTCATGGGCGAGGACATCGTCGGCGGCACCGGCGCCCAGGGCGAGGACGACGCCTGGGGCGGCGTGCTGGGCGTCACCAAGGGGCTGTACGCCAAGCATGGCGACCGGCTGATGGACACGCCGCTGTCGGAATCCGCCTATATCGGCGCCGCCGTCGGTGCCGCCGCCTGCGGCCTGCGGCCGGTGGCGGAGCTGATGTTCATGGACTTCATGGGCGTTTGCTTCGACCAGATCTTCAACCAGGCCGCCAAGTTCCGCTACATGTTCGGCGGCAAGGCCGAGACGCCGGTGGTGATCCGCGGCATGGTCGGCGCCGGCTTCCGCGCCGCCGCCCAGCATTCGCAGATGCTGACCCCGCTGTTCACCCACATTCCAGGGCTGAAGGTTGTCTGCCCCAGCAACGCCTATGACGCCAAGGGCCTGCTGATCCAGTCGATCCGCGACAACGATCCCGTCATCTTCTGCGAGCACAAGAACCTCTACGGCCTGGAATGCGAGGTTCCGGCGGAGAGCTACGCCATCCCCTTCGGCGAGGCGAACGTCCTGCGCGACGGCGACGACGTGACCATCGTCAGCTACGGCCTGACCGTCCACCGCGCCATGGAGGCGGCGGCGACGCTGGCGAAGGACGGCACCGAGGCCGAGGTGATCGACCTGCGCACCCTGTCGCCCATCGACTGGGACACCATCGTCGAGAGCGTGGAACGCACCGGCCGGCTGGTGGTGGTGGACGAGGCGCATCCGCGCTGCAACCTCGCCACCGACATCGCGGCCTTCGTCGGCCAGAACGCCTTCGGCGCGTTGAAGGCCGGCATCCAGATGGTGACGGCGCCGCACACCCCGGTGCCCTTCGCGCCGTCGCTGGAGGATCTGTACGTCCCCAGCGCCGACAGCATCGCCAGCGCCGTCCGGCGCACGCTGTCGCCCCAGGGCGCGCGCAGCATCGCGGCGTGAGGTAGGCGCCGGCCTGATTGCCCCCACCCTAACCCTCCCCCGCTTCGCAGGGGAGGGAACTCCGCCCCCTTCCCGAACAAGCACTTACCCCCTCCCCCGCCCAGCGGGGGAGGGTCGGGGTGGGGGCAAGTCACGTTGCAAAACAAGAAATCCCCCAGGAGACCGAGTTCCATGTTGAACGAGCGCATCAAGCCCATCGTCATGCCGAAATGGGGCCTGTCCATGTCGGAGGGCAAGGTCACCGGCTGGCTGAAGCGGCCGGGGTCCACCATCTCCATCGGCGACGAGCTGCTGGAGGTCGAGACCGACAAGATCACCAACGTGGTCGAGGCGGGAGAGACCGGCGTGCTGCGCCGCGTGCTGGGCGAGCCCGGCACCGTCTATCCGGTCAAGGCGCTGATCGCCGTGCTGGCGGAACCCGACGTGCCGGACGACGACATCGACGCCTTCATCAGCGCCTACGCCGTCCCGGCCAGCGAAGACGACGGCAAGGCCGATGCCGGCCCGCAGTATCACACCGTGGAGACGCCTGCCGGCACCATCCGCTACGCCAAGCGCGGCGAGGGCGGGCCGACCGTCCTGCTGGTCCACGGCTTCGGCGGCGACCTCGACAACTGGCTGTTCACCATCGACGCGCTGGCGGAGAAGGCCACCGTCTATGCGCTGGACCTGCCCGGCCACGGCCAGTCGAACAAGCAGATCGCCGACCCCAGCCTGTCCGGCCTGTCGAAAGCGGTGCTGGGCTTCCTCGACACGGTCGGGGTGGAGCGCGCCCATTTCGTCGGCCATTCGATGGGCGGGGCGGTGTCGATGCGCACGGCACTCGACGCGCCGGGCCGGGTGGCGTCGCTGTCGCTGATCGCGTCGGCCGGCCTCGGCGAGCAGATCGACCATGGCTACATCCAGGGCTTCGTCGGTGCGACATCCCGCCGCGATCTGAAACCCGTCTTGGAGACACTGTTCGCCGACCGTGGTCTTGTCAGCCGCCAGATGGTTGACGACCTCTTGAAGTACAAGCGGCTGGACGGCGTGGACGAGGCGCTGCGGGCGCTGTCGGCCTCGCTATTCGCCGAGGGCCGGCAGGCCAGCGTGCTCGCCGCCGGGATCGCGGATGCCAGGACGCCCACGCTGGTGGTCTGGGGCGATGAGGATCGCGTCATCCCCGCCGACCACGCCCAGGCGCTGGCGAACATGGCACAGGTCGCCGTGATCCCCGGCGCCGGCCACATGGTGCAGATGGAGGCGGCCGGCAAAGTGAACGCGCTGCTCAAGGACCACATCGCCAAGGCGGACTGAGGAGCCAGCCGCCTTCCCGCCCCTTTCCCGGTTCCCGAACCCCTCGCCACCGGCGCGCAGGCTGTCCGCCAGCGCGCCGGCAGGAGACAGCTCATGCCTGACCTCAAGGACAAGAGCATCATCGTCACCGGCGCCGGCCGCGGCATCGGCGCCACCATCGCCAAGGCGCTCGCCGCCGACGGTGCAAAGCTCACCATCGCCGACCGCACCGAAGCCGACGCCCAACAAGTGGCCGAGGCCATCCGCGCCGCCGGCGGCACCGCCATCGCCGTCACCGTCGATGTCCGCGACCGCGCCGCCGTCCGCCGCATGATCGACGAGACGGTGAAGGCCCATGGCCGGCTCGACGTCATCTTCAACAATGCCGGCATCGCCCAGACCAAGCCCTTCCTCGACATCACCGAGGACGACTGGCACACGGTCAACGACATCAACGCGATGGGCGTGCTGATCGGCATGCAGGAAGCGATCAAGACGTTCAAGAAGCAGGGCGGCGGCGGCAAGATCGTCAACACCGCCTCCATCGCCGGCAAGCAGGGCTACGAGCCGCTGGCCCATTACTCCGCCAGCAAGTTCGCCGTCGTGGCCCTGACCCAGGCCGCCGCCCGCGGCTTCGGCAAGGAGGGCATCACCGCCAACGCCATCTGCCCCGGCGTGGTGGCGACCGAGATGTGGAAGATCATCGACCAGGGCTTCCGCGACACCGGCATCACCAAGTCCGAGAACGAAGCCTTCGACATGTTCGCCGCCGGCGCGGTGCTGGGCCGCCCATCACGCCCCGACGATCTGGTCGGCGTCGCCCGCTTCCTCGCCTCGTCGGACAGCGACTTCATGACCGGCCAGTCCCTGCTGGTCGATGGCGGGATGGTGTTCGCCTGACCGTCCCGGCCATTGGCCTTCACAACGACAAATCCGGAGGACAACACCATGACTGCCACGACCGCCAGGAAGGCCGCCGTCCGGCTGTTCGACATACAGCCGCGGACGGGCGCGGAACAGCCGGAGCTCGTCCACTGATGGCCCTGCCCGCGATGCACAAGCCCCGCCCTGAGCACCGGCCCGAAAAGCCGGCCTGGCTCCGCGCCCGCGCCCCCGGCGGCGCAGCGTTCGAGGAGACACAGTCGCTGGTCCGCCGCCACGGCCTGAACACGGTCTGCGAGGAGGCCGCCTGCCCCAACATCGGCGACTGCTGGAGCAAGCGGCATGCGACGGTGATGATCCTGGGCAGCGTGTGCACGCGGGCCTGTGCGTTCTGCAACGTCGCCACCGGCCGGCCGGACGCGCTCGATCCCCACGAGCCGGACCGGCTGGCCGAGGCGGTGGGCGAGTTGGGCCTCGCCCATGTCGTCATCACTTCGGTCGACCGCGACGATCTGCCCGACGGCGGTGCAGCGCATTTCGCCCGCTGCATCGCCCGCCTCCGCGACACCTCCCCCAGCACGACGGTGGAGGTGCTGACGCCGGATTTCCGCAACAAGCCGGGGGCGGTGGAGGCGGTGGTGGACGCCCGGCCCGATGTCTACAACCACAATCTGGAAACCGTGCCGCGGCTCTACGCCGATGTGCGGCCGGGGGCGCGCTATTATGGATCGCTGCGCCTGCTGGAGCGGGTGAAGGAGCGCGATCCGTCCATCTTCACCAAGTCCGGCATCATGGTCGGGCTGGGCGAGGAGCCGGCGGAGGTGCTGCAGGTGATGGACGACCTGCGGGCGGCGGGCGTCGATTTCCTGACCGTCGGCCAGTACCTCCGCCCCACCCCCACCCACCACCCGGTCGCCCGCCACGTCACGCCGGAGGAGTTCGAGCGTTACGGCACGGTGGCGCGGGCCAAGGGTTTCCTGATGGTGTCCGCCACCCCGCTGACCCGTTCCTCCCACCACGCCGGCCGCGACTTCGAAGAGTTGCGGCGGCGGGCACGGGAGAAGGCTGCGGAGGTGGTGTGAGCGGGGAGACCGCCGCTTAGGTCAAATGCTGCCTTTGCAGGTAGTCTTCGCTCTGCATCTCCATCAGCCGGCTCACCGTGCGTTCGAACTCGAAGGCGTGGGTGCCTTCCGGGTAGAGGCGTTCCGGCGGGCCTTCGGCGGCAATGACGACGTTCACCTTGTGCTCGTACAGCGCATCGATCAGCGTCATGAAGCGCTTGGCCTCGTTGCGCAGCTCGTCCTTCATCGTGGGCACGTGGTCGATCAGGACCGTGTGGAAATGGGTGGCGATGGCCAGATAGTCGGCCGCCCCCAGCGGCTTGCCGCACAGGTTCCAGAAATCGACCTGGGCCACGCATTTGGCGGCGCGGTCGATCTCCACCCGGCGGCCCTGCACCGTCAGGCTGCAGGGCTCGCCCGCCGAGCCGCCGGTCAGGTCGGAGAAAGCCTTGGCAAGGGCGGCGTCCGACGCCGGACCCAGCGGATGATGGTAGATCGGCACCCCCTTCAGCCGGTCCAGCCGGTAATCGGTGGGGCCATCCAGAGACAGGATGTCCAGCTTCTCCTTCAGCAGCGCGATGAAGGGCAGGAACAGTTCGCGCTGGAGCCCGTCCTTGTACAGCATGTCGGGCGGCCAGTTGGAGGTCGCCACCACCACCACACCCAGGTCGAACAGGTTGGTGAACAGCCGGCCCAGGATCATCGCGTCGACGATGTTGGTAACGTGGAACTCGTCGAAACAGAGCAGCCACGCCTCGTCGGCCAGCGCGCGGGCCAGTTCGGGCAGCGCCTCGTCAGGGCCGTCGCCTTTTCCCTTGCCGGACTGGCGGTGGTCGTGGATGCGCTGGTGGATTTCCAGCATGAACTCGTGGAAGTGGACGCGCCGCTTCTTGTCGACCGGAGCCGTCTCGAAGAACAGGTCCATCAGCATCGACTTGCCGCGACCGACGCTGCCGTAGATGTACAGCCCCTGCGGAGCAGTGGAGGCGATGTCGGGCGGCGGCGGAGCGGAGCGGCGGCGGCCAAGCCCGAACCGTTCCAGCCATCCGCCCCCGGCCGGCTTGTCGTCGCCGGCGGGCTGCGGCTGATAGCCCTTCAGCGCCTGATACAGGCTTTGGAACTTCTCCGCCGCCAGTTCCTGGTCGGGATCGGGGCGAAGAGTGCCGCTGCCGCGGCGGGCGCGGTAGAGCGAAAGCGGTCCGTCGGTCATGGGGGTATGCGCGATCCGGCTGCCAAGATGCCCCTTACCTAACGGATGGAACCGCTCCCGGCAACCGCCGACGGGCATGGGCGGAGCCGGTTGCCGGAATGGCAGGGCGGCGTGCGCGGCGGCGCGGCCGGCACCGGCGGCGGACGCCCGCGGCGCGGCATCCGGGCGCAGCGGGAAGGCGCATATTTTTGTAAGATTAGACTTTATTTAGGGTATTCGTCCATTCAATGTCCCTGCGCAGTGCAGCCGCCCGCCAGACAGGAAAACCCGACGCCGATGCCCGCCTCCGGGTCCGCCTTCCCGACCAACCGCTCCAACGCCGGTGTAGCGCGGGCGCTGCGTGGCCGTCTGGGGTCGGTGCGCTTCCTGATGACCGCCTCCGGCCTCGCCTTCATCGTGGTGGTGAACACGCTGATCGGCTACGGCATCCTCCAGAGCCGGAGGGAAGCCCTGGATGCGGGCGAGCGCGCGACCCGCGACCTCGCCCGCATGCTGGAGGCCCAAACACTGCGCACCGCCTTCTCGGTGGACCGGCTGTTGAGCGATCTGGCCTTCGCGCTCGACACCCATCCCGAGGGCGGCCGGCGCGGCAGTGCCGCCATTCACGATCATCTGCGCCGGAGCCGCGATGCCTTCGGAGAACTGGCGGATCTGGTGGTGGTCGGCGACGACGGCTTTGCCCTGCACCATTCCGCCGACGTGCCGCTGCCGTCCTTCCCGCTGTCCGACCGCACATATTTCACCAATGCGCGCGACCGCGCCAGCCCCGGCCTGCTGGTGGGCTCACCCATCGTCAGCCGGGTGATGCCCAGCACCCACGTCATTCCCTTGAGCCGCCGTTGGACCGACGCGAACGGCCGCTTCCGCGGGGTGCTGGTGGCGCTGGTCGATCCGACGCGGCTGGCGGCGACGCTGGAATCGCAGCGTATCGACCGCAAGGGCAGCGTGATCCTGGCGCTGGAGGACGGGACCGTTCTGCTGGAACGGCCGCAGGACCGCATCGGGCTGACCCGGCTGGCGGATTGGCCGGCGGCGCAGCGTGCCCTGGCGACCCAGGACGAGGCCACCATCCGCGACAGCACCCCAATGGCCGCTCCGGCGGCTGCGACTTCGAGGTCGGCAAACTCGGGAGCGGCACCCTCGGGGACGGCCTTGCCCGGCGGTGGTGCGGGCGACAGCCTGATCAGCGTGCGGCGGGTGCAGGGCTATCCGTTCGTCATCGTGGCTGCCCTGCCGGTGCGTGCGGTTCTGGCAGACTGGCAGCGCGACACCGCGGCCTGGACCGCCATCGGCACGGTGATGACCATCGCCATCGCTTTGCTGACCGCCTTCGTCGTCCGGCAACATGCCCGCCGGGAGGAGGATCAGGCCCGGCTCGCCCGCGCCTCCCGCCGGCTGCGCGGGATCCTCGACTCCATGCTGGACGCGGTGGTGACCTTCGACACCGCCGGGCGCATCGTCACCTTCAACCGCGCCGCCGAGGTGATGTTCGGCGTGCCGGAGCGCGACATGATCGGCCAGCCGATCGAGGCGCTGATCCCCGACGCGCGTGGCGGCGCCAACGACCGTGACCTGACCGCGCTGCGGCGCGACGGCCACGCCTTTCCGGTGGGCTTCACCGTCAGCGACCTGCGGCTGGGAGCCGGTCCCGGTGCCGCGACGCCCTGCTCCGCCGCCGGCGTCCGGCACCCGGCCTCAAGTCCGGCCCTGCGTCCGGAGGAGCCGCGCATCTATGTCGGCGTCATCCGCGACATGACCCGCCGCAAACAGCAGGAGGCGGAGGTGATCGCCTCCAAGACCCAGGCGGAACTGGCGAACCGCGCCAAGAGCGAGTTCCTGGCCAACATGAGCCACGAGCTGCGCACACCGCTGAACGCCATCATCGGCTTCGCCGAGGTGCTGGAGAGCGAGTTCTTCGGCGCCGTCAATGAGCGGCAGAAATCCTGCATCACGGACATCCACGACAGCGGCCGGCACCTGCTGGACATCGTCAATGCCGTGCTGGACATGTCGAAGCTGGAATCGGGCCAGTTCGAACTGTGTGAGGAACCGGTCGAGGTCGACGAGGCGGTGGGCCATTGCCTGATGATGGTGCGCGACCGCGCGGCCTCCGGCGGCGTGGTGGTGAACAACCTCGTGACGGGATCGGTCGCCACGCTCTGGGTCGATCCGCGCGCCTTCAAGCAGGTGATCCTGAACCTGCTGTCCAACGCGGTGAAGTTCACGCCGGGCGGCGGCAGCGTCACCATCACCGCCGGCCTGGACCAGGACGGGAATGGGGGTGGCGGGTTCCGGCTGTCAGTGGCCGATACCGGCATCGGCATTCCGCCCGAATTCATGGCCGACCTGTTCGAGCCCTTCCGTCAGGCCGACAACGCGGCCAACCGGCGTTACGAGGGGACGGGGCTGGGACTGTCGATCTCGAAGAACTTCATCGACCTGCATGGCGGCACGTTGACCTGCGACAGCACGCCCGGCACCGGCACCACCATGACGATCTGGCTGCCGCCCTCCCGGGTTGCGGATCATCCGTCCAAGGTGGGCGACCGGACCTTCGGTGCTGTCTGACGGCCGGGAAAAACCGCCAAGCTTCAGCGCAGGCGGGTGGCGGCGAAGCGGCGGGGCGGGTCGACGAAATCGTCCTGGGCGGCGATCAGCTGAAGCTCGCGCGTGCCCAATCGCTTGGTGGTCTCGAAGATGGCGAAGATCGCCGCCGCCGCCTTCTCCAGCGCGTCAGCGGGATCGAAGGCCGTCAGATAGTGGGCGAGGAACAGCGCCGCCACCGCGTCGCCCGACCCATTGGGCGGCGGATCGAAGGTCAGGCGCGGCGTCGCCACCAGCCAGGCGCCGTCCGCACCATCTACCAGCATTTCGATGCTGTCGGGATCGGCGTCGCTGCGGGTCAGGCTGGTGACCAGCACCAGCCGCGGTCCGCGGGCGCGCAACGCCGCGGTCGCCGCCAGTGCGTCGTCCAGAGTCGCCACCTTGCGGTCGGTCAGATATTCCAGCTCGAACTGGTTCGGCGTCATCAGGTCGGCGGCGGGGACCGCATGGTCGCGGATGAATTCCGGCAGGCCGGGCCGTACGAAGAAGCCGCGGCCGACGTCGCCCATCACCGGGTCGCAGCAATAGACCGCCTTGGGATTGGCCGCCTTCACCCGCGCTGCGGTTTCAACGATCACCTGCCCCAGTTCGACGGCGCCCATGTAGCCGGACAGCACCGCGTCCTGCACCGGCAGCACGCCGCGGGCGGCGATGCCGTCGACGATATCGGCGATGTGCTCCGCCGTGAAGACCTGCCCGGTCCAGGCGCCGTAGCCGGTGTGGTTGGAGAACTGGACGGTGTTCACCGCCGTGGCGTCGATCCCCAGCCGCTGCAGCGGGAACACCGCTGCCCGGTTGCCGACATAGCCATAGGCGACGTGCGATTGGATGGTGAGGACGCTTTTCATGGGATGAAGCGTAAGCGACGGTCCGCCGGGCGTAAAGCCGCCGACTCCACGGCGACGCCGGGGGGACGCGGCATGGCTGCCATGCATATGCCCCTTGCCGGCCGCCTGGTGTGGCGGCTTGGCCCATGGACAGGGCGGGGACGCGCGGCTAAAGCTGCCCTCTCCAACCATCCGCAGTACCGGGATATCGCCATGGCCACGACCGTCCGCCCCCGCCGCAGCGTGCTCTATATGCCGGGCTCGAACGCCCGCGCCCTGGAGAAGGGGCGCAGCCTGCCCGCCGACGGGCTGATCCTGGATCTGGAGGATGCGGTCGCTCCCGACGCCAAGGCCGCGGCTCGCGACACCATCGCCCAGGCGCTTGCCGCCGGCGGCTATGGCGGGCGGGAGCTGATCGTCCGCGTCAACGGGCTGGGCACGCCCTGGGGCTATGACGACCTGCGCATGGCGGCGGCGAGCGGCGCCGACGCGGTGCTGCTGCCGAAGGTGGAGAGCGCCGACGCGGTGCGGCAGGCCGAGGCGGTGCTGCGCGCCGCCGGAGCGCCGGTCGGCCAGACGATCTGGTGCATGATGGAGACGCCGCTCGGCATCCTGAACGTGAAGGAGATCGCGAGTGCCTCCCCCGCCGTCGGGGCGCTGGTTCTCGGCACCTCTGACCTTGCCAAGGATCTGCACGCCGCCCATACGGCACAGCGGCTGCCGATGATCACCAGCCTGGGGCTCTGCCTGCTGGCAGCGCGCGCCTATGGGCTGGCGGTGCTGGACGGCGTGCATCTGGACCTGAACGACGACGAGGGGTTCGCCGCCTCCTGCCGGCAGGGACGCGAATTGGGCTTCGACGGCAAGACGCTGATCCATCCCAAGACCATCGCCGCCTGCAACGCCGCCTTCGCCCCCGATGCCGACGAGATCGCCCAGGCCCACCGCATCATCGCCGCCCATGCGGAGGCCGCAGCCGCCGGCAAAGGCGTGGTGCTGGTCGACGGCAAGCTGGTAGAGAACCTGCATGTCGAGAACGCCCGCCGGCTGGTTGCGCTGGCCGAGGCGATCGGGAGGTTGGAGACGGCAGGGATTTGAGCGCCACATTGCTGGCCGCACCGACAATTCCGGTTGCAGAAATTGTTCGGTATTTGGAACCAACCCACGGCTGTCCGGTTGTCGATTCAGCAAGGCACAGTCGGAGGTTGGTTATGGCCTCGAAAGAGAGCAATCGTACGTCGGGCCGCGGCTTCGCGTCGATGGACCCTGATCGGCAACGCCAAATTGCCAGCAAAGGTGGCGAAAGCGTGCCGGCCGACAAACGCAGCTTTTCGAAGAACCCGGAACTCGCCGCGGAAGCCGGGCGCAAGGGTGGGCGCAGTGTGCCCGCTTCCTCGCGCAGCTTCTCCAAGAACCCCTCGCTGGCGGCGGAAGCCGGCCGCAAGGGCGGACAGGCGAGCCATGGCGGACGGTCTGCCGACCGCCCTGTCGGGGGCGATTGAAACACTGCGATCCGTGCAGACGAAAAAGCCCCCGTCCTTGCGGACGGGGGCTTTTTCTTTAACGCCGTTTGGAAGACCGATCAGGAGGCCAGCTTGTCCAGCTCGCGCAGGATCGAATCGCCCATGACGGTGGTGGAGCAGCGCGCCATGCCCGGGGCCATGATGTCGGCCGTGCGCATGCCGCCGCCCAGCACGTTCTGGATGGCCCGCTCGATCAGCTTGGCGTCCTCGTCCAGGTTGAACGAGTAGCGCAGGCACATCGCGAAGGACAGCAGCGTCGCGCAGGGGTTGGCCAGATCGCGGCCGGCGATGTCCGGGGCCGAGCCGTGCACCGGCTCGTACAGCGCCTTGCGGTTGCCGTTGGCATCCGGAGCGCCCAGCGAGGCCGACGGCAGCATGCCGAGCGAACCGGTCATCATCGCCGCCTCGTCCGACAGGATGTCGCCGAACAGGTTGTCGGTGACGATCACGTCGAACTGCTTCGGGTTCTTCAGCAGCTGCATGGCGCCGTTGTCGGCGTACATGTGGCTCAGCTCGACGTCCTGGAACTCTTCCCCATGCAGCTTGGTCACTTCCTGGCGCCACAGCAGGCCGGATTCCATGACGTTCGCCTTTTCCATCGAGCAGAGCTTGTTGCCGCGCTTGCGGGCCAGCTCGAACGCGACGCGGGCGACGCGGCGGATCTCCGACGTGGTGTAGACCTGGGTGTTGACGCCGCGGCGCTCGCCGTTGCCGATGTCGGTGATGCCGCGCGGCTCACCGAAATAGACGCCGCCGGTCAGTTCGCGGACGATCAGGATGTCCAGGCCGCGGATGACGTCGGCCTTCAGGGTCGAGGCGTCGACCAGCGCGTCGAACACCACGGCCGGGCGCAGGTTGGCGAACAGGCCCAGTTCCTTGCGCAGGGTCAGCAGGCCGGCTTCCGGGCGCTTGGTGTAGTCGCTGGGGTTGTCCCACTTCGGGCCGCCGACGGCGCCCAGCATCACCGCGTCCACCGCCAGCGCCTCGGCCAGCGTGGCGTCGGACAGCGGAACGCCGTGGGCTTCGATGGCCGCGCCGCCGACCAGTCCTTCGGACACGTCGAAGGTGATCTTGCGCTTGCGGTCCATCCAGTCGATGACCCGGCGGACCTGGCGCATCACCTCGGGGCCGATGCCGTCACCGGGGAGGAACAGAAGCTTCTTATTGGCGGCCATGGCGGGCGCACTCCCAAATGTCAGACGTCAAGAAGACAGAAGTTGAAGAGAATCGGGGGAGGACGGGGGCCGTCAGCCCCACATCCACGGCTGGCCGGCACGCTGCTTGCCCTCGTACCCGTCGATATGGGCCGACTGCTGCAGCGTCAGGCCGATGTCGTCCAGGCCGTTCAGCAGGCAGTGCTTGCGGAACGGATCCAGTTCGAAGGAGATGGTGCCGCCGTCCGGGCCGGTGATGGTCTGCTTCTCAAGGTCGACCGTGATGACGGCGTTCGACCCGCGCGACGCGTCGTCGAGCAGCAGGTCCACCTGCTCCTTCGGCAACTTGATCGGCAGGATGCCGTTCTTGAAACAGTTGTTGTAGAAGATGTCGGCGAAGCTGGGGGCGATGATGCAGCGGATGCCGAAATCGGCCAGCGCCCACGGCGCATGCTCGCGAGAGGAGCCGCAGCCGAAATTGTCGCCCGCCACCAGAATGCTGGCCTTGCGGTAGGCCGGCTTGTTCAGGACGAAGTCCGGGATCTCCTGCCCGTCCGGGGTGTAACGCATCTCGTCGAACAGATGCTTGCCCAGCCCCGTCCGCTTGATGGTCTTCAGGAACTGCTTCGGGATGATCATGTCGGTATCGACGTTGATCATCGGCAGCGGCGCCGCAACGCCGGTGAGAACCGTGAACTTTTCCATCGCCAGAAATCCTGTCGCGCAAGAAGGCGCAAGCGTGCGCATGCAGAGCGTGGTGAATAGCAGACCAAACAAGCCATTGCCAGAGGAAGCTTGCCCTTTTCCCGGCACGCAGTGAGCGAACAGGCATGCGCGAATGCACCGGCGCGCATCTTTGTTGCGTGAATACACTCGGATCGTCCCGGTCAGGCCCTATCGCGGGTGCCGAAACGCAGCGCCAGAACCAGTGCCGCCGCCAGCGCGCCCGCCGCCAGCAGAAAGGACAGCCATAGCGCCGCCGCGTCGCCGAACCGCTCGATCACCAGCGCGTAGACCAACGGGGCGAGAGCCGAGACGAAGAATCCGGGGGTGATCAGGCGCCCGACGGTCTGCCCATAGCAGGCGGGGTCGAACAGAACCAGCGGCAATGCGCCACGCACGATGGTGACCAGTCCGTTTCCTGCCCCGAACAGCAGGGCGAAGGCGATGCCGGCGGCGGGCGCCGCCCCGAAGGCAACCGGGAACAGGAAACAGGGCACGATCAGCCCGGTCGCCAGGATGGCGAGGCCGAAGGCGGACAGCCGTCTGCCGAACTGGATCTCCGCCAGCCGCGCCGCCGACTGTCCGACGCCGCGCAGGGTGGACACCCAGACCGCCAGCGCCGGCGCCATCCCCAGCCCCGCCAGCATGCCGATCATGTGGGCCGACAGGCCGGAGTTCAGCATCCCCGACAGCGCAACGATCAACGCATAAAGAACTGCCGCCAGGGTCGAGGACGGCGGGGCGGCCGGCGCTGCGGGTGCCTGGACCGCGGGGGCGGCGTCCGGCACCGGTTCCACGAAGCGGTCTGGCGGGATCAGCAGGTGCAGCGGCACCGTGGCGAGCGCCAGCAGCGCATAGACGAGAAGCGCGCCGCGCCAGCCCAGTTCCTCCGCCACAAACTGCCCGACCAGCCACATCACGCTGGAGGCAAGCCCGCCGAGCAGCGTGATCTGCGAGATCGGCCGGCGCGCCGCCCGGCCACCGATGCGGGCCAGCGCGGCGAAGGCCGCATCATAGAGCGCCATCCGCATCGCAAGGCCGAGCAGCACCCAGGACGCGTAATAGACGACCAGCCCCTGCGCCAGCGCCAAGCCGACGCAGCCGGCCGCCATCAGGAGGGACCCGGCGACCATCACTGCCCGCCCGCCCCGCCGGTCGATGGCGCGGCCGACGGCGGACGACACCAGCCCCATCACCACCAGCGCCAGGGTGAAGCCGCCATGGATCGCCGGCAATCCCTGCCCCAGATCGGCGGCCATCGCCTCTCCGAACAGGCCAACGAGGTAGTAGGACACACCCCAGCAGACCAGCTGCGACATGCCTAGCGCCCACACCACCCGCGCCGGCACCGCCGGTCCGCTCTTTCCGTCCACGCCCCGTCATCCCGTTCTTGAAGTCGGTTGGCGCCACGGTAGCGCCCGGCCACGGTTGGGAAAAACGACTTGTTCTGCGATGTCCGTTGAGAAAAAATCAACGGATGTCCAGCCGATCGAACACGTCGCTTCCGCCCCTCAACGCCCTGCGCGCTTTCGTCGCCGCCGCCCGTCATGGCAGTTTCCGTGCCGCCGCGGAGGAGCTGTGCGTCACCACCGGCGCGGTCAGCCGGCAGATTCGTCTGCTGGAGGATTGGCTGGGGCTGGCGCTGTTCGACCGGTCACGCCGGCAGGTCCGGCTCACGCCGGTCGGCGCGCGCTATTTCGTGCGGGTGGCCGATCTGTTCGACCAGCTGGCGACCGCCACCGGCACATTGCGCGAGGAGAAGGGCGGACAGGTCGTCCATCTCGACTGCATCCCGACCTTCGCCATGCATTGGCTGCTGCCGCGGCTGCCGGCCTTCAGGACGGCCTTTCCCGATGTCGAGCTGTCGCTGTTCACGGCGCCCGACCGCATCGACCTGTCGCGCCCGCTCGACTACGCCATCCGCCGCGACCCCGGCCATTTCGCCGGCCTGACTCCCCACCCGCTGATGGCAGAGCGGTCGGCGCCGGTCTGCAGCCCGCGGCTGCTGGAGGAGATGAACGGCGTCGCGATGCCGGACGGGTTGGCCGGGCGCACGGTCATCACCATCCGGGCGCGGCCGGATTTGTGGCCGAACTGGTGCGCCGCCAACCGCATCGGCGCCGACGGGCTGCGCAACCGGCTGGAAGTCGATCACACCTATGTCGCCATCCAGGCGGCGGAAGACGGGCTGGGAATAGCCCTGGTGCCGCTGCTGTTCATCGAGCGGCAGCTGGCCGACGGGCGGCTGGTTCCGGTTCCCGGCTGTCCCGCGGCGGAGACCGGACGCTATTTCCTGCTGGAGCACCGCCATCCCGACCACACCGCCCTGCCCGGTCTGGCCGACTGGCTGCGTCGGCAGGAATCCGCGGCGCAGGACTCCTCGATGACGGAGGGCTGATCCGCCGCGCCCCTTGCGGCGAGCTTGGCGACAGCCTACCAAATCTCCCTGCCAAGCCGTCATATCCCATCGAATGAACAAGACCAACGAAGGCCGCCCGACCCGATGCCGACCATTGACGACGACCGCCGCGCCCGCCTGATCGGCCGTGCCTTCCTGCTGCTGGCCCCGGTCGCCTACGGGCTTCTGACGCTGGCCTTCGGCATGGACGCCAACTGGGATCTGCGGAACTACCACTGGTACAACGCCTATGCGCTGCTGACCGGGCGGATCGGGCGCGACCTGCTGCCGGCGCAGATGCCGACCTTCTACAGCCCCTTCCTGGACGTGCCCTTCTATTGGCTGGCGACCCGGCTGCCGGCGCAGGCGGCGGGATTCCTGTGGGGAGCGCTGCAGGGGATCAACCTGTCGCTGCTGTATCTGGTGGCATCGTCCTGCTTCCGGAACGGTCCGGCTCTACAACGAAGCCTGATCGCCATGGCATTGGCAGTGATGGGCGGACTGGGCGGTGGGGCGCTGGGTCTGATCGGCACAACCTTCCAGGACAATGTGGTCAGCCTGGGCGTGCTGGGCGCACTCGCCATCATCGCCGGCAGCCTGCCCGGAATCCTGGATGGACGGCCGCTGCCGAGCTTCGCACGGGTGGCGGCGGCCGGGCTGCTGGCCGGGGTGGCGATGGGGTTGAAGAACCCGACGGTGATCTATGCGGTCGGGCTGTGCCTGGGCTTCCTGGCCCTGCCCGCCCGGCCGTGGCGGCGGCTGTGGCTGGCCTTCTTCTTCGGCATCGGGGTGCTTGCCGGTCTGGCGCTGGGCGGCGGCGTGTGGATGGCCCATCTGTGGCACGATTACGGGAACCCGGTCTTCCCGCACATGAACCACATCTTCAAGTCGCCCTTCGCCGCGATATCCGACTACGTCAATGTCAGCTTCTTCCCGCCCGGTCTGTGGCAGCGGCTGTTCTTCCCCTTCGTCTTCACCTTCTCCCCCCTGACGGTGGGCGAGGTGCCGTTCTTCGACCTGCGGGTGCTGGCGCTGTTCGTCCTGGTGCCGCTGGGAGCCGTCGGCGCGCTGATCGGATGGTCGTTGCATCGGCGTAACGAATGGCTGACCGAAAGGCCGGCGACGCGCTTCCTGCTGACGGCGCTCTCCGTCACCTACGTGCTGTGGGTGGTGATGTTCTGCATCTACCGCTATCTGGTGCCGCTGGAGATGCTGGCGCCGCTGGCGCTGGTGATGGCGGTCGGCCTGCTGCCGCTGTCCCGCCGCCTGCGCATCGGACTGGCGGCGGCCCTGCTGGCGCTGGTGCAGCTGACGGTGCAGCCGGCCGACTGGGGGCGCGTCGCCTGGGCCGACAAGTGGGTGACGGCGGAAGTGCCGCCCATCGAGGATGCGGACGACACCATGGTGCTGATGGCGGGATATTGGGCCATCTCGCACGTCATCCCGTCCTTCCCGCCGCGCGTCACCTTCGTGCGCATCCAGTCCAATTTCCTGCAGCCGGATTCGGTCGGCAACGGCTATCTCGCCATCCTGAAGGACAAGGTGGCGTCCCACCGCGGCTCCTTCCTGATGCTGAGCACGATCCCCGACACACCTGGCGCGGCAAAGGCCGCCGCACTGCTCGGCCTGCGGCTGGACCCGCAGCGCTGCCGGCCGATTCCGAACAATCTTGGCGAGACCCTGAACCTCTGCGCCGTGGACAGGACGCCCTGAAATCGGGAGATAGTGGAATAATCGCCGGGTTTGTGCTGTTTATCGCCGGTAACCGCCCCGTCCGCCCTTTTCCAGCCATAAAGCCAGCGCCATGACCGTATCGACCATCGACCGCGCCGACTCCACCACCGGCACCACTGGCACCGACGCTTCGGGAGCGCCGCGGGCCAATGCGGACTCCGCCCCGGCGCCGACCATTGCGGTGCTGATCCCGTGCTACAATGAAGAGGCGGCAATCGGCAAGGTGGTGCAGGACTTCCGCGCCGCCCTGCCGGAGGCGACGGTCTACGTCTACGACAACAATTCCAAGGACCGGACGGTCGAGGTCGCGCGTGCCGCGGGGGCGGTGGTCCGGCACGAACCGCTGCAGGGCAAGGGCAACGTCATGCGCCGCATGTTCGCCGACATCGAGGCGGACGTGTATGTGCTGGTCGACGGTGACGACACCTATCATGCGCCGAGCGCACCGCAGCTGGTCAAGCGCCTGTGGGAAGAGCAGCTGGACATGGTCAACGGCGCGCGGGTGACGGAGATCGTCGCCGCCTACCGCCCCGGCCACCGCTTCGGCAACCTTGTCCTGACCGGCATGGTCGCCAACATCTTCGGCAGCCGCATCGGCGACATGCTGTCGGGCTACCGGGTGTTCTCCCGCCGCTTCGTGAAGTCCTTCCCGGCGCTGGCCAGCGGTTTCGAGACCGAAACGGAACTGACCGTCCATGCGCTGGAGCTGCGCATGCCGATCGCCGAGGTGAAGACCCCCTACAAGGACCGGCCGCCCGGATCACACAGCAAGCTGAACACCATCCGCGACGGCATCCGCATCCTGCGCACCATCATCATCCTGGTGAAGGAGGAGCGGCCGCTGCCCTTCTTCTCCGGTCTGTTCGGCCTGCTGGCCCTGCTGTCGGTGATCCTCGGCGTGCCGGTGATCGCCACCTACTTCCAGACCGGACTGGTTCCGCGCTTCCCCACCGCGATGCTGGCGACCGGGCTGATGCTGATGGCCTTCCTCAGCCTGGCCTGCGGGCTGATCCTGGACACCGTCACCCATGGCCGCCGCGAGGCCAAGCGCATGCATTACCTGTCGCTGCGCGCGCCGGGCAACCACCCGCCGCTGGCTGGCGAACGCGGGGACGGCCGCCGGTGACCGGGCCGGTCGCCGCTCTGCTGGACAGCCGGCTCGGCCGGCTGGGGGTGCAGTTCGCCAAGTTCGGCTTGGTCGGCGTCATCGGACTGCTGGTGGACACCGCCGTGCTCTATGGCGGACTGGCGCTGGGGCTGGAGTTCTTCGCCGCCCGCATTCCGTCCTTCTTCGCCGCGGCGACGGCGACCTGGGCGCTGAATCGCGCCTTCACCTTCCGCGGCGCGGCGGACGAGCCTCTGCACCGCCAATGGGCCAAGTTCATCGCCGCCAACGCCATCGGCGGCGTGGTGAACTACGGCGTGTCGGTGGGGCTGGAATCGGGCGTGCAGACCGTCGCCGAGCATCCGTTCCTGGCGGTGGCCGCCGGCTCCATCGCCGGCATGTTCTTCAACTTCGCGGCGTCGAAGCATCTGGTGTTCAAGGGAGCGTAACCGCCGCGAATCAGCGTTGCGCGGCGCCTTATGGACTTATCCCCACGGCTCGCCATATAACGGCGGCCATGATCCGCGAATTCCTGAAGATGCACGGCCTCGGCAACGACTTCGTCGTGATCGACGCCCGTTCCGAACCTTACCGCCCCTCGGGCGCGGAGGTGCGTGCCATCGCCGACCGCAAGACCGGCGTGGGCTGCGACCAGTTCATCATTCTGGAAAGCACGGAGGCGCCCGGGGCCGACGCCTTCATGCGCATCCGCAACGCCGACGGCAGCGAGGCCGCAGCCTGCGGCAATGCGTCGCGCTGCGTGGGCTGGCTGCTGATGGAGGAAAGCGGGCGCGACCGCGCCAGCTTCCAGACCGCCGCCGGGCTGCTGCACGCCAGCCGTGCCGATAACGGCCGCATCACCGTGGACATGGGTCCGCCCCGTCTGGACTGGAGCGCCATTCCGCTGGCCGCCCCCACAGACACGCTGCGGGTCGAGTCGGTGGAGCATGGCGGCTTCGCGGGCCCCGTCGCGGTCAACATGGGCAACCCGCACGCCGTCTTCTTCGTCGACGATGCCGAAGCGGTGCCGCTGGCCGAAGTCGGACCGGTGTTCGAGAACCACCCGGCCTTCCCCGAGAGATCCAACGTCGAGTTCGCGCAGGTTCTGTCGCCGACCGCCATCCGCATGCGGGTGTGGGAGCGCGGTGCCGGCATTACCCAGGCTTGCGGCACCGGCGCCTGCGCCACGCTGGTGGCTGCCGCCCGCCGCGGCCTGACCGGGCGCAAGGCCGACATCCTGCTGGACGGCGGCACGCTGACCATCGAATGGACCGATGACGACCGCGTCCTGATGACCGGCCCGGTGGCGCTGAGCTTCAACGGCCGGCTGTCGGCTGAACTGGTTTCGGTATGAGCGATACGACTGACAGCACGACGCAGACCGGCCCCGAAATCGTCACCTTCGGCTGCCGCCTGAACACCTACGAGTCCGAGGTGATGCGCAACCATGTGCGCAGCGCCGGGCTGGACGACGTGGTGATCGTCAACACCTGCGCCGTGACGTCGGAAGCCGAACGGCAGGCGCGGCAGACCATCCGCAAGCTGCGGCGCGAGCGGCCGGACGCCCGCATCGTCGTCACCGGCTGCGCCGCCCAGATCGATCCGCAGCGCTTCGCGGCGATGCCGGAAGTCGATCAGGTCCTGGGCAACCAGGAAAAGCTGCAGCCGGAAAGCTGGGGCCTGCCGCCGGCCGAGAAGGTCCTGGTCAACGACATCATGTCGGTGAAGGAGACCGCCGGCCACCTGATCGGCGGATTCGAGGACCGCGCCCGCGCCTTCGTCCAGGTCCAGCAGGGCTGCGACCACCGCTGTACATTCTGCATCATCCCCTATGGCCGCGGCCCCTCGCGCTCCGTCCCCATCGGCGGCATCGTCGAGCAGGTCCAGGCGCTGGTGAAGGCCGGCTACAACGAGGTGGTGCTGTCGGGAGTCGACATCACCAGCTACGGACCCGACCTGCCGGGTTCGCCGTCGCTGGGGCAGATGGTGCGCCGGCTGCTGGCCCTGGTGCCGGAGTTGCCGCGGCTGCGCCTGTCCTCCATCGACTGCATCGAGATGGACGACGACCTCTGGCGCCTGATCGAGAACGAGCCGCGCCTGATGCCGCACCTGCACCTGTCCTTGCAGGCCGGTGACGACATGGTGCTCAAGCGGATGAAGCGCCGACACGGCCGCGCCGACTCCATCGCGTTCTGCGAGCGGGTGCGCTCGATCCGGCCCGACGTGGTGTTCGGCGCCGACTTCATCGCCGGTTTCCCAACGGAGACCGAGGAGATGTTCCAGAACACCATGCGGCTGGTGGAGGACTGCGGCCTGACATGGCTTCATGTCTTCCCCTACAGCCCGCGCCCCGGCACACCGGCCGCCCGCATGCCGCAGGTCGACGGAGCCGTCCGCAAGGAGCGCGCCGCCCGCCTGCGTGCCGTCGGTGAGGCGGCGGAGGCCCGCACGCTGGCGAGCCTGGTCGGCCGCACCGCCACAGTGCTGGTGGAAAAGGACGACCTGGGCCGTACGGAGCATTTCGCCGCGGTTCGCCTGGGCCGGCCCTTCCCGCCCGGCTCGCTGGTGCCCGCCGCCATCACCGGCATCAAGGACGGCGTGCTGACCGGCACCCCGCTCTGACCCCTCTCATAGTGGACACTCCATGATTTTCCGCTGGTTCGGCCGCAAGAAGCCCGAAGAGACCGCTCCCCAGGACGAGGCGGCGAAGGACCAATCGGTCACCCAGGAGTCCGCCACCCCCACGCCGGAACCCGAACCGGAAAAAGCGCCAGAGCCGCCGGTCGCTCCGGCCGCGCCGAAGCCGGAGGTCGAGCCGGTGCCGGAACTGGCGCCCGCCCCCCCGAGCACAGAACCGCCGAACGCCGAACCGCCACCGGCGCCCGTCGCGCAGCCCCCGGTCGCGCCGGTCCCGGTTATCCCGCCCGCCGCGCCGGTCGCGCCACCGCCCGCCCCCGCCCCTGCCCCGGTTGCCCCTGCTCCCGCGCCGGAGCCGGAGCCCGTTCCGGAACTGCCGCCGGCTCCGGCCCCCGCCCCTGTCGCCGCGGCTGCCGAAGAGGCGCCGCCGACCAAGAAGGGCTGGTTCGCCAAGCTCAAGGAAGGGCTGTCGAAGTCCTCGTCCAAGCTGACTGATGGCATCACCAGCATCTTCACCAAGCGCAAGCTGGACGACGAAGCGCTGGAGGAGTTGGAAGAGCTGCTGATCACCGCCGACCTCGGCCCTGCGACCGCGGCGAAGGTGACGGCGGAGCTGGCGCGGACCCGTTTCGGCAAGGAGGTCTCGCCGGAGGAGGTCAAGTCGACGCTGGCCGCCGAGGTGTCGAGGATCGTCACCCCCGTTGCCAAGCCGCTGGTGCTGGACCCGGCGCTGAAGCCGCATGTCATCCTGGTCGTCGGCGTCAACGGCACCGGCAAGACCACCACCATCGGCAAGCTCGCCCGGCAGTTCAAGGCGGAGGGCAAGAGCGTGATGCTGGCCGCCGGCGACACCTTCCGCGCCGCCGCGGTCAGCCAGCTGAAGATCTGGGGCGAGCGCACCGGCTGCCCGGTCGTCGCACGCGACACCGGGGCGGACGCCGCCGGGCTGGCCTATGACGCGCTGGAACGCGCGCGGGCCGAGGGCGTCGACGTGCTGCTGATCGACACCGCCGGCCGGCTGCAGAACAAGACCGGCCTGATGGAGGAACTGCGCAAGATCGTCCGCGTCATCAAGAAGCTGGACGAGACGGCGCCGCACACCACCCTGCTGACGCTGGACGCCACCACCGGCCAGAACGCGCACAGCCAGGTGGAGATCTTCCGCGACATGGTCAATGTCAACGGCCTGATCCTGACCAAGCTGGACGGCTCCGCCCGCGGCGGCGTGCTGGTCTCGCTGGCCGAGAAGTTCAGGATCCCGGTCCACGCCATCGGCGTCGGCGAGGGAGTCTACGACCTGCGCCCCTTCGATGCGGATGCCTTCGCCAAGTCGCTGATGGGGCTGAACGCCGACTGACCGTCGGTGGCACTTCGTCATCTCCGAAGGGATAAGTGCTGGGGATCGGCCGAAATTCGGCCTTCCCAGCCGGTCCTTCGTACCCCATCTTTGATGACATGACCGATAAAGCCCCGCTCCAGCCCGGGTCGGCCGGGCGCTTCACCGATGCCAAAGCAGCACTGGCCTGCGTGCGCGACATCTACGATCGCAACACCGCCTATCTGCGCGACCGCTTCGCCGCCTATACCCAGGGCGAGGAGGAAGGCGGGCGGAACCGGGCCTATTACCCCTATGTCCGGATGACCGCCGTATCGGGGGCCGCGGTCGACACCCGGCTGTCCTACGGCTTCGTCGAGGGGGTTGGCGTCCACTCCACCACGGTGACGCGGCCGGACCTGTTCGAACGCTATCTGCTGGAACAGTTCACGCTTCTGCTGCGCAACCATGACGTGCCCCTGGAGGTCGGCGTCAGCGAGGAGGCGATCCCGATCCACTTCGCCTTTCCAAACGGCATGTATGTGGAAGGCGACCTGCCGCCCGACCGTCTGACCAAGCTGCCGGACCTGTTCGACCTGCCCGATCTGGCGCGGATGGACGACACCATCGTCAACGGCACCTGCGACGGCGGAGTGGACGCGGTAAAACCGCTGGCCCTGTTCACCGCCCCGCGGGTGGATTTCTCGCTGCACCGCCTGCGCCACTACACCGCGACCGCGCCGGAGCATTTCCAGAACTTCGTGCTGTTCACCAACTACCAGTTCTATGTGGACGAGTTCATCAGGCTGTCGCGCGAGATCATGGAGCCGACCGGCGATGCCGATCTGGCCGCCTACCGCAGCCAGTACGACAGCTTCGTCGAGCCGGGCGACATCGTCACCACCAACCAGAATCTCGGCGGTGCCGCGGATGTCCCTGCGCCGAGGCTGACGCGCATGCCGCAGATGCCGGCCTATCACCTGAAGCGGCCGGACGGCAACGGCATCACCCTGGTCAACATCGGCGTCGGCCCGTCCAACGCCAAGACCATCACCGACCACATCGCGGTGCTGCGCCCGCATGCGTGGCTGATGCTGGGCCACTGCGCCGGGCTGCGCCATACCCAGCGGCTGGGCGATTATGTGCTGGCCCACGGCTATGTCCGCGAGGACCATGTGCTGGACGCCGACCTGCCGCTGTGGGTGCCGGTGCCGGCATTGGCGGAGGTTCAGCGCGCGCTGGAAACGGCAGTGGAGCGGGTGACCGGGCTGTCGGGCTTCGACCTGAAAAGTATTATGCGCACCGGCACGGTCGCCACCATCGACAACCGGAACTGGGAACTGCGCGACCACCGCGAACCGCTGATGCGCTTCAGCCAGAGCCGCGCCATCGCGCTGGACATGGAAAGCGCGACGATCGCCGCGAACGGCTTCCGCTTCCGCGTGCCGTACGGGACGTTGCTGTGCGTGTCGGACAAGCCGATGCACGGGCAGCTGAAACTGCCAGGCATGGCCGACCGCTTCTACCGCGAGCGGGTCGACCAGCATTTGAAGATCGGCGTTCTGGCGATGGAACTGCTGCGCGAGCACGGGATGGAGACGCTGCACTCCCGCAAGCTGCGCAGCTTGGCGGAGGTGGCGTTCCAATAGAGTAAAGGGGGCGGGCGTAGCACCCGCCCCGTCAGCCTTAGGCGGCCACCAGCAGCCCTTCGATCTCCTTCGCCGCGCCGGCCAGCGCCTTATCCTTGGCTTCCGGACCCATGCCGATGCCCTCGGCGCGAATGAAGGTCACGTCGGTGATGCCGAAGAAGCCCAGCACCGTGCGCAGATAGGCTTCCTGGTGGTCCAGGCCGGCCAGCGCCGGGTTGGTCGAATAGACGCCGCCGCGGCCGGACGCCACGATCACGCGCTTGCCGCCGGCCAGACCCTCGGGGCCCTTCTCGGTGTAGCGGAAGGTGCGGCCGGCCTGGGCGAGGCGGTCGATCCAGGCCTTCAGCTGGGTCGGGATCGAGAAGTTGTACATCGGCGCGCCGATCACGACGACGTCAGCGGTCAGGAACTCGTCGACCAGGGCGTCGGTCAGCGCCAGCTCTTCGCGCTGACGCTCGCTGAGGCCTTCCAGGTTGCGGAACTTCACGACCTGCATCAACTCGCCGGTCAGGTGGTCCGGCGGGTTGGCGGCGACGTCGCGGGCGACGACCGTGGCCGACGGTTCGGCCTTCACCAGGGCCTCGACGATGGAGGCGGTCAGCTGGCGGGTGACGGACACGGTGCCGAGCGGGCTGGAGTCGACATGCAGGATCGTGGTCATGGCGGAAGGAGCCTCTTGGTTGTTGCGGCCGTATGTCCCGGCCGGGTTCTGACGACCAAGATGCTCCTTTGTTTTCCAGCGGTTAAGCCGGTCTGTGCGCGAAAGATCGTCTCTGGAGAAGCAACAATCGGCCCGGCTGCAACCGGTTCAGCGCGTCACCAGCGCCCCGCCGCGGAAGACCGCCATCTGCCCCGGCTGCATCACCGTCCAGGCCTCGTCCCTGGTCAGCGGGCGGGTGGCGATGACGGTGACGACGTCGTTGGGCGTCGTCTCCTTGGAGAAATCGACGCTCATGTCGGCATCCACCAGGGTGGCGGCACCGAAGGGGGCCTTGCGGGTCAGCCAGGCGAGGTTGGTGGCGCAGTGGCACCACAGATACCGCCCGTCGCTGAGCAGCATGTTGAACACCCCCAGCGTCCCCAGATCGGCGGCGAGGTGGCGGATCAGCTTCATCAGCCCGGCGGTGGTCTTCGGCGGCTCCGGATACTGCATACGGATCTGGTCGAGCAGCCAGCAGAAGGCGTGTTCGCTGTCGGTGCTGCCGACCGGCTCGTAGAAGGTCAACACACGGTCCTTTATGCCCTTCAGCTGCCCATTGTGGGCGAAGGTCCACACCCGGCCCCACAATTCGCGGGTGAAGGGATGGGTGTTCTCCAGCGACACCCGGCCGCGGTTGGCGCGGCGGATGTGCGAGATCACCGTGCAGGACTTGATCGAATACTGGCTGACCAGCCGGGCGATCTCCGATTCGGCGCTGGGGGCCGGATCGTGGAAGGTGCGGCAGCCCTTGCCTTCGTAAAAGGCGATGCCCCAGCCGTCGCGGTGCGGCCCGGTCTGTCCGCCCCGGCGCATCAGGCCGGCGAAGCTGAAACAGATGTCCGTGGGCACGTTGGCGCTCATGCCCAGGAGTTCGCACATGATGTCCTCGTCTGCCGCTTGTCGTCGCCTTGGGGGCGACAAGCTACGACAGGTGGTGCGCGAGGTCACGCGTTGACATGGCCCGTGCCCTTTATGCACGTCAGGGTTTGACGGCGCACGGCTCACGGCTTCGGACAGGGCGGCATGTCCGGCCGTAGGCAGCCCTCCAACTTCCCTGCGGTCCCGGCTTCGCCCAGCCCGATCCAGGCATCCACCCGGTCGGTCTCGAACCCGCAGTCGCGGCGGTCGCCGACCTGCATCAGCGGGCGGCGGATCAGCAGCGGCCGTTCGACCATCGCGGCCAGCGCCGCGGCCTCGTCCATCGCCTCCGGCACCACCTCGCCGGACTTCAGCGCGGGGGCGGCGCGGTTGAACCAGTCCGCCATCGGGCGGTCGCCGAAGAAGGGGCGGAGCGTCGCGGGCGTCCAGGGCTCGCTCAGCAGGTCGCGGGCGTGCACGCGGTGACCGGCCCGCTCCAGCAGGGCCTTCTGGCGGGCGTTGCCGCCGCAGCCGGGTTTTTCGAAGAACACCACATCGGCCATTGCTCATCTCCCCTGAAACAGCGGCGCACGCGCGAGCAGGGCGTCGGTTTGCTGACAAATCTCGTCGTAGACCTTGCGATCCAGCTTGCGCAGCCAGCGCGGCGGGATCGATTCGACGCCATAGGTTGCGCCGGCCAGCATGCCGGCGATGGCGCCGGTCGTATCGGCGTCGCCACCCTGGTTCACCGTCTCCACCACGCAGGATTCGACCGAATCGGTCTGGAAGTAATAGTGGAAGACGGTCTGCACCGTATCGACCACGAAGGCGGTGGACAGGCCGCGGTAGGGTGCGAATTTGAACTGGCGGTGCTCGGCGATCAGGGCGTTCGCCTCCTCCCGCGCGGCGAGGACGCCGCCGCCCAGCACCAGCCGCCGCACCATCCGACCCAGCGCGATCACCGCGGAGTCGGACAGCTTGTTGCAATGGGTGATGTGCGACTGCTCCACCGACCAGCGTTCGAACGCCGCATCGTCGCCAAGCGTCGCCAGAGCCACCGGCAGGTTGCGCATCGCCGTTCCGTTGCCGGCATGGTATTCCGACTCCGGTTCCTCGAGCGTGCCGTGCATGATGAAGCGGCGGATGCCGCGCCGTGTCGTGTCGCCGACATCGACCGGCACCGATTTCAGCCAGAGCGCGAACTCCTCGGCGGCACGGCGGGCGTCCCACTCCGGCCCGGAGAGGATGGCGCGGCCGAGATGCAACGACATCTCGGTGTCGTCGGTCACCTGCCCGGCCGGCAGCTTCAGCCAACCGCCGCCCTTGATGTGCTTGTGGACGCCATACTGGTGGGCGATCTCGCTCTTGGTCAGGAACTCCACCGTCGCCCCCAGCGCGTCGCCGCAGGCGAGGCCGAGATAGGCGCCGAGCGCCCTGGACCGTATTTCTGCCGTCAGAATCGTAGGATCGGTCATGCCATGGGGCGAAATGCCCGCCCTTTCCTGGTGCGCCCCGCGAACCGGCCATCAGGCCGCCGCCGGACGTGAGGTTGTCAGAGAAGCGACACACCCACCCGGTAATCCCCGCCAATCACCAGATACTCCCCTTCGCCCTGGAACGGGTAGCGCGGCAGGATGTCGCGGAAGAAGACGACCTTGGGCAGCGGCACCCAGGCGTCGAGGATGTAGTCGCCGAACTGGCCGGCGATGTCGCGGTCGATGGAAAAGGAACACAGGTTGTTCAGCCGCAGCACCGCCGTGCGCCTGTCCGGCCGCGCGACGATGTGGTGTTCCTCGAAATCGTTGACGCCACGGTACAGTCGGATGTGCGAGGCCCAGTTGGGCATTGGCGCATCGGGCCAGCCGCGACGGATGGTCCACTGGCAGAACTCGTACAGAAGGTCGAGTTGCAAGTGGATGTTGTTGTTGTGGAAGCGGGTGGACTGCTTCTGCTCGCCATAAGCCGCCCAGGCGTCGGAGGCGAAGCGGCGGATCGGTTCGCCGTGGAAGGTCGGCAGCAGGCCGAAACGGCTCTCCACCCAGCCCTTCATCACCGCGCCTTCCGCCCGGTTGCTGTCGAACATCCAACCCTTCAGCAGGCGCAGGTAGCTGGCGCGGAAGCGGCGCCTGCCGTCCGGCCCTTCAGCCCCGGAAAAGTCGGGATTGACCGCGAACACCTCCGCCATATGGCGCTGGAAGATGTCCGACGCGGTCAGGGCGTCTCGGCTTTCGTCCAGCGCCTCGAACAGGGCGGCGTGCTCGCTGCGGGTGGCGCCGATGCGCAGGCGCCGCGGCTCGTCATTGTAGGCTTCGCTGCACAGGGCGGCGGCCGGAATGTTGACGAGGTTGGAGCTGTGGGCACGAAGGGCCAATGGCGAGTCGGGTGGAGACCCGGGCTCCATCCTCCCACCACCGGCATCTCGTATCGCCACCCCATCCGCCACGCCGGTCCACTCCGCCCGAATGTCATTACTTATTATATGGATATTGTATAAGCGGGCGCGTGCCAAGCCCGGACCACCGCAACCGGAAGGGTTCCAGTGCCCCATGTCGCAAGATTGTCCGTTTGAAGCCGAACGGTCCGTCCCCATACTCAGTACAGCGACGCTTACGATCCGGCGGCACCCGAATGGCCTTCTGGCCGACCAAGTACGACGACAGCCGGCGCCGGCGGACCCCGCCGGTGGCCACGCAGACGCTTGTCCGGACGCCCCCGCCCTCTCCCCAGCCCGCACCCGCCCCTCCGGCAGCACCCGACGGTCGCCCACCGCGCGGCATCGACGAAGCGCGGACGGCCCTGCGCCTCGCCCAGCTTCTGCGCGGCGCCATCACCCCCCTGCGCGGCGACGCGGTGCTGGAATTGCTGGAGCCGCATCGGCCAAGGCTGGTCCCCAAGCCGGTCAACCCGCTGCCGGCACTGGTCGGCCAGCCGCCGGGCCGGATGCTGGAGGCGCTGCTGCGGCCGATCGGGCAGATCGTCACCGACGTGCTGCTGCCAGGGGTGCGCGACCATCTGATCGACCGGCTGGTGACCGGCCGCACCGCCCATGAAGAGAGCCTGCCCAGCGCCATCGACCTCGCCGAGGCGATGCGGGCACTGGTCGGCCGGACGCGCGGCGGCGGCAAGGGCCATCTCCAGGCGGTGATCGGCGCCATCGAAACCGACGCCCGTGCCACCGCCGACGCGCTGACCAGGGACCGCCGCCCCATCGATGTCGGCGGCATCGACCGGCTGGCCCGCGCCCTGCTGCGCTTCGAAGTGCGGCGGATGGTGCTGGAGGCGCTGGGCGGCGGCAGTGCGTTGCAGGACGTCGTCTATCAGTCGCGCCGGCTTGCCCGCTACTCCCTGCACCGCGCCACCGAGGCGATCGAGGGCTTCGTCGCCGACCGCGGGCTGAAGGCGCTTCATGCCAGCCTTGCCACGCTTGCCCAGGCCGATGGGCTGATCGTCATCGCGCTGCGCAACCTGGACGACCAGGAGGAGACGAAGGAGGAGTCCGGCCCCTTCGTCGAACCGGCCGACCGCAAGGCGATGAACGATTGGCTTTCGGCGGCATGGCGGCTTTCTGACACATTGTTCGATCTTGTCGGCAAGGCCGCGGCTGGCGGCGAGCTGGACGACCTGCTGTTCGCGGCCCTGCTGCGCCAGCTGCGCAGCCTGCATCATTTCTGCGCCGACCTGACCCATGCCGGCCGCCCCGCCGCCGTGGACACGCTGAAGCAGCGGCTGGTCGACCGCTGCGACGTGCTGGCCCGCCTGACCGGCGAACGGCTGGTCGAGGCGCTGCTGGCGAAGCCCGCCGATCCGGCATTGGCCCGCCGTCTGGTGGCGCGCGGGAGACTGCTGGCGCAGCTGCTCTACGACATGGACCGCGACGAGGCGGTGGAGGAGCTGGCACTGCGCATCGTCGTGGCGGCGGAGGCGCTGGGCGAGGCGCGGTAGGTAGGTCCCGGCCACGTATTGCCCCCACCTATCCTCCCCCCCTGGGCGGGGGCGGGACTGCCGCCGCTCTCCGAAACAAGCGCTGGTCCCCTCCCCCGCCCAGCGGGGGAGGGTTAGGGTGGGGGCATTCGAAGCCTACACCTCCCGATAAGCCCTCCCCCACGAAAGACCCGACAAAATGTCTGGCTTTGTCGTGTGTGTCGGGACCCCGACAAAGAGACGGCACGCGTCGCCACACTCAATAAATTAATAATATCAACGACTTATCAGCATTCCCCGCTCTGGCACGGGTCGTGCAATCCATGAAATCCGAAGCGGCCACGAACCGGCCGCACCGGATCGAAGCACAGTCCCAGACCCCAGCACAGGAGCGACCCACATGGCCAAAGCGCCTCTGCGTCAGATCGCCTTTTACGGCAAGGGCGGTATCGGCAAGTCCACCACCTCTCAGAACACGCTGGCCGCGCTGGTCGAGCTGGATCAGAAGATCCTGATCGTCGGCTGCGATCCGAAGGCCGACTCGACCCGCCTGATCCTGCACGCCAAGGCCCAGGACACCGTCCTGCATCTGGCCGCCGAGGCCGGTTCGGTCGAGGATCTGGAACTCGAAGACGTCCTCAAGATCGGCTACAAGAACATCAAGTGCGTCGAGTCCGGCGGTCCGGAGCCGGGCGTCGGCTGCGCCGGCCGCGGCGTCATCACCTCGATCAACTTCCTGGAAGAGAACGGCGCCTACGACGACGTGGACTATGTGTCCTACGACGTGCTGGGCGACGTGGTCTGCGGCGGCTTCGCCATGCCGATCCGCGAGAACAAGGCCCAGGAAATCTACATCGTCATGTCCGGCGAGATGATGGCGCTGTACGCCGCCAACAACATCGCCAAGGGCATCCTGAAGTACGCGCACAGCGGCGGCGTCCGCCTCGGCGGCCTGATCTGCAACGAGCGTCAGACCGACAAGGAATGGGATCTGGCCGACGCGCTGGCCAAGCGCCTGGGCTCCAAGCTGATCCACTTCGTGCCGCGCGACAACATCGTCCAGCACGCCGAGCTGCGCCGCATGACGGTCATCGAGTACGCTCCGGACAGCAAGCAGGCCGGCGAATACCGCGCGCTGGCCAACAAGATCCACGCGAATTCGGGCCAGGGTTGCATCCCGACCCCGATCACCATGGAAGAGCTGGAAGAGATGCTGATGGACTTCGGCATCATGAAGACCGAGGAGCAGCAGCTCGCCGAGCTGGCTGCCAAGGAAGCGGCGAAGGCCGGCGCCTGATCCCGGGCGTAGCGACGGTTGCCTACCGGCCCCCCTGCCCCATCGGCGCGGGGGGGACCGCCTGAACACTGGCCCTTTTCCCCAGCCCCGCACGACGTCGACCCAACGACCGCCCACCGGTTCCGGCCGGGCGACGTCGGCGTGGGAGGGAGGGGCTCGGTCACGCGCTGAAGCGGCGCGGAATATTCAAGCAGGAGGCCGGCTATGAGCCTGTCCGAGAACACCACGGTCGACGTCAAGAACCTCGTCAACGAAGTCCTCGAAGCCTATCCCGAAAAGTCCCGCAAGCGCCGCGCCAAGCACCTGAACGTGCTGGAGGCCGAGGCCAAGGACTGCGGCGTCAAGTCGAACGTCAAGTCCATCCCCGGCGTCATGACGATCCGCGGCTGCGCCTATGCCGGTTCGAAGGGCGTGGTGTGGGGTCCGATCAAGGACATGATCCACATCTCCCACGGGCCGGTCGGCTGCGGCTATTACTCCTGGTCCGGCCGCCGCAACTACTACATCGGCGACACCGGCGTGGACAGCTGGGGCACGATGCACTTCACCTCCGACTTCCAGGAGAAGGACATCGTCTTCGGCGGCGACAAGAAGCTGCACAAGGTCATCGAGGAAATCAACGAGCTGTTCCCGCTGGTGAACGGCATCTCGATCCAGTCGGAATGCCCGATCGGCCTGATCGGCGACGACATCGAGGCGGTCGCCCGCGCCAAGTCGGCGGAAATCGGCAAGCCGGTCATCCCCGTGCGCTGCGAAGGCTTCCGCGGCGTGTCCCAGTCGCTGGGCCACCACATCGCCAACGACGCCATCCGCGACTGGGTGTTCGAGAAGACGGAACCCAAGGCCGACTTCGTTTCCACCCCCTATGACGTCACCATCATCGGCGACTACAACATCGGCGGCGACGCCTGGTCGTCCCGCATCCTGCTGGAGGAGATCGGCCTGCGCGTGATCGCCCAGTGGTCGGGCGACGGCACCATGGCCGAATTGGAGAACACGCCGAAGGCCAAGGTCAACCTGATCCACTGCTACCGCTCGATGAACTACATCGCGCGCCACATGGAAGAGAAGTACAATATTCCGTGGATGGAATACAACTTCTTCGGCCCGAGCCAGATCGCCGAATCCCTGCGCAAGATCGCCGCTCTCTTCGACGACAAGATCAAAGAGAACGCCGAGAAGGTCATCGCCCGCTACCAGCCGATGGTCGATGCGGTCATCGCCAAGTACAAGCCGCGGCTGGACGGCAAGAAGGTCATGATCTACGTCGGCGGCCTGCGTCCCCGCCACGTCGTCGATGCCTACCATGACCTCGGCATGGAGATCATCGGCACCGGCTACGAGTTCGCCCACAACGACGACTATCAGCGCACGCCGCACTATGTGAAGGAAGGCACGCTGATCTACGACGACGTCACCGCGTTCGAACTGGAGAAGTTCGTCGAGGCGATGCGTCCCGACCTCGTCGCGTCGGGCATCAAGGAAAAGTACGTGTTCCAGAAGATGGGCCTGCCGTTCCGCCAGATGCACAGCTGGGACTACTCCGGCCCGTACCACGGCTATGACGGCTTCGCGATCTTCGCCCGCGACATGGACCTGGCCATCAACAACCCCGTCTGGGGCGTGATGAAGGCCCCGTTCTGACCATCGGCCTCTGGAACAGGAGAATTTGAGAATGACCGACAAGCTTTCGCAGAGCGCCGACAAGGTCCTCGACCACTACACCCTCTTCCGGCAGCCCGAATACGCGGCGATGTTCGAGAAGAAGAAGACCGAGTTCGAATACGGCCATTCGGACGAGGACGTCGCCCGCGTTTCCGAATGGACCAAGTCCGAGGACTACAAGGCGAAGAACTTCGCCCGTGAAGCGGTCGTCATCAACCCGACCAAAGCCTGCCAGCCGATCGGCGCGATGTTCGCCGCCCAGGGCTTCGAAGGCACCCTGCCCTTCGTCCATGGCTCCCAGGGCTGTGTCGCCTATTACCGCACCCATCTGACCCGCCACTTCAAGGAGCCGAACAGCGCGGTCTCCTCGTCGATGACCGAAGACGCGGCGGTGTTCGGCGGGCTGAACAACATGATCGACGGCCTGGCGAACGCCTATGCGCTCTACAAGCCGAAGATGATCGCGGTGATGACCACCTGCATGGCCGAAGTCATCGGCGACGACCTGCAGGGCTTCATCGCCAATGCGAAGAACAAGGAAAGCGTCCCGGCCGACTTCCCGGTGCCGTTCGCCCACACCCCGGCCTTCGTCGGTAGCCACATCGTCGGCTACGACAACATGATGAAGGGGATCCTGAGCAGCTTCTGGGGCAATTCGGAGAATTTCGACACGCCGAAGACCGAGCAGATCAACCTGATCCCGGGTTTCGACGGTTTCGCGGTCGGCAACAACCGCGAACTGAAGCGCATCGCCGGCGAGTTCGGCGTGAAGCTGCAGATCCTGTCCGACGTATCCGACAATTTCGACACGCCGATGGATGGCGAGTACCGCATGTATGACGGCGGCACCACCATCGAGGAGACCAAGGAGGCCCTGCACGCCAAGGCCACCATCTCCATGCAGGAGTACAACACCACCCAGACCCTGCAGTTCTGCAAGGAGAAGGGCCAGGAAGTCGCCAAGTTCAACTACCCGATGGGCGTCACCGCCACCGACGAGCTGCTGCTGAAGCTGGCGGAACTGTCGGGCAAGCCGGTGCCGGCCAGCCTGAAGCTGGAGCGCGGCCGTCTGGTCGACGCCATCGCCGACAGCCACACCCACCTGCACGGCAAGCGCTTCGCCGTCTACGGTGACCCGGACTTCTGCCTGGGCATGACCCGCTTCCTGCTGGAACTGGGTGCGGAGCCGGTGCACATCCTGTCGACCTCCGGCTCCAAGAAGTGGGAGAAGCAGGTCCAGAAGGTACTGGACGGCTCGCCCTTCGGCGCCTCGGGCGCGGCCTATGGCGGCAAGGACCTGTGGCACCTGCGCTCGCTGATCTTCACCGACAAGGTGGACTACATCATCGGCAACAGCTACGGCAAGTATCTGGAGCGCGACACCAAGGTTCCGCTGATCCGCCTGACCTACCCGATCTTCGACCGCCACCACCACCACCGCTACCCGACCTGGGGCTACCAGGGCGCGCTGAACGTGCTGGTGCGCATCCTCGACCGGATCTTCGAGGACATCGACGCCAATACCAACATCGTCGGCCAGACCGACTACTCGTTCGACCTGATCCGCTGACCGGCGGTTTCCAGGCATCGGATCACGCATCGGTTCCAATCTACCCGTCGGGCCGGGGTCTCCATCCCCCCGGTCCGGCGGCAACCTCCCCAGCCCGGAGAGCGTCGGCGACGGCGCGCTCCGGGTTTCTTTGTTCGTGCACCGGAGACGTCACCGGTCTTCCGCAACAGCCTGCTCGATGTGCGACACCCGACAAGCCCCCGGCCCTACGCGGCGATTGTCAGCTATCGGACACCCCCGGAAACCGGACAATCCTTGCACATCAACGTTTTACGTTGTGGCACGCCCCCTGCATCATACCCACTCAGAGCCATTTCCGGCGCCAGGATGGGAGAGCGGGCATGCTCCAGGACAAGATCCAGGACCTCTTCAACGAACCGGGCTGCGCGACCAACCAAGCCAAGTCGGCCAAGGAAAAGAAGAAGGGCTGCACCAAGTCGCTGAAGCCGGGGGCCGCCGCCGGCGGCTGCGCCTATGACGGCGCGATGATCGTGCTGCAGCCGATCGCCGACGCCGCCCATCTGGTCCATGGCCCCATCGCGTGCCTGGGCAACAGCTGGGACAATCGCGGCACGCAATCCTCGGGTCCGCAGCTCTACCGCACCGGCTTCACCACCGACCTGTCGGAACTGGACGTCATCGGCGGCGGCGAGAAGAAGCTCTACCGCGCCATCAAGGAGATCGTTCAGCAATACGACCCGCCGGCCGTCTTCGTCTATCAGACCTGCGTGCCCGCCATGACCGGCGACGACATCGCCGCGGTCTGCAAATTCGCGACTCAGAAGCTGGGCAAGCCGGTGATCCCGGTGGATGCGCCGGGCTTCGTCGGGTCGAAAAATCTCGGCAACAAGCTGGCCGGCGAAGCCCTGCTGGAGCATGTCATCGGCACGGTGGAGCCGGACTACACCACCCCGACCGACGTCTGCATCATCGGCGAATACAACCTTGCCGGCGAGCTGTGGCTGGTCAAGCCGCTGCTGGACGAGATCGGCATCCGCCTGCTGTCCTGCATCTCCGGCGACGGCCGCTACAAGGAGGTCGCCCAGGCCCACCGCGCCCGCGTCACCATGATGGTGTGCAGCCAGGCGCTGGTGAATGTCGGCCGCAAGATGCAGGAGCGCTACGGCATCCCCTATTTCGAGGGCTCCTTCTACGGCGTCTCCGACATGTCGGACACCCTGCGCACCATGGCCCGCATGCTGGTGGAGCGCGGCGCCGACAAGGGCCTGATCGACCGGGCGGAGGGCGTCATCGCCCGCGAGGAAAGCCGGGTCTGGCGCCGGCTGGAGCCCTACAAGCCGCGCTTCGATGGCAAGCGCGTCCTGCTGTTCACCGGCGGGGTCAAGAGTTGGTCGATGGTCAGCGCGCTGGAAGGCGCCGGGCTGACCATCCTCGGCACCTCGACCAAGAAGTCGACCAAGGAGGACAAGGAGCGCATCAGGAAGATGAAGGGCGAGGAGTTCCACCAGTGGGACGACCTGAAGCCGCGCGACATCTACAGGATGCTGGCCGACGATCGGGCCGACATCATGATGTCCGGCGGCCGGTCGCAGTTCATCTCGCTGAAGGCCAAGGTTCCGTGGCTCGACATCAACCAGGAACGCCACCACGCCTATGCCGGCTATGACGGCATCGTCAATCTCTGCGAGGAGATCGACAAGACGCTGTCCAACCCGATCTGGGGCCAAGTCCGCCAGCCGGCGCCCTGGGAGTCCGGCCCGTCCTCCACCCTTCTGGCGGCGGAGTAAGGCCGATGTCGCACATCCAGCGCTTCCCCTCCGCCGCCAAGGCCGCCTCGACCAACCCGCTGAAGATGAGCCAGCCGCTGGGCGCCGCCCTGGCCTATCTCGGGGTCGACCGTTGCCTGCCGGTGTTCCACGGGTCGCAGGGCTGCACCGCCTTCGGGCTGGTCCTGCTGGTCCGCCACTTCCGCGAGGCGATCCCGCTGCAGACCACGGCGATGGATCAGGTCTCCACCATCCTCGGCGGCTACGACAATCTGGAACGGGCGATCCGCACCATTGTCGAGCGCAACCAGCCCGCCATGATCGGCGTCGCCACCACCGGCGTCACCGAAACCAAGGGCGAGGACATGGTCGGCCAGTACACGCTGTTCCGCCAGCGCAACCCCGACATGGCCGGCACCGCCCTGGTCTTCGCCAACACCCCCGACTTCGCCGGCGGCTTCGAGGACGGCTTCGCCGCCGCCGTGACCACAATGGTGGAGCGGCTGGTCGAACCCTCGCCGGTGCGCATCCCGGCCCAGGTCAATGTGCTGGCCGGCAGCCACCTGTCGCCCGGCGACGTCGAGGAGCTGCGCGACATCATCGAAGGCTTCGGCCTGTCGCCGATCTTTCTGCCCGACCTGTCGCTGTCGATGGTGGGGCGCCAGCCGACCGACTTCACCGCCACCTCGCTGGGCGGCGTGACGGTGGAGCAGATCCGCGCCATGGGCGCCTCGGCCGCCACCATCGTGGTCGGCGAGCATATGCGGGTCGCCGGCAACGCGTTGGAGCTGAAGACCGACGTTCCCAGCCATTTCTTCAGCCGGCTGACCGGGCTGGAGGCGACGGACAAGCTGGTCCGCCTGCTGATGGAGCTGTCGGGCAAGCCGGCGCCGGCCCGGCTGCGGCGCCAGCGCGAAGCCCTGGTCGATGCCATGCTGGACGGGCATTTCTTCTTCAGCCGCAAGCGCATCGCCGCGGCGCTGGAGCCCGACCTGCTCTACGCCGTCACCGGCTTCCTGGCCGAGATGGGGGCGGAGGTGGTGGCCGCGGTGTCGCCGACGCAAAGCCCGGTGCTGGAACGGCTGAAGGCCGCCACCATCATGGTCGGTGACCATTCCGATGTGGAGACGCTGGCCCGCGACGCCGACCTGATCGTCTCCAACTCGCACGGGCGGCAGGGGGCGGCGCGGATCGGCGTGCCGCTGCACCGCATGGGCCTGCCGCTGTTCGACCGGCTGGGGGCGGGGCTGCGCGTCCAGGTCGGCTACAGGGGCACGCGGGAGCTGCTGTGCGAGATCGGCAACCTCTTTCTCGCCCGCGAGATGGACCACGAGAACCACGGGGACGGCCATCACGAAGCGGGCGAATCGCACGGCTGCGGAGGCGGATCATGCGGATGCAACGCCGTCTGAGCGTGGTGCAGGACCCACGCCCGACACAAGGAGGATCGATGAAGGTCGCTTTCTGCACCCAGGACATGCAGCACGTCGATGCGCATTTCGGCTGGGCCAAGAACATCGCCGTCTATCGGGTCGACCGCCAGGGCCATTCCTTTCTGGAAACCTTCCAGTTCGGCGGCTCGATGTTCGAGGACGGCAACGAGGACAAGCTGGTGCCCAAGCTGGAGGCGCTGGCCGACGTCGCCATCCTCTATCTGTCGGCCATCGGCGCCTCGGCCGCTGCCCGCGTGGTGGCGAAGAAGATCCATCCCGTGAAGGTCGAGGCCAGTGAGGCCATCCCGGCCCTGCTCGACAAGCTGGTCCAGACGCTGAACGGCAACCCGCCGCCCTGGCTGCGCAAGGCGATGGGCGAGACGCCGCAATTCAATTTCGACGAGGAGGAGGCTTGAGCATGGCTGATGTGGCTGAACTGTCGGTCGCCGACCAGTTCGTGAAGACACTGGTCCTGCTGTTCCGTGCCGAGGACAGCTATGGCGCCTGGGAAGGCAAGCCGGACGAGGCCCTGCTCGCCCCCTTCATCCTGGACAAGGAAGCGCGCGCCGCCATCCCGATCATCGGCGACCCCGATCCGGACACGCTGTGGCGGCTGGAGCTGTTCTACAAGGCGGTCGGCGTCACGGTCGAGAAGCAGACCGGCATGATGGCCTCGCCGATGATGAAGATGAGCCACGAGGGCTTCGGCCGCATGATCCTCACCACCGGCCGACTGGTGGTGGTGTCGAAGACCCTGCGCGACGCCCACCGCTTCGGCTTCCCCAGCATCGAAAAGATGGCCGCCGACGGCGCCAAGCTGGTCGAGGATGCCGTCGCGCTGATCCGGGAATACCCCGAGGTCGCGAACCTCTGAGAAACGGAATTGCGGCGATGAGCGACATCGACACCCTGAAGGACGAGATCAGGAAGCTGAACGCCCGCGCCACCCAGAAGAAGATGGATTTGCACGACCTGTCGGAAGAGCTTCCGCAGAACTGGCAGAGCATCCTGACGGTGGCGCAGGAAACCTATGACGCTTTCAAGACCCTGACCGAGAAACGGGCGGCGCTGAAGGCGCTGGAGAAGGCATGACCTCCACCATTTCCCTAGAACAGCTTAGGCGCGGCCTTTTCCGAGAGGAGCATTCCCATGGCTGAGTTCCTGACCGGCACCACCCGCGGTGGTCAGAGCTGGACCCCGAAATTCGTCCAATCCATCGACCAGAAGCAGTGCATCGGCTGTGGCCGCTGCTTCAAGGTGTGCGGGCGCGGCGTGCTCGACATGATCGGCCTGACCGAGGACGGCGACATCGTCGACGTCTTCGACGACGAGGCAGAGAAGAAGATCATGACGGTCAAGGAAGCAGCCAACTGCATCGGCTGCGAAAGCTGCTCCAAGGTGTGCTCGAAGAGCTGCATCACCCATGCGCCGGTGGCGGCGTGAGCTGTAGGGGTTAGACCCCCACCCTGACCCTCCCCCGCTGGGCGGGGGAGGGAATTGGACCTTTGTCGGCGTTCAGCGGCAGTTTCCTCCCCCGCCCAGCGGGGGAGGATTAAGGTGGGGGTTTAACGCCGACCTACGAGAGCCCCCCCTCAGTACGCATACTCCTTGAACACCGGATCGACGCTGCCGCCCCAGGGGCCGTTGAACTTCTCCAGAAGCTCGTCGGCGGGGCTGCGGCCGGTCTCGGCGATGACCTGCAGCGTGTCGAGGAAGTGGGTCTCGTCGTCGCCCCAATTGTCGTTGCGGGCACGCCGCGCCAGACCGTCGCGGGCGATCGCCACAACCTCCAACGCCACGTCGCGCACCGTCCCATTACGGAACGTCGTGCGCAGGCCGGACCGCGGCACCTCGGCGCGCAGATGCGCGCGCTCCTCCGCCGTCCAGTCCTTCACCAAGTCCCAGGCCGCATCCAGCGCCACCTGATCGTAGAGCAGCCCGACCCACAGGGCCGGCAGGGCGCACAGGCTGCGCCACGGGCCGCCGTCGGCGCCGCGCATCTCCAGATACTTCTTCAGCCGCACTTCCGGAAAGGCGGTGGTGGTGTGGTCGGCCCAGTCGGTGATCAGCGGCACCTCGCCCGGCAGGGCCGGCAGCTTGCCCTCCATGAAATCGCGGAAGGACTGGCCGGCCGCGTCGTTGTAAACGCCGTCGCGGTAGACAAAGTACATCGGCGTGTCGAGCAGATAGTCAGTGTAGCGCTCGAAACCGAAGCCGTCCTCGAACACGAAGGGAATGTCGCCGGTGCGGTCCGGGTCGGTGTCGGTCCAGATGTGGCTGCGGAAGCTCTGGAAGCCGTTCGGCTTGCCTTCCGTGAAGGGCGACATGGCGAACAGCGCGGTCGCGATCGGCTGCAGGGCCAGCGACACGCGGAACTTCTTCACCATGTCCGCTTCGGATGCGAAGTCCAGGTTCACCTGCACCGTGCAGGTCCGCGTCATCATGTCGAGGCCGAGCGAGCCGACCTTCGGCATGTAGTCGCGCATGATTTTGTAGCGGCCCTTGGGCATCCACGGAATGTCGTCGCGCGTCCATTTCGGCTGGAATCCCAGCCCCATCATGGCGATGCCCAACTCGGCCCCGACCTCCTTCACCTGGCGCAGGTGGCGGTGCACCTCGGCGCAGGTCTGGTGCAGGGTTTCCAGCGGTGCGCCCGACAGTTCGACCTGTCCGCCCGGCTCCAACGTGATGTTGGCCATGTCCTGGACCAGGGCGATGATGTTGCCCTTCTCCTCCACCGGCTGCCAGCCGAAGCGCGTCATCCGGGTCAGCAGTTCGCGGATGCCGTCCGGCCCGTCATAGGTCAGCGGCCGCAGGTCGGAGGTGCGGAAGGCGAATTTTTCGTGCTCGGTCCCGATGCGCCAGTCCGGCGCCGGCTTGCTGCCGGATTCGAGATAGGCCACCAGTTGGCGGCGGTCGGTGATGGGTTCGCCGCGCGTGGTCGGGGGTGCGGACATGAAGTCTCTCGCGGGAAGTGGACGGAGGAACGGCCGGATGGCGGCCGGTTAAGGGGTCGGCGCGCGGAAAGGCGGACGTCGGTCGCTTCCCCCGGCAGTCCAATCCCCGGCCAAGGACTGCCAGCAAGCCAGCGCCGCCACCACCGCCGTATCGGCCCGCAGGATGCGCGGACCCAATCCCACCGGAACAACAAAAGGGAGTTTGACGAGTTCGTCAAGTTCCGACTGGTCGAAGCCGCCCTCCGGCCCGACCAGCAGGGCCGCGGGACCGGCGGGTGCGTCGCGCAGCACATCGGCGATTGGACGGGCGGAGCCGGCCTCCGCGCAGAGATAGAGCAGGCGGTCGGCCGGCCAGCCGGCCAGCGCGCGGTCCAGCGGCAGAGCCTCGCCCATCTCCGGCACGCTCAGGCGCTCGCACTGCTCGGCCGCCTCCACCGCGTTGGCGCGCAGGCGGTCGATGTTGACGCGGTTGGGATCGGTGCGGCGGGTGAAAACCGGCCACAGGCGGGAAACGCCCATCTCCGTCGCCTTCTCGGCGACGAAGTCGATGCGGCCCTTCTTCAGCGGGGCGAACAGCAACCACAGGTCCGGTGTCGTGTCCTGCTCCCGCCGCCGGGTCGCCACGGTCAGCGAGCACCAGCCCTTGCCGAAGCCGTCGATGGTCGCCCGCCATTCGCCGTCGCGGCCGTTGAACACCGCGACCGGATCGCCGCGGTCGAGCCGCAGGACATGGCGCAGGAAATGGGCGCGCTCATGGTCCAGCCCGACCGACTGACCTTCGGCCAGCGGGCTGTCCACATACAGGCGTGTCTTGATCGGGTCGGCCATGGCTGTCGTCTCCGCGGGGCGCGGCGCCGACTATAACCGGCTGCGGGCGCGCAAGTCAGCACATCAGAGACGACGGAGACGCGCAGGAGCGGTGCGCAGAAAACGGATGGCGGGAATGGAGCGTGGCGTCAGGCCGGGGCGATCAGTGCCTCGATCTGACGGCGCAGGTCGTTGGGTTGGACGGGCTTGTGCAGGATGCGCACCTGTTCGGCCTTGGCGGCGGCCATCAGCTCGGCGCCGGTGTCGCCGGTCAGGATGATGGCGGGAACGGCAGCACCGCAGGCCTCACGCACAGCACGCACGGCGGTGATGCCGGACCAGCCGTCGCGCAGCCGGTAGTCGGACAGGATCACGTCCGGAACCGGATGGCCCGGCAGCTTCGCCAGGACGGTTTCCACATCCTCGGCGGCCAGCACCCCGTAGCCCCAGGTGTCCAGCATGATCTCCATGCCGGCCAATATGATCGACTCGTCGTCGATGACGACGGCGAAACGATCCGGTGTTGCGTTCATGTCCATTTAAGATTGCGGGCCGCTGAGGTTACAACGAAGAAACAGTATTGGTACGATTTTGGCGCGCGCAAGACCCCGGCCTGCTATTTTCCATAGCGCCGGCCCGGGCCTTTCGCCGCACCCAACCCGCACCCGGCCGAGGCAGCGTGCTTGCCGCCTGGACGGCAGCCCGATACCTTCGCGCTGATTGCCTGTTCAGACATCTCCATAGCACAGCGGGAACGCCGCCGTCATGCCCACCGCCTCCACCGGCCCCACTCTTCCGGACTCCGGCTTCACCGACATCCGCCAGGACGGATGGCTCGCCCGGCGTGTGCCAGCCCGCCTGCGCCCCTATGTCACGCTGGCGCGGCTGGACCGCCCGATCGGCACATGGCTGCTGCTGTTCCCCTGCTGGTGGAGCGTGGCGCTGGCAATGCCGCAGCCCTTCCGCGACTGGCCGTCGCTGCTTTGGCTGATGGCGCTGTTCGGAGTCGGCGCGGTCCTGATGCGGGGTGCCGGCTGCACCGTCAACGACATCCTGGACCGCAAGTTCGATGCGATGGTGGAGCGCACCCGCTCCCGCCCGATTCCGTCGGGTCAGGTGTCGGTGCGTCAGGCGCTGGCGTTCCTGGTGCTGCAGTTGTTGGTCTCGCTGCTGGTCCTGCTGCAACTGGGGATGACGGCCATCGGGCTGGGCGTGCTGTCGCTGGCGCTGGTCTTCACCTATCCGCTGATGAAGCGCATCACCTGGTGGCCGCAGGCCTTCCTGGGGCTGACCTTCAACTGGGGCGCCCTGATGGGCTGGGCCGCGGTGCAGAACGACGTCGGCTGGCCGGCGCTGGCGCTCTACGTGACCGGCATTGCCTGGACGCTGGGGTACGACACCATTTACGCCCACCAGGACAAGGAGGACGACGCCCGGATCGGCGTGAAGTCCACCGCGCTGCGTCTGGGCGACCAGAGCAAGATCTGGATCTACGGCTTCTACACGCTGACCTTTGTCGGCATCGGCATCGCCGGCCGTCTGGCCGGCCTGGGCGGCCTGTTCCTGCCGGTGCTGTCGCTGGCGGCGCTGCAGCTGGCTTGGCAGGTGGCGACATGGCGGCCGGACGATCAGGGCGACTGCCTGGACAAGTTCAAGTCCAACCGCTGGTTCGGCTGGCTGGTTCTGGCAGCGATTTTGGCGGGAAAGATTTAGGGGCGCGATGGTGGGGAGGTGTCGGCTGACGATGCCCCCACCTAACCTTCCCCGCTGGGCGGGGGAGGAACTGCCGCCACTCTTCCGCCTAAGCACTTACCCCTCCCCCGCCCAGCTCTCGCACAAAGCTTCGCTTTGTGCTGACGCGGCAGGCGGACCGTAGGTCCGCTGAGAGCGGGGGAGGGTTGGGGTGGGGGCATCGTCTACCGATGCTCCCACACCCGCACAAACAAAAAGAGCGGAGCAAAGCCCCGCCCTTCCTGAAATCCTGAAACCTGCCCCGCTCAGCGCTCGCTGGTATCGGCCAGCTGGGCGACGGCGTTTCCGGGGCCGGGCTTGCGGCCGGGGGCAACGGTGCGGCGGCTGCCGGGAGCGCCAGCTTCGGCGACGGTCACCGGGGCCGGAGCGGCATGCGAGGCACCGGGCTTGCGGACCGGCAGCACCGCGACATCGGTGCGCTGCGGCTTGGCGTGGGAAGCGACGGCGGTGGCCGGCAGGCTCTGCGGCTTGCGGCCGGGCACCGAGACGCTGACGCCCTTCTGCGGGTGCAGCGACGCTTCCATCATGCGCGGGCCATTGACCTTGTTGCGGCCACGCGGGCTGCTGCTGAAGCCCTGGTCCATGCCGCGGTCGCCGGCATCCAGCATCCGGCCGCCACGCGGAGAAGCCTCTTCCCCCTCCGGCATGATGAAGCCATAGGCGGCGTAGACGCGCAGGCCCATCTGGTCGGTGGGCTCGTGCCAGACGCGGACGGCGGACCAGTCGTTGTTGCGGGACACGTCGACCACCCGCATGCCGCGGCGCAGCCCGTCGCCATCGATCCAGCTGTGGTCGACCTCGATGGTGCGGCGGTCGATCACCGCGCTGACCAGCGAGACGTGGCCACGGCGCATATGGCCGGTGCGCTTGAAGACGAGGACGGAGCCGACGGCGGGACGCTGATCGCGGTCATACTGGCCGGCGGCATGGTCCCACCAGGTCCAGGCGTCGCCGCGGATCGTGAAATCGGAGATGGAGCGGACGGTGCGGACGCAATCGCCGTCTTGTGCGGCAGCCGTCGACACGGTAAGGGGGCTCAGCGCGATCAAAGCCGCAAACGAAAGGCCGATGGCGGTTCCCCTCTGCCGCATGATTCCCCCAATCCCTCTGTTTTCCCCTGGCGAGAACGGGTAACACGGGTTCGCAGCTGTGTCTACACCGTTTGAAATGTGTAACAATCAAAAGCCATCGACCAGCATACCCCCAACAGCGGAGTCCCTTGGGAAGCCTCGTATGAACAACGCATCTCCGCAAGATTTCGTCCGCGACAACACGACGCTGACGACCACACCGCTGTTGCCGGAAATCCAGCTTCATCTTGCCACTGAGGTCACACCCCTCTGGCAGGCGACCGAGGAGACCTTGGCCGCCACGAATTTGCCACCGCCATACTGGGCTTTCGCTTGGCCGGGTGGGCAAGCTGTGGCGCGGCTGCTGCTCGACCGGCCGGAACTGGTGGCCGGCAGGTCGGTGCTCGATTTTGCCGCAGGCACCGGGCTGGTCGGCATCGCCGCGGTCAAGGCGGGGGCGGCGCGGGTTCAGTGCTGCGACATCGACCGCTTCTCGCTCGCCGCCATCGCGCTGAATGCCGAGGCCAACGGGGTGGAGGTCAAGGCGGTCAGCGTCGATCTGGTCGACCGTCCGCTGCCGGGCATCGACGTCGTGCTGGCCGGCGACGTCTGCTACGAGAAGCCGATGGCCGACCGGGTGACGGCATGGCTGCGCGAGATCGCGGCGACCGGAACGCTGGTCCTGCTGGGCGATCCCGGCCGCGCTTACTTCCCCGCCGGCGGTGTCGAGAAGCTGGCGAGCTACACCGTCCCGACCTCGCTCGAACTGGAGGACCGGGAGGCGCGCGAAACGACGATCTGGCGCCTGCTGCCTAACGGCTGAGTCGGGACACGGCCAGCCGCAGGTCGGCCAGGAAGGTCGGCTGTTCCACCAACTGGCCGCGCAGCAGGTAGCTGGGGTGGAAGGTCGGCACCACCTCCACCCCCTCCAGCAGCCGGCAGGGCAGAACCTTACCGCGCAGCTGCAGGATGCCGTTCTCCCCGGTCAGCGCCCAGGTCGGCGTGCGGCCGAGCGCCACGATCACCGACGGGCGGTAGTCGGCCAGCGTGGCGCGCAGATGCTCGATCTCGCCGGCGAACTCGGCAAGCAGCCTGTCCGACGTGCCGAAGGCGCCCCAGCTTTCATCGATCTCCCGCCCCTCTTTGCGGGCACGGGCCCGGGAGGCGAAGAAATGCCCGACCTTGTTGCCCGGCGGCTGATAGCGGAAGACGTTCGCGACCAGGCACTCCGCCCGCTCGATCCCCACGGCGGCCAGCGATTCGTCCAGCAGCTTGCCGCTGCGACCGACGAAGGGCGTACCCTGCCGGGCCTCCTCAGCCCCCGGCGCCTCGCCGACGATGGCGAGCCGTGGCCCGTCCACAGACTTGGTCGGGTACTGGTAATCGGCGAAGGGCAGGTCGGTGCGCAGGTCGGTCATCGGATCGCTTCCAGAAATCTTGCCAGATGGGCGCAGTCGGGGCGCCGGGCTTGCCGAAGCACTGGCCCGAACCCAAGCTTGTAGGCGGTAAGGTTCCAGCCCAGACACCCAACCTACAAACAAGCCCAACCTGCAAACAAGGGAGAGACCGGGATGACACCGCAAGCACCCGCGACACAGGAACTGGCCGGCAAGACCTGCGAGCCCTGCCGCGGCGGAATACCGCCGATGGACCGCGCGATGGCCGCCTCCTATCTGGTGCAGGTGCCGGGCTGGGTCCTGAAGGAAGACCCCGACCGCATCGAGCGCGACTTCAAGTTCCCCGACTTCGCCCAGGCCCAGGCCTTCGCCAATCAGGTGGGCAACCTGTGCGAGGCCGAAGGCCACCACGCCGACATCCATTTCGGCTGGGGCCACTGCCGGGTCGCCTTCTGGACCCACAAGATCAGGGGCCTGCACGAGAACGACTTCATCATGGCCGCCAAGGTCAACGGCATCGCCGACGCGCCCTATGTGCCGGCCTCGGTGGGGACACCTCCGCCGCCTTATGTGCAGGGGGCGTGAGAGAGTAAGTCTTCTCTCTACCCCTAAGTTAGCCCCCACCTGACCCTCCCCCGCTGGGCAGGGGAGGGAATTGGCACATTGTCGGCGTTCGGCGGCAGTCCCTCCCCCGCCCAGCGGGGGAGGTCAGGTGGGGGCATCGTCAGTCGAAACCTACCCCCACAACTCCGCCACCGGCGGCTGGACCACCGCGCCGTCATAGACCAGCCCCGGCTCGCGGTCGCGGGCCAGCAGCAGCGGGCCGTCGAGGTCGACGTAGCGCGCACCCTGCCCGACCAGCATCGCCGGTGCCATGGCAAGCGACGTCGCGACCATGCAGCCGACCATCACCTCGAAGCCCATGGCATGGGCGGCGCGGGTCATCGCCAGCGCCTCGGTCAGGCCGCCGGTCTTGTCCAGCTTGACGTTCACCACCCGATAGAGCCCGCGCAGGCGGTCCAGAGACTCCAGCCCGTGGCAGGATTCGTCGGCGCCCAGCGGCACCGGACAGGCGACGCCGCGCAAGGCATCGTCCTGGCCGGCGGGCAGCGGCTGCTCGATCATCTCGACGCCGAGGCCGGCCAGCACCGGGGCGAAACGGTGCAACTGGTCCAGCGTCCAGCCTTCGTTGGCGTCCACCACCAGCCGGGCGGATGGCGCGGCGGCGCGGACGGCCCGGACGCGGTCGAGGTCGCCCTCCCCCGTCAGCTTCATCTTCAGCAGCGGATGGCGCGGCGCCCGCTCCCGCGCCGCCGCGGCCATCGCCTCGGGCTCGTCGACGCTCAGCGTGTAGCAGGTGACCAGCGGTCCCGGCGGCTCGGCCAGCCCGGCGAGCGTCCAGGCCGGCACTCCGCTGCGCTTGGCCTCCAGATCCCACAGGGCGCAGTCCAACGCGTTGCGCGCCGCGCCGGGCGGCATCAGCCGGGACAGCGTGTCGCGGTCGAGCCCACCGGCGACCGCGCCTGCCATCGCTTCCAGCGCGGCGACGACACCGTCCACGCTCTCGCCGTAGCGGGCGTAGGGCACGCATTCGCCGCGGCCGCGGTGCGGGCCGTCGGTCACCTCCGCCACCACCACCGCGGCATCGGTCTTGGCCCCGCGCGAGATGCGGAAGGATCCGCGGATCGGGAAGCTCTCCCGGCCGACGGTCAACTGTTGGGCGGACATGATCGCGAACCCCGAAACGGAACAGGGCCGGGAGTGTATCCCGGCCCTGCCCTTGTCCGCGACAGTGAAGGCGACAGTGACGGCAAACCCCGCTTCACCGTTCCTGAATGATCACGCCGTACCAGCCAAGCCCCTTGTAGGTCTCATAGCCGGGGGTCAGGGCGTAGCCGACGATGCGGTTCCTGTCGTCGATGTAATGGCCCATCGAGCCGGCATTGCGGCGCAGCGGCACCGTCTCGGTCAGCAGGCCACGGCCGTCGGAGGAGGCGATCACCCGATGGCGGGCGTCGAGCAGCAGGCAGCGCGACTTCTCGCGCTCCCCGGCCTCCAGCCGCACGCCCTCGACCACGGCGGCGGCCTGCGGCTCCCAGTCGAAGAAGATGCCGAGCACGCCGATGGCGTCGCCGTCCGCCTCGCCGTCGCGCCGGATGGCGGTGGCATAGGTGGCGACGACGCGGTCGTCCAGGCTGCGGTTGCGGGCGACGTCGCCGACCGTGAACTCGCTGCCGTTGCGGGTGGCCAGCGCCTGACGGAACCAGGGCTCGTCCGACACGTTGGCGCCGCGGGCGCCGGGATAGCGGTCGGGCCGGCCGTTGGCGATGACGGTGCCGTTGCGGTCGGCGATCCAGAGGTCGAGATAGACGGTGTAGGATTCCAGGATCACGCCCAGCCGGCGCGAGGCATGGCGGCGGGCGTCCTCGCTCGGGCCGGCGGCGCAATCGACCACCGCGCTGTCGGTCGCCCACCAGCGCACGTCGCAGGAGCGTTCGTAAAGGTTGCGGTCGATGATTTCGATCATGTTCAGCGACAGGTCGGCCAGCCGCTTGCCGTGCATCTCCTGCACCATGGCGCTGCCGGTGGTGGTCAGGTGATCGACGCGGGCGACGATCTCCGACCGCAGTTCCTTGGTGATGCTGTTGACCTGTGTCGAGATCTCCGACACCTCGTTGGCGACGACGGCGAAGCCGCGCCCGGCGTCGCCGGCCCGCGCCGCTTCGATCAGGGCGTTCATCGCCAGCATCTTGGTGCGCCGGGTGATGTCCTCGATCAAGGACACCTTCCTCGAGGCAACATCCAGCACGCCCCGCGACAGCTCGAACAGATCGGTGCCCGCCATGCTCATCGTCTTGTCCCCCGTCATGACCGTCCCTGCTTCCCCTTCATCAAAAGCCGTGCCAACCGTCGCCGGATCTTCGCGGGCCGCCCACTCTCCCCGATTTCCGCGGCACTTGGCCGCGGATGGCATGCTCGGTCCGGATATTTCGGGACTGTCGTTCAGTTAAGGTGCTGAAACAAAAGGCAGGCTGGCGTGAGGTTGCTCAACCGATCATAGCGGCGGCGGTCATATGCCAGCCATAGCGTCGTCAAGCAGCATGATTTCTCGCTAAATTCGCAATAAAAAGTCCGAGCAACCCGGAAAGAGGCCAGACCAATTTCGCATTGCGGGATCCCATGCACATGCTGTGCACATTCCACGGGCAGTTGATGCGGCGCACACCACCACCCCACATGAACGCCTTCAGGCGACGCGATGCATCTCGTCGAGGAAGCGCTGGACCTCGCGGGTCAGCCGGTCGGCTTCGGCCGCCATGCGTTCGGACGCGGCGAACACCTCGTGCGCGGTGCCGCTGGTGCGGCCGGCGGCATCGGTGACCTCGCGGATGTCGTCGGACACGGCGCGGGTGCCGGCGGCGGCCTGCTCCATGTTGACGAGGATCTCGCGCACGGCGGAGCCCTGCTGGTCGATCCCGGCGCTGATACCGCCCGCGATCTCGTTGATCGAGGTGATGGTGCGGCCGATGCCGAGGATGGCGCCCACCGCCTCGTCGGTGGAGGACTGGATGCCGGCGATCTGGGCCGCGATGTCGCCGGTGGCCTTGGCGGTCTGGTCGGCCAGCCGCTTCACCTCCTGAGCCACGACGGCGAAGCCCTTGCCGGCCTCCCCCGCCCGTGCCGCCTCGATCGTGGCGTTCAGGGCCAGGAGGTTGGTCTGGCTGGCGATGTCGTTGATCAGGGTAATCACGTCGCCGACCGTGCGCGCCGCCTCGGACAACGTGGCGACCAGCGCGTTCGACCGCTCGGCCTCGCCGGCCGCGGTTTCGGCAACGCGGGTGACGTCGCCGATCTGGCGGGCGATCTCGGCGATGGAGGCGGACAGCTCCTCCGTCGCGGCGGCGACGCTGCCGACATTGCTGCCGGTCTGCGCCGCGGAGGCTGCAACCGACGAGGCCTTGCCGGTCGCCTGGGTCGCGTCCGTCTCCATCGTGCGGGCGGAGACCTCCAACCGATGGGCGGTATCGGCCACTTCGCTGCACACGCTCTGGATCTGACCCTCGAAGCGCTGGGTGACCCCGGCGAAACCCGCCACCTTCTGCGAAATGCTCTCGGTCGCCGCATTGATGGTGCGGCTGGCGTGCAGGAAGCCGCCCTGCATGCCGCGCAGCACGATCCGGCGGAAATACTTGTGCTCCGAAACCGCATGCATGGAGGCCGTCGCTTCGCGCATGAAGGCATCGGTGCGGTCGATGGCATCGTTGGTGGCGTGCATCAGTTCGCCCAGCGCCCCGCCCTCGCGGATGCCGATCACCCGCGCCTCGAAATCACCGGCGGCGACGGCGCGGTTGACCGTGGTCAGTTGCCGCACCACCGCGCCGGCGCGGCGCAGATACAGGCCGGCCCCACCCAGCGCGGCGAGCCCGGCCAGGGCCAGACCGGCGCGCAAAGCGATTTCGCCGACATCCAGCACCTCCACGACCAGCAGGACCGCCAGATCGATGAGGCCAAGCGCGACCAGCCAACCGGCCCGGGACAGGGAAGACGCGTTAGAGGGAGAAGACGAATTCGTCATACCCGATTCCCTTTTCGGCCAGCAGGGCGAGGACGGCGGCGAATCCAGCCTCCATCCCCTGCTTGCGGTCGGCATGGCTGTCCTCGATGTCGAGGAGCTGGCGGTAGAGCGGAATGACCTTGTCCAGCGCCGACCGCTCCGGCACCCGGCGGGAGGAATGGTAGCCGATCACCCGCCCGTCCGCGTCGAAACTGGGTGTGACATGGGCGAAGACCCAATAATGGTCGCCGTTGCGGGCACGGTTGACCACATAGGCGAAGATCTCCTGCCCCGCCTCCAGCGTGACCCACAACAGCTTGAAGACGCAGCGCGGCATGTCGGGATGGCGCACGATGGAATGGGGTGCGCCCGTCAGCTCCGATTCGCTGTAGCCGGCGACCTGCTGGAACACCCGGTTCGCGTAGGTGATCCGCCCCTTCAGGTCCGTCTTGGAAACGATGACTTCATCCGGGTCGAAGAAGCGTTCCACCCCCGTCAGGGGAACGTCGCGTCGTGCCATGTGCCTTCCGGTCTCCCGCATCCCTGACCCGCCCGGATCACGCCGGTGCCGGCATGCTCCTTCGTCGCGGCGAAAACCGGCGGCAGGGACGGATTATGTCCGGATCGGCATGCCGCGCGATGCCCCGCACCGCGGGCGCCGCAACGATTTGCACTGTAATGTGACGGAAGCTTGCAGGAAAGGCCCTACCTATTGCGGTGCTGAAATATTTGGGTACGGACGGTCGGGTGGATAAGCCGCCTTACTCCGGCGGATAGGGAACGGTCAGCAGCCGATCGGCCGGCGGGTTGTCCACCGTCACCACGGTGCCGTCGGGCCAGCGCACCTCCACCTGCTCGACCGTATGGAGCGGTCCCAGCCCGAAATGGGCGACCGGTTCGCCCTGGCAGAGATAGCCGGAGCCGGCGCACACCGCCCGGCGCTGGCGTCGTCCGCCGGCGGTCAGGCTGACCACCGCACCGCGGGCCGGCGCCCCGAAGGGGGTCAGCGGCTGCACGCGCAGCCAGCCATTGTTGGTCGCCTCCGGACGGAAGACCGACAGCGGCTGTGCGCTGCCCTCCGCTCCATGGCCACCCCCATGGGAGCCGTGGCCGCCATGGGAACTGCCATGCGCCAGGATCAGTTCCAGCCGCCCGTCGCCGTCGATGTCGGCCGCGACCGCGCCGGTGCCGAGGCCCTTCGGCTCGGCGGCATCGCCAAGCTCCAGCTCCTGCCACTGATCGTTGCGCCAGCCGAACAGGCGGTTCGGTTCGCCATGGGCATGGAAGAACAGCTCTTCATAACCGTCATTGTCGAAATCGGCGGCGACGACGGTGAAGATGCGGCCGGGCATCGAAAAGTCGGCACTGGCCGATTCGACGAAGCCGCCGCCCATGCGCTGCTGGAAATAGCGCTGCGCGCCGTCCCAGGTGCCGACCACGAGATCGAACAGCCCATCGCCGTCGGCGTCCAGCGCCACCACCGCACGGCCGGACGGACGCGAATCGGCGATGCCGCGCTCTTCCGCGATCTCCTCGAAATTGCCGTCGCCGAGGTTGCGGAACAGTTCGTTCGGACCGCCGTCGTTGACCGTCACCACATCCATGTGGTCCGACACGATGGACAGGGCGGTTACGCCGCGTGCCGCGCCGATCGAGTCCAGCCCGGCCTCCTCCGCCCCATCCTCCAGCCGGCCGCGGCGGGTCAGCTCGTACAGGCGCAGGGGGCCGCCGTCCGTCGCCACCAGAAAGCCGTAGCGGCCATGCCCCCAGCGGTCCATCGCCGCGACCGCGCCGGCGGCGGTGTGGTTGGCGGCGCCGGCATTCTCCGCCTGGGCGAACAGGTCGAGCCAATGCTCGCCGAAGCAGGCGAACAGCCGGTCGGCCATGTCCTTGGAACCGGTGGCGCGGTCGCAGTTGACGACGTAAAGCTCCTCCCGCCCATCGCCGTCGATGTCGGCGGCCGCCAGCCCCAGGGCGGGTCCGGCGGGATCGGCGAGCAGCGGGCCGGCGATGTCGACCAGCCGGCAGTCCACCCATTTCAGGACGAGGTTGGCGGTGCGGTAGCCGGCCACGACCAGCTCGAAGGCCCCGTCGCCGTCGATGTCCGTGACCGCAATTCCGTTCGATGGCCGCGGCGGGTTCTCGGCGATCAGCGACGAGCAATCGAGGAACATCGGCACCCTCTTGTCCCGTGGTCGGTCCGCCTTCAGCCCCGGACGGCACCCAGGTCGGCACCCCGAACGGCACCGGAACCGGTCATGGGGCAGGCCCTTGGAGCCATTGGCCTTTCGTGCGGCGTATCCCTGTTGATACCCCGTCCCCGCCCGGCCGTAAACCCGGACGGATGATCAGGGGCGGCCTATGTCCGATGCCGAAGTCCGAAGCAGAGGTCCGATGCAGAAGCTCCGAACGCAAAATCCCTCCGGCGCAGCTGCTCCGGAGGGATCCTGGACACATGGGCGATACTCAGGCGACGGCCACGCCGGCTGCCGCCCCCGGGTCAGATGCGCTTCTTCGCACCGGCATTGCCGCTGGCCGGACGCTTGGCCGCGGCATCGTCGTTGCCGGCCGGCTTCTCCGCCGCCTTGGCCGCGGCGGCGGCCTTGGCCTGCTCGCGGGCCGGCAGCTCGATGTTGACCTCCAGGGTCGAACAGTCGCCGCCACGGTCGAGCTTCACCTCGACCTTGTTCTCGTCGATGTTGACGTATTTGGCGATGACCGCCAGCAGTTCCTGCTGGAGCATCGGCAGATAGTCGGGGCCGCTGCGGCCGGCGCGCTCATGCGCCATGACGATCTGCAGACGCTCCTTGGCCTGGACGGCCGACGCGCGCGGCGCCGCGCGGAAGAAGTTGAAGATGCTCATGCGCTCCTCCGCAGGAGCCGGCTGAACAGGCCCTTCTTCTGGGGGGTGACGAAACGGTGCTCGATGTCCTCGCCCAGGAAGCGGCCGACCGCGTCCGAATAGGCCAAGCCGGCGTTGGAAACCTCGTCGAGGATCACCGGCATGCCGACGTTGGAGGCGCGCAGAACCGCCTGGCTTTCCGGAATGACGCCGAGCAGCGGGATCGCCAGGATCTCCAGCACGTCGTCGACCTTCAGCATCTCGCCCTTCTCGACCCGCTCCGGATCGTAGCGGGTCAGCAGAAGCTGCTGGGTCACCGGCTCCAGCCCCTGTTCCGCCCGGCGGGAGCGCGAGTTCAGCACGCCCAGGATGCGGTCGCTGTCGCGAACCGACGAGACTTCGGGGTTGGTGACGATGATCGCGTGGTCGGCGAAATAGAGCGACATCAGGGCGCCGCGCTCGATGCCGGCCGGGCTGTCGCACAGGATGTAGTCGAATTCACGCTTCAGCTCGTTCATCACGCGGCTGACGCCGTCAAGGGTCAGCGCATCCTTCTCATGGGTCTGCGACGTGGCCAGGATGAACAGGTTGGCGATGCGCTTGTCACGGATCAGCGCCTGATGCAGCCTGGCCTGGCCATTGGCAACATGCAGGAAGTCGTAGACCACGCGCTTCTCGATGCCGAGTACCAAATCGAGGTTGCGCAGCCCGACATCGAAATCGACCAGGCAGACGCGCTTGCCGAGCAGCGCCAGGGCGGCGCCGAAGGCGGCGGGGGTGGTGGTCTTGCCGACGCCTCCCTTGCCGGAAGTCACGGTGATCACGGT
>JAFAFA010000016.1 GCA_023423695.1 Pseudomonadota bacterium | reverse complement strand
TGGCGAAGTAGATGCCCTGCCGGCGGATGGCGATCAGGCCGAAGACCAGCCCCATCGCCCCGGCGACCGCGGTGGCGGCGAGCAGGCCGAACTCCGGCGCCCAGCCCCAGACCTTCACCGTGTGGGCGGCGATGTAGGCCGCGCCGCCGAAGAAGGCGGCATGACCGAAGCTGAGCAGGCCGGCGAAGCCGATCAGCAGGTTGAAGGCGCAGGCGAACAGCGCGAAGCACAGCACCTTCATCAGGAAGACGGGATACAGCACGAAGGGTGCCGCGACGGCGACCAGCAGCAGGAGGGCGGCGATCAGCCACGCTTTGCGTGGTCCCGCCTCCACCCCTGTCCGCGGCAGCGTCTGGGTTTGCATGCTCATGCTTATCTCTCCCGTCCGAACAGGCCGGCCGGCTTCACCATCAGCACCACGGCCATGATGACGAACACCACGATGTTAGAGGCTTCCGGGTAGACCACCTTGGTCAGCCCCTCCAGCAGCCCCAACCCGAGACCGGTGACGATGGCGCCGAGGATCGAGCCCATGCCGCCGATCACCACCACCGCGAACACCACGATGATCAGGTTCGACCCCATCAGCGGCGACACCTGGTAGATTGGCGCCGCCAGCACCCCGGCCAGACCGGCCAGCGCCACGCCGAAGCCGTAGGTCAGCGACACCATCACCGGCACGTTGATGCCGAAGGCCTGCACCAGCGTCGGGTTCTCCGTCGCCGCGCGCAGATAGGCGCCCAGCTTGGTCCGCTCGATAGCGAACCAGGTGCCCAGGCACACCAGCAGCGACGCCGCCACCACCCAGCCCCGGTAGGTCGGCAGATAAATGAAGCCCAGGTTGGTGCCGCCCTTCAGCAGGTCGGGGATCGGATAGGGCTGGCCCGACACGCCATACTGGTGGCGGAAGGCGCCCTCGAAGATCAGCGCCAGGCCGAAGGTCAGCAGCAGCCCGTAGAGATGGTCGACCTTGTAGAGCCGGCGCAGCATCGTGCGCTCCAGCACCAGCCCGACAGCTCCGACAACGATGGGCGCCAGCACCAGCGCCCCCCAATAGCCGACGCCGAGGTAGGTCAGCAGCAGCCACGCCACGAAGGCGCCGACCATGTACAAGGCGCCATGCGCCATGTTGACCACGTTGAGCATGCCGAAGATCACCGCCAGCCCGAGGCTGAGCAGCGCATAGAAGGAGCCGTTGATCAGGCCGAGCAGAAGCTGACCGAACAGGGCTTGCGGCGGAATGCCGAGCAGTTGGGACATCGGGTGCTTCTCTCTCCCGCTCACACGCCAAGATAGGTGTGGAGCTTGTCCATGTTGGCGTTCAGCTGGTCGTTGGGGATCATGTCCACCACATGCCCCTCCTCCATCACGTAATGGCGGTCGGCGATGGTGGCGGCGAAGCGGAAGTTCTGCTCGACCAGCACGATGGTGAAGCCGCGCGCCTTCAGCGCCCGCACCGCCACGCCGATCTGCTCGATGATGACCGGGGCCAGCCCCTCGGTCGGTTCGTCCAGCAGGATCATGGTGGCGCCGGTGCGCAGGATGCGGGCGATCGCCAGCATCTGCTGCTCGCCGCCCGACAGCCGCGTGCCCTGGGTCGAGCCGCGGCCCTTCAGGTTGGGGAACAGGTCGTAGATCTGCGGGATCGTCATCCCGCCGTCCTTCACCACCGGCGGCAGCGTCAGGTTCTCGTCCACATTGAGGGACGAGAAGATGCCGCGCTCCTCCGGCACATAGCCGATGCCCAGCCGCGGGATCTTGTGCTGGGCCATGCCGATCAGCTCTTGCCCCTGGAAGCGGATGGAGCCGGTGCGCTTGCCCATGATCCCCATGATGGCGCGCATGGTCGAGGTCTTGCCGGCGCCGTTGCGGCCCAGCAGCGTCACCACCTCGCCCTGCCGCACCTCCAGGCTGACGCCGTGCAGCACATGGCTTTCGCCGTAGTAGCCGTGCAGGTCGGCGATCTCCAGCATCGCCGTTCCGGTGTGGGCGGTCTTTGTCTGCATCCCGTCAGGCATGTCCGGTCCCCATGTAAGCTTCCATCACCTGCGGGTTCTTGGAGACGACCTCGTACGGTCCCTCCGCCAGGATCTCGCCGCGGCGCAGCACGGTGATGGTGTCCGACAGATGGGCGACGACCGACAAGTTGTGCTCCACCATCAGCACGGTGCGGTCGGCGGCGACGCGCTTGATCAGCGCCGCGGTGCCTTCGATGTCCTCATGGCCCATGCCGGCCAGCGGTTCGTCCAGCAGCATCACCTCCGGGTCGAGCGCCAGGGTGGTGGCGATCTCCAGCGCGCGCTTGCGGCCGTAGGGCAGTTCGGCGGCGGTGTGGCCGGCCCAGGGGGTGAGGTTCACCGCCTCGATCAGCTCCAGCGCCCGGTCGTGCAGGTCGTAGAGCGTCGATTCGGACTTCCAGAAATGGAAGCTGGTGCCGAGCGGCCGCTGCAGCGCCACGCGGACATTCTCCAGCACGCTCAAATGCGGGAAGACGGCCGAGATCTGGAAGGAGCGGACCAGCCCCATCAGGGCGATTTCCGCCGGCTTGGTGCGGGTGATGTCCCGGCCCTTGTAGAGGATCTGGCCGCGCGTGGGCGTCAGGAACTTGGTCAGCAGGTTGAACACCGTGCTCTTGCCGGCGCCGTTCGGGCCGATCAGCGCGTGGATGGTGCCCCGCTTCACTTGCAGGTTCACCTCCTTCACCGCCACGAAGCCCTTGAACTCCTTCGTCAGACCACGCGCTTCCAGGATGATGTCGTCG
>JAFAFA010000010.1 GCA_023423695.1 Pseudomonadota bacterium | reverse complement strand
TGCTGTCGGACAGGATCAGCTTGAAGGCCGCGGTGACGCGCTCCTTCGTGGCGCCGCCGCCGACGTCGAGGAAGTTGGCCGGCTCGCCGCCATACAGCTTGATGATGTCCATGGTGGCCATCGCCAGGCCGGCGCCGTTCACCATGCAGCCGATGTTGCCGTCGAGCTTGACGTAGTTGAGGCTGTGCTTGGCCGCCTCGATCTCCGCCGGGTCTTCCTCGGCCTCGTCACGCAGCTCTTCCACGTCCTTGTGGCGGAACAGCGCGTTGTCGTCGAAGTTCATCTTGGCGTCGAGCGCCAGGATGTCGCCCGACCCGGTGACGATCAGCGGGTTGATCTCGACGATGGCGCAGTCCAGGTCCACGAAGGCCTGATAGGCGGCCTGGATGAACTTGGCCGCGGCGCCTACCTGCTTGCCTTCCAGGCCCAGCGCGAAGGCGACCTTGCGGGTGTGGTAGCCCTGGATGCCGGTGGCCGGGTCGACGGCGACCTTGACGATCTTCTCCGGCGTGTTGTGGGCGACCTCTTCGATCTCCATACCGCCTTCGGTCGAGGCCATGATCGTCACGCGGCCGGTGGCGCGGTCGATCAGCATGCCGAGGTACAGCTCGCGCTTGATGTCGGCGCCTTCCTCGATATAGAGGCGCTTCACCTCGCGGCCTTCCGCGCCGGTCTGCTTCGTCACGAGGACATGGTTCAGCATCTCGGCGGCGTTCTTGCCGACTTCCTCGATCGACTTGACGACGCGGACGCCGCCCTTGCCCTCGGGGTTGTCCTTGAAGCGCCCGGCGCCGCGGCCACCGGCGTGGATCTGGGACTTCACGACCCAGACCGGACCGCCGAGTTCACGGGCGACCGTCTCGGCCTCCTGCGGGGTGTAGGCAACGCCGCCGCGGGGAACCGCGACGCCGTACTTCTTCAGCAGGCTTTTCGCCTGGTACTCATGGATGTTCATCGGGCGTCCATCTGTTTTTTGGTTCGGCTGACGAGAACGGGTCGACTGAAGGACAAGACGGGCGCACCACCGGCGCCGTCCCGACCCGGACTATGGGGTCGGGACGGCTCCGGAGACCGCGCAGTCCGCTCTTTAGGAAGCGGCCTTCTCGGCGTCCAGCTTCTTCACGACGTCGACCAGCGTCTTCACCGCGTCGACGGAGTTCTGGAACATCGCCTTCTCTTCGTCGTTCAGCTCGATCTCGATGATCTTCTCGACGCCGCCGGCGCCGATGATCGTCGGGACGCCGACGTAGAGGTCGTCCTGGCCGTACTGGCCGCTCAGGTGGGCGGCGACCGGCAGAACGCGCTTCTGGTCCTTCAGGTAGGACTCGGCCATCTGGATGGCGGACGCGGCCGGGGCGTAGAAGGCCGAGCCGGTCTTCAGCAGCTTGACGATCTCGGCGCCGCCGTCACGGGTGCGCTGAACGATGGCGTCCAGCTTCTCCTGCGTGGTCCAGCCCATCTTGACCAGATCGGGCAGCGGGATGCCGGCGACGGTGGAGTAGCGCACCAGCGGGACCATCGTGTCGCCATGGCCGCCCAGCACGAAGGCGGTGACGTCCTCGACCGAGACGTTGAACTCTTCGGCCAGGAAGTAGCGGAAGCGGGCCGAGTCGAGCACGCCGGCCATGCCGACCACGCGCTCCGGCGGCAGGCCGGACGCCTGCTGCAGCACCCACACCATCACGTCGAGCGGGTTGGTGATGACGATGACGAAGGCGTTCGGGGCGTACTTGCCGATGGCCTCGCCGACCGTCTTGCAGACGCCGCTGTTGATGCCGATCAGGTCGTCGCGGCTCATGCCCGGCTTGCGCGGGATGCCGGCGGTGACGATCACGACGTCGGCACCCTCGATGATCGAGTAGTCGTTGCCGCCGGTCAGGCTGGCGTTGAAGCCCTCGACCGGGGAGGTTTCGGCGAGATCCAGCGCCTTGCCGGCCGGCATGCCTTCGGCGATGTCGAACAGGACGACGTCGCCCAGTTCCTTCTGAGCAGCGAGCAGAGCCAGCGTGCCGCCAATCTGGCCGGCACCGACGAGCGCAATCTTCTTGCGAGCCATGGAGCGTTCCCTAAAACGTTTGAGCGTCCCCCATTCAGCGGGAGACTAGAACCGTTGGTCATTCTAACGTCTTAGGGATCCAGCGCCCCGAGATTTCGGAAGCGTAGGTAGCGCGTTTTGTCGCGGAGGGCAAGCATCACCGCAAGCGAGGCATTGCAGCTTTGCGTCGCACCCCCGATGATCCTTTCCAACGGCCGGAGCGTTCGGCTTTATACGTATGGTTCGCGTCCGGTCCTTACCTTGTTCGAATATGGTCGAAGGAGAGCGCTTATGGCCAAGCTCGTGGCCCGTTTCATTCCCGGTCTGACCATGTCGCTGGCGCTGGCTGCCGGCATTGCCGGTGCTTCACCTGTCCAGGCCCAGACGGTCGGCGATTACGGCGCCGCCATCGCCGCCGCCCCGATCACCGACGCGGTGGCGGAGCCCAGCGTCGCCTATTGTCAGCCGCTGACCAACTACGTCTACACCTCCATCCCCTCCGACCAGCGGTCGAGCTGGGTGCTGCCGCTGGTGGCGCTGGACGGGACGCAGTCGCCGGAACTGGCCGCCAAGCGCGAAGCCTGCCTGAAGGTGCGCCAGCAGGCGCTGATCGCCTTCGACGCCGGCACCGGCGAGCAGATCGTCACCCCGGCCGAGGCGATGGAAGGACCGACCGACCGCGGCCCCTATTACAAGGAGGTCTCGCCCGACACCCCGGTGCCGCACACCGGCCGCGCCACGCCGCGCCAGCCGATGCCGCGCGGTGGCGTGCAGTAAGGTTTGGGGGAGCTTTTGCAGATGATGCCCTCTCCCGTCCCGGGAGAGGGCGTAAGCGCCAGACACCCGGGTCCTTGCCGAGCCCCTACGGCCCGACCCCATAGCGTTCCAGGTGCCGGGCCATCTCGGCGGGGGACAGCGGGAAGCCGCTGCCCTGCCGGGCGTTCAGCATGGCGCGCGGATGGATGCCGGCTGCGCGGGCCTGGATCTGCATGGCGCAGCGCATCGACAGGCCGGCACGCCAGACCAGGGCCGTCACCGCCTGCGGATCGTGGGAGTCCAGGATCAGTTCCACGACCTCCGGCGCCACGCGGGCGCGGAGCGTCAGCGCCGCCCGAACGAATCCGGCCTCGTTCCACGACATCGCATCGCCCAGAGCGCTCTCGTCCAGCTTGCCCAGCCGGTGCAGGCGGACGGCGCGGCGTTCCGGCGACTCGGAGGCTTCCGGGGCTTCGGCCCAGTCGATGCGGCGGCGGGTGGCGGCGGCGATCTCCGCCACCGTGGCGTCGTCGAAATCCGAACGGCGGCGCAGATGCTCCACCACCGCCAGATCGACGAAATCCGCCAGCCGCAGCGCCAGCCGACGGGGCAGGGCGGGGCGGCGGGCCAGCTTCTCCCGCCAGTCGGGATGGTGGGCGGACTGCTCCACCAGTGCTTCCAGCGTCGGTTCGGCGATCACCGCGCCGCTGTTGTCCAGCAGGATGCCGGTGGCCTCGGCATGGCCGCTGCCGGCGATGGCGTCGGACAGGGCGGCGCCGATGCTGTGGCGCCGTGCGATGGCCGACAGCGCCCAGCCGGCGGGCGCCGCGGCGACGATGTCCAGCAGCTCATCGTCGCCGAGCGCGGCGCAGCAGCGCAGAACCGGTTCGGCCACCGATTGCTCGACGTCGCGCGCCAGCGTCGCCACCACCGACGGGGGCGCGCAGGCGATGTCCTTGATCGCGGTCGCCAGCGCCTCGCGCACGCGGACGATGTGGTCGCGGGCCAGCTGTTCCAGCGCCCGCAAGGCGACGGTGCTGACGGTGTCGGCCCCGCCCGGCGGCAGGTCGGGCAACAGGCGGCAAAGCTTGCGCGCCAGCGTGGAACGGACGTCGGCATCCCCCATGCCCGCCAGCCGCGATTCGACCAGCACGTCGCCGACCTGGCGGGCGACGCTGCGGCTGGGCTGTATAGGGGCGGGTGGCGGTGCGGTTTCCGGCGAATCGGCGAACAGGTAGTCCATCAGTTCGGGCGCGACTCCGCCATCCGTCTCCGGCGGGAGATCGGGGGCGGGGCGGGATGGGGAGCGCCGGGCTGTCACCGGACCGGAGACCTTCGGGTTGGGCCGCCGCTCAGGGGAGGCAAGGGCGGTGGTGGGAGCATCCACGCTATCGAAGCGCCGCCCTGGTTAACGGGTCCCTAATACGGCTACGGCCGAGCCCGTGACTTCCTGCGCGCCGGGAGACGGGCGTTTGCGGAACGGCAAAAAAAAGGGCCGCAGCCCATGCGGGCGCGGCCTTTAGTCTAGGGAGGAAACGCACTGCAAAATGCAGTAACGGGACGGAGTGTACGGCCACGGCCGTGTTAGCGGTACCACGGATTTCGAATTGGTGCGGTGCGATACCCGCATAGCGCGGTATGGAATAAGGTTTGCTCCGCACAGGAAATGGGCGGAAAGGCAGCTTTCTGCATATTGTCTGAGCAAAATAGGGTTCGTGGGTCAGGCAAACGTTTGCTTGCGAAAACGATCGCGTTCGCAATGGTTTGCAAACGAAAAAGGGGACGCCTTTCGACGCCCCCTTTTTCATCCGAATGGAAAGGACGGACTCAGGCCGCCAGCTTCTCGCGGATCAGCGCCTTGGTTTCGTCGATGCCGTAGAGCTGGATGAAGGAGCCCATGCGCGGACCGGTGGTCTGGCCCAGCAGCACCTCGTACAACGCCTGGAACCACGCCCGCAGTTCGGTGAAGCCATGGGTCTTGCCCACCTCGAACACCTCGTTCTGGATGGTGTCGGCGCGGGCGTCGGCCGGCAGGGTGTCGAGCTTGCCCAGCAGATCCTGCAGGGCGGCGCGCTCGGCGTCGGTGGGCGCACGGAACCGCTTGGTCGGCTTCACCTGATCCTGGTAGTAGCGCACGGCGTAGCCGACCATGCTGTCCAGGAAAGGGCTGTTCTCCGGGGTGGCGTCCGGCGCGTAGCGGCGGATGAAGCCCCACATGGTGTCCTTGGTCTCGGCATTCGCCGCACCCGCCAGATTGAGCAGCAGGTTGAACGACACGTCGGACCGCACCGCCGGCGGCTTGCCGTTGTGGATGTGCCAGGCCGGGTTCTCCAGCTTCTTCGCCGGCTCCTCGCCATGCACCTTGTCGACGAAGGTCAGGTATTCGTCGACGGCGCGCGGGATGACGTCGAAGTAGAGTCGCTTGGCCGACTTCGGCTTCTGGAACATGTAGAGGGCGAGGCTTTCCTGCGGCGCGTAGGCCAGCCATTCCTCCATCGTCAGGCCGTTGCCCTTCGACTTGGAGATCTTCTGGCCCTTGTCGTCGAGGAACAGCTCGTAATTGAAGCCTTCCGGCGGGGTGCCGCCGAGGATCTTGCAGATCTTGCCGGCCAGCTCGGCCGACGGGATCAGATCCTTGCCGTACATCTCGTAATCGACGCCCAGGCCGAACCAGCGCATGCCCCAGTCGGGCTTCCACTGCAGCTTCACATGGCCGCCGGTGACGGGGAGTTCGACCTTCTTGCCGTCCTCGTCCTGGAAGACGATGGTGCCGGCATCGACGTTGCGCTCCAGCATCGGCACCTGAAGGACCCGGCCGGTGGAGGGGGAGACCGGCAGGAAGGGGCTGTAAGTCGCCTGACGCTCGGCACCGAGGGTGGGCAGCATCACCGCCATCACCTCGTCGTAATGGCGCAGGATGCCGAGCAGCGCCTCGTCGAAGCGGCCGGACTTGTACCAGTCGGTGGAGGACTGGAACTCGTACTCGAAGCCGAAGCTGTCGAGGAAGGCGCGCAGCCGGGCGTTGTTGTGGGCGCCGAAGCTGTCATGGGTGCCGAAGGGATCGGGCACCTGGGTCAGCGGCTTGCCCAGGTTGGCCGCCACCATCTCCTTGTTGGGGATGTTGTCGGGGACCTTGCGCAGTCCGTCCATGTCGTCCGAGAAGCAGAACAGCTTGGTCGGAATGTCGCTCATGGTCTGGAAGGCGTGGCGCACCATGCTGGTGCGCGCCACCTCGCCGAAGGTGCCGAGATGCGGCAGGCCCGACGGGCCATAGCCGGTCTCGAACAGGACATAGCCTTTGGCGGGCGGCGCTTTCGCGAAGCGCGCGACCAGTTTGCGCGCCTCCTCGAACGGCCATGCCTTCGCCTGCAACGCCAGATCCCGTTCGCCGGTCATCGTCGGACCCTTTCGAAACCAGATAGATAAAGTCAAGGAATGAGGGCAAAGACCCTAGGGCCGGCCGGGCGTGGCGTCAACCGTGGGTGTCTGGCGTGGGGCTCTTGCAGCATGCTTGCTCGCGGTCCATCCTGCGCCGCTTGCGGGATCGGCTTTGCGCGATGGGCGGGGTGTCGAGGCGATGAGTTGGCTGTATCTGGCGGTGGCGATCCTGTTCGAGATCGTCGGCACCTCCGCGATGAAGATGTCGGACGGCATGACACGGCTCGCCCCCGCGGCGGTGGTGGTGCTGTGCTATGGCGTCGCCTTCGTGCTGCTGGCCAAGGCGCTGCGCAGCATCGAGGTCGGCATCGCCTACGCCATCTGGTCGGCGGCGGGCACCGCGGCCATCGCCGCCATCGGCGTGTTCGTGTTCGGGGAATCGCTGACGGTGATGAAAGTGGTGGGTATCGCGCTGATCGTCGCCGGGGTGATCAGCCTGCATGTGGCGAACGGGGCGGCCTGATCATGATAGTTAGGCATTGACCTAAGTATCTGCTGCCGGTAGGGTGCCGTCATGGATGCGGCACTCGACATGACTTTTCGTGCCCTGGCGGATCCCACGCGCAGGGCGGTTATTCAGGCGCTTGGACGCGGTCCGGCGTCGGTCAGCGATCTTGCGAAACCTTTCGAGATGGCTCTGCCGAGCTTTCTTCAGCATCTGAAGATGCTGGAGGACAGCGGGCTCGTCGAAACGCGGAAGGTCGGTCGGGTGCGAACCTGCACGCTGAAACCCGAGGCGCTGGCGGCGGCGGAAAGCTGGCTTGAAGCCCAGCGGACGCTCTGGACCAAGCGGCTCGACCAACTGGACAGCCTTGTGCTGGACCTGAACGAACGGGAGGAAGGGACCTCATGACCGCTTTCACCGCAGCAGCTTTCAATCCGCAGCTCGATCTTGAACTGAAGCGTGAGGTCGCGGTTCCGCCCAAGCTCGTCTGGCGGGCCTGGACCGAGCCGGAGCTTCTGATGAAGTGGTTCACACCGGCCCCCTGGCGGACCACCGCCTGTGAGATCGACCTGCGGCCCGGCGGCAAGTTCCGCACTGTGATGGAGGGGCCGAACGGCGAGAGGAACGACAGCACCGGCTGCTTCCTGGCGGTGGAGCCGGAGAGGCTTCTGGTCTTCACCGACGCGCTCGGGCCGGGGTTCCGTCCCACCGGCGGCGGTTTCATGACCGCATCGGTCACCATCGAGCCGACGGCCGGCGGCACGCTCTATACCGCCGTCGCCTTCCACAAGGACGAAGCGGCCAAGACGCAGCATGAGGAGATGGGCTTCCACCACGGGTGGGGCGCCGCGCTCGACCAGCTCGTCGCCTTGGCCAAGGGACTGTGAGGGGGCGGTTCAGACCCCGACCTTGAACGGGTTCACCTGCCGGGCGGCGCGTTCCACCGCGTCGGCCGGTCCGGGGCGGCCGAGGAAATAGCCCTGGGCGACGTCGCAGCCCATCTGACGCAGGGCCTCCAGCGTTTCGGCGTCCTCCACCCCTTCGGCGATGGCGCTCAGGTTCAGGCCGTGGGCCATCTGGATGACGGCGGCGGTGATCTTGGCGCTGTCATGGTTGCTGGTGAGGTCGGCGACGAAGCTGCGGTCGATCTTCAGCTTGTCCACCGCCAGGCGGCCGATATAGGACAGGTTGGAATAGCCGGTGCCGAAATCGTCGATGGACACCTGCACGCCCATCGCCTTGATCCGGCGCAGGTTGTCCACCACCGTTTCGGTGTTCTGGATCAGCATCGATTCGGTCAGCTCCAGTTCCAGCAGCAGCGGGTCCAACCCGCTGTCGGCCAGAGCCCCCGTCACCGTGCGGACGAGATCGCTGCGCTGGAGCTGCAGGGCCGACAGGTTGACCGCCACCGACAGCGTCAGGCCGCGGGCCTGCCATGCCGCCGCCTGCCGGCAGGCCTCCGCCAGGACCCAGGCGCCGATGGGCACGATCAGGCCGCTGTCCTCGGCGATGGGGATGAAGGCGCCGGGCGGGATCATGCCCTTGTCGGGGTGGTTCCAGCGCAGGAGCGCCTCCGCGCCGGTGACGGCGCCGGTCTCAAGGCTGACCTGGGGCTGGTAATGGACCAGGAACTCGCCCCGTTCCAATGCGCGGCGCAGGCCGCTGCGGGTGGACAGGTGGACGATTGCCTCGGCGTTCATCGCCTCGGCATAGAAGCGGTGGGTATTCCGGCCGGCGGCCTTGGCATGGTGCAGGGCGGTGTCGGCATTCTTCAGCAGCGTGGCGAAGTCCTTCCCGTCGGCCGGAGCCAGCGCAACACCGGAGGACAGGGTGACGGTCAGCTCGTGCCCGTCGATCTGGAAGGGGGCCGCCATCGTCTCGTGCAGGGAGGCGACGGTCTCCACCACCGCGTCGCCGTCGGACAGGCCGGACAGCAGCAGGATGAACTCGTCGCCGCCGCTGCGGCTGACCGTATCGGTTTCGCGCACCGCGGCCTTCAGCCGTTCCGCCGCCGCCCGCAGCAGGGCGTCGCCCACGGCGTGGCCGAGGCTGTCGTTCACCGTCTTGAAGCGGTCGAGCCCGCAGGCGACCAGCGCCACCAGCCGGCCGCTGCGCTCCGCCCGTGCCAGCGCCTGTTCGGTGCGGTCCTGCAGCAGCAGGCGGTTGGGCAGCAGGGTCAGCACGTCGTGGCGCGCCAGATACTCCACCCGTTCCTGCGCGGCCTTGCGCTCGGTGATGTCGCGGGCGACGACCAGCAGGCGGCGGTCGTTGCCGTCCACGGTGGCGCGCCGCATGCTGACCTCCACCCAGAACAGGGTGCCGTCCAGCCGGCGGGCATGCCATTCGAACAGCTGCGGTTCGCCGCCGGCCGCCTTGCGGATCCAGGCCGCCGCCTCGTCCCGCGTGTAGGGGGCTGTGCCCGAACTCAGCATGCCGACCTGGATGGCCGGCAGCGGCGTGTCGCCGATCCGGTACATCTCCGCCATCCGCCGGTTGATCTCCAGGATGACGCCGCTGTCGAGGTCGAGGATGAAGATGGCGTCGGTGACGCTGTCGAAGATGGTGCGGACACGCTCCTCGCTGGCGGTCAGCGCCGCGACCGCGGTGCGCAGGCTTTCCGTCTTGCTTTCCACCTGCCGGCGCAGCAGCAGCACCCAGACCAGCGCGCCGATGCCCAGCACCGCGACCCCTGCCAGCAGCTTGAGCAGCAGGTCGATCAGCTCCGGGCTGACCCCGCCGAGGCTGCGGCCGTTCCAGCGCTGCTCGACCGCCTTGCGCTCCTCCGGGGTGACGCGGGCGAAGCCGTCGGAAATCAGGCGGTGAAGCGCCGCCTCGCCCTTGCGGACCGCCCAGTGCAGTTCGCCGGTGTAGAGCGGATCGGTGTAGCGGAAGCGCCCCTGCACCCCGCGCTTGGTCATGTAGTAGGTGGCCGACGGATCGTCCATGCAGAAGACCCGCGTCTCCTGTCGGGCGGCGGCATCCACCATCGCTTCGAAGCCGGGATAACGCTGGAAGGCGGTGATGCCCTGGTCGGTCAGCCATTCGACGCAGAAATCCCCCTCCTTGACCCCGACGGTGAAGGCGCGCAGCGACTCCACCCCGATGATCCCGCTGAGGTCGCTGCTGAACCAGATCGGCACGTCGACGCGGGCGTAGGGGGTGGAGAAGTCGTAGAGCGCGTCGCGCGCGCCGTTGCGGAAGATAGTCTCGATCACGTCGGCGGCGCCGGTGTCGACCGCCTGCCGGGCCAGATGCCAGTCGCTCGGCATCATGCGCACCGGGATGCCGGTCCTCTGCGACCACAGCGCCCACAGGTCCTTCACGATCCCGACATGGGTGCCGTCGGCGTTGCGGAAGCTGTAGGGCGGGTAATTGTCATCCAGGGCCACCCGGATCCCGGCTGGGCGCGGTCCCGCCTCGGGCACCGGCACCGCAGGCGGCGGCGAGTTGATCGCCACCGCCGGGCCGCCGACCAGCGTCGGCAGCAGCAGGACGGCAAGCAGGCGCAGGGCGACCAGCCCGCCGGCAAGACACCGGCCCGCAGATCGTCCATGACGGGCGGTCCGCGGATCGAGGCTCATCCTCGGGTTCCGGCGCGAATGGCGGGCGGGAAACGGTTGGCGGGCATGGACATCGCTCTGGCCGGGGGCGCACATGGCGATGGCAGGACCGGGCGCCGTCATCCGGCCGCCATCGTCCCGTTCTCGCCACCTCGCCGGAGAGGGTAGCCCGTTCGGCCTGCATCGGCAACGGGGGGTTCTCCCAACCCCGTGACAAGCACCCGTATCGAGGGAAGGCGTCCTACGAGGAACGGTCGGGAGATGGACCTGCGGCAGAGGCGTCCTTCGACCGGGCGCGCAGGGCGTCGCGGATTTCCTCCAGCAGCTGCTCCTGCCGCGGCGGCGTCTTCGGCGTTTCCTTGTGCAGGATGTGCAGCCGGTTGACCTGCCGGACGATCATGAACAGGGCGCCGGACACGATCAGGAAATTGATGCAGGCGTTGATGAAACGGCCGTAGTTGATGGTGGCGACGCCTGCCGCCTCGGCCGCCTGCAGGGAGTCGTACTGGCCGCCCGACAGGCTGAAGAAATAATTCGAGAAATCGATCCCGCCCATGATCCAGCCGATCGGCGGCATCAGGATATCCTTGACCAGGGAATTGACGATCCCGGTGAAGGCCGCACCGATGATGATGCCGACCGCCAGCTCCACGACATTGCCGCGGCTGATGAACTTCTTGAACTCTTCCAACATGGCATCCCGTTTCTCCGTGGTGACACAGGGGAAACGGGGTGGGGAGGGGTTGGTTTCACAAGGGAGTTTTGCCCCCTCCCTATCCCTCCCCCGCTGTCGCGGGAGAGGGGACTGCCGCCGCATTGCGAACTTTCCCCACTCCCGCAAAGCGGGGGAGGGAGGGGGCACCCGGCTGAGGCTCCCCGACCCTTACGCCATCCGCCCGTGGCAGTGCTTGAACTTCTTGCCCGACCCGCAGGGGCAGGCGGCGTTGCGCGGGGTGTTTTCCATCACGTCCGCCGGCAGCGGCTGGTCTTCCGGCGTGCCGGCGACCGACGAGGCTCGGACCATGCCGTCCGGCAGGGCGTCGCCGTCACCAGCCCCCATGGCCGCCATCGCCAGCGCCGGGTCGGTGCGGCCCTCGTGCATTTCCTGCATCTGGCGGGCGAACAGCTCCTCCTGCGACGGGGCCATGCGAATTTCGACATGCATCAGGATGGTGGTTACCTGCTCGCGCAGCGCCATCAGCATCGAGTCGAACAGCTCGAAGGCCTCGCGCTTGTATTCGTTCAGCGGGTCCTTCTGGGCGTAGGCGCGCAGGTTGATGCCCTGGCGGAGGTGGTCGAGCTGGAGCAGGTGGTCCTTCCATTCCTGGTCCAGGATCTGGAGCAGGATGCTCTTTTCCACATGCCGCATCGTCTCGGCGCCATAGGCCTCCTCCTTCTCCGCATATTTGCGGTCGGCGGCCTCACGCACGCGCTCCTCGATCTCCGGCTCGGCGATGCCCTCTTCCTTGGCCCACTCGTGGACCGGCAGGTCCATGCCCAGCACGCGGTTCGCCGCCTCGTGCAGGCCGTCGATGTCCCACTGCTCGGAGTAGCTGTTGGCCGGGATGGCGGTCGACACCATGTTGGCGATGATCTGGTGGCGCATCTCGCGGATTTCCTCCGCGATGTCCTCGCTCTCCATCACCTCGTGGCGCTGTTCATAGACGACCTTGCGCTGGTCGTTCATGACGTTGTCGAACTTCAGCAGGTTCTTGCGGACCTCGAAGTGATGCGCCTCGACCTTCTGCTGCGCCTTTTCCAGCGCCTTGTTGATCCAGGGATGGATGATCGCCTCGCCCTCCTTCAGGCCGAGGCGCTGCAGCATGCTGTCCATGCGCTCCGACCCGAAGATGCGCATCAGGTCGTCTTCCAGCGACAGGAAGAACTTCGAGGTGCCGGGGTCGCCCTGGCGGCCGGAACGGCCGCGCAGCTGATTGTCGATGCGGCGGCTCTCGTGGCGCTCGGTGCCGACGACATACAGGCCGCCGGCCTGCTTGACCTTCTCGCGCGCCTCGGCGATCTCGGCCTCGATCTGCTTGATGCGGGCCTCGCGCTCCGGTCCTTCCGGCACGTCGGCCAGTTCGACCTCGATCCGCATCTGGAGGTTGCCGCCCAGCTGGATGTCGGTGCCGCGGCCGGCCATGTTGGTGGCGACCGTCACCGCGCCGGCGCGGCCGGCCTGGGCCACGATGTAGGCTTCCTGCTCGTGATGGCGGGCGTTCAGGACGTTGTGCGGGATGCCGCGCTTGGTCAGCAGCTCCGCCAGCAGCTCCGATTTCTCGATCGAGGTGGTGCCGACCAGCACCGGCTGGCCGCGCTTGCGCGCGTCCTCGATCAGGTCGATCATCGCGTGGTACTTCTCGGTCGCGGTGCGATAGACCTCGTCGTCGTGGTCGATGCGCTTGACCGGGACGTTGGTCGGGATGTCGACGACCTCCAGCCCGTAGATCTCGCCGAACTCCGCCGCCTCGGTCAGCGCGGTGCCGGTCATGCCGGCCAGCTTCGGGTAGATGCGGAAATAGTTCTGGAAGGTGATGGAGGCCAGCGTCTGGTTCTCGCGCTGGATCGTCACCTTCTCCTTGGCTTCCAGCGCCTGGTGCAGGCCTTCGGAGAAGCGGCGGCCTTCCATCATGCGGCCGGTGAACTCGTCGATGATGACGACCTTGTCGTCCTTGACGATGTAGTCCTTGTCGCGCTGGAACAGCATGTGGGCGCGCAGCGCCTGCTGCGAATGGTGGACCAGCGCCACGTTCTGGATGTCGTAGAGCCCGCCCGACTTCAGCAGCCCGGCCTGGCCCAGCAGCTGCTCCATATGCTCCTGGCCGGCCTCGGTGAAGCTGACGGTGCGGTGCTTCTCGTCCTTCTCGTAATCCTCGGCCACCAGCATCGGGATCAGCCGGTCGACCTGGACATACATCTCCGACGAGTCGGTGGACGGGCCGGAGATGATCAGCGGCGTGCGCGCCTCGTCGATCAGGATCGAGTCGACCTCGTCGACGATGGCGAAGTTGAAGGGCCGCTGGACCAGCTCCTCCAGGCGGAACTTCATGTTGTCGCGCAGATAGTCGAAGCCGAACTCGTTGTTCGTGCCGTAGGTGATGTCGGCGGCGTAGGCGGCGCGGCGCTCGTCGTCATCGAGGCCGTGGACGATGCAGCCGGTGGTCAGGCCGAGGAAGCCGTAGACCCGCGCCATCCAGCCGCTGTCGCGCGAGGCGAGGTAGTCGTTCACGGTGACGACGTGGACGCCCTTGCCCTCCAGCGCGTTCAGGTAGACGGCCAGGGTGGCGACCAGCGTCTTGCCTTCGCCGGTGCGCATCTCCGCGATCTTGCCGCTGTGCAGCACCATGCCGCCCATCAGCTGGACGTCGAAATGGCGCTGGCCCAGCACGCGCTTGGCCGCCTCGCGCACGGTGGCGAAGGCGTCGGGCAGGATGTCGTCCAGCGTCTCGCCCTTGGCCAACCGCTCGCGCAGCCAGTCGGTGCGTCCCTTGAGCTGGTCGTCGGACAGCGCCGCGACCGACGGCTCCAGCGCGTTGATCTGAGCCACGGTCTTGTGCAGCGCCTTGACCGCGCGCGTGTTGGCGGTGCCGAAAATCTTGCGGGCGAGAGCGCCGAACATGAAAACCTCGGGAGTAAAGCGGAATGTGGGCCAGCCTATCGACGGGTCTCACATAGGACTATGGCAAGGCCCTGTCAACGAGACCGGGCGGGTGGAGCCTCCCTGCGACACCATACAATGGCGCCGCCCGGCCCGTTGCGGGCATGAAGGAACGATGAAATCGCGTCCAGAAAACGGGAAGGCGGCTGACGGCAGGGTTCGGGGCTGGTATTGCCGGACGCGGGACACAGGTCGTTGGGGAGGCTCATGGCCGTCGGATCCGCAGCGGGAACCCAAGCGGAACCCAAGCGCACCCCTTGCCCCGCGCGGGCTAGACATGCTTAATCCCCTGCGGAATCGGGCGCGGAGCGGCGGATGGCTCCGATGCCGCAGGCCATGCGAACCGGGGCACCGACCCATCGGCCGCCCTCTTGTTGCGAAGCATCCGCCGGAAGGAAACAGACACGCCATGGTTCAACGAGTGTTCCGCACCGCGCTCCTGTCGGTTGCCGCCTGTGGCATCGCGCTGGCCGCCAATGCCCAGACGCCGGCTCCCGCCACCCCCGCGCCGGCTGCCCCGGCCGCCTCCGCTCCGGCCACGCCCGCCGCTCCGGCCGATCCGGTGGTCGCCCGCGTCAACGGCGAGGAGCTGCACAAGTCGGACGTCTCCCGCATGGTCTCGCAGCTGCCGCCGCAGGTGCAGCAGATGCCGATCGAGATGATCTATCCGGCGGTGATCGACCAGCTGGTCAGCGGCAAGCTGGTCTCCTCGGCCGGCTACAAGGCCGGTCTGGCCGACTCGGCCGAGGTCAAGGACGAGATCAAGCGCGCCGAGGAGCGCGCGGTGCAGCGCGCCTATATCCAGAAGGAGATCAAGGCCCGCATCACCCCCGACGCGATGCAGAAGGCCTATCAGGACTTCCTGAAGGAGAACCCCGCGCAGGAGGAGGTCAAGGCCGCCCATATCCTGGTCGAGAAGGAAGACGAGGCCAAGGCCATCATCGCCCAGCTGAAGAAGGGCGGCGATTTCGCCAAGCTGGCCAAGGAGAAGTCCAAGGACGCCGCCGCGGCCGCCCAGGGCGGCGACCTCGGCTACTTCACCAAGGACGCGATGGTCGAGCCCTTCGCCAACGCCGCCTTCGCCATGAAGCCGGGCGAGATCAGCAAGGAGCCGGTCAAGACGCAGTTCGGCTACCACATCATCAAGGTCGAGGATAAGCGCACCCAGCCGCAGCCGACCCTCGACGAGGTGAAGCCGCAGCTGGAGCAGACGCTGTCGAAGGACATCGTCACCGCCCTGGTCGATGAACTGCGCGGCAAGGCGACGATCGAGACCTTCCAGCTCGACGGTTCGCCGATGCCGAAGGAAGAGCCGGCCGCCGCTCCGGCGACCCCGGCTCCGGCCGCGCCCGCCGCTCCGGCGGAGCCGGCGAAGAAGTAAGGGGACGGGGGCATATTGCCCCCACCCTAACCCTCCCCCGCTTCGCAGGGGAGGGGACTGCCGCCACTCTCCCGAGCAAGCGCTCAACACCCTCCCCTGCGAAGCGGGGGAGGGTCGGGGTGGGGGCAAGAGTCCGCGCTCCGACAACTCCGCACCACGCCACCACCACTCCCCACCACGGGAATCCCTTCATGGCCACGACCCTCTCCCCCTTGGCTCCCGCCAGCTTCCCGACGTTGCCGCCCATCGCGGGCGTGCGCATCGCCACGGCGAACAGCGGCATCCGATACAAGGGCCGCGACGATCTGCTGCTGGCCGTGCTGGATCCCGGCACCAGCGTGGCGGGCGTGCTGACCCGGTCGCTGACCTGCTCGGCCCCGGTGATCTGGTGCCGCGACAGCCTGCCCAAGGGGTCGGCGCGCGCCGTGGTGGTGAATGCCGGCAACGCCAACGCCTTCACCGGCAAGGCGGGCGACGCCACGGTGCAGGCCACCGTCAGCGCCGCCGCCGAGCTGGCCGGCTGCGCCCCGGACGAGGTCTACATCGCCTCGACCGGCGTGATCGGCATCCCGCTGGCCGCCGACGCCATCGGCAAATGCCTGGCGCCGATGGCCCCGAACCTCGCCGCTGATTCGGCGGCTTGGGAGAAGGCCGCCCGCGCCATCATGACCACCGACACCTTCCCGAAGGGCGCGGTCCGCACCGCCACCATCGGCGGCACGACGGTGACCATCGCCGGCTTCGCCAAGGGCTCCGGCATGATCGCGCCGGACATGGCGACGATGCTGGGCTTCGTCTTCACCGATGCCGCCATCGCCGCCACCGCGCTGCAGGACATGCTGTCGGAGTTCACCGAGCGCACCTTCAACGCCGTCACGGTGGACGGCGACACCTCGACCAGCGACACGCTGCTGCTGTTCGCGACCGGCAAGGCCGGCAACCCCCCGGTGTCGAGCGCCGATGCCGCCGAGCTGGCGGAGTTCCGCGCCGCGTTGGAGGATCTGCTGCTCGATCTGGCACTGCAGGTGGTGCGTGACGGCGAGGGGGCGACCAAGTTCATCGCCATCACCGTGCGCGGCGCCGACAGCGACGCCGCCGCCAAGCGGATCGGCATGACGGTGGCGAACTCGCCGCTGGTCAAGACCGCGGTGGCCGGCGAGGACGCCAACTGGGGCCGCATCGTCGCCGCCATCGGCCGGGCCGGCGAGCGCGCCGACCGCGACCTGATCAAGATCACTGTCGGCGGCACCCTGATCTGCGCCGACGGGATGGAGGTCCCCGGCTATGACGAGACGCCGGTCGCCAATCACATGAAGGGCAAGGAGATCGACATCGACATCGACCTCGGCCTGGGCAAGGGCACGGCGAAGGTGTGGACCTGCGACCTGACGCACGGCTACATCGACATCAACGGCAGCTATCGGAGCTGACCGCCACCGGAGCCGCGTGATGACCGCCTGTTTCGATCCCAACTCCACCCCCGCGCCCGGCTCGCTGCCGGTGCTGCTGGTCGTCGCGGTGGCGCTCGTCGATGCCGACGGGCGCGTGCTGCTGGCCCAGCGCCCGCCCGGCAAGTCGCTGGCGGGCCTGTGGGAGTTCCCCGGCGGCAAGGTGCATGCCGACGAGACGCCGGAAGCCGCGCTGGTGCGCGAGCTGAAGGAGGAGTTGGGCATCGACACGGCGGCAAGCTGCCTCGCGCCCTTCACCTTCGCCTCGCACAGCTATGAGAGCTTCCACCTGCTGATGCCGCTCTATGTCTGCCGGGTGTGGGAGGGCGACGTGATGCCGCGGGAGGGGCAGAAGCTCGCCTGGGTCTACCCGAACCGGATGGGCGACTACCCGATGCCGCCGGCCGACGTGCCGCTGGTGGCGATGCTGCGGGACTTGCTGTAGGGCCGATTCATGGTGTCCCTCGCCAAGGTCCGACCTTTGTTCCCGGCCGCGTCCCTTTGCGGCTTTGCCCCGGGGGCGATCTGTGCCACATGATGGGGCGTTGAGACGACAAGCCGGATCCCCGGCACCACTTTCCTGAACCGCATCGGCGTGGATTCGTTGTTTTCCTACAGCAACCGGGATGCGTCGGACGATGCCCCCGGTCAACGGCCGGCCACGGCGCTCGACGCGCTGCGGACGGTGTTCGGCTACGACTCCTTCCGCGGCCAGCAGGCCGACATCATCGACCATGTGGTGCGCGGCGGCGACGCGCTGGTGCTGATGCCGACCGGCGGCGGCAAGTCGCTGTGCTACCAGATCCCGGCGCTGGTGCGTGATGGGGTGACGGTGGTGGTCTCCCCGCTGATCGCCCTGATGCGCGACCAGGTGACGGCATTGCGGGAGTTGGGCGTGCGCGCCGCCTTCCTCAACTCCTCCCTCGGGCCGGCTGAGGCGCGGGAGGTGGAGCGGGCGATGGTGCAGGGCGAGATCGACCTCGTCTATGTCGCACCCGAACGGCTGGTGACGCCACGCTTCCTCGACCTGCTCGACCGCACCCGGCTGGCGCTGTTCGCGCTGGACGAGGCGCATTGCGTGTCGCAGTGGGGGCATGACTTCCGCCCCGAATATCTGCAGCTGTCGATCCTGCACGAACGCCACCCAATGGTGCCGCGCATCGCGCTGACCGCCACCGCCGACGTGCAGACCCGCGCCGAGATCAAGGACAAGCTGGGGCTGACCGACGCCCGAGTCTTCCTGTCCAGCTTCGACCGGCCGAACATCACCTACCGCGTGGTTCCGAAGAAGAGCGAGCGCCAGCAGATGCTGGCCTTCCTGCGCGAGAACCACCCGGAAGACGCCGGCATCGTCTATTGCATGTCGCGCAACAAGGTGGAGGAGGTCGCGGCCTGGCTGAACCAACAGGGCCGCGAGGCTCTGCCCTACCATGCCGGGTTGCCGGCCGAGACGCGCGAGGCCAACCAGGACCGCTTCATCAAGAGCGAGGGTCTGGTGATGGTCGCCACCGTCGCCTTCGGCATGGGCATCGACAAGCCGAACGTCCGCTTCGTCTGCCACCTCGACCCGCCGAAGAGCCTGGAGGCCTATTACCAGGAGACCGGCCGCGCCGGCCGCGACGGCCTGCCCGCCAACGCCTGGATGGCCTACGGCATGGCCGACGTGGTGATGCTGCGCCAGATGCTGGAGCAGTCGGAGGCCGGTGACAGCCACCGCCGGGTGGAGCGCGGCAAGCTGGAGGCCCTGCTGGGCTTCTGCGAGACGCCGGACTGCCGCCGTCAGGTGCTGCTGAACTATTTCAACGAGACGCTGCCGGAGCCCTGCGGCAACTGCGACACCTGCCTCGACCCGGTCGAGACCTGGGACGGCACCGTCGCGGCGCAGAAGGCGCTGTCGGCGGTCTACCGCACCGGCCAGCGCTATGGCGCCGGCCACCTGATCGACGTGCTGGTCGGCAACGCCACCGAGAAGGTGGTGCAGCAGCAGCATGACCAGTTGAAGACCTTCGCCGTCGGCAAGGATTTGACCAAGGTGGAATGGCAGTCGGTCTACCGCCAGCTGGTGGCGACCGGACTGCTGACCGTCGATCTGGAAGGCTATGGCGGTTTCCGCCTGACCGATGCCGGGGTTGCCGTCATCAAGGGGCAGCGGGTGGTGAAGCTGCGCAAGGACCCGGTGCTGGAGCGCCGCCGCGGCGTCCACGACGCGTTGCGTCGCCACACCGCGCGCGGCGGCAGCGTCGGCGGTGGTCTGAGCGGGGAGGGCGTGTCGCGCTCCGGCGCCCGCGGCGCGCTGTCGGCGGCCGACGACGCGCTGTGGCATGCGCTGAAGGACTGCCGGACGGCGCTGGCCAAGGCGCAGAGCGTGCCGCCCTACGTGATCTTCCATGACAGCACGCTGTTGGAGATGGTGGCCCAGCGCCCCCGCGACCACGCCGCCTTCGCCCATCTGCCGGGGGTCGGCGGCCGCAAGCTTGAACGCTACGCCGACGCCTTCCTGGAGGTGATCCGGCAGCACGGGTGAGGCTTTCGGGTGCATGGCAGGCTTGAGGGCGGGCGGTCGATTTTTCCGAAATTCACCGCTTGCATCCCGCGAAGCACCTCGCTATGTTCCGCGCCACGACGACGCCGCAGTAGCTCAGGGGTAGAGCAACTGATTCGTAATCAGTAGGTCCGGGGTTCAAATCCCTGTTGCGGCACCAGTTTCTTCAAGGGCTCGGCAAGAAATTGCCGGGCCCTTGATCGTTTCGGGGCTGTGGCGGTGTTGCCAGTTGCGGCGCTGTTCAATCGAGTGCTTGGCAGTTGCCAGAAACAACTCGGGCGCCGCATCTCCCGACACGGCGCCCGCCACTCTCCCCGAAATCCCCCTCGGCTTCACTCCGCCGCGTAAGGCGGCTTGGTGAACCCTGCCGGCGACAGGGTGAAGATCTCCGCTCCGTCCGCGGTGACGCCGATGGAGTGTTCGAACTGGGCGGACAGCGACTTGTCCTTGGTCACGGCGGTCCAGCCGTCGCCCAGGATCTTCACGTCCGGGCGGCCGGTGTTGATCATCGGCTCGATGGTGAAGATCATGCCTTCCTTCAGCACCAGACCCTCGCCCGGCTTGCCGTAATGCAGGACCGACGGCGGTTCGTGGAAGACGCGGCCGACGCCGTGGCCGCAGAAATCGCGCACCACCGAGAAGCGGTGGGATTCGGCGAAGGTCTGGATGGCGTGGCCGATGTCGCCCAGCGTGGCGCCCGGCTTCACCGCGGCGATGCCGATCATCAGCGCGTCATAAGTGACGTCCACCAGCTTGCGCGCCTTCACGCCCACGTCGCCGCACAGATACATGCGGCTGCTGTCGCCGTACCAGCCGTCGACGATCGGCGTGACGTCGATGTTCAGGATGTCGCCGTCGACCAGCCGCTTGTCGCCGGGGATGCCGTGGCAGACGACATGGTTGACCGAAATGCAGTTGGCGCGCGGGAAGCCGCGATAGCCGAGCGGGGCGGGGGTGCCGCCATGGTCGCGGATGAACTGCTCCAGCAGGCGGTCGAGCTCGCCCGTGGTGACGCCCGGCTGCACATAGGGGACGATGTAGTCCAGAGCCAGCGCGGCCAGACGGCCGGCCTTGCGCATGCCTTCGAATCCCTCCGGACCATGAAGACGGACGCGGTGGGAGTCGACGTGATCCTGTTCCAAGACGAAAGCCCCTATGCCAAGTAACCGAAAGCCCGATGCCGAAGCCCGCCGCAGCCCTAAAGCCGAATCGGCAGCGGCCGGTCCAATTCAATCGATTCGGGCGTGATCGCGCAAGACCAACACAGCGCCTCCACCCCCGAATCCAGCGCACGGCGCAGGCCGTCGTGATAGGCCGGGTCGAGATCGGCCGCCGTGCGGAAATGGGAACAATCGCCGCGCTGGACAAGGTAGAGCATGACCGCCCTGCAGCCCTGCGCCACCATCGCCGCCATCTCCTCCAGATGCTTGGCGCCGCGGGCGGTGACGCAGTCGGGGAACTCGGCAGCGTCACCATGCGGGCCGTCGGGGCGGCGGAGATGGACGTTCTTGACCTCGACATAGGCAGGAGGGCGGGGGCCGGGCTTTTCCGGGTCGTCCTCCAGCAGCACGTCGATGCGGCTGTTGCGGCCGTATTTCACCTCGCGCCGCAGCCGGTCGTAGCCGGCCAGTTCCGGGATGGTGCCGGCGGAGATCGCGGCGGCGACCAGGGCGTTGGGATGGCCGGTGTTGACGCCGACCAGCCCCTCGCCCCAGGGGGCGGCGGCCTCCACCAGTTCCAGCGTGTAGGCCAGCTTGCGTTTCGGGTTGTCGGAGCGGGACAGCCAGACGGCGGAGCCGGGAAGGTCCAGCCCGATCATGCTGCCGGAATTGGGGACATGCGCCGTCACCTCCACCCCGTCCAGCCGTCACCTCCACCCCGTCCAGCAGAACGTCGGCGAGGAACCGCTTGTAGCGGCGGATCAGGCGGCCTTGAAGAAGGGGGGTGGGAAAGCGCATCTTGGCGGCGACGCTACCCTTGGCCTTCCCGCTCGACAAGAGCGTTCCGATGGAGATCCCTGCCAGATGACGTCCGAAACCGCCGCCACCCCGACCGGAACCAATCCGACCGCCGCCGTTCTGGTGATCGGCAACGAGATCCTGTCGGGCCGCACCAAGGACGCCAACCTGGGTCACATCGCCGAGAAGCTGACGGAGATCGGCGTGCTGCTGCGCGAGGCCCGCGTGGTGCCGGATGTGGAGGAGGAGGTCGTCGCCGCCGTCAACGCGCTGCGCGCCCGCTACACCTACGTCTTCACCACCGGCGGCATCGGTCCGACCCACGACGACATCACCGCCGCCTGCGTCGCCAAGGCCTTCGGCGTGGCGCTGGAGCGCAACCCGGAAGCCGTTGCCCGGCTGGAGCGCCATTACGCCGCCGGCCAGTTGAACGAGGCGCGGCTGCGCATGGCGAATGTCCCGGCCGGCGGCATCCTGATCGACAACCCGATCAGCCAGGCGCCGGGGTTCCAGATCGGCAACGTCTTCGTCATGGCCGGCGTGCCCAACATCATGCGGGCGATGCTGGACGGCATCCTTCCGCGGCTGGCCGGCGGGCCGGCGCTGCATGCCCGTACGGTGGCGTGCGAGTTGGGGGAGGGGGTGATCGCCGCCGATCTGTCGGCCCTGCAGGACCGCCATCCGAATCTCGAGATCGGCAGCTATCCTTACTTCCGCAACGGCTTCTTTGGCGTCAGCCTGGTTCTGCGCGGCACCGATGAGGCGGAGGTGATGGCGGCGGCCGATGAATTGGCGTCCACCATTCGCCGTCTGGGAGGTACGCCGACCGTCACGGTTGGTACGAAAGGGTAATGCGACGGTATGACTGCAGCTATGTCGGCGGATCGATTGTCCCGGACCGATCCGGTCCTACATTAGCCTCTCAATCATCCAGCCCCGAGTCTGCCGGGAGGCTTCGCCATGAAGAGCTTTGAGAAAGCGGCGTTGGTGTTCCTTCTGCGCCATCTTGCTGCAGGCGTCGCAGGTGCAGTGGTGCTGGCAAGCGGTCTCTTGTGGTTCGACGTCGCCAAGCTGGCGACGCTGATCGGCAGCAGCGAATACGGGATCACCGCGACCGTCATGCTCTATGCCGGCCTGATGCTGACCTTCGGCAGCGTGTCGATGGGAATCGGCATCATGACGATGAACGAGGACACCCGGCCCTGAAGCACGCCGGTCCCTGAGGCCCTTGGAGGCCCCTGCGGATTGGCCGTTCGGAATTGCTGTGCTCAGAAGTTGGCGCCGAACGGCCCGAAGCGGTCATAAATCCACACGAGCGCCACGATCGCCGCCAGCCAGAGTGCTGCATTGCGCAGCACGACCCCGCGGTTCTGGCGAAGTGCCGCCGGCACCACCAGAACGGCCACCATCAGAAGCGCCACCAGCGACAGCCAGTTCGTCTCGCTCACGCCGTGTCCTCCCTTTCCCCGGCCCTGTCCAGGGCCTGTCCCACAGTTGCGCTTTCTGCGATATGGGAATGCCTGCGGTTTTGCGAAGGCCCCTTGACCCGCAGCCCCGCGATTGTCTAAGTCATGACCACGGAACGGTGCGTTGCATATCGCAGTATTCAATCTGCGCGGGCAGCGCGGGGCCGCTCCGTCGACATGAGCTTTGCCGTCATGATCCGGTTGTCTGACCGGCCTATGATGGCGAAGTCCGGGGCGCGGGCGTGGCGAAACCGGTAGACGCAAGGGACTTAAAATCCCTCACCCTAAGGTATGCGGGTTCGAGTCCCGCCGCCCGCACCACCTTCATTGCAGTCTGGCCTTCTTCGATACCGACGATCAGCGTTCCACCGGCCCCCCGGCATTGACCCAGGCGGCGAAGCCGCCGCGCAGGCGGTTGATGGTGCCGGTGTGGCCGGCGGCCACCATGCGCTCGGCGGCGGGGCCGCAGCGCATCCCACTCTGGCAATGGAAAACCAAATGCTTGGCCGGGTCCGCCGGTACCCGCGACGGGTCGAAGGCGGACAGCGGGTTCAGGATCGCGCCGGGAATATGGCCGGCGGCATGCTCATGCGGTTCGCGGACATCGACGATCACCGCTTCGCCATTGGCGTACCACCGGATGACGGTCGCCGGGTCGATCTGGCGGATGGGGGAGGTGCCGCTGTCCGCCGAGGCGGCGGGGAACAGGCGGCGGAACAGAGTGCACAGGAACATGGTCGGTTTGCCTTGAACAGGAGTGGTTGTCGAACAGGGGTGGTTGGTCGGGCAGGGTGAATGCCGGGAAAACCCTTGACCATAAAATTAGTAATTCCTAATTTAATGTCAATGAGCACTTCGATCCTGACCCCAGGGTTGCGGCCCGCCGCCAGGCTGATGAAGGCGTTGTCCAGTGAGGCGCGCCTGCTGATCCTGTGCGAACTGGGGCAGGGGGAGCGCAGCGTCGGCCAATTGGGCGAGGTGGTGGGGCTCAGCCAGTCGGCCCTGTCGCAGCACTTGGCACGACTCCGCGCCGACGGGCTGGTCCGCACGCGGCGACAGTCGCAGACGATCTTCTATACGCTGGCCAGCCGGGAGGTGTCGGCGGTCATCGAGGTGTTGGCCGGGCTGTTCTGCGATGTGCAGGAAGGACACGACAGCAAGGCATCGCGTTGCGCGGCCGCTGTGACCGATTCGATGCCGGAAGAGGGCACGGCAGAGTGCCGATCAGGACCGGGAGGCCGGTCGGAGTAAGGTGGTGCGGGCGGTCGGACTCGAACCGACACTCCTTGCGGAACCGGATTTTGAGTCCGGCGCGTCTACCAATTTCACCACGCCCGCAGCGACGCCTCTTCTAACGCAACAGTCCGGAAACGGAAAGTGCAAAAGAACGGCGGCTCCCTCCGACCGGCAATGGGCGACGTCGCCACGACCGCGCCTATTCCCCGGCGGCGGTGCCGCCCCTGCCATGCCGTCGCAGGGGCGGTCTACGCGTCGCGGACGGCTGGTCGAACGGTCGCGCACGCGCTACCTTGTCGGCCATGACGACCAAGCCCTTCCTGTCCCGCATCTTCGACGATCCCCGCATCGCGGCGCTGCTGCTGGCGCTGGCCAGCGCAGGCGTTCTGCTGTCGGCGCTGTTCTTCCAGTTCGTGCTGGATTACCAACCCTGCATCCTCTGCATCATGCAGCGCTGGCCCTATGTGGCGGTGATGGTGTTCGGGCTGGTGACCTGGCTGTTCCGCCGCTGGAAGGGGCTGGGTGACGCGCTGCTGGTGGCGAGCGGGCTGGCCCTGCTGGCCGGCGCCGGCATCGCCGCCTATCACGTTGGCGTGGAGCAGCATTGGTGGGCGGGCACCTCGTCCTGCGGCGGCTCGGTCCCGGCCAATTCGCTGGAGGCGCTGCGGGCGCAGGTGATGAAGGCGCCCGTCACCCGCTGTGACGAAGTGGCCTGGTCGCTGTTCGGCATTTCCATGGCGGGCTACAACGTGGCGATCTCGCTGGCGCTGGCGGCCTACGCCTTCGTCGCGGCGCGCGCCGCCTACATCCGCACCCCGGTGTCGAGGACTGCACTGTGAGCGAAACGACTTCTCCGACCGCCATCGCGCGCCATGGCGCGCTGCCCGGCGACCTGCCGCGGCGCGAGCGGCTGGCCCGCATCGTCCGCGTCGACCATGCCGGCGAATATGGCGCCAAGCGCATCTACGAGGGCCAGATCGCCGTCATCGGCAAGGGCCGGCACGGCAGGACCCTGCGCCATATGGCGGAGCAGGAGCTGGTCCATCTGCAGTATTTCGAGAAGCAGCTGAACCGGCGCCGCGTGCGGCCGACCCTGTTGCAGCCGCTGTGGCATGTCACCGGCTTCCTGCTGGGGGCCGGCACCGCGATCCTCGGCGAACGCGCGGCGATGGCCTGCACCGTCGCCGTCGAAGAGGTGATCGAGGAGCATTACGAAGCGCAGTTGAAGCACCTCGGCCCCGAAGATCAGGAGCTTGCCGACAGCATCCGCAAGTTCCAGGCGGAGGAGGTGGAGCACCGCGACATCGGCATCGTCAACGAGGCGGAGCGTGCGCCCGGCTATCCGGTGCTGTCGGCGGCGATCAAGGCCGGCACGCGCGCGGTGATCTGGGTGGCCGAGCGGGTCTGACGGAAACGTGGGTTCGAGGGGGCGGTCGCCCCCTTTCTCCCGAAAAGGGCCTTACGCCCCTTCCGCCACCACGCGCTGGTAGGCCGGCAGGGTCAGGAACTCGGTGAAGTCCTCGCGCGCGACCAGATCGCGGAACAGGGCGGCGGCATCGGCGTAGCGGCCCTTGGCGTAAGCGTCGGCGCCGACACGGTCCTTCCATGCGGACAGCTCCTCCGCGATGACGCGGTCGACGAGGTCGAGGGTGACGGGCTGTCCGTCGTCCAGCATCGTGCCGGTGTGAACCCACTGCCAGACCTGGGTGCGGCTGATCTCCGCGGTGGCGGCGTCCTCCATCAGGTTGAACAGCGGGACGCAGCCCTGGCCGCGCAGCCATGCCTCGATATAGCCGATGCCGACGGCAACGTTGTTGCGCAGGCCGGCCTCGGTCTTCGGCCCGGCGGGCACCGCCAGCAGGTCGGCGGCGGTGACGGTCACATCGGTGCGCTTGCGGGCGATCTGGTTCGGCGTGGTCATGTAGGTGTCGAACACCTCGCGTGCCACCGGCACCAGACCGGGATGGGCGACCCAGGTGCCGTCATGACCGTTGGAGGCTTCGCGCTCCTTGTCGGCGCGCACGCGAGAGAAGGCGACCTCGTTGGCCTCCGGGTTGTCCTTGACCGGGATGAAGGCGGCCATGCCGCCGATGGCCGGCGCGCCGCGGCGGTGGCAGGTCTTAATCGCCAACTGGCTGTAGGCCGACAGGAAGGGTGTGGCCATCGTAACCTCCGCCCGGTCGGGCATCACGGCGGCGGGGTCCTTCCGGAACTTCTTGATGAAGCTGAAGATGTAGTCCCAGCGCCCGCAGTTCAGGCCGGCGGAATGCTCGCGCAGCTCATAGAGGATCTCGTCCATCTCGAAGGCGGCGAGGATGGTCTCGATCAGCACTGTCGCCTTGATCGAGCCGTGGGGCAGGTGGAGATACTCCTCCGCCACCAGGAAGACCTCGCGCCACAGCCGCGCCTCGAAATGGCTTTCCAGCTTGGGCAGGTAGAAATAGGGGCCGCTGCCGCGGGCCTGAAGCTCCTTGGCATTGTGGAAGACATGCAGGCCGAAGTCGAACAGCGCGCCGGACATGGGCTCGCCTTCCATCAGCACATGGCTCTCGTCCAGATGCCAGCCACGCGGGCGGATTTTCAGGACGGCCGTCTGATCGCTGAGGCGGTATTTCTTCCCGCTGGCCGGGTCTTCGTAGGAAATGGTCCGGCGTACGGCGTCGCGGATGTTGATCTGCCCCTCGACCAGATTGGTCCAGGTCGGGCAGGTGGCATCCTCGTAATCGGCCATGAAGACCTTGGCGCCGCTGTTCAGCGCGTTGATGACCATCTTGCGGTCGACCGGCCCGGTGATCTCCACCCGGCGGTCGTGCAGGTCGACGGGCAGCGGGCTGATGGTCCAGTCGGCCTCGCGGATGGCGCGGGTTTCCGGCAGGAAGTCGGGCTTGTGGCCCTTGTCGAGCAGCGCCTGGCGCTTGGCCCGCACGTCCAGCAGCCGCAGCCGCTCCGGCCCGAAGCGACCCTCCAACTCCGCCAGGAAGGCCATCGCCTCCGGCGTCAGGATCTCCTCGAAACCGGGCTTCATCGGACCGCGGATTTCAAGGCTGGGCATGCTGGTGGCCATCGTGCTGCTCCCCTTCCCGTATCGTGACGAACCGCTCTCTCGACGGTTGAGCGACCGGTATAGCACGGTACAGGCGCAACCTGGGGACGGCCTATGGTCGCAGAGGGGGTGGCGGGATCAGCCCGTGCTTCTTCAGCATGCCGCGAAGCTGGTGGTAGCCGAGCCCCAGCGCCTCGGCGGTCTGGCGCTGGTTGAAGCGGTTCCGCTCCAGGGCCTCGCGCAGCTTGGCGGCCTCGAAGGCGCGGACCTGATCGAGGATGCCGCCGTCGAAAGCGGGGAGGGCCGGCGAAGGGGTGTCTGGGACGGATGCCTGGGCCTGTGCGTGTGCCTGACCGATACGGGCGGTCGGCGCCGCGAACGGGCGCCAGGGCGACTCGAAGGGGTCGAGGATGATGCGGTCCAGCGGTTCGTCGGTCTCGGCGGCGGCGACCGAGCGCTCCACCGCGTTGCGCAGTTCGCGTACGTTGCCGGGCCAGTCATGGGCGCGCAGCCGGTCGAGTGCGGCGGCGGTGAAGCCGGAAAACAGCGGCCGTTGCAGTTCGCGCACCATGCCCAGCGCGAAATGCTCGGCCAGCGGCGGGATGTCCTCGGGCCGGGCGCGCAGCGGCGGCAGGGTCACCACGTCGAAGGCCAGCCGGTCCAGCAGGTCGGCGCGGAAGCGGCCCGCCGCGGCCAGGGCCGGCAGATCGGCGTTGGTGGCGCCCACCACCCGCACATCGACGGTGGCGGTGCGTCCGCCGACCCGCTCGATCTCGCCATACTCCACGGCGCGCAGAAGCTTTTCCTGAACGGCGGGGGAGGCGGTGGCGATTTCGTCCAGGAACAGGGTGCCGCCGTCGGCCTGTTCGATCCGGCCGATCTGCCGGCGGGTGGCGCCGGTGAAGGCGCCGGCCTCATGCCCGAACAGCTCCGAATCGAGCAGGGATTCGGGCAGGGCGGCGCAGTTCACCTTGACGAAGGGGCGGTCCCACCGCTGTGACAGGTAATGCAGGCGGGCGGCGATCAGCTCCTTGCCGGTCCCGCGTTCCCCGATCACCAGCACCGGCCGCTCAAGCGGCGCCACCCGCGAGACATGGGACAGCGTCGCCAGAAAGGCCGGCGATTCACCGAGCAGAGAAGGAGGAGCGGTTTGCATCGCGTATTTCATCACTCATTCGCCTATCACGCGATGATATCGGTGAAACAGCGATGCGGCAAGCCAGGCGACGTTATCCCGCCTGGGGCGGAAAAGCGCTTATTTGCAATGACTTGATGGGTGTTTGGCCGAATTGGCACGCTGGTTGCGATAGGAACGGCATGGCAAGGAGGTCAAGCATGAGCGACTTCAGCGATTTCCGCCGCCGCTACGGCGGCGACCGCTTCAACACCGCGCAGAGCCGCCCGACGATGCGGCGCGTGCGCAACTATCTCGCCACCCGGCCGGTCGAAAGCTGGCTGTTCTTCTTCGCCGGCATCGTCGCCGGCGCCATCCTCGGCTGATTCACGGGACATCCATCATGAGCATCTTTTCGCGCCTGACCGACATCGTGCAGTCGAACCTGAACTCCCTGCTCGACCGCGCCGAGGAGCCGGAGAAGCTGATCCGCCTGATCATCCAGGAAATGGAAGACACGCTGGTCGAGGTGCGCTCCTCCACCGTCAAGATCATCGCGGAGAAGAAGGAGATCGAACGCCGCGTCGCCGACCTCCACCGCGAGCGCGACGAGTGGGACCGCAAGGCCGAGGTGGCGCTGACCCGCGACCGCGAGGATCTGGCCAAGGGCGCCCTGCTGGCCAAGTCGAAGGTCGCCGAGCAGGCCGACGCGCTGGCCGAGCAGCTGGTGCAGGTCGAAGCCGCGCTGTCCAAGGCCAACGAGGACATCAGCCGCCTGCAGGCCAAGCTGACCGACGCGAAGACCCGCGAGAAGGCGCTGGTCGCCCGCACCCAGACGGCCAGCAACCGGGTCAAGGTCCGCACCGTCCTGCATGACGAGCGCATCAACGACGCCCTGTCGCGCTTCGAGCAGGTCGAACGCAACCTGGACGAGATGGAAGGCCGGGTCGAGGCCTATGACGTCGGCCGCAGCAAGAGCCTGACCGAAGAGATCGCGGAACTCGAAGCCGCCCACAAGGTCGAAGAGGATCTGGCCGCGCTGAAGGCCCGCATCGCGGCCCGCCGCAACGGCTGACCGTGATCCGGTGCCGGGGTGGGGCGGTGACGCCCCGCCCACTCTCCTCACGACAATAAGAAGGCCCGACGACCATGGGGTTCCTGGGTTTCGTCCTCGCGGTGCTGTTCATGGTGGTGGTGGCGCCGGTCTGGATCGTCTTCCACTACATCACCAAATGGCGGTCGCAGCGCGGGCTCACTGCGCAGGACGAACGGCTGCTGGCCGAGTTGTGGGAAATCTCCAACCGGCTGGAGGCCCGCGTCCAGACGCTGGAACGCGTGCTCGACGCCGAGGCGCCGAACTGGCGCAACAAGGTGTGAGGGGGATGGGGGCCGGCTTCGAATGCCCCCTCCCTAACCCTCCCCCACCTTCGGTGGGAGAGGGAACTCCGCTGAACTCCTGCAAAGCTCCTGCCCCCTCTCCCTCGGTCGGACGGACCTTTGGTCCGCCGAGGAGGGGGAGGGATGGGGAGGGGGCAATCGAAGCCGACACCTCCGAACCCGAAACTCAACGAAAGGAACGAGGCCGCCATGGACCGCACGTCCTTCTACGACTCGCCGAATCCGCATCGGCTGTATCGCGATCCGCAGCGCGGGGTGCTGGGCGGGGTGTGCACGGGCGTCGCCGATTACTTCGGCGTGCAGCCGGCGGTCGTCCGGCTGGCGATGCTGTTCGCCCTGTTCTTCTTTTCGGTGCCGCTGGTGATCGCCTATGTGATCGCGCTGCTGGTTCTGCCGGTGCGTCCGGCGCAGCTCTATCGCGATGCCGAGGAGGAGGCGTTCTGGCGGACGGTGTCGACCAAGCCCGACCGGACGCTCGCCGGCCTGACCCAGCGCTTCCGCGACATGGAGAAGCGGATCGTCGGGATGGAGGCCTACGTCGCCTCCAAGGAGTTCGAGCTGAACCGCGCGATCCGCGACCTGGACCGCTGAACATTCCGTGCAGAAGCGTTCGGAGCCGGTGCCGTCAGCGACGCTGGCGGCGCCGGTCGCGGACGCGGATCGGAATCGGTTTGGGGGTGGGCATCGTGGCGATCAGACCGGCCAACGCCGCAGCCGTCGCCACCGCACCACCGAGCAGAACGAGATCCATCATAGGCCCTCCACCATCGAGATCGCCGCGTTCACCCACATGGTGAAGCAGATGGTTACAACATGGTAGCGAAAAGAGAGGCTGACAACATCTCTCCCATCGGGGCAGCCCCCACTGGACTTGGTCATCGAACACCTGCCGCCCCGCCCCGGCCTTGATCCAAATCACGGGCTGGGCCGTTATTGGTCGAAGGAACAGGGTGTGATCTTTTCCAAATGGGAAGGAGCAGCGCCTTTGTCGAATCCCCGCCCTTTGACGGAGCCCCGCCCCGATGTCCGACAGCAGCCTTCACCAAAGCGCCCCCCGCAGGCGCAAATCCCTGATCCGCGGCGCGATGCTGCTGAACGGGGCGTCGGCGGTGATGACGGCGCTGTTGTTCGTCCTGCTGCTGTCGCTGGTGGCGCCGCCGATGGGCATCAACGCGCCGGGCGCGCGGATGGCGCTGTGGGCGCGGCTGGTCGTCTGGCCGGCGCTGCTCCTGTTCGGCATGGTCGTCGGTGTAATGGCGATGCGCGGGCGCACCCAGGCCTTCAACCCGATCGAGGATCCCGAATCGCGCGGCCAGCGCGTCTGCCAGCGGGTGCTGGCCAACAGCGTGGAGCAATCCGCCATCTTCGTGCCGGCGCTGGCCGCCCTGGTCGCCACGCTGCCGCAGCCCTCGCTGGCGGCGGCGGTCGTGGCGACCGGGCTGTTCGTGCTGGGGCGGCTGCTGTTCTGGGCGGGCTATCTGGTTCACCCCTTCGCGCGGGCACCGGGCATGGCGATGACGCTGACCGTCAATCTGATCGTGCTGGGCTGGGCCGTTCTGCTGCAACTGGGCGGGATGCAGCCGGGCGGCTGACGGTTTTTTCAGGCGGGGGCGCGCTGGCCGGGGCCGCGGTCTTCGCCAGATGCAGCCAGCGGCGGTAGGCCTCCACGCTCACCGGGGCGCGGTGCTTCAGTCCGATGCGGACGATCTGCGGCAGGGCCAGCAGCACCTTCAGGTCGGTCAGGCGCGGACCGTGGCGCAGGTTCTTCCAGCTGTTGCCGGCCCAGGCGCGTGCCAGCCGCCACGCCATCAGCGAGGACGGGCAGCGCGCCACCTCGCGGATCAGGTCGTTGCGGTGGTTGTAGAAGCGCTCCATCCCCGGCTTGCGGCCCTTCTCGCTCTTGTCGTGGTAGACCATGACGTCGGGCAGGGCCACGACGCGATAGCCGGCGCCGACCAGCCGCAGGCAGCGGTCCTTCTCCTCGCCCTGTCGGTAGAGTTCCGGCATGTAGAGGCCGACCCGCTCGACGGCGCTGCGCCGCAGCAGATGGCCGCAGCCGACATACCAGGGCACATCGAAGGGGGCGGCGCCCTTGGGGAAATAGACCAGCCCGTCGCGCGTCTCGATGTTGCAGGCCACCGCGGCGACCTCCGGGTTCCGTTCCAGATAGGCGACGCAGCGGGCCAGCCCGTCGGGGTCCTCGAACCAGCTGTCGTCGTCGACCGACAGGATGCAGTCGCCGGTGGTGTTCACGAAGCCGAAGTTGCGGGCCAGGATCAGCCCGGCATTGTGCGGCTGGCGGACGTAGCGGACGGTGGGAAACTCCGCCCGCATCATCGCGCCGGTGCCGTCGCTGGAGCCGTCGTCGATGACGATGATCTCCATCGGCGGGGTGGTCTGGTTCATCAGCCGGGTCAGCGCGATGCGCAGCTCCGGCCCGCGGTTGTAGGTGGCGATGACGGCGCTGACGGTCAGCGTCATGACGGCTCCCTTCGAGCGATGTGGGGCGGCGCCACCACCGGACGCAGCGGATCGTCCTCCAGGATTCCCCAGGCCCGCAGCGCGCGGGTCAGCCCGATCCACAGCAGGATCGGCAGCAGCGAGAAGAAGCCGAACTTCACGATGGTGATGTTGCCGTCGCGGAACCATTGCAGGCACAGCGGCAGGAAAGCGCAGTAGAACAGCACGGCGTAGCGGTTGCGGAACCCGTCGGTCCAGAACCAGCGGTGCAGCCGCCCCAGGATCAGACCGACCACCACCATGGTGACGATCATGCCGATCCAGCCGGCGCTCATCCAGCCGTCGCCCGGCAGCGAGGTCGTCAGGTTGTAGAAGACGCCGTAGTCGTTCAGGTCCACCCACTTCACCGGCGCGCCCACCGGCTTGTCCGGCCACAGCATGCGCGGGATCGGCTCGGTGAACAGCTGCAGGTATTGGGTGAACCAGGTGTAGGTGGCCGACTGTTTCGGCACCACCCACAGGATGTAGGCGAGGAAGTCGAAGTTGGCCAAATCCTGGCCGGCCAGCGCGTCGATCGCCCGGCCGCCGCCGCTGCCGCCGTTGAACCGCAGCAGGACCGAGGGCGGAGCGTCGCCGGCCAGCACGTCGCGGAAGGCGTCGCGGTTGTTGCCGAGCAGGGTGAACAGCCCCAGCACCGGAACCGCGGCCAGCGCATGCCACAGCCGGAACCATTTGGTGCGCGTGCGGTACAGCATCAGCAGCACCAGACCCAGGATGCCCATGATGATGGCCCAGCGGCCCCAGCCGAGATAGGCGCGGTAGGCCACGAAGGCGCCGAAGGGGATGAAGGACAGCGGATGGAACCGGCAGATCCAGATCAGTCCCAGCGTCAGCGGCAGGCCCATCGAATGGGCTTCGGCGATGTAGCCGGTGGTGTTGGTGTAGATCGGCTGTCCGGTCAGCGGATCGCGTTCCATCTGCACGTCGCCGGTGCCGTCGAAGCTGGCGCCGCCCTGGCGCTGGATCGCCGAATAGACGGCGAGCGGACCCAGCAGCGCCGCGGTGGTCAGGAAGGCCACCACGTCGACGCGGTCGAAGCTGAAGGACGGCGCCGGCTCCCCGTTCGGGGTCCAGTCGGGGCGGACCATCCCGGCCCAGGCGCAGGCGGCGGCGAAGGCGACCAGACCGACCGAACTGACCACCAGGGTCATGACGAATTGCTGCTCGCTTGGCCAGAAGCCCATGAACAGCCAGACGTCGTTGAAATTCTGCGTGTGGACCAGGATCGGCCGCATGACGAAGACCAGAGCATGGAAGATCAGGTACAGCGTCAGCGGATGGAACATCGATGCGCTGCCGGTGCTGAGGAACACCGCGATCACCAGCACCAGCACCAGGACCTGCGCGATCAGCGCCATTTCGATCATCGGCAAACAGTCCCCGGTTGTAGGCTTCGCTTCCAGACCCGGCCCGATCGGGGGGTTCCGCGGGCAAGCGGATACGACCGGCCGGCCGGGCTAGGATGAAAAGCCAGCCTATACGTCCCGTCCCGGCCCGGCAGGGGTGCAGAGGGCGTGGCCCCTTCGCACCCGCACACCCCCTTCGCGCTTTTGCCGGTTGCTGTGGGCCTGGGTCAGTCTCCCCCCTTCGGCGAAGGTCTGCCGCAACGGAGGAGCTTTCTTCATGCCCCGTTCCCACCCCGAGTCCCGGAGCCGCGCAGCCCGCATCCTGGCGATATGCGCGCTTCTTCTGCCCGCCGCCGGATGGTCGATGGCGGCCGCTGCGGAGACCACCTTCTTTGTGTCGCCGACTGGAAACGACCGCTGGTCCGGCCGGCTGCCCCAGCCGTCGGCGGACGGGCGCGACGGCCCCTTCGCCACTCCGGCCCGCGCGCTGGCCGCCGCCAAGGGAGGCGGGCCGGCGACGGTGCGGCTGCATGGCGGCACCTACCGGCTGGCGGCGCCGCTGGTTGTGGACAGCTCGCTGCCCGGGCTGCGGCTGACCGCGGTGGAGGGGGAGCAGCCGGTTCTGTCCGGCGGCGAGGCGGTGGGCGGCGCGCAGCTGACGAACGGCGTGCTGTCTGCGCCGCTGGCGCGCGACCCGGGGCTAGACGTCTCCATTGGCGGCCCTGGCGACGGACAGCGTCTGGACGCCGCACGCAGCGGCGATTTCAATCCCGGCGACCCGCGCAGCGGCTGGTTCCCGGCCAAGGCGGTGCAATCCGGTTCCAAAAATCCGGGGAGCAAGCGGCAGATGCAGCTTCCGCCGGGCGTGCTGAAGGCCGGCTGGGCCGGGCCGGGGGTGCGGGCGCAGGCGCTGGACCGCGAACGGCTGTCCGACGATCTGCTGGGCGTGGCGTCCGCCGACCCGAACGGGCTGCTGGGCTTCGGCGCCGACGGTCAGTATCCGTACCGTGACGGCTCCACCGTGCGATTGCTCGGCCATCCCGATTTCCTGAAGCGGCCGGGCGAGTTCGCCTGGGACGCCAGGGCGAAGCGGCTGCTGGTGAAGCCGCCGACCGGGCTCGACGGCGGGCGGGCGGACCTTGTGGTGGCGAGGACCGCCAATCTGCTGCGGCTGGACAACGCCCGCAACGTGTCGGTGGAGGGGCTGACCTTCACCGACGTGCCGTGGGACGGCAGCGCCGTGCTGGCGAAGGGCGGCAGCGGCCTGCGCATCGCCGGCAACCGCTTCGCCCTGGTCGGCACCGCGGTCACGCTGGACGGCGCCACGCGCAGCGAGGTGTCGGGCAACCGGATGGAGCATCTCGGCCGCTCCGGCGTGGTGCTGGCCCCCGGCAGCAGCGACAACCGCATCCTCGCCAACCGCATCAGCGACATCGGCGAGGTGCGCTTCTTCAGCGGCGGCGTGATGGGGGCCGGCATCCGCAACACGCTGATCGCCCACAACGACATCCGGCGGGCGGCGCGCTACGGCATCTCGATCAAGAACTGGAACCCGCAGACGGTGAACAGCGACAACGTCATCGAGTTCAACCGCATCCGCGACACCGCCCGCCAGACCGCCGACGCCGGCGCCATCGAGATGCTGGGACGCAGCGGCAACGACACCCGCAGCATCGTCCGCTTCAACGACATCCGCGACACCGGCGGCCTCGCCACCGACGCACAGGGGCGCTGGCTGGTCCGCTACAAGGGGTTCGGCATCTATCTGGACGACATGACCAGCGGCGTGACGGTGCAGGGCAACCTGCTGGAGAACACCGGCGCCGCGGCGATCTTCCTGCATGGCGGCGACAACAACCGGGTGTCCGACAACATCACCTTGATGACCGATCCCAAGGACCGTTTCCTGCGGCTGGAATGGGTGCCCAGCGCCGGCAAGAACGGCCTGATGCACGGCAACGTCGCCAGCGCCAACGTGGTGGCCGGCCCGTCGCCGAAGGAGCAGGTCGTCGTCAGCCTGACCGGCGGCGAATACCGGATCGAGAACACCCAGTTGGAAGCGTCGGTACCGGTCGCCGAGGCGGCCGGCACGGCCAGGGCGGCCGCCCCACCGGCCGGCGGGCGCCTGCTGGACCGGTTGCTGGCGAAGAAGGAACTGCCGCTCGACCGCGTCGGGCCGGAGGGGATGCGGTAGGGGAGAGCCCGAAAAGAAGAAGCGCCCTTCCCGGTGGGGAAGGGCGCTTCTTCTTGAACTCCGGAGACTATCCTTACGCCGTCGCCGGACGGGCCAGCGCCGGCGGGATGTCGGTCGGCTCCATCACCGGGACCGCGACCGTCGGGGCCTTCCAGGTCAGGCTGTCGAAGGCGCCGCAATGGCCGCACAGCCCGCCCCAGTTGTGGCTGACCGCCCCGCAGGAGTTGCAGGTCCACACCGGATCCTCCGGCGCGTTGGCGGCCTTGGCCAGCCAGTCCTGCGCCGCGTCCTCGTCATGGCGTTCGCTGCGGTCCAGCTCGGCCATCAGGCGGTAGGTGCGGCGGGACGGGCCGATCTCCATGGCGCGGTTCAGGTGCTGGCGCGCCTCGCCCCACAGCTGGGCCTCGATGGCGGCCTGGGCGACGGCGAGATGCGACTCGGCCGAATCCGGGGCCTGACGCACCAGCTTCTGGAACAGACGGACGCGGGCCAGCGGATCGTAGCTGGAAACCAGGCCGCGGTAGATCTCGGCCAGTTCCGGATGCGGCGACTGGCGCCACGCCCGCTCCACCACCTTGGCGGCGGGCTTCGGCCGGTCGGCGGCGATCTGCAGGCGGGCCAGACGGACCGCCGCGGGGACGAAGCCGGGCATCATGTCGTGCGCCGCCTGGGCATGCGACAGGGCGGAGTCGGCACGGCCGCGGCGCTCCGCCTCGAAGCTGCGCTCCAGCAGCAGGACGGCGCGGTGGCGGCGGCCCTCCTCGATCGGGATGGCCCCGGCCTGGATCGCCTGCTGCAGCGTGCCTTCGGCGGCGGCCCAGTCACCGGCCTGCGCCTCCAGGTCGTAGAGCGTGTCGAGCAGCCAGGGCGTGTTGGGCTGCAGCCCGCGCGCCTTGCGGGCGAGGTTCAGCGCCTCCACCCGGTCACCCGACTTGATCGCCTGGGTCAGCAGCCCGCGCATGCCGAGGAAGGCCGTCTCCGGCCGTTCCAGCATCGCTTCGAAATACTGCCTGGCGGCGCGCTCGTCGCCCTGCAGCTGGGCGGCCTGGGCCGACAGCAACATGGTCAGCGGCGGCTCGTTCAGCAGCCCGTCGGCCTTGCGCGCCATCTTGCGCGCGGTCGGCGCATCGCCGGCGGCGATCGCCACCATGCCCTGGGTCAGGGCGCGGTAGCCGCGTTCGCGGCGGCGGGCACGGCTGTGGCGGCGGAGGCGCTGCGGCGTGCGGATCAGGCCGCGGAGCAGGCGGTAGCCCAGCGCCGCGATGCCCAGCGCTGCCAGCGTGACCAGCAGGGCGACCCAGAAGGGCGCCTCGACGGCGTAGCCCAGCCAATGGACGCTGACGGTGCCGGGGCGGTCGGCGAGCCAGATCGCGATCGCAATGACGACCGCGACCTTCAGAAGGAACCAGAGGGCGCGGATCATTGGGCCGTCCCCTTCCCGCCGGCGGCGGTGGTCATCAGGGCGATGGCGCGGTCGTTCAGCTGGCGGGCGGCCTGATCGGCGGCCAGACGCGCCTTGGCGTCGGCCAGCCACGGGCCGGCGGTCTGCGCCGCCGGACCCTGCAGGGTCGACAGCTCCTCCACCGCCTTGGCGAGGTTGCCGGCGTTCAGCGCGGCCTCGGCGCGGGCGACGGCGGCGTCGGCGGTGGTGCCGACCACCCCGCCGCCTTCACGGCGCACGGTGACCAGGGTGGACAGCTTGCCTACCGCGGAGTCGATCCAGCTGTTGCCCTCGCCGCGGATGTCGGCGCGGACGATCTCGCCGGCCAGCGGCTCGAACCGGTCGGTCAGCTGGGCGCGGGTCGGGATGCCCTTGGCGGCATAGGGCGCCACCGCGTCGAGCGGCTGGGTCACGCCGGCATCGGCGATGTTGAGCGCGCGGACCGCCTGCAGATCCTGCTGGAACGGCTGGCCGCCCGACAGGGAGGAGCGCAGCTGGCCGGCGGCGAGCACCAGTGCCTGGGCGGCGGTGGCGGCGTCCTGGCGCTGCGCCACCGTCTGGTTGACGCTGGTGACCTGCTGCTTCAGCGAGTCGACCTCGCCGCGCAGCTCCTGTGCCGCCTGGGCGTTGCCGGCGGCGGCGGAGACCTTCTGCTCCAGCGCGGCGAGCCGGTCGGCCAGCGCCTTCTGGGCGTCGGCGACGCCGGTGTCGGGCGCGGCGGCAGCCGGGCGCTGTTCCAGCGCGTCGATCCGCTGGGTCAGCGCGGCGAGGCCGGCGGCGGCTTCGCCGTTGCCGCCATTGCCGGGCGCGGCGGCCGGGCGCTGCTCCAGCTTGCCGACACGGTCGACCAACTGCTGGATCTGGGCGCGGAGCGCCGGATCGGCCGGGGCGGCGGCGGAAGACGGGGCGGCGGCGGGGGCAGCCGGCGACGGCCAGCCGGGCAGGGCCGGACCCCACCAGGGCGCCGACAGGGCGGCGGCGCCGACCAGCAGGGCGACCACCGACAGGGCGGTGGCGAACCCGCTGCCGGAGCGCGGCTCGTCGATGTAGGACGGTGTCGGAGCGATGGTCGGACGGGCCGGCTCGGAGTCGCCGCGGCTATAGCCGGCGCTGGCGGTGGTGCCGGACGATGTCCAGGAGGAGGCCGGGGTGGCCGTCTTCGGCTCGTCGGATGCGGTGTCCGGCTTGGCCGTGTCCGTCTTGAGCGGATCGGCCTTCGTGTCTTCCGCCTTCTCCGCTTCGGACTTCGGCGTGTCGGACAGGCCGTCCGTGGCGCCGATCGGCGTGGCCGGCGGAATCAGGGCGTCGGAGGACTGCAACTCGTTCACCGGGCCGGCGGTCGTCCCAAGGCCGGACACCGCGGCCGGCGTATCCGCGCCGGGGATGGTGTCGGCGGGGGAGGCGGTCGGCACCGGATCCACCACCGGAACCGCATCGGCCGGGGTGGCGGGGATGATGACGGCGGCCGATGCCGCGTCGGTCGGCCGGTCTTCGCTGGGGGTGGCGGCGTCCAGGTCGGCGTCGTCCAGCTTGATGCGGTGCTTGGCGGCGGCGGTGCGCAGATCGGCATGGCGGGCCAGCGGGATCGCGCCGCGCTTCTTCCAGCCCTGCACCGTCGTCACCGGGGTGTCCAGCTTGTGGGCCATGGGGCGGATGCCGCCGAAACGTTCGACGATGCGGTCGACCGCCGCATTGCCGGTGCTGGCGCCGTCGCCGTCACGGTCGGTGCCGGGGCGTTCGGAGCCTGGACGAGAGGTCATGGGCTGTACCTTCGGTTCGCTGTTGTTCGTCTTAACGTCACAGCCCCCTGACCGGTCCCCCTCGTCCCCCGTACGGCTGACGTACCCACCCGGAAGGACCCCTGGGGTGTAAGCCGTACGGCCGGACCGCGCCGGGGTTAACCGGCGACCGGCAACAGATCGAGCAGGGCGTCCTGCTCCGGTCTGGCCGCCACCCGTACGTTTCGCCACGGCGTCACTCCCTCGTCGCCGTACGCACAGGCAGCCTCCGCGACCGCGGGGCTGAGGCAGAACGCATCGACCGTACGACAACAGTCGACCAGCCCCGCCTCGGCCAGCAGCCTAACAAAGGAAACCGCGGTACGGGGAGAGAAAAACAACACGCCGTCGAGTGCCGACGTACGCAAAAATGTCGCGGTATCGTCCGACAGGGTTAGCGCGGGTACGGCTTCGTACATCACGCTGCGCCGCAGCGTGAAGCCGGAGCTCGCCAGCATCCCGGCGAGGTCGCCCGCCACCTTGCTTCCCGCCACATGCAGAAGCGTACCGGCGGACGGGTCGAGCAGGCTGCGGACCCGGTCGGCCAGCGCGTACACGTCGCCGGACGCGCTGTCGACCTGTGCGAAGCCGGCCGCCCTTGCCGCCCGTGCGGTGGCGTCGCCGACGGCGTGCACCGGACGGTCGCGGCGGCTCGTACGTTTGGCATAGGCGCGTACGCCGTTTGCGCTGGTGAACAGCAGCGCCTGTACGTCGGAGAGGTCCGGTTCCGGACCGTCGAGCCAGACCATCGACAGCATGGGCTCGACCGCGGCGTCGAAGCCGAGCGCCTCCAGCCGGCGCACCAGAGGCCCGGCGTCATCGGCCGGACGCGTCACGAGAAGACGCGTACGGCGAGGCGGGGATGAGAGGTCGGGCTGTTTTCCCGTCATGCGGAAAACTCGGCCGAAGGGAGGGATCAGTGCGGCGCGGCGGCGAAGAAATCGGGCGGCAACTGCACCCGGATCTCGGCCCCGGCATCGGCACCCAGCGACTCGGCGTCGGCCGCCTTGCCGCGGCGCTCTGCGCGGAAGATGGTGCGGCCGTCATGGGACAGCACCTTGGCGCGCAGATGCAGGTCGTCGCCGTCCAGCACCGCCAGCGCGGCGATCGGGGTGCGGCAGGAGCCGTCCAGCGCGGCCAGCAGCGCGCGCTCCGCCGTGACGCGCACCATGGTCTCCGCGCAGTTCAGCGGAGCCAGCAGGGCGCGGGTGGCGTCGTCGTCGCTGCGGATCTCGATGCCGATGGCACCCTGGGCGACCGCGGGCAGCATGGTTTCCGGCTCCAGCACCGCGGTGATGCGGTCGGTCAGGCCGAGGCGGCGCAGGCCGGCGAGCGCCAGCAGGGTGGCGTCCACCTCGCCGGCGTCCAGCTTGGACAGGCGGGTCTGCACGTTGCCGCGCAGGGGGAAAATCTTCAGGTCGGGGCGCAGTTCCAGCACCTGGGCCTGACGGCGCAGGCCGGCGGTGCCGACCACCGAACCGGCGGGCAGGTCGGCCAGCCCGCTGCCGGAGCGGGCGAAGAAGGCGTCGCGCGGATCCTCGCGCGGCAGCAGGGTGGCGATCTCCAGCCCGTCGGGCAGCTGGGTCGGCACGTCCTTCATCGAATGGACCGCGAGGTCGGCGCGGCCGTCGAACAGCGCCTCCTCCAGTTCCTTGGTGAACAGGCCCTTGCCGCCCGCTTCCGCCAGGGTGCGGTCGAGAATGCGGTCGCCGGTGGTCTTGAAGACGACGATCTCGATGGCGCCGGGGGCGGCCAGATGCGGATGGGCGGCGATCAGGCGGTCGCGGGTTTCATGGGCCTGCGCCAGCGCCAGCGGGCTGCCGCGCGTCCCGATACGGAGCGGGTGGGTCGTCATAGGGCGTGTTCTAGGGGATCCACGCAGCTTTGCAAGGATTCGTCTGTCCCTCATACATAAGATTGAGGCTGATCAAATTTCACGCGCCCGCATTCCCGCACCCGCTTGCGCGCAACTCCATCCTGTACCCGGACGGCCAAGGCGGCTAGTTTGGCGCCATGATCGTTCTTGGAATCGAAACGAGCTGCGACGAGACGGCCGCCGCAGTCGTCACCGACGCGCGCGAGATCCGCGCCGACGTCGTGCTGTCGCAGCTGGACGACCACACGCCCTATGGCGGGGTGGTCCCGGAGATCGCCGCCCGCGCCCATCTGGAACATCTGGACGGTCTGATCCGCCGCGCCATGGCCGAGGCCGGGATCGGCTTCGGCGACCTCGACGCGGTGGCGGCCACCGGCGGACCGGGGCTGATCGGCGGCGTCATCGTCGGCGTCATGACAGCCAAGGCCATTGCCGCGGCGCGCGGGCTGCCCTTCGTCGCCGTCAACCATCTGGAGGGCCACGCGCTGACCGCGCGGCTGACCGACGACGTCGCCTTTCCCTACCTGCTGCTGCTGGTGTCCGGCGGCCATTGCCAGCTTCTGGCGGTGGAGGGGGTAGGGCGCTACCGCCGGCTCGGCACCACCATCGACGACGCGGTGGGCGAGGCGTTCGACAAGACCGCCAAGCTGCTGGGGCTTGGCTATCCCGGCGGGCCGCTGGTGGAGAAGGCGGCGGCGCGTGCGACCAACCCGGCGCGCTTCGAACTGCCGCGGCCGATGCTGGGGCGTCCGGGCTGCGACTTTTCCTTCTCCGGGCTGAAGACCGCGGTGCGGCGGCATGTGGAGGAGTTGGGCGGCGTGCTTTCGGACGCCGACCGCGACGATCTCGCCGCCGCCTTCCAGGCGACGGTGGCGGAGGTGCTGGCCGACCGCTGCGCCCGCGCCATCCGCCGCTTCAAGGAGGACCATCCGCAGGGCGGCGCCCTGGTGGTCGCCGGCGGCGTCGCCGCCAACAAGGCGATCCGCAGCCGGCTGTCGACCCTGGCGGACAAGCAGCGCATGCGGTTCGTCGCGCCGCCGCTGCGCCTGTGCACCGACAACGCGGCGATGATCGCCTGGGCCGGGATCGAGCGCTTCCGGCTGGGCGAGAGCGACCCGCTGAACTTCGCCCCCCGCCCGCGCTGGCCGCTGGATCCCACCGCCGCGCCGGTGATCGGGCGCGCGGGTGTCGGGGCGGGGGTGAAGGCGTGATGGACGTCGTAAGCACGAGAGAAATCCGATGAGTGCCGTACCCTCCTCCTCTCTCCACCGCATCGGCGTCGTCGGCGGCGGCGCCTGGGGAACGGCGCTGGCCTTGGCGGCGTTGCGGGCCGGGCGCGAGACGCTGCTGTGGGCGCGCGAGCCGGCGGTGGTGGAGGCGATGAGCATCCGCCGCGAGAACCGTGACTATCTGCCCGGCGTGCCGCTGCCCGACGCGTTGCGGGTCACCGGCGATCTGGCCGATCTCGGCGATTGCGATGCGGTGCTGCTGGTATCGCCGGCCCAGCATGCGCGCAGCGTCACCGCACGGATGGCGCCGCTGCTGAAGCCGGGGGCGCCGGTGGTCGTCTGCGCCAAGGGGATCGAGTTGGACAGCCACGCGCTGATGAGCGAGGCGGTGGCGGCGTCCCTGCCCGGCGGCAATCCGGTGGCGATCCTGTCCGGCCCGACCTTCGCGGCGGAGGTGGCACGCGGGCTGCCGACGGCGGTGACGCTGGCCTGCGCCGACGAGGCGCTGGGGACGGCGCTGGTCGCGGCGCTGGGCAGTCACACCTTCCGGCCCTATCGCTCTGACGATGTTGTCGGTTCGCAGGTCGGCGGGGCGGTGAAGAATGTGCTGGCCATCGCCTGCGGCGTGGTCGAGGGGCGGCGGCTGGGCGACAACGCTCGCGCTGCCCTGATCACCCGCGGTCTGGCGGAGATCACCCGGCTGGCGCTGGCGCTCGGCGGCCGGGTGGAGACGCTGATGGGGCTGTCGGGGCTGGGCGATCTGACGCTGACCTGCTCCAGCCTGCAGTCGCGCAACATGTCGCTGGGCGCGGCGTTGGGCGCGGGCAAGGCGCTGGCGGAGATCCTGGCTGTGCGCCGGTCGGTGGCGGAGGGCGTCTATACCACCGCAGCGGTGGTAGGGCTGGCGGCGAAGCTTGGCGTCGACATGCCGATCTGCAACGCGGTCGACGCCATCCTGAACCGTGGCGCCGGGCTGGACGAGACCATCGAGGGGCTGCTGTCCCGCCCCTTCCGCGGCGAGGGTGTATAGGGGGCGTTCAGAACACGGCCTTCTCGGTCCAGCCGGCGGCGCGCACCGACGGCGCATGGGTGCGGCTGACCGGCACCAGCAGGCCGTTGGCCAACCGCAGCGACAGCTTGCCGTCCGGCTTGCGCTCCACCGCCGTCACCGCCGAAGCGGCGACCCAATAGGAGCGGTGGACCTGCCGGCCGTCGATGCCCTCCAGCTCCGCCACCGCGTCGCGCATCCGCATCAGGATCAGGTCGCTGCCCAGCGCGGTGTGGACGCGGACGTAATGGTCCTCCATCTCCAGCGCCAGCAGGTCGCGCCCCAGCTTCGCCGGGATGCGGTCGAGGAAGGGGGCGGGGCGGGGTGCGGCCGGGTCGCCATCGATGGGAGGTCCGGGCGGGGAGGGCGGGCGGTGGCCGACGATGCCCTGCTCCCGCAACTCCAGCCACACCGGCAGGGCCGCCACCAGGGTGGTGATGGTCAGTACATAGCCGAACAGCTCGGCCAGACCGGCGGGGGTGAGGAAATCCTCGCCGCGCAGCCGGTTCTCCAGCAGGGCGACCACCAGCGTCTGCAGGACGCCGACGGTCAGGAAGGCCGCCGCCAGCATCAGCGGCCATGTGCGCTCCAGGTTCGGCAGGACCCGGCGGGCGACCTGCACCACCAGTTCGAACATCGACCAGCCGGCTGTGATCAGCCCGCCCCAATAGGCAAGCCGCGAGAGAAACCCCATTTCGCGAAATGTGCCGAACGGCCCCAGCAGAGCCAATGCTAGGATGGAGCCCGCCAGCAGCGGCAGGTGCCGGCGCAGCATGCGCCGCCCATAAGCGACCGGCGGGGTGGTGGAGGCGGCGCCGTCCGGCACGGTCGCGTCACGCATCGCGCGGTGCCCGGCCGGCCGGGAGCCGCCAGGAGGGATTGGGGAATGAAGGCACGCCCTTGGTTCGCGCGTTGGTTTGGAAGCCGTAGGTTCGCAAGGATGATCGCCCCGGTGACACTGCTGGCGCTGGCCGCCGCGGGAACGGCTGCCGCCGGGGAGCTTCGCGCAACCGTCCGCAACGTCAAGCCCAATCAGGGCAAGGTGATGATCGCGCTGTTCGACAGTGCCGAGGCGCAGAAGGCCAAGGCGCCGCGCGCCGGCTATTTCGCCGCGGCGGTGGGGACGGATCTGGTCGCGGTCTTTCCCGACCTGCCGCCCGGCCGCTATGGGCTGATCGCCTTCCAGGACCTGGACAACAACGGCGAGCTTGCCACCGGCCTGTTCGGCATTCCCGCCGAGCCGCACGGCTTCAGCCGCTCCGCCCGCGGCAGCTTCGGCCCGCCGAGCTTCGACGACTATGCGGTGCCGGTCGGCGCCTCGGGCGTGGCGACGACGGAGATCAGGCTGGTGGAGTGAAGGGGCATCATCCCCGCGGACAGCCCTCTTCGCGCCAGCGGGCGAGATAGTCTTCCAGGCCGCGGCCGGGGATTTCGTCGAATCGGCGCTCCAGCGCCATCAGGGTCTCCATGCGGTCGATGCGGAAGCTGCGGAACTCCTCCCGCAGCTCGCACCACGCGCCCAGCGTCCACACCCGGCCCCAGAAGAACAGGCCCAGCGGCTGGACCGCGCGGGTGGAATGGGTCCCGTCCTCGCGCCGGTAGTCGAACAGCACGACGCGCTTGGCGTTGATGGCGCAGCGCAGCACGTCCATCCGCTCGCGCAAGGGGGCGGGGAAGGAGAAGTCGGGGACGAAGACGCGGCTGTCGGCCAGTTCGCGCCGCCGTGCCTCCGGCACCACCGCCTCCACCTTGTCCAGCGCGCGGGCGGCGGCATCGGCCAGCGCGCCGCCGACCCAGGCGCGGGCCAGGCGGGCGCCGACCACCAGCGCCTCCACCTCGTCGCGGGTGAACATCAACGGCGGCAGATCGTAGCCGTCGCGCAGCAGATAGCCGACGCCGGCCTCGCCCTCCACCGGCACGCCGGAGGAGGCGAGGTCGCGCATGTCGCGGTAGACGGTGCGCTCCGACACCTCCAGGCAGCGCGCCAGCTCGGCAGCCGTCACCAGCCGCCCCTTGCGGAGATGCTGGACGATCTGGAACAGGCGGTCGGCGCGGCGCATGGAGGCTTGGTCCGTCGGGAAGGGTCAGTGCATCGAATAGAGGCCGACGCGGTTGCCTTCGCTGTCGATGAACTGGGCGAAATAGCCGATCTCCGGCGTGATCAGCGTCTTCGGCACGACGATGGTGGCGCCGGCCTGCTCGGCACGGGCCAGCGGGGCGGACAGGTCGTCGCCGCCGTTCAGGTAGACGGTCGTGCCGTCGGCGCTGGGCTTGCACGACTCGTGTTGGATCAGGCAGCCCTTCACCGCCTCGCCGTCGGCCGGGAAGACGGCCATCTTCATGCCGCTGGGGCAGGGTTCCTGGACCATCTTGGTGGCGAAGACGGCTTCGTAGAAGCGCACGGCACGGGCGAGGTCGGCGGCGGAGATCTCGAACCAGGTGGCGACATGCGGGTTGTTCATGGAACAGGCTCCTGACAAGTGGGGAAGGGATGTTCGTGGTTCGTGCCGGCACGTCCCCTTGATAGCACACCCCCTCCTGACAGCGTGATGTCAGGAGCAATCAGCCCCTTCAATGAAAATTGCGGCCCTTGGGGAAGGGGCCGGCGGCGGGGCGGTCCTCGCCGGTCAGCTCGGACAGCCGGTGGGTCAGGTCGAGCAGCGATTCCACGCGCAGATGCACGACACCCTCATGGTTCTGCACCCGGCCGGTGGCGGCCATCAGCCGCGCGGTCATGATCGGGCGGCGGAAGGTTTCAAAGGCGTCGGGCATGACGACGAGGTTGGCGACCCCGGTCTCGTCCTCCAGCGTGATGAAGACGACACCCTCGGCGCTGCCCGGCCGCTGGCGCACCAGGACGAGGCCGGCGGTGGTCAGGCGCCGGCCGTCACGGGTGCGGGCCAGCCGCTCCGCCGGGGTGATGCCGGGCAGGCCGTCGCGCAGCAGGGAGAGCGGGTGGGCCTTCAGCGACAAGGACAGGCTGGTGTAGTCCATCACAACATGCTCCCCCAGCGCCATGGCGGGCAGCGGGGCTTCGGGTTCCTCGGCCATCGGGCCGTCGAGCCGCGCGAACAGCGGCAGCGGTGTGTCGCCCAGCGCCCGCACCGCCCACAGCGCCGCCCGCCGGTCGAGCCCGACGGAGCGGAAGGCGTCGGCCCGGGCAAGCTTTTCCAGCGCCGCGACCGGCAGGCGCGCGCGGCGCCACAGGTCGTAGGGATCGCGGTAGCCGCCGGCGCGGGACAGGACGAGGGCGTCGGCGTGGGCTTCGGTGAAGCCCTTGATGAGACGGAGGCCGAGGCGGAGGACAGAAGAACCTTCCACCGCACAATCCCAGCCCGACAGGTTCACATCCGGCGGCAGCACGGTCACGCCATGCTCCCGCGCGTCGCGGACGATCTGGGCGGGGGCGTAGAAGCCCATGGGCTGGCTGTTCAGCAGGGCGGCGGCGAAGATGGCGGGGTGGTGGCGTTTGATCCAGGCGGAGACATAGACCAGCCGCGCGAAGCTGGCGGCATGGCTTTCCGGGAAACCGTATTCGCCGAAGCCCTCGATCTGCTGGAAACAGCGTTCGGCGAAGGCGGGGTCGCAGCCGTTGGCGGTCATGCCGGCGATGAACTTGTCGTGGAACAGGCGCACCTGCCCGGTCCTGCGGAAGGCGGCCATGGCGCGGCGCAGCTGGTCGGCCTCCTCGGCGGTGAAGCCGGCACCGACCATGGCGACCTTCATCGCCTGTTCCTGGAACAGCGGCACGCCCAGCGTCTTGTGGAGGACCGGCTCCAGCGCCGGCATCGGGTAAGTCACCGGCTCCACTTTGCTGCGGCGGCGCAAGTAGGGATGAACCATGCCGCCCTGGATCGGGCCGGGGCGGACGATGGCGACCTCGATCACCAGATCGTAGAAGGTCCGCGGCTTCAGCCGCGGCAGCATGCTCATCTGCGCGCGGCTTTCGACCTGGAAGACGCCCAGGCTGTCGGCGCGGCAGAGCATCTCGTAGACCGCCGGGTCCTCCTTGGGCAGGCTGTCGAGCGTCCAGCGTTGCCCGTGCACCTGCTCGATCAGGTCGAAGGCACGGTGGATGCAGGTCAGCATGCCCAGCGCCAGCACGTCGACCTTCAGGATGCCGAGCGCGTCGATGTCGTCCTTGTCCCATTCGATGGTGGTCCGGTCCTCCATCGCGGCATTGGCGACCGGGCAGAGGTCGGACAGCGGCCCCCGGGTGATGACGAAGCCGCCGACATGCTGGGACAGGTGACGGGGAAAGCCGACCAACTCCTGCGCCAGTTCCAGCGTGCGGCGCAGGCGCGGGTCGTCGGGGTCGAGGCCGAGCGAGCGGGCGCGCTCCCCGTCCACGCCCTGGCTGCTCCAGCCCCAGATCGTTCCGGTCAGCCGCGCCACCAGATCGGCCGACAGCCCCATCGCCTTGCCGACCTCGCGCAATGCGCTGCGGGCGCGATAGCGGATGACGGTGGCGGTCAGGCCGGCGCGGGCGCGGCCGTATTTCCTATAGATGTACTGGATCACCTCCTCGCGCCGTTCATGCTCGAAATCGACGTCGATGTCGGGCGGCTCGCCGCGGGCGGCGGAGATGAAGCGCTCGAACAGCAGATCGACTTCGGTCGGATCGACCGAGGTGATGCCCAGGCAATAGCAGACGACGGAATTGGCGGCGCTGCCGCGTCCCTGGCAGAGGATGTTCTGTGCCCTGGCGAAGCGGACGATGTCGTGGACGGTCAGGAAATAGGGGGCGTAGCGCTGGCCGGCGATCAGGGCCAGTTCGCGCTCCACGGTCTGCCGGACCGGATCGGGGATGCCGCCGGGATACTTCCCGGCCGCACCCGCCCAGGTCAGGATTTCCAGCGTCTCCTGCGGATCGCGGCCCTCCGCCACCTCGTCGGGATACTCGTAGCGCAACTCGTCCAGCGAGAAGCGACAGGCCTCGGCGATCTCCAGGCTGCGGGCGACGGCGTCGGGGTGGTCGCGGAACAGGCGCACCATCTCGACCGCCGGCTTCAGGTGGCGCTCGGCATTGGCGGACAGCCGCCAGCCGGCCTCGTCGATGGTGGTGTGGTGACGGATGCAGGTCATCACGTCGGCCAGCGCCCGCCGCCCGGCGCCGTGATAGAGCACGTCGTTGGTGGCGACCAGCGGCACCCCCTCCGCCTCCGCCAGCCCGGCCAGCCAGCGCAGCCGCCGGCCGTCGTCGCCCTGGTAGCGGTGGCTCGCCGCCAGATAGAGCTGCCCGCGCGCCAGACCGCCGCGCCAGGCGCGCAGCTCGCGCAGGAACGACTCGTCGCGCCGGTCGGGCGACAGCAGCAGGAACAGCATGCCTTCGGCATGGGCCAGCACGTCGGCGCGGGCGATGAAGCACTCACCCTTGGGCGCCCGCATCTTGCCCAGCGTCAGCAGCCGCGACAGCCGGGCATAGGCGGCCCGGTCGGTCGGGTAGGCCAGCAGGCTGTCGGCGTCGGTCAGGTCCAGCCGGCAGCCGATCAGCGGCCGGATGCCGGCCTTCTTCGCCGCTGCATGCATCTGCACCACGCCGGCCAGGGAATTGCGGTCCGTTACCCCCACCGCTGCCAGCCCCAGCGCAGCCGCGGTCAGCGCCAGCTCGTCAGGGTGCGACGCCCCCTCCAGGAAGCTGAAGCTGGTGGCGACCTGCAGTTCGGCGTAACGGATCATGGCAAGGCTCCCCGGCGCTGGCGGATGGGTGCGCGCGGGGATGATAGTCCGGGAATGGGATTGGTGTCATTATTGTGGCGGGGGAGTGTCCGCTGGCGATACCCCCCCACATAACCTCCCCCGCTGGGCGGGGGAGGGACTGCCGCTGCCCTACTGAACAAGCACTTGCCCCCTCCCCCGCCCAGGGGGGGAGGGTTGGGGTGGGGGGCATCGTCAGCCGACACTTCACCCCAGATAGGACTCCACGCCCATGACCGTGAAGCCCTTGTTCTCCGGAAACCGGGAGTGGACCTTCTCGCGGGCCTTCTTCTCGTCGAGCGCCCAGACCAGGAAGCGGCGGCCGCGCTTCCAGCTGTCCAGCGCGGTGGAGGTGAGGTTGGCATTGACGCGGGGGCCGTATTCGATGTTGACCACCCGCAGAAGCCAGCCCTGGTCCTTCTGGGTGCGGCGGTCGTCCAGCACATAGATGCGGCGGTCGGCGGCGCCGACGGCCTTCAGGCGCTGTTCCAGATCCTCGCAGCCCATCTCGGCCATCGCCTTGCGGCGGCGGGCGTCGCGCAGGTCGCGGGCCTGCTGCAGCGTGGCGCGGGCGACCTTCCTGATCCGCTCGACCTGCGCCTGCTTGCGCGAGACGGCGTTGGCGATCCGCTCCTCCGAGGTCTTCAGGCGGCGCATGGCCAGCAGAAGCGACACGGACAGGGAGGCGAGGCCGACCAGACCGGCAAAGATGTAGGGCATGCTGTCCATGGCGCGTCCTTCTCAACCGGCCTTGGCGACGGGAGCGTCGGCGGACAGGAACTCCTGCATCCGCGTCACCGCATAGCCGAAGGCCGGCGGGTAGCGCCGTTCGATCTCCGTCCGCGCCTCGGCCATCGACCGCGCCCACACTTCGATCATCTGCGGCTGGGCCCAGGTGGGGTCGACCAGCGCATGCTGGCTCTGCTGGGCGGCGCCGGTGCCGACATATTTGTTCACGACCATGGCGACGTAGCAGGGGCTGCCCTGGACCTCCTCGCCGATCAGGCGGACCAGCCTTTCGCCGGACTGCCGCGACTCCTCGATCTGGCGTTCCAGAACCTTGCGGCGGCGCAGAACGTCCTCCACCGTGCCGTCCAGTTCCTTCAGCTCCCGGATGCGGTCGGCACGGCGGGCTTCGAACGTCGTTTCCATCTTGGCGCGGCGGGCGATGACGTCGCGCACCCCCTCCGACCCGTGGCGGCGTTCGATGGCGCGCTCGCCCAGCACGATGACGAGCTTGCCGATACCGAACCCCAGGCCCGCAAGCCCGAAAGCGGTGATGAGCGCGTTGCCGTAGTCCTGCCACATGTGCGAACCCCCGATCGGGAGCACCATCCGGATGGATGCCTCCAGCGATAGGAGTAACCCCTAGTCCCCTGCCGTTCAATCGCCGCGCTGTAACGATATTTCACATGAAACACCCCATCACCGGGGGGCGGGCCGGCTATTCCGCCGCCCGTTCGATTCGGTTGCGGCCGGCCTGCTTGGCGGCGTGGAGCGCCCGCTCGGCACGATGCAGGGTCTGTTCGACGCCCGGCTCGCCGGGCAACCAGCCGGCGATCCCGATGCTGGCGGTGACGGCGACAGCGACGGTGGCGGCGCGGTCGTCGACGATGATCGGGCTGCCGGCCAGGGCGGCGCGCACCCGTTCCGCCACCACGACGGCAGCGGCGGAGTCGGTCTCCGGCAGCAGCGCGACGAACTCCTCCCCGCCGGATCGGGCGACATGGTCGGAGATGCGCAACGCCGCCCGCATCCGCTTGACCACCGCGCGCAGCACCGCGTCGCCGGCGGCATCGCCATGGGCGTCGTTGACCGCCTTGAACCCGTCGAGGTCGAGCAGGAAGACCGTCAGCGGCCGGCCATAGCGCCGCGCCCGCGCCAACTCCGCCGCCGCCAGTTCCAGAAAGCGGCGGCGGTTCCACACGCCGGTCAGCGGATCCAGAACCGCCAGCCGGTTCAGGCGGACGGTCGCCTCCTCCAGCGCGCGGCTACGCTCGGCAAGCTGCCGCTCCAGCGTCTCGAAGGCGGCATAGGCGCGCAGCGCCGTCACCACGCTGGTGAACAGCCGGCGGGCGGTCAGCTCCGTCTTCGCGGTGTAGCCGTCGATCTCGTAGGCGAGGACGAGCTCCTCCTCCGGGACCCGGGCAGGCTGGCCGGTGCGCAGGACGATGCGGATGGCTTGGTTGCCCATATCCTCCCGGATGGTGCGGACCAGCCGCAGACCGGCATCCTCCGTCTCCATCACCACGTCGAGCAGGATGACGGCGATGCCGGGGGTCTCGCGCAGGATGCGCTCCGCCTCCGCGGCGCTGGTGCAGTCCAACAGGCGGACGGGACGGCCGCGGAAACGCAGGCGGGCCAGCGCCAGCCGGGTGACGGCATGCACCTCCGGCTCGTCATCGGCGACCAGGACCAGCCAGGGCGGGGAGTGAGGGTCCGGCGTGTCGGAGTCGGATCGGTCCGGGAGCGGTGCGGCGGGGGACTCGTCCGAGGCGAACAGGAAATCGTTGGACATGGCTGCCGGCTCGGAGCTCCGCGCTGTACACGTACTAATGGAAGCATGCCGGCGCGGTGGATGCAACGGTGCCGAGTGCCGCGCCCCGTCCCATGCGAACAGGCTATCGAAAGGGTGAAAATGACGGAGGATCGGACGGGCCGGTGGCGCGTTTCGCCATTCGGTGCTTGCGCGGCCACCGCAAGCCACCTTAGGCATGGCTGTGCATATGCCGATGATCTGCCCGGATGATGTGCCGGGCGGGCCGGCGGCAGTCCTCTACGGATGCAGCGAAACGGGACAGGAGCGGACCGGGTTATGGAAGCAGGCATGGATGGCCGGGAGCATGCGGCGAAGCTGCGCGCGCTCGCGCTGGGGGCGCTGGGTGTCGTCTATGGCGACATCGGCACCAGCCCGCTCTACACGCTGCGCGAATGCCTGACCGAGGGCGGCGGCTTTCCGCTGGTGCCGGAAGTCATCCTGGGCGTGCTGTCGCTGATCTTCTGGGCGCTGATCATCACGGTGACGGTGAAGTACGTTGTCTTCGTCATGCGCGCCGACAACCAGGGCGAGGGCGGCATCCTGGCGCTGACCGCGCTGGCGTTGCGCGGCATGCGGCCTGGGCACCGGCGCACCGGCGTCGTCATGGCCATCGGCGTGATGGGCGCCTCGCTGTTCTACGGCGACAGCCTGATCACCCCCGCCATCTCGGTGCTGAGCGCGGTGGAGGGTCTGCATGTCGTCGCCCCCGCCCTGGACAGCTACGTCATCCCGATCACGCTGACGATCCTGATCGGGCTGTTCGTGCTGCAGCGCTTCGGGACGGAGAAGGTCGGCCGGCTGTTCGGTCCGGTGATGCTGGTCTGGTTCCTGACCCTGGGCGTGCTGGGGCTGTGGCAGATCGTGCGCTATCCCGGCGTGCTTTCGGCGGTCTGGCCCGGCCATGCCGTGGAGATGCTGTTCAATCACGGCTGGCACGGCTTCCTGCTGCTGGGCGCGGTGGTTCTGGCGGTGACCGGGGCCGAAGCGCTCTATGCCGACATGGGCCATTTCGGCCGCAAGCCGATCCGCGGCGCCTGGTACACCATCGTGCTGCCGTCGCTTCTGCTGTGCTATTTCGGCCAGGGCGCCCTGCTGCTGCATGAACCGGAAGCGATCGAGAACCCCTTCTTCCATCTGGCGCCGGACTGGGCGCAGGTGCCGCTTCTGCTGCTGGCGACCGCGGCGACCATCATCGCCGGTCAGGCGGTGATCTCCGGCGCCTATTCGGTGACGCTGCAGGCGATGCATCTGCGCTATCTGCCGCGGATGGAGGTGATGCACACCTCGGAGCACGAGAAGGGCCAGATCTACATGCCGCAGCTGAACTGGCTGCTGCTGGCCGGCGTTCTCCTGCTGGTGCTGACCTTCCAGACCTCCAGCAACCTCGCCGCCGCCTATGGCATTGCGGTGACCGGCACGATGGTGGCGACCACGCTGCTGGCCTACAAGGTCGCGCGCTCGCTCGGCCGCTGGAAGCTGTGGCAGGCGGTGCTGGCGCTGGCGGTCTTCCTGACCGTCGACATGGCGCTGTTCCTGGCCAATCTGGTCAAGGTTGAGGAGGGCGGCTGGTTCCCGCTGGTGGTCGGCGCGGCGGTCTTCCTGCTGATGGCGACGTGGCGGCGCGGGCGCGAGGTGGTGCGCAAGCGGCTGGCCGAGGACGCGCTGCCCTTCGACCTGCTGGTGGAGCGGCTGAAGAGCGGATCGGTGCAGCGGGTTCCGGGCACCGCGGTGTTCCTGACCGGCAACCCGCGCGGCCTGCCGCCGGGGCTGCTGCACAGCCTGAAGCACTACAAGGTGCTGCACCAGCGCATCGTGCTGCTGACCGTCGACATCGAGGACGTGCCCCATGTGCCGGATGAGCGGCGCTTCGAACTGAAGGCGCTGTCCGCCGGGTTCTTCCGGCTGATCGTCCATTTCGGCTTCAAGGACGAGCCCGACATCCCGCACGCGCTGGAGACGAAACGCATTCCCGGCCTGCCGTTCGAGCCGATGGAGACCACCTATTTCGTCAGCCGGGAGACGCTGATCCGCAGCCACGGCAAGCTCGGCCTGCCGCGCTGGCAGGAACCGCTGTTCATCTTCCTGTCGAAGCTGTCGACCAGCGCGTCGGAGTATTTCTGCATCCCGCCCAACCGGGTGGTCGAGCTGGGCATGCAGTTGGAGATATAGGGCGTACCCTGCCGGGCGGAGTCCGCTTTCCGCTCCGGCGATACGCCGGACGCCGCAGGGCAGGGGCCGGGCCGGGAGGCCGGGCCGCCTGCCACGGGCGGATCAGCGCCGGACCATCGGCGCCAGATCCTTCCGGATGCCGGCGTCGAGTCGGGCGTTCAGGTCGTCCATCATCCGGCGGGTGATGTCGAGGAAGGTCGCCTCGCGGTCGGCCAGCGAGATGTTCTCCGCCACGGTGGTGGAATGGGTGACGGTGGAGCGGGTCACGCCGCGGAAACCGCCATTGCCGGTGTCCGGCACCTCGCCGGTGATCTCCACCTCGATGCGGCCGTCATAGCGCTGGGCCTGGTCGTTGGTGAAGTAGCCGGTGATGCCCTTCTTGGTGGGCAGCGCCACCTCGACGATGCTGGCGTCGCGGATGGTGACGCGCACGCGCCCCGTGCCGCCGGCCGCCTGCAGCCGCTCCGCCGCCCAGCGCCGCACCGCCTCGGCCGGCGGAACGGCGGAGCGGCCCTCCACATGCTTGGCTCCCATCGGGCGGTAGGCGTCGACCACGTCGATGGTGCCGGCATTCAGCACGATCGGCCCGAAATTGGAGAAATCGACGGGCCGCGGCGCCGGCCGGGGCGGGGTGCTCTGGCAGGCGGCAAGCAGGAGGGTGGCCGTTCCGGCGGCAAGGACAAAGCGGCGCGACAGCATGGGGGCTCCGGTTCGGGGTTCTGGATAAGGAAAGGGGCGCGGCGCTGACGCCGCGCCCCCATGAACGCGCTGGTGTCGGACCCTATTCCCCTCTAGGAGGCAGGTCCATACACGCGGTCGAGATCCGCGTCGGTGAAGTGGTAGTCGGTCGAGCAGAACTGGCAGGTCACCTCGACCCGGCCGTCGTCGATCTTCAGTTCCTGCACCTCTTCGCGGGGCAGGCTGCGCAGCATGGTCTCCACCCGCTCGCGCGAGCAGCGGCAGCCGAAACGCAGCGCATGGCCCTCGTAGACCCGCACGCCGTCCTCGTGGAACAGGCGGTAGAGCAGGTCGGACGCGGCGAGGTCGGTCGACAGCAGCTCGTCGCCGGTGACGCTGGCCATCAGCACCATGGCGCGGCGCCAGTCGTCTTCCTTGTCCGAGGCGACCAGACCCTGCTCCTGCGGCAGGCGCTGGATCATGATGCCGCCGGTGCGCCACTGGCCCGGCGTGCCGTCCGGCTTCACCTCGCGGTCGACCGAGACGGTCAGGCCGGTGTCGATCTGCTCGGACTGGCGGAAGTAATGCTGCACGCAGTCGGTCAGCGTCTTGCCGTACAGCTCGACGATGCCCTGGTAGCGGTCGGTGTCCTGACCCTGGTCCACCGTGAAGGCGATGTAGCCCTTGCCGAGCAGCGCCGCGGCCGGTGCGATGTCGACATCCCGCTCGGCCTTGGCCAGCGCTTCCGGATCGAACTGGGCATAGGCGCGCACGTCGCCGACCGAGGTGACGTCGGCCACCATCAGGCGGATCGGCCCGTCGCCCTTGGTCTGGAGCGTGAAGATGCCCTCGTACTTCAGCATGCTGGCGAGCAGCACGGCCAGCGTCGCCGTCTCTGCCAGGAAGCGGGCGACGGTGGGCGGATAGTCGTGGCGGGTCAGGATCTCGTCGATCGCCGGCCCCAGCTTGATGACGCGGCCGCGCAGGCGCGACGCCTCGATCTGGAACGGCAGGACGAAATCATCGGTGAGCGGACGGACGGACGGATCGTCCATAGGGCGGATTCCTTAAGACAGAGACCGGTTATGCAGGCGTAGGGCCGAAGATCGGGGCGGACGGGGGCCGAATCAAGGCCGGCAGGGCACCCATGCATGGGGTGGCCTGTGGTGTGGGAAGCGTTTTGCCCCCTTCCTAACCCTCCTCCTCTTCGAGGGAGAGGGAACTCCGCCGCTTCGACACTTACCCCCTCTCCCGCGATCGGACCGGCCTTTTGCCGGCCGAGGGCGGGAGAGGGGGCAAACGGCGTCCTTCTCAGTCCAGCATACCCATGCACCAGCCGAGGATGGCCTTCTGGGCGTGCAGGCGGTTTTCCGCCTCGTCCCAGACCACCGAATGACGGCCGTCGATCACGCCGTCGGTCACTTCCTCGTTCCGGTGGGCCGGCAGGCAGTGCATGAACAGCGCCTCGGGGTGCGCGTGCGCCATCAATGCCTCGTTCACCTGATAAGGGGCGAGGATCGCCGCGCGCTCGTCCACGTCGGTGTTGTGCATGGAGGCCCAGGCGTCGGTGATGACGCATTCGGCGCCGCGTACCGCCTCTTCCGGCGATTCGGTCACGACCAGACGGCCGGTGCCTTCGCGCTCCGCCCAGGCCAGCAGCTCCGGCGACGGGCCGTAGACGGTGGGGCAGGCGAGGCGCAGCTCGAAGCCGAAACGCACGGCGGCGTGCGCCCAGCTGACCGCGACGTTGTTGCAGTCGCCGATCCAGGCGATGGTCCGGCCGTTGATCGGACCGCGATGCTCCTCGAAGGTCATCAGGTCGGCCATGATCTGGCAGGGGTGGGTCTGGTCGGTCAGGCCGTTGATGATCGGGATGCTGGCATGGGCCGCCAGTTCATGCACCCGCTCCTCGCCGGTGGTGCGGACCATCACCGCATCGACGAAGCGCGACAGCACACGGGCGGTGTCGCCGATGGTCTCGCCGCGGCCCAGCTGCATGTCGTCGGGCTTCAGCACCACGACGCTGCCGCCGAACTGCTGCATGCCGACCTCGAACGACACGCGGGTGCGGGTCGAGGGCTTCTCGAAGATCAAGGCCAGCGAACGGCCGGCCAGCAGGGTGGAATGGGCCAGCCGGTCCTTCTTCAGGTCGGCCTTGATGCGCACGGCATGGTCGAGCAGGCGGCGCAGGGTGGCGCCGTCCATCCGGTCGATGTCGAGAAAATGCCGAACCGTGCCGTTGGCGGTGTTGTTGTCGCCGTTCATCCCACGCACTCCTGCGCCGTCCGGTCGAGAATCCCGACGGCTTCGTTCACTTCGGCTTCGCCGATGTTCAGGGGCGGCAGCAGCCGCACCACATTGTCGCCGGCCGGAACCGACAGCAGGCCGTTGGCGCGCAGCTTCGCCACCACCTCGCCGACCGGCTGGCCCAGCTTGAGGCCGAGCATCAGGCCCTGGCCGCGCAGTTCGAGGAACATCGCCGGATGCTTGGCGATCAGTTCCTCCAGGCGGCCGCGCAGAGAGGCCGAAGTCTTCTGCACGTCGTCCAGGAAGCCCGGCGCCAGCACGACGTCCAGCACGGCGTTGCCGACGGCGGTCGCCAGCGGGTTGCCGCCATAGGTCGAGCCGTGGGTGCCGGCGGTCATGCCCGAGGCCGCGCGTTCGGTGGCAAGGCAGGCGCCGAGCGGGAAGCCGCCGCCGATGCCCTTGGCGACGCACATGACGTCCGGGGTGATGCCGGCCCATTCATGGGCGAACAGCTTGCCGGTGCGGCCCATGCCGCACTGGATCTCGTCCAGGAACAGCAGCAGGCCATGCTCGTCGCACAGCGCGCGCAGGCCCCGCAGGAACTCCACCGAGCCGGCGCGGATGCCGCCCTCGCCCTGGATCGGCTCGACGCAGATGCCGCCGGTGGCAGGCGTGATGGCGGCGCGCACGGCGTCGAGGTCGCCGAACGGCACCTGATCGAAGCCGTCCAGCAGCGGGTCGAAGCCATGCACCAGCTTCTCCTGCTTGGCGGCCGAGATGGCGGCCAGCGTGCGGCCGTGGAAGGCCTGCTCGAAGGTGATGATGCGGTTCTTCTGCGGGTTGCCGGATTCGTAATGATACTTGCGGACGGCCTTGGCGCCGCATTCCCACGCTTCCGCACCCGAATTGGTGAAGAACACGGTATCGGCGAAGGTGACCTCGGTCAGGCGCTTGGCAAGGCTCTCCTGCCCGGCGACCCGGAACAGGTTGGAGGTGTGCCACAGCTTGTTCGCCTGCTCGGTCAGCTTCTCCACCAGATAGGGATGCGCGTGACCCAGCGCGTTCACCGCGACGCCGGCGGCGAAATCGAGGAATCGTCGCCCGTCGGTCGCGTAGAGATACGGACCTTGACCACGCTCGAACACGACGTCGGCGCGGGCGTATGTGGGCATAACGACGGGGATCACGGCTTTGGTCTCCCAAAAAAGGAAAATCCGGCGGCCATGCCTGACCGCCGGGAAGGGCAAATATCCGGAGATCGATGGGTTCTGTCAACGGATAGGGGTGAAAATGCGCTGTTTTCGCAGCGTCTTCACGCCTTAAGCTTGTAGCCCGTCTTGAACATGCGCCAGGCGAGCCACCACAGCCCGGCATTCACGCCCAGCATCACGGCGACACCCAGCCAGCGCGCTCCGTCGGACACCCCGATGAAGCCGTAGCGGAAGCCATCGATCATGTAGAAGAACGGGTCGAAATGGGCGATCCACCAGAAGACGGGCGGTAGCGTGTCGACCGAATAGAAGGTGCCGGACAGGAAGGACAGCGGCGTCACCACGAAGTTGGTCACGGCCGCAATGTTGTCGAACTTCTCCGACCAGACGCCGCCGACCAGACCCAGCAGAGACAGCAGCATCGACGCCATCACCGCATGGAACAGCACGAAGCCCGGATGCGGCATGTGCATCGGGATCACCGCCCAGATGGCCAGCCCGGTCACCAGACCGACCACGATGCCGCGGGTGACGCCGCCCAGCACGAAGCCGCTGACCAGTTCCATCGGCGACAGCGGCGGCATCAGGATGTCGACGATGTTGCCCTGGACCTTGGCGATCACGATGGAGGAGGAGGTGTTGGCGAAGGCGTTCTGCACCATCGCCATCATGATCAGGCCGGGCGCCAGGAATTGCAGATAGGGCGTCTCCCCGACCATCCGCACGGCCGAGCCGAGCGACAGGGCGAACACCGCGTAATAGAGCAGGGTCGTCACCACCGGCGCCCAGACGGTCTGCTGGTGCACCTTGACGAAGCGCCGTACCTCGCGTGCGTAGAGCGTCCACAGGCCGATCCAGTTGACGGAACCGACGTTGCGCGGCATGGGAGGAAGGGGAAGGGTCATCGCGTCACGATCTGCCTTTAGGGACCCGGTGCCGGCGGCCATGGCCGGAGGAACCGGGGCTGTTTCGCCAGGAAAGGGCGCCGGGAAGGTCACGGACTGCCGGGAAGGTCACGGACTGTACGTGCGGCCCTCCCATCCGGCAACCGCCGCCGCCGAAGGGACTGCCATGAACACCGACGACAAGCGCCCATCTTCGCCGGCCCGCAAGCCGCCCAAGCGCGTCACGCCCCAGTATCTGGAGAACGCGGCGCTGCATTATCTGGAGCGTTTCGCCAGTTCGACGGCCAACCTGCGCCGGGTGCTGATGCGCAAGGTCGACCTGTCGGCCAAGGCCCACGGCACCGACCGCGAGGAGGGCGCCCGCTGGGTCGAGGACCTGCTGGCCCGCTATGTCCGCAGCGGCCTGCTGAACGACGAGACCTATGCCCGGATGCGGACGGAGAGCCTGCACCGCCGCGGCGCCTCCACCCGGCTGATCGCGCAGAAGCTGGCCGGCAAGGGCATCGGCCGCGACGAGGCCGACAAGGCGCTGGACAGCCTGCGCGAGGATGTCGGGCCCGATCTGGACCTGACCGCGGCGCTGGCGCTGGCGAAGCGGCGGCGGCTGGGGCCCTACCGGCGGCCGGAACAGCGGGAAGCGCACCGCGAAAAGGACATGGCGGCGCTGGGGCGGGCCGGATTCGGCTATGAGATCGCCCGGCGGGTGGTGGATGCGGAGGATCCGGAGGAGGTGTTGGGGGAGTGAGCCCTCGCCCGGTGCCCCCTCCCTAACCCTCCCCCGCTGGGCGGGGGAGGGAACTCCGCCGCACTTCCGCATAGCTCCTGCCCCCTCACCCGCAATCGGACCGGCCTTTGGCCGGCCGAGGGCGGGGGAGGGGTGGGGAGGGGGCAACCGGAACAACACACCCCCGGAAACGACGAAACGCGCGGCACCCTTTCGGATGTCGCGCGCCGCTCTCTTACCGGGAGTCGGAATCGTCCTGTACGCGTCTTAAATCTCGCTAGCGGAGCGGCAAGCGCTCCGCCTCAGCACACCAAACGCGCCCCGGATGCCGGGAAGCGATCAGGCCGCGGCCTGCTGCTTCTCCTGGGCCTTGGAAATCCGGCGCTTGATGCGACGGGCATCCAGGCTCAGCACGGCGTCCTTAGCATCGAGCAGGAAGGCGTCGAGGCCGCCCTTGTGCTCGATCGAGCGGATCGCGTTCACCGAGAGGCGCAGACGCACCAGCTGCCCCAGGCTGTCGCTGAGCAGCGACGTTTCCTGGAGGTTCGGCTGGAAGCGGCGGCGATTCTTGTTGTTGGCGTGGCTGACGTTGTTGCCAAACTGCGTGCCCTTGCCGGTCACGGAGCACCGACGTGCCATCGGACTGATCCTTTACTTTAGCAAATGAAACCCGGTAACGGACGGCCTGCCGCCCGAAGGAGGCCGCTATATAGTCGAACAAAAGCGCCGTCGTCAAGCCGGGATCCGCGACGAACCCATCAAAACCTGAGTCGTCGCGGGAAAGTGGAGAGTCGAAGCGCAGCGGCCTCTTCGATCTCGCGAAGAGACGCGCCGCGCCCGGTCTTTCTCTAAATGCCTTGTCCTGACGGGTGTCAGTTCACGGCGGTGGAGGTCTTCGACGCCGGCTTGGCGGCGCGGCGGGGCGCCGGCTTGGCTGCGGCCTTCACCTCGGCGGCGATGGCGGCGGCGGGAGCAGCCTTCTCGGCCTTCACAGCCTCGACCAGCTTCTCGACCGGAACCTCGACCGGCTTGGCGGCGGCGGTGGCGGTGGCGGCGACCGGAGCGGTCTCCGCGGCCTTCACCGGGGCGGGCTCCGGAGCAGCCTCCGGGGCCTCGACGACCGGCGCCGGAGCGGGAGCCTCGACCTTAGCCTCAACCTTGGGGGCTTCGAACTTGGGAGCCTCGACCTTCGGCATCTCGACCACCGGGGCGGCGACCGTCACCGGGGCCGGCTTCGGAGCTTCGGCCGTCGGGGCCGGAGCGGCGGCGGGAGCAGCCTCGGCGGCCGGCGCCGGCAAGGTGGTGATCTCGGCGGCGATCTTGGTGGAGACGTCCAGGAAGCCCTGCACGCTCTCGCTCACGCGGGCCTGGGCGGTGGACAGCCAGTCGCGCTGCAGCGCCGCCAGATCGGCGGGGGTGCGGGCCTTGCCCAGCCCGGCGGCCAAGCGGCTGGCGTCGTTGACCGAGGCGGTCACACCGTCGAACCAGCGGCGGTAGCCGTCCTGGACCAAAGTGGCGACTCGGGCGGATTTGGCGGCAGTGGTCTGGGCGTTGGTCTTGAGCAGGGTCAGGACGGCGGCGGGGGTCGGTTGAACGGTCATGGCGTTGTCTCCCGTAGAAAAGGCACATTGGCGGAAACGGAAAGGCCGCTCCGGCGTAACCCCAGGAGACCGCGGGCACCCCGGCCCAAGCGACAGACGCCAGTCGACAAGGTCGAATCGGCGCATGTCGCCCCTTTCCCGCCCGATGCAGAATAGCCCTACGGTTGGTGCGGCGCAACGAATTTGTTGCGGTGCAACATAAGCTGAACGGGTTATGCACCGCCCGTCTGGTCGAGGAAGCGCCCCAGGAGGGTGTGGGCCGCCGCCGCCGGGATGGTCGTGCCGGCGGTCACCTCCGCCTCGAGTCGCGCCAGATCGGCGCGCACGGCGGGATGGGCGCGGAAGCGGTCGATCAGCGTCTCGCGGATCTCGCTCCACAGCCAGGCACGCGCCTGCTCCGCCCGGCGGGTGGCGCGGGCGCCGTTGGCCTCGGTCAGGGCCTTGTGCTCGCCGATGGTGTCCCAGATCGTGTCGATGCCCACCTTCCGGAAAGCCGAGCAGCTGAGAACCGGCACCCGCCAGTCGCCATGGCGCAGCAGGGCCAGCGCATGGCGGTAGTCGGCGACGGTGTGGCGGGCGGTGGCGGCGAGATCGCCGTCTGCCTTGTTGACGACGACGAGGTCGGCCAGCTCGACGATGCCCTTCTTGATGCCCTGCAGCTCGTCGCCGCCGGCCGGCAGCAGCAGCAGCATGAACAGGTCCACCATGTCGGCGACCGCGGTTTCCGACTGGCCGACGCCGACCGTCTCCACGATGATGACGTCGAAACCGGCGGCCTCGCAGATCAGCATCGCCTCACGCGTGCGGCGCGCCACCCCGCCCAGCGTCGCACCTGCCGGGGAGGGACGGATGAAGGCGTGGGGCTCGCGCGACAGATCGACCATGCGGGTCTTGTCGCCCAGGATCGAGCCGCCGGTGCGTTGCGACGACGGATCGACCGCAAGCACTGCGACCTTGTGCCCCAGCCCGATGACATGCAGCCCGAACGCCTCGATGAAGGTCGATTTGCCCACCCCCGGCACGCCGGAAATGCCGAGTCGCACCGAGTTGCCGGTATAGGGCAGCAGCGCCGCCAACAGCGCGTCGGCGGTGGCGCGATGGTCGGCGCGCGTCGATTCGATCAGCGTGATCGCCCGCGCCAGCGCCCGCCGGTCCCCCGACCGGACGGCTTCGGCGAGGCGGGCGGCGTCTTGCGGGGCGGTGGCGGTCATGGGATCGGCGCGTCGGTCAGTGCGAGGGGAGGGCTACCCTACCCGCGGAGCGGTCCCGGATAAAGCCTCTGGCTCGGGCCGATGCCTCACGTCCGCACCGCCGGCGACTCCACCGCCTCCAGGTTCAGCGCGGCGGCGAGCAGGGCGCGGGTGTAGTCCTCGCGCGGCTCCTCGAAGATGCGCTGGGTCGGCCCCTGTTCGACCACCTTGCCGTCCTTCATCACCATGACGTGGCTGGACAGCGCCCGCACCACCCGCAGGTCGTGGCTGATGAACAGATAGGCGAGGTTGTGGCGGGCCTGGATGTCGCGCAGCAGATCGACGATCTGCGCCTGCACCGACATGTCCAACGCCGAGGTCGGTTCGTCCAGCACGACGAATTTCGGCTTCAGCACCAGGGCGCGGGCGATGGCGATGCGCTGGCGCTGGCCGCCGGAGAACTCGTGCGGGTAGCGGTTGCGGGCCTCGGGCGGCAGGCCGACCTCCTCCAGCGCGCGGGCGACCATCGCCTCGCGCTCCTTGCTGTCGCCGATGCCGTGGATGCCCAGCCCCTCGCCGATGATCTGGCCGACCGACAGGCGCGGCGACAGGCTGCCGTAGGGGTCCTGGAACACGATCTGCATCTCGCGCCGCAAGCCCCGTAGGCGCTTCGGCTGCCAGCCCTGGATGTCGGTGCCGTCGAAGCGGATGGCGCCTTCGCTGGCGTGCAGGCGGAGCAATGCCAAGCCAAGCGTCGTCTTGCCCGATCCCGATTCGCCGACGACGCCGACGGTGTGGCCGCGGCGGACCGCGACATCGACGCCGTCCACCGCCTTGATGTGGCCGACGGTGCGGCGCAGCAGCCCCTTCTTGATCGGGAAATGGACCTTGAGCTTATCGGCGGCCATTACCTCCGCCGCGTCGTCGGGCGGCGACAGCGGGTTGCCGCGCGGTTCGGCCGACAGCAGCTTCTGGGTGTAGGGATGGCGCGGGCGGATGAACAGGTCGTCGACCTTGGCCTGCTCGACGATCTCGCCCTGGTTCATCACGCAGACGCGGTCCGCCATCTTGCGCACCACGCCAAGGTCATGGGTGATCAGCAGCAGCGCCATGCCGAAGCGGCTTTGCAGATCCTTCAGCAGCGCCAGGATCTGCGCCTGGATGGTGACGTCCAGCGCCGTGGTCGGCTCGTCGGCGATCAGCAGGTCGGGCTCGTTGGCGAGCGCCATGGCGATCATCACCCGCTGGCGCTGGCCGCCCGACAGCTCGTGCGGATAGGCGGTCAGCCGCTTTTCCGGCTCGGGCAGGCCGACGAGGCGCAGCAGCTCCAGCGTGCGGGCGCGGGCGGCGCCGGTCGACAGGCGCTTGTGCAGGAACAGGGTCTCGTTGATCTGCCGCTCGATGCTGTGCAGCGGGTTCAGCGAGGTCATCGGCTCCTGGAAGATCATGGCGATGCGGTTGCCGCGCACCTGCCGCAGGATCTTCTCCTCGGCGCCCAGCAGTTCGGTGTCGCGGAAGCGGATCGAGCCGGCGGGATGGTGCGCCATCGGGTAGGGCAGCAGCTGCAGGATCGACAGGGCCGTCACCGACTTGCCGGAGCCCGATTCGCCGACGAGCGCCACCGTCTCACCCTTCTGGATGTCGAAGGACACGCCCTTGACGGCCTGCGTCGCACCGCCGCCCGAGCGGAAATCGACGCGCAGGCCCCGGACGGACAGCAGGTCGGGGTTGGGAGGCATGATGGTCATGTCGGGCTCTCGGGCTGTTTGGCCTTCTTCGTTGACGGGAGGTGCATGGCGGGTGCCCCCTCCCCATCCCTCCCCCGCCGTGCGGGAGAGGGGGCAGGAACTTCGTGGGGGTGCGGCGGTAGTCCCCTCTCCCGCCAAAGGCGGGGGAGGGCTAGGGAGGGGGCATCCAGCACCGTCACTCCGCCGCCTCCTTCCGCGCTGCCGTCGCCGCGCTGGCCTCTCCCGGCATCGCGGTGGACATCTGGGCGATGGTCTTGCGCGGGTCGAAGGCGTCGCGCACCGCCTCGCCGATGAAGATCAGCAGGCTCAGCATGATCGCCAGCACGAAGAAGGCGGTCAGACCCAGCCAGGGCGCCTGCAGGTTGGCCTTGCCCTGGGCCAGCAGCTCGCCCAGCGACGGCGAGCCGGGCGGCAGGCCGAATCCCAGGAAGTCCAGTGCCGTCAGCGTGGTGATCGAGCCGTTGAGGATGAAGGGCATGAAGGTCAGCGTCGCCACCATGGCGTTGGGCAGCACATGGCGAACCATGATGGTCACGTCGCCGGCGCCCAGCGCCTTGGCTGCGCGCACGTAATCCAGGTTGCGCGCCCGCAGGAACTCCGCCCGCACCACATGCACCAGCGCGGTCCAGGAGAACAGCAGCAGCAGGCCCAGCAGCCACCAGAAGGTCGGGGTCACCACGCTGGCCAGGATGATCAGCAGGAACAGGGTGGGAAGCCCCTGCCAGATCTCGATGAAGCGCTGGAACAGCAGGTCGGTCAGCCCGCCGAAATAGCCCTGGACCGCGCCGGCCGCCACGCCGACGACGGAGGAGAAGGCGGTCAGCACCAGACCGAACAGCACCGAGATGCGGAAGCCGTAGATCAGCCGCGCCACCACGTCGCGCCCCTGGTCGTCGGTGCCCAGCCAGTTGTCGGCGGAGGGCGGAGCGGGAGCGGGGACCGGCAGGTTGTAGTTGATGGTGCGGTAGCTGTAGGGGATCGGCGGCCAGACCATCCAGCCCTTGGCGTTGATCAGGTCGCGGACGTAAGCGTCGCGGTAATCGGTCTCCGTCTCGAACTCGCCGCCGAAGGTGGTCTCGGGGTAGGTCTGGAAGACGGGCCAGTAATACTGGTTCTCGTACTCGACCAGCAACGGCTTGTCGTTGGCGATGAACTCCGCCCCCAGCGAGACGACGAACAGCACCAGGAAGATCCAGAAGGACCAGAAGCCGCGGCGGTTCGCCTTGAAATTGGCCAGCCGGCGCCGGGTCAGCGGAGTCATCACACCCTCCGCGATTCGAAGTCGATGCGGGGATCGACCATCACATAGGTGATGTCGCCGACCAGGTTCATGATCAGCCCCAGCAGCGTGAAGAAATACAGCGTGCCGAACATCACGGGATAGTCGCGGTTGATCGCCGCCTCGAAGCCCAGCAGGCCCAGCCCGTCGAGCGAGAAGATCACCTCGATCAGCATCGCGCCGGTGAACAGGATGCCGATGAAGGCGCCGGGGAAGCCGGCGATGACGATCAGCATGGCGTTGCGGAAGACATGGCCGTACAGCACGCGGTTTTCCGTCAGGCCCTTGGCCCGTGCGGTGGTGACGTACTGCTTGCCGATCTCCTCCATGAAGGAGTTCTTGGTCAGCATGGTCAGGCCGGCGAAGCCGCCGATCACCATGGAGATCACCGGCAGCGCCATGTGCCAGAAATAGTCGATGATCTGCTTGTACCAGGGCAGGTCGCCCCAATTGTCGGACACCAGCCCGCGCAAGGGGAACCAGTCGAGATAGCGCCCGCCGGCGAACACCACGATCAGCAGCACCGCGAACAGGAAGCTGGGGATGGCATAGCCGACGATGACCACGCCGGAGGTCCAGACGTCGAAGGGCTGGCCGTCGCGCACCGCCTTGGCGATGCCCAGCGGGATGGAGACCAGATAGACGATCAGGGTCGTCCAGATGCCGAGCGAGATCGACACCGGCATCTTCTCCAGCACCAGATCGACCACCCTGCGGTCGCGGAAGTAACTGGTCCCGAAATCGAAGACGATGTAGTTCGACATCATGTGGATGAAGCGTTCGTGGATCGGCTTGTCGAAGCCGAATTCCTTCTCCAGCTGCTTGATGAAGGCGGGGTCCAGTCCCTGGGCGCCGCGATACTTGCCGCCGCTGTCGCCGGCGGTCTGGTTCTGGCGCTGGGCGGTGTTGGCGTCGCCGCCGGCGGTGCCGCCGATGCGGGACGTCGCCTCCACCGCCGTGCCCTGGACGCGGGCGATCATCTGCTCGATCGGGCCGCCGGGGGCGATCTGAACGATCAGGAAATTGATCACCATGATCCCGAACAGGGTGGGGATGATCAGCAACAGGCGGCGGATGATGTAGGTCAGCATCGCGGGTGTCCCGACCCTCCCCAATCCTCAAGGATAAGACAGCTTAAACCAGACCGTTGCGTCGGTCAGACAGTTTCAGGGAGCCGTGCGGCGCGCGCTGTTGGCCAGCTTGGCGTTCTTCTCCGCATCGATCCACCAGCTGTCCGTGAAGCCCAGACCGTATTTCGGGGCAACCGCCGGATGGGAGAAACGGTTCCAATAGGCGACGCGGTACACCGTGTCGTGCCAGTGCGGGATGACGTACCAGTTCCACAGCAGCACACGGTCCAGCGCGCGGGTGGCGGTGATCAGCGCCTCGCGGTCGGGGGCGGCGATCAGCGTCTCCACCAGCTTGTCGATGGCCGGGTTCTTGATGCCGATGGAGTTGCGGCTGCCGGGCTGGTCGGCACGGGAGGATTCCCAGTAATCGCGCTGTTCGTTGCCGGGTGACAACGACTGCGCGAACCGCTCGATGATCATATCGTAATCGAAATTATCGGTGCGGTTCTGGTACTGTGCGCTGTCGACCACACGGATCTGCGCCTCTATGCCGGCGCGCTCCAGATTGCGGACGAAGGGCTGGACGATGCGCTCCATATCGGCCTGCACCAGCAGGATTTCGAAGCGGAAGGGCTGGCCCTGCGCGTTGACCAGCTTGCCGTTCTTCAACTCCCAGCCGGCCTCCTTCAGCAGTCCGAGAGCCGTGCGCAGGTTGCCGCGGATGTTACCGCTGGCGTCGGTCTTCGGCGGCTCGTAGGGCTTGGTGAACACCTCGTCGGGAATCTGGCCGCGGAAGGGCTCCAGCAGCTTCAGCTCGGCGGGGGAGGGCAGGCCGGTGGATGCCAGTTCGGTGTTGGCGAAATAGCTTTTGGTGCGCTGGTAGAGGCCGTAGGACAGGTTGGTGCGTGTCCATTCATAGTCGAACAGGTAATTCAGCGCCTCGCGCACCCGCCGATCCTCGAAGATCGGGCGGCGGATGTTGAAGACGAAGGCCTGCATGCCCTGCGGGTCTTCGTGCTTCAGTTCCTCCTTGATGATCTGGCCGTTCTGCACCGCCGGGACATTGTAGCCGGTGGTCCAGTTCTTCGATGAATTCTCCAGCCGGAAATCATAGGCGCCGGCCTTGAACGCCTCGAACGCCACATCGAGGTCGCGGTAATAGTCGTAGCGGATGCGGTCGAAATTGTAGCGGCCGCGGTTGATCGGCAGGTCCTTCGCCCACCAGTCCTTGACCCGCTCGTAGGTGATGGCGCGGCCGGGCTGCACGTCGACCACCTTGTAGGGTCCGCTGCCGACCAGCGGTTCCAGCGTCGTGGTGGCGAAGTCGCGGTCGGCGAAGGCGTGCTTGGGCAGAACCGGCAGCTGGCCCATGATGACCGGCAGTTCGGGATTGTTGCCGTCCCGGAACGAGAATTTGACCGTGCGTTCGCCGGTCTTCTCCGCCTTCACCACGTCGGCGTAGTAGGTGCGGTAGAGCGGGTGGCCCTTTTCCCGCAGCGTGTCGAAGCTCCAGATCACATCGTCCACCGTGACCGGCTTGCCGTCGTGGAAGCGGGCCTCCGGCCGCAGGGTGAAGGCGACCCAGCTGCGGTCGTCGGCGACCTGGATGCTCTCGGCCAGCAGGCCGTATTCGGTGATCGCCTCGTCGCCGTTGCTGGTGGTCAGGGTCTGGAACACCAGCCCGGCCCCGGCGGCGGCCTGCCCGCGCAGGATGAAGGGATTGAGGTTGTCGAAGCCGCCGAAGGCCATCAGCTTTACCTCTCCGCCCTTCGGGGCGTCGGGGTTGACGTAGTCGAGATGCTGGAAGTCCGGCCCGTATTTCGGCTTGCCGTGCAGGGCCAGGGCGTGGCTGCCCTTTTCCTGCGCCGTGACGGGTGTCGCCAGCAGAAGCCCTGCCGCAACCATCATCGCCGCAGCCGTCACGCCGGTGTTCAACCACCGCATCCGACAGGTCATTCCCGATTCCCTCCCTCGATCATTTCCTGAAAACCGTTCAGACTGATGGAGTTAGCCCCGCAATGGGGCGTCATCAAGGCTGCCCTGCCTTCTTCGCCGCATCCACCCACCATGTCGCCGGGAAATTGGTGCTGCGATAGTCCTGGTCGTATTTCGGCCAGACCGTCGGGTGCGCCAGCCACGCCTTGTGGGCGATCCAGTTTTCCGGGTTGTGCCATTGCGGCACCATGTAGAATCCCCACAGCAGCACGCGGTCGAGCGCGCGGGTGGCGGCCTGCACCTGCTCCAGGTCCTTGGCGGCCAGCGCTTTCTCGATCAGCGCATCGGCCACCGGGTCATGGATGCCGGAATAGTTCGCCGATCCCTTGGTGCCGGCGGCGGCGGAGCCGAAATAGCCGCGCAGTTCGGTGCCGGGCGGGGTGAAGAAGCTGAGATTGACGATGATGGCGTCGAAGTCGAACTCGTCCAGCCGCGCCTGATACTGGGCGGTGTCGACGATGCGCATGGTGGCGTCGATCCCCACCCGGCGCAGGGTTTCGACATAGGGCTGGATGACGCGGGTCAGCGCGCCGGTGCCGTCGAGGAACTCGATCGCCATCGCTTCGCCCGTCTTCGCATAGGTGAGCTTGCCGTTGCGGATCTCCCAGCCGGCCTCCCTGAACAGGCGGGTCGCCTCGCGCACCTGGGCGCGGTTGTTGCCGCTGCCGTCGGTCGTGGGCAGGGTGAAGGGCTGGGTCAGCACCCGCTCCGGCACCTTCGCCTTGAAGGGCTCCAGCAGGGCCAGCTCCGCCGGGCCGGGCGGTCCCTTCGCGCCGAAGTCGGAGTTGGGGAAATTGCTGAGCGTCCGTTTGTACTGGCCATACAGGATGTTCTTCTGGATCCAGTCGAAATCGAACAGCAGGGCCAGCGCCTCACGCACACGCGGATCGGCGAACTTGTCGCGCCGGGTGTTCAGGCGGAAGCCCTGGGCGCCCAGCGGCAGTTCGCTCGGCACCTCCAGCGTCTTGACGCGGCCGTCGCGGACGGCGGGGAAGTCGTAGCCGGTGGTCCAGCGCTGTGCCCGGTACTCGCCGCGGAAGTCGTAGGCGCCGGCCTTGAACGCCTCGAACATGACGTCGTCGTCGCGGTAGAAGTCCTCCTTCACCGTGTCGAAATTGTAGAAGCCGCGGGCGGTCGGCAGATCCTTCGCCCACCAATCGGGCACCCGCTCGTAGGTGATGGAGCGGCCGGGATCGACCGTCTTGATGCGGTAGGGACCGCTGCCCAGCGGCGGCTCCAGCGTCGTCTTGGCGATGTCGCGCCCCTGCGCCGTCCACCAATGCTTGGGCTGCGGCGCGAAGGTGACGGCGAAGTCGATGATCGGCTTGATCTCCCCCGTGCCGGTCAGGGTGATCTTGAAGCGGCGGTCGTCCAGCGCCTCCACCTTGGCGGTGCGGTCGAGAAAGGACTTGATGAAGGGTGCGCCATGGGCCTGGATCGCGTCCCAGGTGAAGACGGCGTCGGCGCTGGTGATCGGCGTGCCGTCATGCCAGCGGGCGCCCTGGCGCAGCGTGAAGATCGCCCAGCCGTAATCGTCAGGTACCTCGACGCTTTCCGCCATGTGGGCGTAGGCGGCATCCAGCTCCCAACCGGACCCGACCATCAGCGTGTCGGAAATCAGCCCCAGCGTCCGCGGCCGCACCCCGCGCAGGATCAGCGTGTTCAGGCTGTCGTAGGATCCCGGCTGCGACCCGGCCAAGCCGACCGACCCGCCCTTGGGTGCATCGGGATTCACATGGGGGAAATGGGTGAAGCCCGGCTTGAACTGCGGCTCCCCGAACTGCTTCAACGCGGTGACGGTCACGCTCGCCGCCTGGGCCGTGGTGAAGGCGGCCGGCGCGGCGAGGGCCAGGAGCGTGGCGGCAACGGCGAGAAGGCGGCGCATCGGCAATCCTGTGTCGGGAGCGGGCGTTCTGGTTAGATTGCCACGTCCGCGCCCCGGTCAAGCGCTATTCCGTCTCAAGCTCCGCCGTTTCGCGCCGCCCGCCAATGGTCGGCCATGCGGTCCATCAACTGGCGATAGCGGCGGTCGGTCCGCATCAGCCGGCGCACCGACTTCCCGTTGCGCGGGTCGGCCAGCATCCATGCTTCCGCCGCCGCCTGATGTTCGGGGTGGATGGACAGCAGGTAGATCGCGGCCTGTTCCGGAGACGCAATGGCCGTCTCCTTCAGCTCTTCCAGGATCGCGCCGACATAGAGCGGCAGAACCCTGCGGAAATCCTCCGGACCGCCGTCGGCATCCGCGGCGTCCGCCGGGGCGGCGCCGTCGCTCATCAGGGCCTGCCGCTCGGCGGCCGGAAGTGCGAAGAAGGCGTCGAGCCCGAGCAGCAGGTCGCAGACGGTCTTCTTGCGCACCAGCCAATTCGATCCGTCCGACACCCGCGCCGCCAGCCCCTCCAGGAATGGACGCAGCTTTTCAGGCGACGTTTCGAAAACGGAACGGGCGGGTGGGGCGATGGTGGTCATTTCGGTTTCCAACTGGGCGCAGGACAGCAACGAGTCAGCCAGCCAGAACCTTCATGGCGTCCCGGTGGGTCTGCGGATCGCCGGCGGCGATCACCCGGCCGCTGGAGTTGGCGTCGAGCGCCTTGCCCTCCCAATCCGTCATCAACCCGCCGGCCCCGGTCACCACCGGCACCAGGGCCGCGAAGTCGTACAGCTTCAGCCCCGATTCGACGACGAGGTCGTAATAGCCGGATGCCAGCAGCCCGTAGGTGTAGCAGTCGCCGCCATAGGAGGCCGTCTTCACCTTGGCGGCGACGCGGCGGTAGGCGTCGTAATCGCTGCCGGGGAACAGGTCGGGGGAGGTGGTGCCGAACATGGCGGCACTCAGACCGCCGGGGCAGGGACGCACGCGCACCGGTTGGCCGTTGTGGGTGGTCGGCCGGCCTTCAACACCGATCCAGCGGTCGCCGACGATGGGCTGGTCGATGATGCCCAGCACCGGGCGGCCATGGTGCAGCAGGGCGATCAGCGTGCCGAAGATCGGCCGGCCGGTGATGAAGGACTTGGTGCCGTCGATGGGGTCGATCACCCACACCCATTCGGCGTCCAGGTTCTTGGTGCCGTGCTCCTCGCCATAGATGCCGTCGTCGGGGCGCTGGCTTTCGATGATGGTGCGGATGACATGCTCCGCCTCGCGGTCGGCGATGGTGACCGGCGAGGCGTCGGCCTTGTCGTCGATGGCGACGGGGGTGCGGAAATAGCGGCGGACCACGCTGCCGCTGGAGTCGGCCAACCGCTGGGCGAGCGCCACCATCGGGGCGGGGCAGGGTTCGGTCATGGTCGCTCCTTGAGGCTGCTGTCGATGTGATTGCCGCATCCTAACGGCGTGGGCCCGCCCCGGAAACCCGAAAGCGCCCCGCCCACGCTGCCGGGGGCGGAACCGCCGCCCTGCCACTGGCCTTAAGGCGGGGCTTTCCGGCCGTCCCCGCTTGTGGCAGCCTCCATCGGCAATGACCAACCGACCCAACATCTACGCCGCCACGCCGATCGACCGCGCCTCCCTCCGCCGCAAGAACGAGGATTGGCTGACGGAGGCCTGGCTCGCCCCCGCATCCCGCGTCCTGCCGGTCTGGCAGAGCAAGAGCTTCGTCGCCGGCCCGGATGACGCGCCGCGCGCGGTGCTGCTGCCCGCCGAGGGATTGGAGGCGGTGCCGATCTTCCTCGGCCTGATGGAGGATGGCGCTCCGCTCTTTGCCGTCGACCTGTCGATGGTGGAGGAGCCGGACTCCCTGCCCGTCCTGCAGGGCCGCGGCCGCTTCGAGGACCTGCGTGCCGCCGGCCCGCTGATGCCGGAGGGAGAGGCGGCGCTGTGCGCCTACGCCCGCGGCATGGTCTGGTGGAACGCCCGCCATCGCTTCTGCGGGGTCTGCGGATCCCCGGCCGCGTCGGCGGAGGGCGGGCACATGCGGCTCTGCACCAACCCCGACTGCGCCACCCACCATTTCCCGCGCACCGACCCGGCGGTGATCATGCTGGTCCATGACGGCGGCGACCGGATCGTGCTGGGCCGCCAGAGCCGCTTTCCGCCCGGCATGCATTCGGTGCTGGCCGGCTTCGTCGAGCCGGGCGAAAGCCTGGAGGACACCGTCGCCCGCGAGGTGTTCGAGGAGGTCGGGCTGACCGTGACCGACATCCAATACCGCTCGTCGCAGCCCTGGCCTTTCCCGTCGTCGCTGATGCTGGGCTTCACCGCGCGGGCCACCAACTTCGACATCGACACCGGCAACGACGAGTTGGAAAGCGCCCGCTGGTTCGACCGCGGGTTCCTGCGCACCCACACCCCGGACGAGACCTTCCGCCTCGCCCGTCCCGACTCGATCGCCCACCGCCTGATCCGGGAATGGATGGCGGAGGGGTAAGGGATCCGTGGGTTTTCAGGGGAGGGCAGGGGCTTCTCTCGGGCGGCACGTCATCCCCGCGAAGGCATTCCCGTCTGCGCGGGAATGACGGCCGAATGGGGGAAGGAGCTTCGGCAATCCTGAGCCCCTCAATGCCGCCGCTGCGGCCCCACCGTGCGCGCCGGGGAGCGGCGGCGGTCGAAGGGGTTGGGGTGGCGGGTGCAGGTGTCGTTGTAGAGCGCCATCAGCGACGCCGCCTCTGCCGCATGGCGGCGGTCGGCGCTGCACAGATTGTCCCACACCATCTGGCGGACGGCCGCGTCGCCCCAGGGCTCGTGCAGAAGAGAGGCGCCCTTTTCCAGGGCGGTCATGAAGGGGAGATGTTCGTGGGCGGCGATCTGCGCCACCTCGTCCGCCTCCAGATTCGCAAGGCCCAAACAATCGTCCATTGTGAGCATGGCAACCTCCATCCGTGGCGCCATGGCCGTCGGCGGGGTTCCACCCGTCAGCCGCCGTGGTGTTTTGTTGTATTTGCAAGCATATGAAGCCGGTTCTTGCCGGTCTTCATTGTATAGCAATTTCCGCTAATCTTGCCCAGCGCCTGCCGGGCGCGGCCAGGGCCAAGTCGCATCGCTGCGGCGGAATGACGCGCGACTTGGCCGTGGGTGCGAAAAGACTTGCGGCGTTGCGGGAGGGGATCAGTCCTCGCCGACGCGCTGGTTTTCCTGGTAGCGGAAGGGGTTGGCCGGGTAGACGCCCAGGATCTTCACCTCGCGGGCGAAGAAGTCCAACTCCTCCAGGGCGAGGCGCAGGGGGCGCTCGTCGGGATGGCCTTCCACGTCGGCGTAGAACTGCGTCTGGGTGAAGTGGCCGCCGACCATGTAGCTTTCCAGCTTGGTCATGTTGACGCCGTTGGTGGCGAAGCCCCCCATCGCCTTGTACAGCGCGGCCGGTACGCTGCGCACGCGGAAGACGAAGGTTGTGATCGTCTTGCAGGACCCCAGCGCCGGCAGTTTAGGCTCGCGCGCCAGGATCAGGAAGCGGGTGGTGTTGTGGGCAGCGTCCTCGATCCCGCTCTTCAGAATGTCCAGACCGTAGATCTCGGCGGCCAGCGAGGAGGCGATGGCGGCATGGCGCGGGTCGTTCATCGCCGCGATCTCCCGCGCCGCACCGGCGGTGTCGGCGTGGTTGATCGCCTGCAGGCCCAGCCCGCGGATGGCAGTCTGGCACTGGGACAGGGCCTGGATGTGGCTGCGCACCGTCTTGATACTGTCCAGCGTGGCGCCCTTCGGCGCCAGCAATTGGTGGTTCACCCGCTGGAAATGCTCGCCGATGATGTGCAGGCCGCCCTCGGGCAGCAGATAATGGTTGTCGGCGACGCGGCCGGCGATGGAGTTCTCCACCGGAATCATCGCCAGCGATGCCCGCCCCTCGCGCACCGCGGCGAAGGCGTCCTCGAAGGTGGCGCAGGGCATCGTCGTCATGGTCGGCCGCGCATTGCGGCAGGCCAGGTCGGAATAGGCGCCGGGGAAGCCCTGGAAGGCGATGATGTTGGACGTGGGCATGGACGGAGTTCCCCCGGCGGATCGTAAAGGCACCAGCCGCCCTTGCGGGCGGACGGCATCGGGTTTCAGCCGCCCTGGCGGGCGGACAGGAGGGCGCAGGCACGCTCCAGGTCGGCGGGAGTATCGACACCAAGCGGAACCGCGTCAACGACCGCCGCGTCGATCCGCATGCCGTCGGCCAGCGCGCGCAGCTGCTCCAGCCGCTCGCGCTGTTCCAGCACCGACGGCGGCAGGGCGACGAATCTCTCCAGCGCCGCCCGGCGATAGGCGTAGAGGCCGATGTGGTGATAGAGCGGCCCGTCGCCGGTCGGTGCGGTGGCGCGGGTGAAATAGAGCGCGCGGCCCTGCCGGGCACCGGTCGGCAGTTCCAGCACCGCCTTGACCACGTTGGGGTCGCTCTTCTCCTCCTCCCGCGTGATCTCCACGACCAGGGTGGCGATGTCGACCGCGGGGTCGGCCAGCGGCGCGAACACGGCGCGCACGCTCTCCGGCTCGATGGTCGGCAGGTCGCCCTGGACGTTGACCACCGCGTCGTGCCGCCCCTCCGGGTCGATCAACCGCAGCGCCTCGAAGATGCGGTCGGAGCCCGAGGGATGGTCGGGACGCGTCAGCACCGCGGTGCCGCCGGCGGCCTCGACGGCGCGGGCGATCTCCGGCTCGGCGCAGGCGACCACCACCGGGCCGATCGCCGCCTCCATCGCGCGGCGCAGCACATGGACGATCATCGGCGCGCCCAGGATGTCGGCCAGCGGCTTGCCGGGCAGCCGGGTGGAGGCCATACGCGCCGGGATCACCACGATCGGGTTGGCGGGGCGGGTGGGGCTGGAGGCGGTCGGCATGGCGCGGAAGCTCCGGAGGAAAGGGCATCGGGTCCGCCAGGGCGGGCCGGAGGGGGTGGTCGCGGGTGAAACATGGACGCCTGTGCGGCGTCAAGTGCCGGTATGACCCGAAAGGGTGAGGTTTTGCGATGCAGCGTAATGCGCAAGTAAATTAAGTGGTTGGTGACTGCGACAAATTTGTATGCGACCTTTTTTCGCGGTCCGCCGGGCTATGACAAGCTTCGGACCGCAGGCTATGGTGGCCGCGGCGCGTTCAGCCGCGGGCGGGAGAAACGCCGAGTGCACTGAAATCAGGGAAAAAAGGGGCTCATCAATGAGCATGGAGTGGAACAAGATTTTCGGCGCCGTGCTGCTGGCCGGGCTGATCGCGATGCTGGCCGGATTCGCGTCCAAGGTGCTGGTTCATTCGAAGCCGCTGGAAAAGAGTGTCTACGTCGTCGCGACTCCCGAGGGGGCAGCGCCCGCCGCCGACAAGGGTGCCGCTCCCGCCGGCCCGGCGCCGATTGCCCCTCTGCTCGCCGCCGCAAGCCCGGAGAACGGGCAGAAGGTCGCCAAGGCCTGCGCCGCCTGCCACAGCTTCGACAAGGGCGGCGCCAACAAGGTCGGCCCGAACCTGTACGGCATCCTTGGCGGCCCGAAGGGCCACATTCAGGGCTTCAGCTATTCCGACGCCCTGGTGAAGACCGGCGGCAGCTGGACCTATGACGAGCTGAACAAGTTCCTCTACGATCCGAAGGCCTACGCCCCCGGGACGAAGATGACCTTCGCCGGCCTGAAGAAGGACGACGACCGCGCTGCCGTCATCGCCTATCTGCGCTCGCTGGCCGACAGCCCGCAGCCGCTGCCGCAGTAAGACGGGATCACGCAGGAAAAGGCCCCGCTCTCGGAAGAGGCGGGGCCTTTTGTCTGACGGGCCTGAGGGCAGCTCCGCCTATCGGCGCAGGCCGCAGGCGATCTCCAGATAGTCGGGTTCGTTCTCCGGGGTCAGCCAGCCGTGGCGGATCAGGAAGTCGGTCACCACGAGGTTGACGTTGAACTTCCAGTCGCCGGTACCGCGCACCGACTCCGCGACCTTGTCCAGCGGCCAGAGTTCGAAGACCTCCACCTCGCCGTCGGTGTTGACCGGCGTGAGGCCGGGCGGAAGCTCCAGGTCGTAGACGAACAGGCGGTCGCGCTTCAGTCCGGGCGGAGTCTCCATCGTGTAGCTGATGGCGCCGACCGGCACGGCGCGCCGCGCGGTCTCCGCATCGAGCCCGGCCTCTTCCGCCGCCTCCTTCTCCAGATTCTCAAGCAGCGTCAGGCCGATCGGCTGGCCGCCGGCGATCAGGTTGTCGAGCTGTCCCGGCGCCACCTCGCGGTCGCGGGCGCGGCGGCCGACCCACAGCAGCAGCCCGCCGGCCTCATCGCGGACGAAGCCGTTGATGTGAAGGCCGAAGGCTTCGATGCCGAAGGCGCCGACGGCGGCGCGGTCCAGCCGGGCCAGCGGTTCCGCCCCCCAGCGCGGCAGGACCGGGTAATACTCCCCGCGCAGCGCCTTCACCGTTCCCTGTTCGACCAGATAGGCGGCGGCATGGTCGAGCAGGGCCGAGCGCGCCTCGAAATCGCGGATCTCGGGGGCGATGCCCAGACGGTCGGGGGTGACCACGAAGCCGGGATCGACGCCGGGCAGCGCCTCGGCCAGGGCGTGCCGCACCCAGCCCACGGTATGGCCGTCCAGCTCGAAGGGGCGGAAGCCGGACAGGTCGTGCGCGTTGCACGCGCGGATGTGTTCGAGGAAGCTCATGATTTCCATCTAAATGAGGCTCGGGCGGCGGTGCAACCGCTCATCCTGGGCACTCCGCTCCAGGTCATTCCGCTCAGGTCATTCCTCTCAGGGCATTCCGGGCGGAACGATTCGGGCATCTTGCGCCGCTTTGGTTGCCATCGTACACAGGTTCAGTGACGAAATGACTCCCGGCGCCCGCCGGGCGGTCGCGCAGCGAAAGGACGGGGCGTGGTGGCGGACCGATCGGCTGAGGGCGCGGCTGCGCAGGAGACGGAGACACCCTTCGGCGCCCTGTCCGTCCTGGTGGTCGAAGACGAATCTTTCACCCGAATGGTGCTGGCGAAGATGCTCGGCACATTGGGCGTCCGGGCGGTGCATCAGGCTTCCGACGGCGAGTCGGCGCTGGCCGCCGTCGCCGCCCATGCCCCCGATCTGGTGCTGTGCGATGTGGAGATGCAGCCGATGGACGGCTTCGGCTTCGTCCGCGCGCTGCGCGCCAGCCCCGAGTCCCGCAACAGCGGCCTGCCGGTCGTCTTCATGAGCAGCCGCGTCGACGGCGACCGCGAAGCGGCGGCACGCGCCAGCGGCGCCACCCTGGTCCTGGCCAAGCCGGTCACCCCGGCCAGCCTGCGCGTGGCGCTGTCCGGAGGGATGAGAGCGGCATTGGCGGTCTGACGGTTGCCCGCCTGCCGGCTCCCACCCGACGTTTATCGTCCGAAAGTCCGCTTTACGACCTGCGATTGCCCGCTTCGGCGGCAGTCCGCGACCGCCCCGGGTCGTGCCTGAAAATTTCCCATTCTGTGGCAAGCCTGCCAAGTACTTGAAACAGTTCGGCAATCGAACGGTAACCCTCCACCGCGCCCTACGGGTGCCCCACCATCACCCAATTTCCGCCTTGTTGATGGGGACGATTGGGACGCAACATGATCTCTAAGAGGTGTTGCGGTGCCCCGGTCAATCGATGAGGCCGACCGCAATTCCCCTTACCGGATTTTGTTAAGGTTTGGAGCTCAGCATCGACGGTAAGTCCCTGCGCCGTGCTCGGTCGAGGCGGCGCGCTTTCCTGAGGAGGCCGATGGCGTGATCAAGAGCGCCCGATCGAACCGCAGCGGGTCGAATCTCGAAGGGCTACTCTCCCCGACTGGACGGGCAACGTCGATTGCCGCCGGTTTCACGCCATCTCTCTCCGATACTGTCTCTGTTCTTTCGCCGAACCTTCCGCGCGTGCGGCTGATGCACGCGCGGGTTGAGCGGGTGCGCTCGCCGCACCAACACCGGCCGTGGGACCTAGGTCCTATGGCAGAGGCCGGCCCCACAGCGGGCTTTCCGGCTATGGAGCCTGAGTGCCTGGAAAGCTCTAGGTGGAGCATTACATTCAAAAATGACTCGTTCGGGGGTTGCCGCGTCGCAGGACGGACGGCTCCCGGCCTTCACAGGACCGTTCCTTACACCAGACCGCTGGCTTCTACCGCTGAGCGGGGAGGCTGCGGACCCCGCGCGGTCCGCCTCTTCCCTGGAGTGCCCCATGGATCGCGGCATGCGCCGCGGCCAGCCGCCGCAGCCACCGGCGGCGCCCCGGCGCATCGGACCAGATAAGACGGAGCGACGAATGTTCCCGGCCGACGAACTGTTCACCCGCTACACGCAGAATTACGAGACCCGCCGCGAGACCGAGATGTCCCTGATGGACTATCTCCAGCTGTGCCGCGACGACCCCATGGCCTACGCCTCGGCCTCCGAACGCATCCTGGCCGCCATCGGCGAACCGGAGGTGGTCGATACGGCCCGCGACCCGCGCCTGGGCCGCATCTTCATGAACCGGACCATCAAGGTCTATCCCGCCTTCTCCGAGTTCTACGGCATGGAAGAGACGATCGAACGGATCGTCGGCTTCTTCCGGCACGCGGCGCAGGGGCTGGAGGAGCGCAAGCAGATCCTCTACCTGCTGGGCCCGGTCGGCGGCGGCAAGTCGTCGCTGGCGGAGCGGCTGAAGTCGCTGGTGGAGAAATGCCCGATCTATGTCCTGAAGGCCGGCAAGGAGATCAGCCCGATCTTCGAAAGCCCGCTCGGCCTGTTCAACCCGGACGAGATCGGCGACGAGTTGGAGGAACGCTTCGGGATTCCCAAGCGCCGCCTGACCGGGCTGATGAGCCCGTGGGCGGTCAAGCGCCTCGACGAGTTCGGCGGTGACATCAACCGCTTCAAGGTGGTGAAGCTTCACCCCAGCAAGCTGCGTCAGATCGGCGTGACGAAGACCGAGCCGGGCGACGAGAACAACCAGGACATCTCGTCCCTGGTCGGCAAGGTCGACATCCGCAAGCTGGAGATCTACAGCCAGAACGATCCCGACGCCTACAGCTTCTCCGGCGGCCTGAACCGGGCGACCCAGGGCATGCTGGAATTCGTCGAGATGTTCAAGGCCCCGATCAAGATGCTGCACCCCCTGCTGACCGCGACGCAGGAGGGCAACTATGTCGGATCCGAGAACATCGGCGCCATCCCCTTCCAGGGCGTGATCCTGGCCCACTCCAACGAGGCGGAGTGGCAGACCTTCAAGAACAACAAGAACAACGAAGCCTTCATCGACCGCATCTGCGTGATCAAGGTCCCCTATTGCCTGCGGGTGGCGGAGGAGCAGAAGATCTACGAGAAGCTGGTCAACGGCTCCGATCTGGCGACCGCGCCCTGCGCGCCGGCGACGCTGGAGATGCTGGCCCGCTTCTCGGTGCTGTCGCGCCTGCGCGAGCATCCCAACAGCAGCTTCTACAGCAAGATGCGGGTCTATGACGGCGAAAGCGTCAAGGAGACCGATCCCAAGGCCAAGTCGATGCAGGAGTACAAGGACCAGGCCGGCGTCGACGAGGGCATGGGCGGCATCTCGACCCGCTTCGCCTTCAAGGTGCTCGCCTCGACCTTCAACTACGACTCCACCGAGATCTCGGCCGATCCGGTGCATCTGATGTATGTGCTGGAACAGGCGATCCGGCGCGAACAGTTCCCGGAAGAGACGGAGAAGAAATACGTCGAGTTCATCAAGGCCGAGCTCGCCCCGCGCTATGCCGAGTTCATCGGCAACGAGATCCAGAAGGCCTATCTGGAATCCTACTCCGACTACGGACAGAATCTGTTCGACCGCTACGTCGACTATGCCGATGCCTGGATCGAGGATCAGGACTTCAAGGATCCCGACACCGGGCAGCTGATGAACCGCGAGCTGCTGAACCAGGAGCTGACCAAGATCGAAAAGCCGGCGGGCATCGCCAACCCGAAGGACTTCCGCAACGAGGTGGTCAAGTTCGCCCTGCGTGCCCGCGCGGCGAATGCCGGACGCAACCCGTCCTGGACCTCCTACGAGAAGATCCGCGAGGTGATCGAGAAGCGGATGTTCAGCCAGGTCGAGGATCTGCTGCCGGTCATCAGCTTCGGCTCGAAGAAGGACGGCGAGACCGAGAAGAAGCACACCGAGTTCGTCTCGCGCATGATGACGCGCGGCTACACCGAGCGGCAGGTCCGCCGGCTGGTCGAGTGGTACATGCGGGTCAAGCAGGCGGGCTGAGTTCAGTAGACTGCTTCAGCAGGCTGCGGGGCGCGTAATTGCCGCGGGGCGGGGTGTTGCAACGCCCCGCGGCAACCCCACTGTCATAGAAAGCTGTCAGAGTTCGAAGGCCGCGTGACGAAACGGGTGGGAGGGCCAGCCCCTTGATGAACATCATCGACCGTCGCCTGAACCCGCAGGGCAAGAGCCTGGCCAACCGCCAGCGTTTCCTGCGTCGTGCCAAGGAACAGGTGGTCAAGGCGGTCCGCGACGCCTCCGGCAAACGGGGCATCCAGGATATCGAGAACGGCGAGAAGGTGACGATCGCCGCCGGCGGCGTGCGAGAACCGTCCTTTCACCGCGCCAGCCAGGGCGGGGTGCGCGACTATGTCGTGCCCGGCAACAAGGAATATGTGGAAGGCGACACCATCCAGCGCCCGGACGGCGGCGGTGGCGGCCGCGGCAGCGAGGGCAGCGCCGACGGCGAGGGCGAGGACGAGTTCCGCTTCGTCCTGTCGCGCGACGAGTTCCTCGACATCTTCCTGGAGGATCTGGAGCTTCCCGATCTGGTGAAGCAGAAGGTCAAGCAGTCTGAATCGCACTCGCTGACGCGGGCCGGATATTCGGTGTCGGGATCGCCCGCCAACCTGAACCTCGTCCGCACCATGCGGAACAGCCTGTCCCGCCGCATCGCGCTGAAGCGCCCGAAGCGCGACGAGATCCGCGAGTTGGAGGAGATGCTGCGCGAGGCCGAGGAGGCCGGCGAGGATGCCGCGCAGATCCAGGCGTTGCGCGAACAGCTGGAACACATCGTCCTACGGTCCCGCCGCATTCCCTTCATCGACCCGATCGACGTCCGCTACAACCGGTTCGAATCGGTGCCGAAGCCGATCGCCCAGGCCGTGATGTTCTGCCTGATGGACGTGTCGGGTTCGATGACCGAGCACATGAAGGATCTGGCCAAGCGCTTCTTCATGCTGCTGTACCTGTTCCTGCGGCGGCGCTACCGCTCGGTCGATATCGTCTTCATCCGCCACACCCACGAGGCCAAGGAGGTGGACGAGGAAACCTTCTTCTACTCCACCGAGACCGGCGGCACCGTGGTGTCGACGGCGCTGGAGGAGATGCAGAAGGTGGTGCAGGAGCGCTACCCGGACAGCGAATGGAACATCTACGCCGCCCAGGCGTCGGACGGCGACAACATGTCGTCGGACAACGCCAAGTCGGCGACCCTGCTGCGCGATGTCATCCTGCCGATGTGCCAGTATTTCGCCTACATCGAGGTGGCGGCGGAACACAACATGGGCCTGTCGGCATTGGGCCGCGAGACCGAGCTGTGGCGCACCTACAAGCAGGTGCAGAGCCCGGAACGCCCGCTGGCGATGCGCCGCGTCCGCTCCCGCCGGGAGATCTTCCCGGTCTTCCGCGAGCTGTTCGCCCGCGAGAAGGCGGGAGCCTGAGGGGTCGTAAGGAAATCACCGCCCCATCCCATATTGGGGGCCGGGGGCGGTAGGGGGAGATCGAGAATGACCGCTGTGATCACCAGGCCCGACGCGCTGCTGTATGACGGCGTCGAATGGGATTACGACAAGATCAAGCGCGTCTACGACGCCATCGAGCACATCGCGCTGAAGGAGATGGGCCTCGACGTCTATCCCAACCAGATCGAGGTGATCACCGCCGAGCAGATGCTCGACGCTTATTCGTCCATCGGCATGCCGCTGATGTACAAGCACTGGTCCTTCGGCAAGCATTTCGCCCGCGACGAGATGATGTACCGCAAGGGCTACCGCGGTCTGGCCTACGAGATCGTCATCAATTCCAGCCCCTGCATCAGCTACATCATGGAAGAGAACACCATGACGATGCAGACGCTGGTGATCGCCCACGCCGCCTTCGGCCACAATCATTTCTTCAAGAACAACCAGCTGTTCCAGCAATGGACCGATGCCCAGGGCATCCTGGACTATCTGGAATTCGCCAAGACCTACATCACCCATTGCGAGGAACGCTACGGCCATGCCGCGGTGGAGCGGGTTCTGGACGCCGCCCATGCGCTGATGAGCCAGGGCGTGCACAAGTATCCGAAGAAGCGCTCCGACCTGCGGACCGAGCAGCGGCGCGAACGCGAGCGGCAGGAATACCAGGACCAGACCTTCAACGACCTGTGGCGCACGGTGCCGAAGCCGGCGGCCGGCCAGCGCCCGGCCAAGTCGGTGTCGGAACGCAAGAAGCTGCTGGGGTTGCCGGAGGAGAACATCCTCTATTTCCTGGAGAAGAAGGCGCCGCGGCTGGAGCATTGGCAGCGCGAGATCCTGCGCATCGTTCGCCACATCTCGCAGTATTTCTATCCGCAGAAACAGACCAAGGTGATGAACGAGGGCTGCGCCACCTACGTCCACTACCAGATCATGAGCCGCCTGCATGAGACCGGCCAGATCAGCGAAGGCGCCTTCCTGGAGTTCCTGCACTCTCACACATCCGTCGTGTTCCAGCCGGAATTCGACGACAAGCGTTTCTCCGGCCTGAACCCCTATGCGCTGGGCTTCGCGATGATGCAGGACATCGCCCGCATCGCGGAAAAGCCGACCGACGAGGACCGCCAGTGGTTCCCCGAGCTTGCCGGCCGCGGCGACGGCATGGCGGCGGTGCGCGAGGCCTGGGCCAACTTCCGCGACGAGAGCTTCGTCCTGCAATATCTCAGCCCGCATCTGATGCGGAAGCTGAAGCTGTTCAGCGTGCGCGACGACGCGGAGGACCCCTATCTGCTGGTCGATCACATCCACAACGAGCGCGGCTACCGCGACATCCGCAAGAAGCTGGCCCGCCAGTACGACCTCGGTTACCTGGAACCGGACATCCAGATCGTCGACGTCGACCTTGCCGGCGACCGCAAGCTGATACTGCAGCACCGCGTCACCAACGGCGTGCTGCTGGACGAAAGCGACGCCAAGGCGGTGCTGCGCCACATCGCCAATTTGTGGGGCTACGAGGTGCAGCTGATCGAGGTGTCTGCCATTTCCGAGGCGATCCTGAAGGAACACGCCGTCACCGCACCCAGCGGCATCGGAGTGGTGTAACCGGAGACGAAAAGGAGGGCGGTCATCGCTCCGGTTCGGGTTTGATGCCGGCCTCCTTCATCGCGTGCGTCAGGTCCAGCACAACGGTGCTGATGTCGGGGAAGGACAGGGCCACCACCCGGCGGTCGGGGTCGATGCGCACCACATGCGCAACCTGGCGGCCGCCGTGGGGGTGCCCAGCGGTTTCCGGTATCTCCGGACAATGCAGCTCCAGCCGCAGCTTGTCCCCGACATCGTGGGCGAAGTCCTCCGGCGGCAGATCGATCAGCAAGCCGCGGGTCGACCAGTTGATCGTCCGGCAGCGCCGGCCCTCCGCCTCCACCACCAGGACCGGGTCCATGTAGCGGATGGAGCGGCGGCGTTCGATGCCGTTCGGCGGCTTGGCGCCGACATCGTGCTGGTCCAGCTTGCGCTTGGCCGCCTGCTTGGTGCGGTCGTCCACCCCGTCCTTGCTGGTCATCAGCGTCGCCTGCACGCGCCGTTCGACACCATGGCGGAACTCGTCGTCGGCACCGAAGCGCAGGGCCTTGGCGAAATGGTCCTTGGCCCGGGTCAGAAGCGCGTTGCGCCCCTTCTCGTCGCCGCGATGGCCGCAGCGTTCGGCCTGGACCAGCAGCGAATCGACACTGCGCTGATAGGCGCCGCGCTGGATGGCGCGGGCCAAGTCGCGGAACTCGGCGGCGCGCAGGCTGGGGAACTCACGGGTCTTCAGCAGCCCAGCCAGCCCTTCGGCAAGCGAGTCGACGCGGGCAGGCTCGCCGGTTTCCGCCTCCTGGCGCAGGGTCCGGATCGACTCCTCCGCCTTGCGGAGCAGTTGGTCTTCAAGTTTTCGGCGCTGGTCGGCGTCCATCACGGGCATGGCCCGGCCCTCCACAGGGGCTGTCGTACAAGAATAGCGCAGGTGACCGGCAGGCGACAGCTGGCAGTTGTGGTTAACGGCCCACCTGCGGAGTGCCCCCAGTGGGAACGGACCGGATTTCCTTTTGCCGCGGGAAAGCCTTCTTATCCGAGACGACAAGCAGGACAAGCGGGCGGGAGCGGGCACAGGATGGGCAAGGACGACAGCAACACGGCGAATGCCGAAATGGACCTGGGGCCGCTGAGGGCCGCCTTGACCGGCCTGCTGGAGGAGGAAAGCAAGAGCCGCGCCCCCTCCGGTACGGCACTGGTCGCCATCCTCCGCGGACGCGGTACCGGTACGGAGCCTCCGCGCACGCTGGTGCTGCGGCGCGGCGGCGCACACGGTGAGAAGGGGGGCGGCGATAAGGACATGGGCGACCCGGTGGAGCGGCGTGCGCTGGCCTACAGCCTGACCAAGACCATCCTGGCCGCCGCCGTGCTGCGGCTGGTCGCGCGTGGCACCGTCGATCTGGACGGGCCGGCGGAGCGCTGGCTGCCCGAACTGGCCGGTCGGCCGGGGGCGGTCACCGTCGCCCAGATTTTGATGCACCGGGCCGGGTTGCCCGATTATGGCGGGCGGGCCGACTATCATGCCGCCGTCGCTGCCGGCGGCAAACCTTGGAGCGGCGACGAGTTCCTGGCCCGCTGCGGTTCAGAAGGACCGCCGGTCGGCAGCTTCGCCTATTCCAACATCGGCTACCTGCTGGTCGGCCGGCTGCTGGAGCGGGCCGGCGGCGCCCCGCTGGCGGAGATGCTGGCGCGTGAGGTCTTCGTCCCGCTCGGCCTGTCCAGCGCGGCGCTGCTGCGCGACCGCTCCGAATTCGACGGGCTGTTCTTTGGGCAGAGCCCGACCTTCGGCCGCCGGCTGGTTGCGAAGGCCTATCATCCCGGCTGGGTGTCGCATGGGGTGGTGGCGATGACGGTGTCCGATGCCTGCCGCCTCGTCCATGGCCTGACCGAGACCTATCTGCCGGTCGCGATGCTGCGGCGGATGCGTGACGCCCTGCCGGTCGGTGGACCGATGGTCGGCAGGCCCTGGGTCGAACCATCCTATGGCCTGGGCCTGATGATGGAACTGGACCCGGCGGCCGGACCCTATTGGGGTCACACCGGCGGCGGTCCGGGGGTGACGCCCGTCGCCTATCATGCGCCGGGGCCGGTCCCGGTCTCCGTCGCCGTCTTCCTGGACGGCGAGGACGGAAACCTCGCCGAATGGATGGCGGTGGAGGTGCTGCACCGCCTGCGAAACGGCCAATAAGCGGGCGTTGGCACCCTTCTGTTCATCTCCCGCTGGTGCCCCCGCTTGTTCGGACTTTGCGCATAACCATCTCCTCTCCAGGGGACAATCCTCCACTCCGGCGCATAGACTTCGGGGTGTGGCGGTGCCGGAGGAAACCGGCATCCTGAACCGGACATCGGGCCGGAAACGAACATTGGGGAGCAAACGCGCATGGGAGAAGCCGCTCGTACATTGCCCGACCATCCATGGCTGGCCTCCTACCCGCCGACGGTGGATTGGGCGATGCCGATCCCGGCCCGGCCGCTGACGGACCTGTTGAACGACGCCGTCGCCCGCCATGGCGCCAAGCCCTGCCTGAACTTCCTGGGCAAGCGCACCAGCTACCGCGAGCTGGGGCAGCTGGTCGACCGCGCCGCCCGCGGCTTCCAGGCGATCGGGGTGGGGAAGGGCACGCGGGTCGGGCTGTTCCTGCCCAACACTCCCTATTACGTCATCGCCTTCTTCGGCATCCTGAAGGCCGGCGGCACGGTGGTGAACTTCAACCCGCTCTATGCCGAACGCGAACTGGCCCACCAGATCGGTGACAGCGATATCGACCTGATGGTCACGCTGGACCTGAAGCTGCTCTACGACAAGATGGCGCGGATGCTGGCCGAGACCGGGCTGAAGCGGCTGGTGATCTGCCGCATGGCCGAAATCCTGCCCTTCCCGAAGAACTGGCTGTTTCCCATCGCCAAGAAGGCGGAGATCGCGGCCATCCCGCGCGACGGCCGCCACATCCCCTTCGCCCAACTGATCGCCAACGACGGCCGGCCGGCACCGGTCGCCGTCGACGCGCGCGAGGACGTGGCCGTCCTGCAATACACCGGCGGCACCACCGGCGTGCCGAAGGGCGCGATGCTGACCCACGCCAACCTCTACGCCAACACCATCCAGTGCGCGGCCTGGTATGCGGCGAAGGAGCGCAAGCCAGGGGAGGGCGGCGCCGAGGACGGGCAGGAGCGCATGCTGGGCGTGCTGCCGCTGTTCCATGTCTTCGCCATGACCGCGGTGATGAATTTCGGCCTGCATCTGGGGGCGGAGATCGTCCTGCTGCCGCGCTTCGAGCTGGAGCAGGTCATGCGCACCCTGCAGAAGGAGCGCATCACCCTGTTCCCAGCCGTTCCCACCATCTACACGGCGATCAACCACCACAAGCATCTGAAGGACTTCGACCTGTCCTCCATCCGCTTCTGCATGTCGGGGGGCGCCCCGCTGCCGCTGGAGGTGAAGGAGGCGTTCGAGCGCACCACCGGCTGCACGCTGGTCGAGGGCTACGGCCTGTCGGAAAGCTCCCCCGTCGCCACGGTGAACCCGGTGGTGCTGCACAGCGACAAGAAGGGCTCCATCGGCCTGCCGCTGCCCGGCACCATCGTGGAGATCGTCAGCCTGGAGGAGCCGCGCCGCGTGCTGCCGCCCGGCGAGAAGGGAGAGGTCTGCATCCGCGGCCCGCAGGTGATGAAGGGTTATTGGCGCCGCCCGGACGAGACGGCGCAGACGCTGGTCGACGGCCGGCTGCACACCGGCGACGTCGGGGTGATGGACGAGGACGGCTACACCACCATCGTCGACCGCATCAAGGACATGATCCTGTGCAGCGGCTTCAACGTCTATCCCCGCAATGTGGAGGAGGCGATCTACCTGCACCCGGCCGTCGCCGAATGCGTGGTGGCCGGCCTGCCGGACGAATATCGCGGCCAGACGGTTAAGGCCTATGTCCGGCTGGACGAGGGCAAGAGCCTGACCGCCGAGGAGCTGACCGTCTTCCTGAAGGACAAGCTGTCGCCCATCGAGATGCCGAAGGTCGTGGAATTCCGCCGGGAGCTGCCCAAGACGATGATCGGAAAACTGTCCCGCAAAGCCCTGATGGACGAGGAGCAGAGCAAACGCGACGCCGCCGCGGCGACTGGCGGTTCCGCATGAGCGGCGCCGAACGGAAGGCGGTGCGCGTCCGCGTCCAGGGCAAGGTGCAGGGGGTGTGGTATCGCGGCTGGACCGTCGATACCGCAGGCGGGCTTGGCCTGACCGGCTGGGTCCGCAACCGCACCGATGGCACGGTGGAGGCGCTGTTCGCCGGCCCCGCCGACGCTGTCGACCGCATGCTGGAGGCCTGCCGCCGCGGCCCGCCCTCGGCCATCGTCCGCGACGTGGTGTCGGAGCCGGAGCAGGACCCGGGCATGGCCGGATTCGAGCAGCGTCCAACGGCGTGAGCCGCGGTAGAAGTCCCTCTCCCCTTGCGGGAGAGGGACTACACATCTGTATTAGCGTTCTGCTAACCATGACGGCGGCATGCTGGCTGTCGCCGTGGTTCAAGGGACGACAGCCGGGATGACCGCAAGGAAGCCGGATGTGGCCGGCATGAAGGCCATGCTCACCGGCGTCTTCGCCAAGGCGGCGGAGGCGAAGGGCAGAACTGTGCGCAAGCCGGTGGCTTCTGCGGCCTCCCAAACCTCTCCCTTGCAGGGACGCGATCCCGCCGTGCGCCTCAGCCTGGGGCCGGAGGCGGCGGACGACGCATTGGCGCGCCCTTGGGACGTGCCGGCTGACGATCTTGCCGACCGCATCGTTCCGGCGATCCGGGCGCTGGCGTGCGATTTGGGCCGGCTGCTGACCGCGTTCGGAATGAGCGGGGAGGAGGCCATTGCGGCCGAGGGGGCGCTTGCCGCCCGCTTCGGCGAAGCCGAACGCCGGGCCGCAGTCACGGCGCTGGAAGGGCCGGCCGGGGAGTTGCGGCCACTGGTGGAGGGCGCGCAAGGGGAGGTGGCTGTCGAACTGCGCGGCGTCGGCCTGGACGTAGCCGGCGGCCGCGTGGCGGTGCGGCTGAACGATGCTGCGCTGGTCCTGGCGCGGGTTCAGGCCGAGGCAGCGGGCGAGGGGCTTTCCGCGGTTCTGGGCGCCATCCGCTCGGCAATCCGGCCGGGCAGGGGACTGACGGTGGAGACCGACCGGGTCGCCATCGACGATCTCGGCCGTGTCATGGCCCTGCTGGAAGGGGCAATGGCCGGGCCGCCGAAGGAGCTGGAGGGAACGGTGACCCTGTCGCCGCAGGGCGCGCCGGCCGATGGCGAAGCGCTGGAGCTGTCGCTCACCCTGTCGGGGCGGCTGGCCGGAGCGGCGCCGGCCGAAGCGGCCAAGGCGAAGCCCGACGCGGAATTCACGCCCAAAGAAACCGAGACCAGGGAGCGGAAATACGATGTCCGGATTTGATCGCCACCGCCGGGTGGCGGCCGTCTTCCTGGCAATGCTGCTTCCGGTCGCTGTTCCGGCGTTGGCCGGACCGCTGGAGCGGACGGAGCCGGGCCATCAGGCGCCGCCGCAGCCGGGGTCCAGCCTGCCCATTGCGCCGCCCATCGTGCAGTTCCCGCTGCCGCCGCAATGGATGACGATCCGCTCCAAGGAGGATTGGCGCAAGGCCGGCAAGTTCGAGAAGGAGCTGAGCCGCGACTGCGCCGCCCTGCGCTTCACCGAGATCACGCCGTTGCGCTTCCGCGCCTATTTCAAGGGGGAGGTTCTGGGCGTCGCCTTCGGCCATGGGCTGAACCTGAACGATCCCGGCAAGAAAGCCGACCGCAAGAAGATCTACCTGTTCCGCAACGGCGATTCCACCGCCTGCACCGTGCAGTCGATGGACAACAAGGATCCGCGCGTGAACCCCGCCGGCGATCAGGCCGCCACCCCGGCCGCCGGCGGGTTCCAGAAATATTAATCCTCCTCGCCCCGCATCGGACCGCCGAACACCTCCGGCCAAGCCGCGATCAGCGCAGAATCGACATCCTCCATCGTCACCAATTGGCCCAGCGCCACGATGGAGGTGACGCCATGCTCGGCGATGCCGCAGGGGACGATGCCGCCGAAATGGGACAGGTCAGGCTCCACGTTCAGGGCGATGCCGTGGAAGCTGACCCAGCGGCGCACCCGCACGCCGATGGCGGCGATCTTGTCCTCCTGGCCCCTCAGCCCGCCATAGGGCTGCTTGTCGACCCAGATGCCGACGCGGCCCTCGCGCCGTTCTCCCTTGATGTTGAAGGAGGCCAGCGTGCGGATGATCCACTCCTCCAGGTCGCGGACGAAGCCGCGGATGTCGGCGCCGCGGGCCTTCAGGTCCAGCATGACGTAGGCCACGCGCTGTCCCGGCCCATGGTAGGTGTACTGGCCGCCGCGGCCGCTGCGGTAGACGGGGAAGCGGTCGGCCTCCAGCAGATCCTCGTCCCGCGCGCTGGTGCCGGCGGTGTAGAGCGGCGGATGCTCCAGCAGCCAGACCAGTTCCGGCGCGGTGCCGGCGCGGATCGCCTCGACGCGGGCCTCCATCTCGGCGATGGCGTCGGGGTAGGGCACCGGCTGGTCGGAGATGCGCCACTCGATCGGCTGCGGCCGGCCGGGCGTCTCCGGCTGGGTCTGACTGGCGGACAGGCTGGCAGGCGGGCTTGTCGGGGAGGTCATTCGATAAGGTCTCTGGCGGTGTCGGCTGCAGTGTCGGCGAAGCGGCCGGAAGGCCGCTCTGAATTTTTCTTCGCGAACGATGATTGTAGCGCTTGATCGACCGTCGGGAAGCTGATATCTACCCGCTCCACCCGATGAGGCGCGCAAGCGGACGTCGGGAACTACCAGCCTGATGCGGTCGTGGCGGAATTGGTAGACGCGCAGCGTTGAGGTCGCTGTGGGGCAACCCGTGGAAGTTCGAGTCTTCTCGACCGCACCACTCTCCCATGCAGATGGGACCATCCCGGGGATACGGGAAAGACGAAAGGCCCGCAGGTCGCAAGACCGAGCGGGCTTTTTCGTATCCGCGCCTTCGTGTCCCGATCAGATCAGCGCGCGCAGCAGTTTCGCCGCACCCCCGGCGGCGCGGCGGAGATCCTCGAACAGCACCATCATCTCGTAGATCGCCAGGAAGGCGCCGCTGTAGAACCAGGGCCGCCAGCGCTCCTCCGTCCAGGCCACCAGCCGGTGGACGCCGTCCATCGGCAGCAACCGTGCTGTGGCAAAGGCGCTGGCGATGCCGATCAGGGCGCCGCCGGCCACGTCGCCGGGGTAATGCAGGCCCAGATAGACCCGCGGCAGGCTGACGACCACGGCGGCCCATAGGCAGGCCAGCAATCCCCACAGGCGCGAGGCGCGGACGAAGGTCGCGGCCAGCGCAAAGGCGAGGGCGGCATTGTCGCTGGGGAAGGAACTCCAGTTCTTCAGGGCTTCGCGGCTCTGGCCGATGGGCGGAACGAAACCCAGCCCAGCATCGTGCAGCGGGCGGGGCCGCGCCGGCATCACCGCCTGGATGAGGATCGACGCCGCCACCGCCAGGACCACGGCGGCCAGGGCATCGACCACCAGCCGGCGCTCGGCCTCCATGTCGTCGCGGCGGAACCACAGCCACCACAGGGCAGCACAGAGCAGTCCCAGCTTGATCAGGTAGATGTTGGCGATACCGCGCACCGCCATGTCCAGCACCGCACTGTGCCCCGCGAACTGGTTCAGCCACAGGAGCAGTGCCTGGTCGAGACGATGCAGAGCCTCCACGACAACTCCGCCGGCAGTGAGGGGGGGAGCGGCCAGTGTTGCGGTTCTATGACAGGGTGGGTCAACGGCGCATCGGAAGGCACCGTCCGGGCGCCGGGAGGAGCGGTTCGGGGTGCCACCCTCCCCGAATTCGGAACTCCCTCAGCGGAACTCCCTCAGCGGAACTCGATATAACGGTCGAGCGCGGCGCGGCGCAGCGCGCGGACGATGTGGGGAGCGGCGCCGTTGGCGACGATGTGGCCGCCGGCCTCGCGGCAGCGGTTGGCCAGGATGAACATCATGCCGATGGCGGCGGAGTCGATGAAGGTGACGAAGCGCAGGTCGATCGGCACCACCGGGCTGGCGGCAAAGTCCCAATCGCGCAGCATGTCGTGGAAGCGGTTGCCGTCCTCGTAGGTGCAGCGGCCCGACAGCAGGATGCCGTCGCGGTCACCGACGGTGGTGAAGGCATACTCCATAGGCGCGTCCGGCCCCTTTTCCCCTTGATGCGGCACGCCGAGATGGGAACACGAAGGGTTGTTGCGGTGCAAGAGGGTGCCGGGAGTATGGTGGGAAAAGCACCGGGAACGCCTGTTCCATGCCCGACCGGGCTGGACAAACGGGGGCTGCGCCTCTATGTCGGGGGCGCCCCTGCCGGTGCAGTTCCCGTCCTTCGCGTCGGGACCATGGTACCGTGCGGAGGCCTTCCACAACCCGCAAAGCCCGAACGCCGCCGGCCCACCGTCCGATGTCGCGGAGCCGTGTTGCCGTTGCCGTGCCGTCGGTGTCCGTGCCGGCATTCGGGCGTTGCCATCGTCGAAGGGAGGGTGCCGGCATGCACACCGATCCCCACACGCCGGACCTGCGGCCGGACAGCGCCGCCCATCCCCCTGGATCTCGTCCCATGGGCCATGAGGCGGAGGACGAGCGTCCCTACGGCGTCGATCCGGAATTCGTGGAAGAGATCGTCGCCCTGCTGCGCGCCCGCGAACGAGACGCCGTTCTGGCGCGGCTGGAGGAACTGCACGCCGCCGACATCGCCGACCTGATCGAGCAGGCCGACCCGGCCGAGCGCGCCGACCTGATCGACCTGCTGCCGGCGGAGCTGGACGGAGAGGTGCTGTCCTACCTGAACCCGGATCTGCGCGAAGCGCTGATCGAACGGTTCGAGCCGCAGGAACTGGCCGCCGCCGTCGCCGACCTCGACACCGACGACGCCGTCGAGCTGATCGAGGATCTGGACGCGGAGACGCGGGCGCAGATCCTGGCGAACCTGCCGGACGCCGAACGCGCGCTGGTGCAGGAGAACCTGACCTACGACGAGGACAGCGCCGGCCGCATGATGCAGCGCGAGCTGGTAGCGGTGCCGGAATTTTGGACGGTGGGCAAGACCATCGACTTCGTCCGGGCGGCGACCGACACGCTGCCGGAGGATTTCTACGACATCTTCATCGTCGATCCGATGCACCGGGTGGTGGGGGCGGTGCCGCTGTCGCGCCTGCTGCGCCAGCGCCGGGCCGTGCGCATCGCCGACCTCGTCACCGGCGAGGTCGATGCGATCCCCGCCACCATGGAGCGGGCGGAGGTCGCCAACCTGTTCCGCCAATATGCCCTGGTCTCCGCCCCCGTGGTCGATGCCGCCGGCCGGCTGATCGGCGTCATCACCGTCGACGACGTGGTCCGCATCATCGACGAGGAGGCGGAGGACGACCTGCGCAAGCTGAGCGGGTCGGGCGACACCGGCGTGTTCAGCGGCATCGCCGACATCGCCCGCGGCCGGGTCGGCTGGCTGACCGTCAACCTCGCCACCGCCTTCCTGGCGTCGGGCGTCATCTCGCTGTTCGAGGGCACCATCGAGCAGATCGTGGCGCTGGCGGTGCTGATGCCCATCGTCGCCTCGATGGGCGGCAATGCCGGAACCCAGACGCTGACCGTCGTCGTCCGCGCGCTGGCGACGCACGAGCTGTCCTCCGCCAACGCCATGCGGGTTGTGGGGAAGGAGTTGCTGGTCGGGCTGATCAACGGCGGCATCTTCGCCGTGATGGTCGGGGTGATCGCGCTGGTCTGGTACGGCCCGATGATCGGCATCGTCATCGGGCTCGCCATGATCATCAATCTGGTGGTGGCGGGGCTCAGCGGCGCGCTGATCCCGCTGGGGCTGGAGAAGCTGGGGGTCGATCCCGCAGTGTCCAGCGCGGTGTTCCTGACCACCATCACCGACGTCATCGGCTTCCTGGCCTTCCTGGGGCTGGCGTCGGCGTTCCTGCTGTAGGGCAGCCCCAGGAAAGATCGGGAAGCGGAGCGCCTTACAGGGTGGTGGCGCTGCAGTAGGCCCAGTCCTCGCCCTGCAGCCCGAAGAAGGCGGCGACCGGCTTGCCGCCGGACCGGTCGACGACCACGCGGAAGCGGCTGCCGGTGCAGGCGCCCTGGGCCTGCTTGGCGAAGGGCAGCTTGACGTGCTTGGATTTCAGGCAGGCGTCCGACAGCTTCGGCGGGGTGGCCGGGCCGTCCACCTTCTTGCCGTTCAGCACCATGTAATAATTGGTGGCCTGACCGCCCTTGACGTCGGCCTTCACCTCGATCTTGCCGAAGCGCGACTTGTAGAGGCCGGTTTCCTGCTCGCCGTCCGGGGTGCCGCTCGGCAGCGGACGGAAGGAGATGGCGGCGCAGGAGGGCGGATCCTTGGCTTCCGCCGGGGCGGCCTGGGCGGCAAGCGCCATCAGGCCGCCGGCCAGCAGAAGGGCAGCGGTGCGTGCGGGCAGCGGGCTTGCGGACGGCATGGAAAACCCCTTTCGGACCGGTTGGACCATCATTTCGGCATCACGCAGAAGGTGGTCTGCTGCATCAGGGCGCAGTCCTTCTCCACCCCGCCGTCCAGCATCGAGACCTCGACCTGGGTGATGACCAGGGTGCGGCCCGGCTTCACCACGCGGGCGCGGGCGATCATGACGTCGCCCTTGGCCGGCGACATCAGGTTGATCTTGAACTCCACCGCCAGCACCTCCGCCCCGGCGGGCATCAGGGTCAGCGCGGCATAGCCGCCGGCATTGTCGGCCAGCGTGCTGACCATGCCAGCATGGAAGAAGCCGTGCTGCTGCGTCAGATCGGCGCGGAAAGGCAGCCGCATCTCGCAGAAGCCGGGCTCCATCGCCGCCATCTGGATGCCGAGCGTCCTGCAGATCGGCTGCTGTTCGAAGGACGCGAGACAGCGCGCCTTCCAGTCGGGGGTACGGGGTTCGAAGGTGGCGGGCACGGTCGGGAGGTCTCCGGCTTGAGGGGCGCTCTCGCGACAGCCTGCGTCAGCCGCCGCGCCGGATCAAGCGGCCGATTGGACAACCGCAAGAGGCACGCCGCTTCGCCATCAACTGCCGATCAGGCCCATCTGCGGGCTGGAGGGTTCGGCATAGGCCCGCATCGGCATGCGGCCGGCCAGATGGGCGCCGCGGCCGGCACTGACCGCATCGCGCATCGCCGCGGCCATCCGCACCGGATCGCGCGCCTTCGACACTGCGGTGTTCAGCAGCACCGCGGCACAGCCCAGCTCCATCGCCAGCGCCGCGTCGGAGGCGGTGCCGATGCCGGCGTCGAGCACCACCGGCACCGGGCTGCGGGCGCAGATCGTCTCGATGGCGTGCGGGTTGCGGATGCCCAGGCCCGACCCGATGAAGGCCCCCAGCGGCATCACCGCCGCCGCGCCCAGGTCGGCCAGCTTGCGGCAGGTGACGGGATCGTCGTTGCAGTAGGGCAGCACGACGAAGCCGTCGTTCACCAGCTCCTCCGTCGCGCGCAGCAACTCCTCCACGTCGGGATAGAGCAGCTCGCGGTCGCCGATGACCTCCAGCTTGATCCAGGGTGTGTCCAGCGCCTCGCGGGACAGCTGGGCGGTCAGCACGGCCTCCTTGGCGGTCATGCAGCCGGCGGTGTTGGGCAGCAGCCCGACCGGGCCGGTGGGGCGGTTGGCGGTGGCGCGGGCCAGCACGTCGACGAGGCTTTCCGAATAGGCGTCCAGGCTGATGCGCCGGATCGCCAGCGTGACCAGCTCGCTGCCGCTGGACTCCAGCGCGTCGAGCATCACCTGCTGGTTGGGATAGCCGGCGGTGCCGAGGAACAGCCGCGAGCCGAAGCCGCGCCCGGCGATGGTGAGGGTGTCGGGGGTGGTTTGGGGCATTGAAGGAGCCTTTGCAAAGGCCCTCTCCCGCCCCGACCAGTCCGGAGAAATTCCCCTCTCCGCAGGGTGGAGAGGGGAATTTTTCCAAGCCGGTTGCGGGAGAGGGAGGATCGGAGGGTCAGCCGCCCTGGATCGGGCGGACGATTTCCAGGCTGTCGCCGGGCTGGAGCGGGGTTTCCGACCAGCGGCGGCGGGGAACCACGGCGCCGTTCAGGGCGACGGCGACGCCCAGAGCGCCCGCGGCGATGCCGCGCGCGGCCAGGAGGTCGGCGACCGACGCGGCGGACAGCGGCTCTTCCTGGCCGTTGACGCGGAGGACGGCGCTCATGCGGCGGCTCCCGCCGCAACGAAGCGGTCGGCAGCGAAGGGGCGTAGCAGCGGGTCGGTCTCGCCGGTCAGGACCAGCCGGGCGATGCCGTCGGCGGTGACCGGGGTCAGCAGGATGCCGTTGCGGTGGTGGCCGGTGGCGTGGATCAGGCCGGGGATGCCGCTCTCGCCCAGGATCGGCGCGTCGTCGCGGCTGCCGGGGCGGAAACCGGCCCAGGCCTCTTCGATCGGCAGTTCGGCGATGCCGGGCAGGGCGCGCCACGCCCCTTCCAACAGAGCGAATTGGCCGCCGGCGGTCAGCCGGTCGTCGAAGCCGCGCTCCTCCGTCGTTGCGCCGATCAGCAGCCGGCCATCCAGCCGCGGGATCAGGTAGGTGCCCGGCGTCCACACCACATGGCGCAGCAGCGGCAGGCGCGGGTCCATGCGCAGGCAGACCATCTGCCCCTTCACCGGCCGCACCGGCGGCTTCGCCGCGGGCGGCAGACCCGGCACCCCGGCCGACCAGGCTCCGGCGGCCAGAACCACCCGGTCGGCCCGGTGCAGAGTTGCAGCAACACGCACACCAACCGCGCGTCCACCCTCCACCGCCAGCGCCACCTCGCCGCACTGCTCATGCAGGCGGGCTCCGGCGGCCAGGGCCGCACGCTGCAGGGCGGCTGCGACCTTGCGGTTGTCGACCTGATGGTCGCCGGCGCAGAACAGGGCGCCGGCGACGCCGGGCTGCAGGAAGGGCTCGCGCCGGCGCACCTCGGCCCCGCCCAGCCACTCCACCGGTAGGCCGAGGTCGCGCTGGAAACCATGCAGGAAGCGGATTTTGGCGGCATCGTCGGCATTGAGCGCGATGACCATGGTGCCTTCGGTGCGCAGGTCCACCGCCATGCCGCTCGCCGTCTCCAGCTCACGGGCGAAGTGCGGCCACAGCGCCTGGGAGGCGCGGGTCAGCGGCAGCAGCCCGTCCTCGCCCGGTTCGGTTTCGACGCAGGCGGCCAGCATGCCGCCGGCGGCATGGGTGGCGCCGCGGCCCGCCTGCCCCCGCTCGAACAGATCGACGCGGCAGCCTGCCGACGCCAGCCTCCAGGCGATGGCAAGGCCGATGCAGCCGGCGCCGATCACGGCGACGGAGGGACGGCTTCCGGTTTCGGAAACGGATAACGGATACGGATCTGGCGCATGGATCATGCGGCGGCTCCCTTCGCTGGAATTACCCAGACAGGTTCGATGGGTGTATTCTCAGCCGCGCGACCACCGCACGGCACCCCAGGCCTATGCCATGCCTTATGCCAATGTTTTGCTGGTCCCACAAGCGGAATCGGCGCCCGGCCCATCGGGTCGGACGACCGCATGCCACGGCCCTCGATAAGGACCGGCGAAGCGGAGCATGGCTTTGAAAGCTCCCTGGCCCCGAATCGCAGGCGCCGATCGCCGTCTCGTACCGCCGAGCGTAAGTTCTGACTTACGCTGGGCGGTAAGGGCCGCGACTGCGGCCCCGCAGGCCCATGCCTGCGTAGGCAAGCGGCCGGACGGCCGCGTCCGCCGATTGAGGGCAAAGAGCATAAAGCCTGATGTGTCAGGCTTTATGCTCGATGATATCAGAGCGCCAGAGACTTCACCCGTTCGCGCAGGGTCTGGCGGGCTGCCTCCGCTTCGCCGCGGGCGGCGGTGAGGTCGCGCGCCAGCGCGTCGAGGCGGTTCTCGGCCTCCGCCATCTTCGCCAGCGTGCGCTTGTGCAGGTCGCTGCCGGCCGGCAGGGCCTTCAGGTTCTCGCGCAGACGGTCCTGGTCGGCGATGCGCTCCGTCCGGTCGCGCTCCAGCTCGGCGATGCGGCGTTCCTTCTCGGCGACGGCGGCGCGCAGGCCGGCCAGCGTGGTCAGCGCCTGACGCACCTCCGGCGGCAGTTCGGCCGCGTCGGCGCGCGCGGCGATCTGGTCGGCCGTCAGGTCGGTCAGCACGATCCGCTCCTGCCGCGGCCGTTCCAGCGTGGCGGTCAGCGTCACCGTCTTGCCGGCCGGCACCGCCAGCGGCAGGCGGTAGGCGGCGGCCGTCGCGTCGGGCTTGTTGCCCGCCGGTTCTGCAAGCTCCCAGCCGGCGCGGCGCGGATGTTCGATGATCAGGCTGCGGTCGGCGTCGGGCGCGCCGGCGACGGTGTAGGTCGTGCTCTGCCGGTCGGTCACCGACAGGGTCAGCACGCCGTCGGCGATGCTGGCGCGGGACAGCCGGCGGCTGGGCTTCTCCTCACGGTCGATGGTCACCGCCTGATCGAGGGCGAAGGACAGCAGCCGGCTGTCGCCCGCCGGCAGCGTCGCCATGCGGGCGTCGCCGATATAAGCGCTGGTTGCGGTGGCGGCGCCGTCGCTCTTCGACGTGCGGTCGTAGAAGGTCAGCAGCCCCGGCGGCAAGGCGGTGTCGCCGTCGTTGCGCAGCCGCAGCGAGGCCAGCGGGTGGCGGGCATCGCTGGCGGGCTGGTAGAGCGCCACCCGCTCCACCGGCAGGGCGCGCGCGGCGATCGGCATCATCAGGGTCCCGCCGTTCGGCACGCTGACCGGCTGCGGGTAACGGAACAGCACCTGGGCGCCCTCGGCGGCACCGGTCTCGGCACTGCGGATGGCGGCGACGGCCGGCGTCCCGGCAGCGGAACCGTAGGGCGCGGTCTTCGCCAGCGGCTCGGCCATCGGAGCCGGGGCGGGAGCGGCCATGGCGGCGGCCGGCGGCGGGGCGGCGCGCGAAGACTCCGCCTGCGGACGCATCGCCGCGCGCGTATCGTCCAGAGTCACCGTGCCCTCGTCGGCGCTGGGCAGCACCCGGCCGAGAACCTCCACCGGCACCTCCGGCCGCTCGACGAAATAAGGCGTGTAGAGCGCCTGGCGCAGGGTGACCGGGTTGCCCGACACCACCGTCAGATCGACGCCGCGCCAGTCCTCGCCGCTGAGATTCTCCAGCACCGCCCAGCCCTGCAGCGCGCCCTTTCCATCCTGCGTCGATCCTTCCTGCGCCTGTCCATTCTGCGTGGCGCCGCCGTCCGTGCCCAGGCTGAGCCGGTAGGTCGCCTTCCACAGCGGCATCGCCGCGACATAGCCGACGCGGACCCGGCGCTCGCCGGCCCCCTGGGGATCGCGGGGCGCGTTGCTGTGCACGGTCAGCCGCCGCCGTTCGCGCCGGGCATTCTCCGCCACCGCCGCCAGCGCCTTGTCGATCTGGGCCTGCACCGCCGGATCGGTGAAGCGCAGCGTGTCGGCCTCCTCCAGCACCAGCTGGCGCAGGCCGTCGGCGGTCATCAGCGTCACCCGGTGCCGCGTGGCGGTGGCACCGTCATTGCCGGGCAGCCGCACCGTCTCCTCGGTCACCGACATCAGCCGGCCGGTCAACTGGCGGGACCCGCCGGCGGTGACCTCCGCTCCCTGCATGGCGCTCAGCAGCGCGGCGGGGGAGGTCAGGTCGCCGGGCGAGAAGGGCAACTCGCGGAAGGCGGTGTCCAGCGGCTCCGCCCCGGGCAGGCCGATGGTGCCGACGCCGCCCTTGTCGTCATAGACCACGATGCTCTTCAGCACGTCGTCGACCTGATCGCGCCGCACCTCCAGCGACAGGTTGGCGTCGCCGGTCACCGTCGCCTCATATTCGAAATAGCCGACGCCGCCGGTGGACAGCAGGACCCGCGTCAGCGCCAGCTGCCCGCCCCCCGGTCCATTGCCGCCCGGTCCATCGGCCGTTCCGGTCGCCGCCAGGGCGCCCGGTGCCGCCATCAGCAGGGCGGTGGAGGCGAGAAGGATGGCGCGGTTCATGATGGATCTCTCCGTTTCTGTGACTACCGATCACCGGCATAGGCGCGAAATCGGGCGGGAATAGGGAGAGCGTCGCAATCCGGCGAGCGGGTGGGGCGCGCTGGAATTCGTCAGGGCGTGGCCGCCAGCCAGCGCTCCATCATCATATGCCACAGCGGTGCGGGAGCCGCCGCGACCGGGCGGGGCGGGGCGGCCGGTCCGCAGGGCGGATGGTGGGGGGAATGGTGGGCGCAACGCTCCTGCGCCGGACGGCGGTTGCCGTCGGCGGGCAGGCGCCGTGCCGTCCTCGCGGTTGGGGACGAGGTGCGGTGGGGCGGCGCCGGGGCATTGCAGCCGGGCATGGTCACGGTCTCTCGCCGCCCGTCAGCCGAACCGGCCGACCGAACGTGCCGAGTCGAGGTGGCGCCTCGCCTCGCCCAGCAGCAGCCGGTGCTGGGCCAGCGTTTCGCGGATCGACCCGTGCTGACCATAGACCCGCACCTCGCTCAGCAGGCGATCGGCGCGGTCGAGCAGGGCCAGACGCTCCAGGCAATGATCGATGTTCGACATGACTGTGCTTCCCCCATCACGGTATCGGTCCGGCGCCCTCCGGCGGGCGGCCGTCCCCTGTTCGATGGTCGGCATTTAAACCGCAGCTTGTTTCTGGTTAATGTCCGTGAAAGGGTTGTTTTGTGTCGCCGGTGCAGAATGCGATTTCAACCAACTCACGCGGAAGGCAAGGCGGGCGCAGCCATTACGGGGTTGTAACGCATTGCGTGGCGCTCGCGCGTGAGATAAGAAGGTTTGGGGAGGTAACAGGCATGCACATTCTCGCGGTCGACGACGATGAGCCGATTCGGGAGCTTTTGGCCTCATATCTGGCGGGGGAAGGCTACCGGGTCACCACGGCGCACGACACCGCGTCGGCCAAGCAGGCCCTGGACGGCGATCCTGTCGACCTCGTGGTCTGCGACCTGCGCCTGCCCGATGGCGACGGATTGGGGCTCGTCCGCCAGATCCGCACCGAATCGCAGATCCCCGTCATCATCCTGTCGTCCAAGGACCAGGACGTCGACCGCATCGTCGGGCTGGAGCTGGGCGCCGACGATTACCTGACCAAGCCGTTCAACCCGCGCGAGCTGCTGGCCCGCATCAAGGCGGTGCTGCGCCGCGTCTCCAACGATGCCCGCCCGCCGCGCAACCCGGATGAACTGCGCGCCGTCGTGCAGTTCGCCAATTGGGAACTCGACCTCACCGCCCAGCGTCTGCGCGGGCAGGAGGGGCGCGAGGTGGAGCTGACCAAGGCGGAGTTCGGCCTGCTCGCCGCCTTCGTGAAGCGGCCGCAACGGGTGCTGACCCGCGACCAGCTGCTCGACCTCACCCGCGTCGACGGGGCGGAGGTGTTCGACCGCTCCATCGACGTGCTGATCCTGCGCCTGCGCCGCAAGATCGAGGCGAACCCGAAGGAACCCCGCATCATCAAGACCGAACGCGGCGCCGGCTACGTCTTCGACGCCAAGGTGCGCACGGTCTGACGGCACCTGTGGGGCGCGCCTTCTCCGGAAGCCCCCCTGGACGCTGTTGCGCGTCGGCGTTAGCCTTTCCAAAACGCTCAGCGGAGAGGAAACGCGCGTGCCGGATCCCATCGATTTCTATTTCGACTTCGCGTCGCCCTACGGCTATTTCGCCAGCCTGCGCATCGATGAACTGGCGGCGAAGCATGGCCGCGCCGTCACCTGGCGCCCGGTCCTGCTCGGCGCCATCTTCAAGGTGACGGGCATGAAGCCGAACCTGCAGCAGCCGCTGCGGGGTGAGTATCTGACCCACGACGTCGGCCGCATCGCCCGGTTGACCGGCGCGCCCTTCACCTTCCCCGACTCGGCCCCGGTCAACGGCGTTGCCGCCTCGCGCGCCTTCTATTGGCTGACCGACGAGCATCCCGAGCAGGCGAAGCTTCTGGCCCGCGCGCTTTATCATGCGCATTTCGCCGAAGGGCGCGACATCGGCCCGGCCGAAACGGTGGCGGAGATCGCCGGGCGGACGCTGGGCAGCCTGGGTATCGACCGGGCGGCGGTCACGGCGGCGTTGCAGGATCCGACGGTCAAGGACCGGCTGCGCACGGAAACCGACGATGCGGTGGATCGCGGCGTCTTCGGCTCCCCCTTCATCATCGTCGACGGCGAGCCCTTCTGGGGCTGGGACCGGCTCGACATGGTCGACCGCTGGCTCGCCACCGGCGGCTGGTGACCCAGGCAAGGCTTTGCACCTTGTCGCAGCTGCGGAAAACACTGACGGTTGGGGCGGGCAAACCGCTATAACGGTGGAGTAAGGCTTTCGTCATGGCGCCGGCGACGGCGCCAGCTCCAGTTCCGGTTTGCCGCCCCATGGACCAGATCGTTCCCGACCGCCGTCCCCGGACGGCCAGCCCGTCTCCCGCGGCGGCTCCCGCTGGTTCGCATGGCGGGGCCCATGGCAGTGTTCATGGCGGTCGGGGCGCCTCCAAATCCTGGCTGGGCGGAGCATTGCTGACGGCATTGCTGCTGGGCCTGATCGCAATGTCGATCCGCTCGGTCTCGGGCAACCTGACCTTCGTCCTGCTGGGGTCGGTCGGCCTGGTGGTCGGCGCCTTCCATTACCTGTTTCCCGGCAGCCAGTTCTTCACGCTGGCGCTGACCAATTTCATCGGCATCTATGCCTGCATCTTCGTCTTCTTCCTGGAAAGCAATTTCCACAACATCAACCCGCTGGCCCAGGGCATCGCCTTCGTGCTGCCGCTGATCGCCTTCCTGGGCGGCGCATGGTGGCGGGCGGAGGATATCCGGCGGATCGTGATGTCGCGTCGTCTGCGGGAAGGCGGCCACTTCGACCGCATCTTCCTGTGGATGGCGCCGGTCTGGGGCATCGGCGCCTTGACCTTCCTGGTGCCGGCCCATGATATGGACGCGCAGGCGGTCGGCGCCGTCTTCCTGCTGGCTATGTCGGCCATCGCCGCCATCGTGGCGCTGGTGTCGCGGGACATCGCGATCTTCCTTCTCGATGCCGGCCTGCTGTTCGAAGGCTTCTTCCAGCAATCGGCCCGCCTTGTCCTGCCGGCCTTCGCCTTTCTGACCTTCTATTCGCTCTGCATCATCCTGTTCGGCGCCATCTACACCATCATGGACCGCTTCATGGTGGAGCCGAACTTCGTCATCGAAGGCGTCCGGCGCGACATCACCTTCGCGGAGGGCATCTATTTCTCCATCGTGACCTTCGCAACCGTGGGCTATGGCGACATCCATCCGGTGTCCGGGCCGGTGCGGCTGGTTTGCGGTGTCGAGATCATCATGGGCGTGCTGCTTCTTCTGTTCGGCTTCAGCGCCATCATCGGCCATGCCCGGCCGGTCGGACGCCAGGACCACAACGATCCTCTCTGAAGGCGGGCGACATTCGCGCATAGCGCGCTATGTTAAGGGCTCTTCCGTCCTTCACGTCAGAGACGTCACAGCCTTCATGCCTCTCCACCTCATCAAGCTCGCCGTCGGTGTCCGCGATCTGGACCATCTGGCGGAGCTTCAGGGCCGCCGCGCCACCCTCACCGACGGCGGCGAGACCCGCATCCCCGTCTACACCCGCCGTCTGCCCAAGCGCGGCGACGAGTTGCTGGCCGGCGGTTCGATCTACTGGGTGATCAAGGGCAGCGTCCTGGCCCGCCAGCCGATCCTCGCCATCGACACCGATACGGACGAGGAGGGGGAGAGCTACTGCACCCTGCATCTCGCCGCCGACCGTGTCCCGACGGTTCCGACCGCACACCGCCCGTTCCAGGGCTGGCGCTATCTGACGCCGGAGGCCGCCCCCCAGGATCTGTCCGCGGCAGGCGGGGCAGGGGATGAACTGCCGGCCGAGATGGCGGCGGAACTGCGGGCGCTCGGCCTGCTCTGACGAAACCATCCGTCCGGTCATCCAACATAAAAGTGCAATGGGCAGCGAAAAAACCGCTTGCCAGTTTTGGGGGAGGGCGCCTATAACCCGGTCCACCGACGGCGGGGCGCTGAACGAAGCGCGGCGCTGGCGGCAGAAACGGAAGCAAGAACAGCAGCTTAGCGGTTCGATCTTCCGGCTTCGACCGGCATACCTCCGGCCCACTCTGGTCCGATCCCCTGAAAGGGAGGCGGAAGAGCGGCCGGTGCGGCACGTTTCAGTGCTGCGGGTTCTTTGACAAGTTCATACCGTGTTGTGAGAAGGGATGCGCAGGCGGCGGCAGTTGGTAGCCGTTGCGGCCTTGGGGTGCTGGTTCTTAGGGGATCGGCACAATGAGGATCGTCTGTGC
>JAFAFA010000007.1 GCA_023423695.1 Pseudomonadota bacterium | reverse complement strand
GGCCTGGTCACCACCATCGGCCATGAACTGCCGCATGACGGGGTGGCCTATGAACATTTCCGCCCCGCCGGCCCCTTTGCCAGCCTGCCGCTGCCGGGCAATCGTTCGTCCCTGGTCTGGACCGAGCGCCGCGAGACCGCGCCACGCTTCCTCGCCATGGAGCCGCCCGAACTGGCGGGCGAAATCGAGGCAGCGATGGGTTCGACGCTGGGTTCGGTGACGGTGGAAGAACAGCTGATGGGTTTCCCGCTCAAGCTGCAGATTGCGCGCGACTTCATTGCCCCACGACTGGCGCTGGTGGGCGATGCGGCCCATGTGGTGCATCCCATTGCCGGGCAGGGCCTCAACCTCGGCCTCAAGGATGTGGCGGCGCTGGCCGAGGTGGTCATCGGGGCCGTGCGCCTGGGCCTCGACCATGGTGGCGACGATGTGCTGGGGCGCTATCAGGCCTGGCGGCGTCTGGACACGGCCAGCATGGCTGCAATGACCGACGGCCTCAATCGGCTCTTTTCCAACGACGTCGCGCCGGTGCGGGCCTTGCGCGATTTCGGCCTGGGCCTGGTCGATCGGGCCGGCCCGATCAAGTCGGCGCTGATCCGCACGGCCTCCGGCGTCTCAGCCAGTGGTCCGCGGCTGCTCAGCGGATTGCCGATCTGAGCCATGGTTCTCCTGGACTCGAGCGCCAAGTGGCGGGCGGAGTATGACGCGGACGAGCGCTGCCTGCGCATATGGTTTACCGGTGACGACAGGCCCTACGGCTATCGGGACGTGTCCGAGGACGTGTTCGAAGGCCTATGCTCCGCCGACTCGCCGGGCCGGTATTTCGCCGCCCATATCCGCGACCGCTACGAGGTCATTCCCCCGCCCTAGCGGTCGCCGTCCCCAAGTTCGGGCAGTTGCCTGATGGCCTCGGGCTCGACCGTGCGGGCCTCTTCCAGGCTGAGCAGCGGTACGCCGTTGACGATGGGAAAGGCCAGGCGGGCTGCAACCGAAATCAGCTCGGCCCGATCCGCCGAAAGCGTGAGGCGCGTCTTGGTCAGCGGGCAGACCAGCATTTCGAGCGTCTTGACGTCGAGCACATGCCGCGGATTGATGGCTGGCGTCTGGCTCATGGTCAGTTCAGCGGCGCCGCGCCACCGCTGCCGCCGCGGGCGATTTCATATTCGGTCATGGCGATCAGGGTTTCGGCGCGCTGTTCGAGGGTTTGCGCTTCCAGCAGCACCTGCTTTTCGGCCGGACCGTAGGGTCCGACCATGCAGCAGAAATTGACGAGGTCCGCGGTGCCCGTCCGCTCGATCTCTTCCCAGTTGAGCTCGATGCTGGCGAATTCGGCATAGTCGCGCATCATCTTGACGAAGCGCTCGCGGTCGACCGCCTCTTCGCCGAAATCGCGGGTGAAATCTGTCGCGAAATCATCCGCCGAAATCACGCCCTGGCGATAGGGCGTCATGACGGTCAGCTCGTTCACCAGGCGGAAGCGGGCAACCCCTTCCAGAATGATGAAATAGCGTCCTTCGCCACTCTCCTCGAAATGGGTCAGGCGTCCCAGGCAGCCGACGGACTGGAGCGGGGAGCGGCCCTTGGGGCTTTCCTCGGATGTATCCTCGGGCTGGATCAGCCCGATCAGCCGGTCGCCGCGCAGGGCGGCGTCGACCATTTCGATGTAGCGCGGCTCGAAGATATTGAGCGGCCGGTGCGAGAAGGGCAGCAGCAAGGCCCCGCTCAGCGGAAAGATCGGCACCGATTTGGGCAGATCGGCCGGGGATGCGGGTCGCTTGAGCATGGTCGCCTCAGGAGAACAGGGCGGCCGAGAGCAGGCGGCGGCCTTTTGCCGTGGCCGGGTCGCGCGGGCCCCAGGCGTCGAAGAATTCGAGCAGCTTCTTGCGGGCGCCGTCCTCGTTCCAGGTGCGGTCGCGCTTGAAGATGGCGACCAGCGCCTCGGCCGCCTCGACCCGCTTGCCTTCGGCATTGAGCGCCAGCGCCAGGTCGTAGCGCGCCTGATGGTCATCGGGATTGGCGGCCACGGCAGCCTCGAGCGCCGCGGTCTCGCTGAGGTTGGCGGCCTCACCCAGGAGGCGAATCGAATTGACCAAAGCCGTATAGGCCTCGCCCTTGCGCTCGGCTTCCGGAAGCATGTCGAGTGTCGCCTGGGCCTGCTCGGCCTCGCCGGCCGCCATATAGACGCGCGCCAGGCCAATCAGCGAAGCGGCATGGTCGGGCTGGTGCTGCAGCACCATGCCGAAGATCTGCGCGGCGCGGGCAAGATCGCCGGCCTTCAGCGATTCCTCGGCGGCGGCGACGGCCTCGGCGATCTGGGCCTCCATCGAGCCTTCGGCCGGCTGTGGTGCCGGGGCGCCCGAAATGACGCGCTCGGCGAAGCGGCGCACTTCGCCCTCGGGCATGGCGCCCATCAAGCCATCGACCGGACGGCCGCCAGCAAAGGCGAAGACGGCCGGGATCGACTGGACGCCGAGCTGCCCGGCAATCTGGGGATGCTCGTCGATATTGATCTTGATCAGCTTGATGGCGCCGGCCTTCTCGTTGACGACCTTTTCCAGCGACGGCGTCAGTTGGCGGCAGGGGCCGCACCAGGGCGCCCAGAAATCGACCAGCACGGGCTGCTCGAGGGACGCGTCGATCACATCGGCCTTGAAGGCCTGATCGCTCGAATCCTTGATCAGCGCTCCGGCCGGGATGGTGGACTGGGGGGCAGCGGCGACGCCGTTGAACGGAGTGGACATGACGGAAACAAGGCCCTTCAGACACTGGCAAACTGGGATATTCGCGGACCTTCTTGCGCCCGCAAACGGTGATGTGACAAGCCCCTCAATCCACAAGACGACGACAAGATGACGGCGGCGCCAAATTGTGGGTTGCAATCGGACAAGTGATTGGGCATATAGGCGCGCGTCGCCGGACTGCCAAGGCAAGCTGGAGACAACGGAGCGCGGGTGTAGCTCAGGGGTAGAGCATAACCTTGCCAAGGTTAGGGTCGTGGGTTCGAATCCCATCGCCCGCTCCAATCTTCCCACAGGAAGAAACGATCAAAAGGCCGGACATCAGTGTCCGGCCTTTCGTTTTTGCGCCTCACGGCAGGGT
>JAFAFA010000063.1 GCA_023423695.1 Pseudomonadota bacterium | reverse complement strand
TGCCCGACCGCGGCAGCGTCCTGCCGATCGGCAAGGGCCGCATCCTGCAGGAAGGCACCAAGATCGCCATCCTCAGCTATGGCACCCGCCTGGGCGAGGCCCGGCGCGCCGCGGCGGAACTGGCGGCACGAGGCCTGTCGACCACGCTGGCCGATGCCCGCTTCGCCAAGCCGCTGGACGAGGATCTGGTCCGCCGCCTCGCGCTCGAGCACGAGGTGCTGATCACCATCGAGGAGGGATCGGTCGGCGGCTTCGGCAGCTTCGTGCTGCAGTTCCTGGCGACGTCGGGCCTGCTGTACGGCGGGCTGAAGATCCGTCCGATGGTCCTGCCCGACCTCTATCTCGACCACGACGCGCCGGCCAAGCAGTATGAAACGGCCGGCCTGACCGCTCAGCACATCGTCCACACCGCGCTCCAGGCGCTGGGCATCTCCGCGGACGCTTCGCTTCCCTGCCTCGTCGCCGGGGACTGACCGGCGGCCCGTTCCGAAAGGTGTCGTTCCGAAAGGTGTCATTGCTGTGAGGGGCGTCATGACCGAATGGCCGATACGCGTCGTTCTTGCCCAGCCGAGGGGCTTCTGCGCCGGAGTGGAGCGGGCGATCGACATTGTCGAACGTGCGCTCGCGCTCTACGGCCCCCCGGTCTATGTGCGGCATGAGATCGTCCACAACAGGCATGTGGTGGAGAGCCTGCGCGCGCGGGGCGCCCGGTTCGTCGACGAGGTGGATGAAATCCCCAACGGCGCCGTGACCATCTTCAGCGCGCATGGTGTTTCCATGGCGGTGGAGGGTATGGCGCGGGAGCGGGATCTGCACGTGATCGACGCCACCTGCCCACTGGTGACCAAGGTGCACCGGGAGGGCCGGCGTTATGCCGCGAACGGAATCGATGTCGTGCTTATCGGTCACAAGGGACATGCGGAGGTCGATGGGACGATAGGCCAGATCGGCGGAACCGTTCACCTCGTCTCCTCGATTGCCGACGTTATGGGTTTTCAGCCGCGCGATCCCGACCGTATCGCCTATGTGACGCAGACCACCCTCAGTGTCGATGACACCCGCGAGATCATAAAGGCGCTCGTCGCTCGCTTCCCGCGCATCGTCGGCCCACAGGTCAACGACATCTGCTACGCGACGCAGAACCGTCAGGTGGCGGTGCGCGAGTTGGCGCAGCGCGTGGACGTTGTGCTGGTCGTCGGGGCCGCCAACAGCTCCAACTCCAACCGACTGCAGGAGATCGGAGCAGAGATGGGCAAGCCTTGCTACCTGATCGCCGACGCCGGGGCCATCGACACCGCATGGTTCGAGGGTGCTTCCTCCATCGGCATCACCGCCGGGGCCTCCGCTCCCGAAGTGCTGGTGTCGGGGGTGGTCGATTACCTTGCGAGCCTGCGGCCGATCCGGCTGGAGGCGCTGAGCGGTGTCGTCGAAAATGTCCGCTTCCGCCTTCCGTCGGAGTTGGATCCCGACCGCGTCGCCTGAGCCACTGCCCATCAGCGGGAGTAAGTGATGCCGGTTCCCCTTCACCAACAGCTTTCCGTCGCCAGCTATGTCCTCAGGCAACGCATGGCCGGTCGGACGCGCTATCCGCTGGTGTTGATGCTGGAGCCCCTGTTCCAATGCAACCTCGCCTGTGCCGGCTGCGGCAAGATCGATTACACGGACACCGTCCTGAAGCGCCGGCTGAGCGTCCAACAGTGCCTGGACGCCGTGGACGAATGCGGCGCGCCGGTCGTTTCCATTCCCGGCGGGGAGCCGCTGCTGCACAAGGACATCGGCGCCATCGTCGCCGGCATCGTGGCCCGGCGCAAGTATGTCTACCTGTGCACCAACGCACTGTTGCTGGAGAAGAAACTCGACCTCTTTGAGCCCAGCCGTTATCTGACCTTCTCCATTCACCTCGACGGCTTCCGCCCGCAGCATGACAAGGCTGTCTGCCAGCCCGGCGTGTTCGATCGCGCCCTGACCGCCATCGTCGCGGCCAAGGCGCGTGGCTTCCGCGTCGGGGTCAACACCACATTGTTCGACGACAGCAAGCCGGAACAGACCGCCGCCTTCCTCGACTGGCTGAAGACGCTGGGGGTCGAGGGCGTGACTATAGCACCCGGTTATGCCTATGAGCACGCACCGGACCAGGAGCATTTCCTGAACCGCAGCCGGACTCACGAGCTGTTCCACGCCGTGTTCCGCCTGGGCCGCGGCAAGCGCTGGCCGCTCAATCATTCAGTGCTGTATCTGGACTTTCTGGCCGGCAACCAGCCCTACCGCTGCTCACCCTGGGGTACGCCGACGCGGAACATCTTCGGCTGGCAGCGCCCCTGCTATCTGTTGGGCGAGGGCTACGCCACCTCGTTCCGTGAGTTGATGGAGGAGACCGATTGGGACCGCTACGGCACCGGCAATCATGAAAAATGCGCCAACTGCATGGCCCATTGCGGCTACGAACCGACCGCTGTCGCCGACGCGCTGGCACATCCGCTGAAGCTGGCCCGCATCGCACTCAGCGGCCCCGGCGCCTCCCCATGACCGTCAATAGCGCAGCGTCAATCCCGTCTCCCCGCCACCCTCGCCCACCGTGATCGCGGCATCGGCGAAGTTCGGCGGGGCAAGCACGACGCGCGCGTCGTTTCCAAAGCCATAGCCCTCCAGGGGAATGCCCAGCAGATTGCGATCGATGCGATGGTTTCCGTTCTCGTCGTGGTAGGCACGCACCGCATAGGTTCCCGGCATGACGCCGGGAACCATCACCGTGACCGTCCCCGGCCGGGCCGGCGCCGTGCCGCCATAGGCGCAGGTGCCACCGATGAACACGTCCGCGGAGCAGATGCCGACGACGATCTCACCACGGTTATTCGCCACGCCATGCACGCTCACCAGGACATCGGCGGCGTGCGCAAATCGGGCAAACAGAACCATGACCAAAATTATCGCCACGCGCATTGGGTAACACCCGTCTGCCGCACTGCTCATGGATACCGAATGCTACACTTCCCCATCGGTTTTCGGAATCTCGCCAAGGGATCACCTGGCCCAACTTGCTGCCTGATCCAGACCCGCTCCATGTTGTCCAACGACAGGTAGCGCTCACGTGCCACACTCCACTCTGCAGAGATTGGCGGATCTTGCTAGAGCCTTTCTGGAATCCTGGAGCGTGGCGGCGTGCCGCTGGCCCATCACCACCATCGTCGTGAACCTGCTGCTGGCCGGCCTGGCCGGCTGGTATTCGGTGGAAGGGCTGAGCATCAACACCAGCACCACCGACATGATCTCGCCCGAGGTCCCTTTCCGGCGCGACGCGGAAGCCTATCGGCGGGCGTTCCCCTTCGCCGACGACCAGATCGTCGTGGTGGTCGATGCCCCTTCGCCGGACCAATCCGATGCGGCGGCGACGCGCCTGGCCGAACTCATGCGCGAACACCCGGAGTCCTTGGCCGACGTGGAGGTTCCCTCGGCGGATCCGTATTTCCGGCGCTACGGACTGCTGTTCCTGGACCCGCCGGCCCTCCAGGATCTGGCGACCCGCCTCGCCGGAGCACAGGCGGCGCTGGGCACGTTGAACGAGAGCCCCAACCTGCGCGGGCTGGCGAATATGTTCGGCCTTGTCCTGGAGCATGCGGGCGAGGATGCGCCGGCCACCCTGTCGGACCTGCTGGCCCGGCTCGCCGACGCGACGGACAGCGTGGCCTCCGGCCGGCTGGAGCCGGTGTCATGGACCGGGCTGGTCAAACTGAACGACGACGAGCGGTTCGGCAACCGGCGCTTCGTGACTGCGCAGGCGGTGTTGGCCGACACGGCATTCGGTCGTGGCCGGCCGGCGGTGGACGCCGTGCGCGGTGCTATCGACGCATTGAAGGGCGACCCGGAGTGGAGCGGGGTGGACGCCCGCGTGACCGGTGCCATCGTGCTGCGCCAGACGGAGTTGGACATGGTGGCGGATACGGCGGGCATCGCCACCATCCTGTCTTTCATCCTGGTCACGGCGGTGTTGACCGCCGGGATGCGCTCTTGGCGGATGATCGCGGCCATGATGATCACGCTGATGATCGGCCTGACGCTGAGCGCTGGACTGGCGGCGGCGGTGGTGGGGCGCCTCAACCTGATCTCGGTGACCTGCGCGGTGATCTTCTTCGGGCTGGGTGACGATTTCGGCAGCCATCTCGGCTTGCGCTACCAGGAGGAGAGGCGCCGTGGCCAAACCCCGCCCGCCGCTGTTCTGGAGGCCGCGCGGAGCGTCGGCGCGCCACTGTCGCTCAGCACGCTGTGCGCCATCATCGGTTTCCTGTCCTTCGTGCCAACCGACTATATGGGGTTGGCCGAGTTCGGGGTGATCTCGGCGCTCGGCATGGTGGTGGCCCTGTTCATCAGCCTGACGCTGCTGCCGGCTCTGTTCATCCTCATGCCCCCCGGCCCCGGCGTGGTGCGGGTGGAACGCGAGGACCGCGCCTACGCCACCTGGATGACCCGGCACAACAGCACGCTGCTGGGGCTCACCGCACTCACCGCGCTGGCTTCGCTCGCCGCCCTGCCGCTGGTCCGGCTCGACGTGAATCCGCTGAACCTGCAGGACCGGCGTACCGAAGCGGTGCGCACCTACCGCGCACTGGCTGAGGTGCCAAGAACCTCCCCCTACTCGGTGAATATCCTGCAGCCGGACTTGGCGGCAGCCCAGGCGATGGCCGATCAACTGCGCGACAACGAGCAGGTCGGCGGGGTGCGCACCTTCGCCAGCTTCATCCCCAAGGAACAGGATGCCAAGCTGCCCATCATCGCGGACATGGCCCTGCTTCTGGGGCCGAGCCTCGGCGCGCCTGCGGAGGTCCCCGCGCTTTCCCCCGCCGACCTCGCCGAAGCCGTGGCGACGCTGCGCAACGATCTCACCCGGTTCGCGCAGGGCGACTCCGGCAATCCGGAAACCCGCGCGGCGGCGCAGCGCTTCGCCGGGGCGCTTGGACGTGTCCCATCCGGCGGAGACGGGAAGTTGGCGGTGCTCGACCGCGCGCTGACCGGCGGTATTCCGCCGCTGCTGGGCCGGCTGCGGGAGGGGCTGGACGTGGAGCGACCCGTGACCGCCCAGGACGTGCCGGACTCCATCCGCCGCCGCTGGATCGCACCGGATGGGGAGGCGCGGGTCGAAGTGCTGCCCACCCACGACATTTCCGACAGCCGCGATATGGCGCGCTTCGCCAACGCCGTGCTGGCGGTGGCGCCACACGCCACGGGAGCACCGGTGACCGTGACCCAGGCTGGGCGGATCGTCCTGCACGCCTTCGCGGAAGCGACGGCGCTGACGCTCGTGCTGATGGCGCTGGTGCTGCTGGCGGTGCAGCGGAGCCTGTCGGGCATGGTGCTGATCCTGGTCCCGCTCGTCATCGCGGCGCTGTGGACCATGGCGGTTGCAGGCCTGCTGGACATCCCCTTCAACTTCGCCAACGTCATCGTCCTGCCGCTGCTGTTCGCGTTGGGCGTGTCGAGCAGCATCCACATGGTTGCACGCGGGCAGGAGTTGGAGCGTGCCGGAACGCGCGGGACGAATTACGGAATCGAATTGCTGGTCACCAGCACGCCCCTCGCCGTGCTGGTCAGCACGCTGACCACCAGCACGGCCTTTGCCACACTGGCGATTTCCAGCCATCGGGGCCTGTCCAGCATGGGCATGCTGCTGGCCATCGCCATCCTGTTCACAATCATCTCGGCACTGCTGGTGCTGCCCAGCCTGATGATCGGATGGCACCGCTGGGTTCATCGCCACACACCAGCAGCCGATCCGACGTCGCCGCCCCGGCGATGAGCCCGCCGCGCCAAGCGGCCGCCACGGTGGCGCCCGGCAGGCGCCGCCCGTCATTCTCGACGACCACCTCCACCTTGATCTGGCCCATCCCGCCTTGCCCTGCTCCGTCCGGCCCGAGCGCCACGATCCGTGTCGGTGCGGCCGCCATGTCCGCCAGGCCGATGCGGTGCCCTAAGCGGTGCAGGGCCAGTGCCAGCAACGACGGATGCACCGCGGCCAGCACCCGGCCCTCCAACGCTCCGCCGACCGCGCGGCTCAGATTGTCGGGCCCGCCGGGCAGGGCGATCCGTTCCGGCACGGCCGCACCGTCGCCCGCCATCAGCGCCGACAGCCGGTAGACGAGCACGGCATCCTCCCGCGTTGCAGCGACGAACAACCGGTCGGCGGCCACATCCGGCAGCAGGCCGTTGGCAAAGCCGATCCCTGTCGCCAGCACCCGCACCCGCCCTTCCTCCACGAGGCCGACGAAACCGCGGCGAAGGTTCAGGACATCCTCCAGGCCTGCCGCCATCCCGCCGCAGCAGCCATGGTCGCTGGTGAACAGGAAGCGGCCGGTCTCCAGGAACCCCACGTCGTTGGCCCGGCACAGGAGCGGACTCTCCACCGTGCCCTGATGGCGCAGTTCCTCACCGGTGAGGGAGAAGCGCTCGACCACCGTGTCGCCGGTCCAGCGCCGGTTGATCGCCAGCACGGAACGGCTTCCGTCCGTCTCCGCCCGCAGGTCCATGCCATGCGGTCGGAATCCACCGTCCGGATGAAAGCCGGCGCTCAATTCAACGGCTTCGGCCCGCTCCCCGGCGAGTGCCGCCAAGGAGAGCAGGAACAGCCCTCCGCCAGACTTCTCCGGAGCTGCCCAACGGTCGTGAGCGGAAAGCACCGCCTGCCCGAGAGCCTGATCCACCACCAGATCCTCGATGCCGAACACCGGCCGGCCATTCGCCGTGACCGCCACCATCCGACAATCCGCGAAAGCCATCCCTGCCCATCCCACCAGCACCATCAGCCCAATCACCAGCGGACGGATCATGGTGTGACCGCCGGCACACCCCAGCGGGCGATGAAGGGGCTCCACCGGCGCTCCACCCGCTCCCGCCCGGCCTCGGACAGCCGGTGTTCGTTCTTGGCGTAGCCGCGCACCTCGCCCAGATAGGCTTTGAAGCGCGGCTCCGCTGCCGCATATCCTGGAAGATGGAGCCTGCGGTAGATGCGTTCCGCTTCCGCCAGCGGCTCGCGCTCGAACGTTTCGAACGACACCTCGACGAAATGGTCGGGCGGCAGGTCGGCAGTGTCATCCAGCAACGCCTGCATGATCCGCGGGTAATGGTCGAGGACCACCTGCTCAACGTCGATGTGGCCGTAGGGCTGGAGCGCCAGCTTGTCCAGCAGCGTGCGGTAGAAATGCACCGTGGACACGAACACCGCCCGCGGATCGCGGTGGATGTGGATGAAGTGTGCGTCGGGCCAGATTTCCCGCAGCATGGCGACGCGGGCACTGTAGACGGGGTTCTTGATCAGAAGGCGCCGCCCGCCCTGGGCAAGTGACACCTTTTCCAGCAGATGAACGAAGCGGCGGCGCCAGCCCTCCGTCTCCGCCGCCGTGCAACCTTCGTGGTAAAGGCCGCGTTGCAGATTCCTGTCGAAGTGCCGCGGGAAATATAGCCCATGATAGAAGGATAGCGGCGACATGTTCGCCAGCGCGATCTCGTCCTCCTGCGGCGAGTCGGGCCGAACAGCGACGTTGTCGATGTAGCGGCGCTCCGGCAGGGCTCGCTCCAAAACGGGCCGCAGCACGGAACCGAGCCCCATCATGTCCCACGGCAACCCCACGGCCACCGGCGAAATGAACCCGAACTGCGGATCGCGGCTCAGCAGATTATAAAGGTGTGTGGTCCCGCTGCGCCAATGTCCCAGGATGAAGACCGGCGCAGGCATCGGACCGAGACGTCGCAGCCGCCACTTCACCCACGCCCACTCCGCCAACGAGAACGGTGCCCGCAGCAGGGCGGACGCAAACACTGCGGCAAGCGTCGGAACATGGCGTGCATCCACGCCGCCATTGTCCACGATCACCTTCAAAAGCGTCAGCGCATCGCAGCCGTAGAGCGGATGGTTGGCGCTTGGAAGCCAGTGCCGCCAGCGGTTCGGTTCGCGGCTCATGGGGAAGTCTCCCTTTGCTGCACGCTGACGAATGCTATGCGTGTTTCCTGCTGGCCGCACCTCATCCAGAAGGTCGTCTATCCCTCGATTCCGACAGAACTTCGATGGCAAGAACCTGTTCCTCTACGCCCAGGCCCTCTCCGGAATCCACAGCGACAGAATGGCAGATTGCTTCCTTGCCATCGAGTTGATGAAAATCGGGCGACTTTGGTTCCAGAGCAGTTCGATGGAGAGGTAACTCTGCGATCGACCGATTTCCAATCCGTTGCTGCCGCCACACTAAAGATGTATTGGATTTCGTCATTTGAATCCCGATTAGGTCGCAAACCCGCATGAAGCCGTGCTATTGTAGCCATGCTGTTTGTCTGTGTTTATACAGGCGATTATTCGAATCTCCACGCCGGGTTGGACGGAGAGCGGCATAATCCTCTCCGCGCATTGACGAGCGCGGCATGCAGATCCCGGCATGTGCCGGCTTGCAGAAGCGCCCCGGCCAAGGAGGAGGGAACCGGATCAATGGGAATGCCCTTGGTTGGAGCGTCGATGCCAGCGCGCTGCATTACCGCCCTGGTGCTTCTAGCGCTGTCGGTGCTGTTGTTTGTTCCCTGCCCGGCACCGGCCCAGGTCGCGTCCCCGGTCGTCGCCCCGATAACCCGGCTGAACCAAGCGTTGCTGGATCTGATGAAGAGCGGCGGGCGCGAGCCGGCGCGCAGCCGGCTGCAACGCTTCCTTCCCCTCATGCAGGAGATCTTTGATCTGGACACTGCATTGCGCGTGGTTGCGGCACCCTATTTCGACAAGGCCACCGAGGCGGAACAGCATCAAGCACTCGATGCGTTCACCCGGCGAAGTGCCGCCCAGTACGTAGACCGCTTCAACAGCTACGAAGGACAGACCATCGACATCGTCGGAGAGCGGCCGGGAACGCGCGGCACGATGCTGGTGGATACCGACCTGAAAAAGCCCGGAAAATCCCCTGTGCGCCTCACCTATGTGCTGCGGCAGGAGGGAAGCGGTTGGAAGATCCTCGACGTGCTAGCCAAGGGCACCATCAGCCAGATCGCGTCACAACGTGCGGATTTCCAGTCGTCCCTGCGCACCAGCGGGCTTCCGGGCTTGACGCGCGATTTGAACACCAACGCCGAGCAATTGCTCAACCGGAGTTGAGCGGCATGGAGCCATCGCTCGTTACCGGTGGCAGCGGATTCATCGGCAGCCATCTCGTCGAGGCTCTGGTAGGGCGTGGCGAGCACGTGCGGATCCTGGATACGGCCCCTCCCCGCGAGCTGCTGCCCAATGCCACCTTTCTGCACGGCTCCGTGCTTGACCATGAAGCGGTGGCCAGGGCCTGCGACGGTGTCAGGCAAGTTTTCCATCTTGCTGCAACGGCGCAGCTCTGGCATCGCGATCCGTCCGTGTTCGACGCAGTCAATCATGGCGGCACGCGGATCATGCTCGCGGCAGCCGCAAAGGCCGGCGTGCGCCGGTTCGTCCATTGCTCGACGGAAAGCGTGCTGAACGGCAGGGAAGCGGTTGACGATGGCTTCAACCCTGGGCTTGAGGCCATGGCCGGTCCCTATTGCCGCTCAAAATACCTGGCCGAAAGAGAGGCGTTGGCAGCGGCCAGGCGAATGCCTGTCGTTATCGTCAATCCGACGGCTCCAATCGGCCCCGGCGATCACACACCGACACCGCCGACCGCCATGTTGCGTCTGTTCCTGAACGGCGGACCGCGTTTGATCCTGAACTGCAACCTCAATCTGGTGGACGTCCGCGATGTCGCCGCCGGCATGATCCTGGCGGCCGAACGCGGTGTGGTGGGTGAGCGCTATATCCTTGGCGGAAAAAACCTGACGCTTTCCGACCTTGCGAGCCGTATAGACCGGCTGGCCGGGCGCAGGTGCCGACGCCGCTGGCCGATACCCGGCCGCTTGGCTCTGGCCGCAGCGATGCTGGAGGAGTGGATGAGTGACCACATCACTCACCGCCCGCCGCATGCACCGGCCACCGGTGTCCGTCTGGCGATCGCCGCCGGATTTGTGGACAGCACAAAAGCGATGCGCGAACTTGGCTACAATCCACGTCCCTTGGACAATACTTTGGCGGATGCGGTGGCGTGGTTGATGCGTACGGAGACCCTGCCGGCTTCTCCGCGATCATTCTGACGCTGCCGTCGGTCCCTGGCTTTGGCCGTCGCGTCACCGCCCAGCGGTGTGAACTCCCGGAGAGGTTACGGTAGCTCCATCGCATGATACTTCCGACCCGCTGCTGATCTGCGGCTTCATCGCCAGCGCGCCGGTGGACTACAGCGGCCGGTCAGGCAAGTGTAAGGCATTGGCAAGATGGCCGAAATAGCGCAAGACAACGACAATCACGATTCATTGACTTACGCGGCCGACGTGGTGACACGGTCGGGCACGTCATTTTACCTCGGCATGCGGATCCTGCCGTTGGAACGGCGCCACGCCATGTATGCCATCTATGCCTTCTGCCGCGAGGTCGACGACATTGCCGATGGACCTGATTCGGATGCGGTAAAGCAATCAGAACTTCGCGAGTGGCGCGCCGAAGTGGAACGGCTCTATGCCGGCAACCCGACGCGCCCCGCCACGCACGCATTGGCTGACCCGGTGCGCCGCTTCGGCCTGCCCCGCGAGGAATTCCTGGCGATCATCGATGGGATGGAGATGGACCTCGAGGAGGCGATGTTCGCCCCCGATGGGACGAGGCTGCGTCTCTACTGCCGGCGGGTGGCCGGGGCCGTTGGTCTGCTGTCGCTGCACGCTTTCGGCGCCGACGAACCCGAAGCCCAGGTCTTCGCCCTGGCACTCGGTGAGGCACTGCAACTCACCAACATTCTGCGCGACGTGGCCGAAGATGCCGAACAGGGACGACTCTACCTGCCGGGCGACCTGCTGCGCCGGCACGGAATCGATCCGACGACGGGCGTTTCATCGGTGCTCTCCAGCCCCGCCCTCGACGACGCCTGCCGCGATCTTGCCGCGATCGCGCATCGTCGTTTCGCCGATGCGGACCGCGCCCTGCTTCGCTGTCGGCGGTCGCGGCTGCGCCCAGCGCTGCTGATGATGGGGATCTATGAAGAGCTTCTCGACACGCTTGAACGGCGCGGCTGGCATGGTCACGAGCGGCCGTTGACGCTGAGCAAGCCCCGCAAATTGTGGGCCGCTCTGAGGCGCGGGCTTTTCCGGCCCAAGTGGCGGCCGCCTGCGTGATCCCGTTCATATGGGGGGACAGCAATGGATGGACCGATTTCGTTTTCAGATATCGACCCTGACCTCGACAGACTGGTCGACGATTCGGCAACTACACTGGGGGCTCTGCAACGGGAAGACGGCCACTGGTTGTTTGAACTGGAGGCCGATGTCACGATTCCAGCCGAATACATCCTGATGCGCCACTTTCTCGGCGACCCGGCAGATGCCGAGCTTGAGACCCGCATCGGCAGCTACATTCGCGACGTCCAGGGCCGCGATGGGGGCTGGCCGCTGTTCCATGACGGCGATGCCGACATCAGTGCCTCGGTGAAGGCCTATTTTGCCTTGAAGATGATCGGCGACGACCCGCAGGAACCGCACATGCGCCGCGCGCGCGCCACCATTCTGGCCGCCGGGGGCGCCGCCCGAGCCAACGTCTTCACCCGCATCCTCCTGGCTCTGTACGAGGAGGTGCCGTGGCGCGCCGTTCCGGCGATGCCGGTGGAACTGATGCTTGCCCCACGCTGGTTCCCGATCCATCTGACGAAGATGGCCTACTGGTCCCGCGTGGTGATCGTGCCCCTCCTGGTTCTCCTGGCGCTGAAGCCCCGCGCGCGCAATCCACGGGACGTGCACATAAGGGAACTGTTCACCACTCCGCCGGAGCGGGAGCGGCGCTACAACATCAACCCCACCGGTTCGCTGTCCGGAACCGCGTTCCTGATGCTCGACCATGTGCTGCGTGCGATCGGACCATGGACTCCGCGCCCTTTGCGCCGACAGGCGATCCAGCGGGCAGAAGCCTTCATGCTGGCCCGGCTGAATGGCGAGGATGGACTCGGCGCAATCTTTCCGGCCATGGTCAATGCCGTGCTGGCTCTCGACGTGCTGGGCCGTCCACGGGATCACCCACAGGTTCTGACCGCCCGCCGGGCGCTCGACCGCCTGCTGATGGCGCGCGACCAGCGGGCGTATTGCCAACCCTGCGTATCGCCCGTCTGGGACACCGCGTTATCTGTCCATGCGCTGATGGAGGCTGGGGCGACGGCAGACGGTCCGGTTTTGCGCCCTGCACTCGACTGGCTGCGCGACCGGCAAATTCTGGGTCGTGCAGGCGATTGGGTGAACGGACGCGGCGACCAAGCCCCCAAGCCAGGGGGATGGGCGTTTCAATATGGGAACGCGCTGTACCCGGACCTCGACGACACGGCGGTGGTTGCCCTGGCGTTGCACCGGGCCGATCCCCAGCGTTACGCAAACGCGATCGCTCGAGCCAAGGAATGGATCATCGGCATGCAGAGCCGTAACGGCGGATGGGGCGCTTACGATGCCGACAACACAAACTATTACCTGAACCACATCCCCTTCGCCGACCATGGCGCTCTGCTTGATCCGCCGACGGCGGATGTCACTGCCCGTTGCCTGGCTTTCCTGGCGCAGATCGGGTTGGAACGTGACCATCCGGCTGTTGCCGGTGCCATCGACTTCCTGCAGCGCAATCAGGAGCCCGATGGATCCTGGTTCGGCCGCTGGGGCACCAACTACATCTACGGCACTTGGTCGGTGCTCTGTGCGCTGGCCGCTGCGGGAGAGGACCCCGGCTCACCGGTCGTTCGCCGGGCCGTCGCCTTCCTTGAGTCCCGACAGCGCCCGGACGGGGGCTGGGGCGAGGATTGCGCCACCTACTGGCGCGCCCGCAAGAACGAGGTGAAGGCCAGCACGCCATCACAAACCGCATGGGCATTGCTCGGCCTTATGTCCGTCGGCGAGGAGGAGGGGATGGCCGTCCAGCGTGGCATCGCCTTCCTGGAGCGGGCGCCCCGCGATGGCGCCTATTGGGTGGAGAGACACCACACCGGGGTGGGCTTCCCACGGGTCTTCTACCTGCGTTACCATGGCTACTCGGCCTATTTTCCCTTGTGGGCACTGGCACGCTATCGCGCGCAACGGCGCAGCAGCGCCGTGACCACTGCCGAAACCCTTATGGCTTTCAATCCTTGACCCGTCTTGGGATTCTCACCGGCCTCCAAGTCGAGGCACGCCTGCTGAGCGCCCTTTCTGGTCGAGCCCCTCTGGTGGCTTGCAGCGGTGCTGACGCGGGACGGGCGCAGGCGATGGCGTGGAATTTAGTGGAACGCGGAGCAGAGGCGTTGGTCAGCTTCGGACTCGCCGGTGGTCTGGCTGAAGGGCTGGCCGCCGGCACGCTGCTGCTTCCGTCCGAGATCCGGCTGCAAGACGGATCGCCGGCCGCGGTGGACCCGACATGGCACGACGCGGTTCTGAAACACATAATTGGTCTGCATCCGTCCGGCGGGTGCATGGCATGCGTTCGGCTCTTGCTTGCAACCCGTGCCGACAAGCAGGCGCTAGCAGAACGGAGCAGCGCCGTTGCCGCCGACATGGAGAGCGAAGCGGTTGCAGTCGCGGCACAGCGGGCCGGAATTCCGTTCCTGGTGCTACGTGCCGTCGCCGATCCGTGGGACGCCGCGGTTCCGCCACCCATCCTGGCCGCCCTGACACCCACCGGCTCCCTGCGTATTGCGGCTGCGATTGAACTGGTGCGCCGACCGGGACACTTGCCGGCCCTGCTGCGCCTCGCGCGCGATAGCCATAAGGCACTGACAGCCTTGCGCACCGCCCTTAACCGGCTGGACTCCCTGGAGCCGCCTTGAGAACCGCGTCTATTTATGACGTACGAATTGGCGCATTTTGGTGAATTCCTCCAGTGTGAGGACACCATCGCGATTGACGTCAGCCTGCTCGAATGCCGAGTCGACGACGTTCATGAATTCCATTGTGTCTATTCTGCTGTTTTGCCCGGCAATGCGCCTGAACACATCGGGTGGAAGGGGCGTCTCGTCCGGCGTAAGAAGCAAGTCTTTATTCTTGTCCCAAATGTAGAATATCAGCATCTGGTTGTTCTTGAATTCCGAGACCGAGATCTTCCCATCCCGATTCGTGTCGAGGAGATCGAACAGCGCTTTGGTTTGGCGCGCCTCGGTCCCCCGCCCTTGCGCCAATGCGCTGCCTGAAAAGAACGAAGCCAAACAAGAAGCAATTGCACAAGCCACGATTCCGCGACAAGCACGCCTGCGGTTTAATCTAATAATGGCGAAGTTTGTTGCGTCTCTAATTTCTTGGGTTTGTTGACTCTGGAGATTTCTTTGCCTATTATTCACTTTATCCTCCATTCTTCTTCGATAGGGTGGCCCCATGGAACCGGCATGGTCGGCGGCTTGCCGTCGCGCTATCGTGTTGGCCGTTGCCGGCATCGTCATGTCCGCCGCGTCTGTGGCGGCACGCCCGGCCGACATCCGCATCGTCTATGGTCCACCAAGCGATGCTGCGCAGCAGGCGATGCTGAGAAATCTGCAAGACAGGAAGGCACTGGAGAAGGTTCGAGACCGGTTGGGCGATATCCGGCTTCCTCGTGTCCTGACGATCAAGATTGCCGATTGCCACGGCGAGGTCGATGCATCTTATGAATCTGCCGATGCGACGGTGACGATCTGCTACGAATATCTGGCCTACCTTCAGGATCTGGCCCGCAACCTGCCACCCGCCGCCTTGCGTGAAGGGCTGACGCCAGAGACCTACCTGACCGGCCCGTTCCTTGAGGTTGTCCTGCATGAGTTGGCTCATGCTCTTTTCGATCTGAAGAAGATCCCCATCCTTGGGCGCGAAGAGGACGCCGCCGATCAGGTTGCAGCCTTCACGCTCATGCGCCTGGGCAGTGAGGAGGCGCGGCGGGCGGTCGCCGCCATTGCGGTCATGTATGCCAGCGAGGCGAAGTCGGCGGAGGCGGAAGCCACCGACTTCGCGAATGAGCACAGCCTGCCGGCACAGCGGTTCTACAATCTCCTGTGCATCAGTTACGGCGCTGACCGGAAAACCTTCGGCGACCTGGTGGAGAAGGGCTATCTGCCACCGGCGCGGGCTGAGCAATGCGCCGCGGAGTACCAGCAGGTGGCCTACGCATTCCAGCAGCTGATCGCACCTCACCTGAAAGGCCGGAAGCCGACAGCCACGCCGCAGCAACGCTGACCGCGCATCTTCGGCGCGGCAGCCTTGCCGGACAGCGAACGTCAGAACAAGCCCTTGGACGGCTGGATCGATACGGCAAGCGCTTCGCTCACCACGGCTGTGATGGTGTCACCAACCTTCAGCTCCGGCAGCCTCGCCTGCCGGGCCGGGTCGAGCACATTGACGGTGAAGACGGCACCACCCTGCGGGTTGACCAGATCCACGCTGCGTGCCGTCAAATCGATCCCAACCACCAGGCCGCTGACGCGCGTCACCTGCATGCCGATGCCGCCGGGAGCCTCGGTCGGACGGGTGATCACTTGGCTGATCTCGTCCTCCGGCACCTTCATTCCGGGCTGGGACACGAAGAAGGCGACGGAACGGTAATATTGTGCATCGACGGCGTCTCCCTCCTTCAGCATCTCCAGCCGAACATTGGGCCCGGCGACGAGGGTGATCGACCGTCCGGAGCGGCCGTCCAGCGTCACGCGCCGTGTTGCCGGATCGATTGACTTGATCTTGGCCTGAATCGTCACCGCAGCGTCCTGCGGAACGAGATTGCTCAGTTCGGTCCTGCTCTGCGATGCGGCCGGTTGCGACAGCATGGCCGGCACCAACCATGCACCACACAGGACAAGAGCCGGAACGACGACGGGGATGACGAAGCGGACTGCCATGGCTTCCTCCTGATCGCGACCCGAAAAGGTCGGCCAATGGAACTGGAACTGTGACCCGGTCGCCGATATCGGTTTGCAGGAAACCCATTCCTCTCCCGCCCCCGGGAAACGATCGGCGTCGGAAAGGGGACGTGAGAGCGGAGCGGATTCGGCGTCCAAGTGCTTTACGGACAAGTATTTTGCGGACCGTCGCGGGTACGGGACACATGCGTTGCCGCATCGGCTCCGCAATGCCTGCGCCCTGCCCTCTCCTAATTCAGGCGACCGCAGGGGTCATCTGCTCAACCGTAACCCCTGCTACGGTAACCGATCGCTCAATAGCCGGGAGGGGCCGGAACGACGACGTAGGAGACGGCGCCATTCACGTAGGTCCGGTTATACCAGGTGCCGCCGCAACCGTAGTAGCTGACGCCGCTTGCCGTCACCATGCTCGGCGAACAGGGCAACACCGTCACATAGGTCGGTGCGGCCGTTGCCGCCCCGGCGATGTAGCCGGCGGTGGCACCGATGGCCGCACCTGCGAGGGCATAACCCCAATCATCGTCATGATCGTCGTAATAGCGGTAGCCATCCCAGTTGCCGGAGATGTTCTGCGCGGCATTCGCCCGGGCCTGGGTCCGCTCGGTCTGCCCTTGCTGGCGGGCGTCGGTCCGCTCCGTCATCCCGCCCTGACGCTGACCCTGACGTTCGGTCCGTTCCTCGGCACGGGTCTGCTGGGTCTGTGCACGCTGGCCGGAACGTTCCGTGGCGCCGGCCTGACGCGCGTTGGTCTGGGACGCCGCCATGCGCTGGCCCGACCGCTCGGTCGCGCCGGCCTGACGAGCGGCAGTTCCACCACCCAAGCTACCACCAGCCCCTCCCGCAGGCCGTTGAGCCGAGACGCGACCGCCGGATGGGGGTGGCCGTTGAGCCGCAAAGCCCCCGCCGGCGGCCGGACCGGAACGGGAATATCCACCGCCGCCGCCGCGACCACCCCCACCCCGGCCGCCGCCTCCACGACCCTGCGCGTTGGCATCCGCCACTGCCGCGCCCACCATGAAAAGGGACAGGAATACTGAGAAGACCGTTCGTGATGTCGACGCCGCTGTCATTTCGAAGCTCCTTCCGCATCACCGGAGGAATTGGGAGCGCCGGACGGCTGCCGACCGGCACCCTGGCGAACCCGTACGACGAATGGGATGCGCTCGGCACCGGGGGGTGCGGTGAAGGCGAGCTGCTCCGAAGACACGTCCGGATCCAGGGTCCAACCGGTCAGTTCCGCGCGGAACTGCGGTTGCCCTTCATCGTCCTTGTAGGTGATCGTCACGCGCTGTGGCAGAGGATCCCCCTGCACGGGAATCCAGACCTGGAAGTCGGCGCCCTCGACCTGGCCAACCAGATGGTCGGTCGGCACGGAGGTCAGCATGTCGCGCTCCACATAGGAAAGCGCTTCCAGGCGTTGGGTCAGTTCATCCGGCAGGGAGGTGACCAGCAGCAGCGCCAACGGCAGCCGGATCTGCAGGTCCTGGATGACATAGTGTACGGCCTCATCCACGGTGCCCGGTCGTTCGATTTGGCCATAGACCCCGTCTTCGGGGCTGAACACGGTGATCGCCTTGCCGTCGAAACTCACCTGTGTGTGCGATCCGTCACTTTCCTCGACGTCGATCCGCAGACCGCTCGGGCGCTTCAGGACGACCGTCCGCCGCTCCCCGAAACTGATCTTCTCGCCGGTGTCCTGCACGACGTCGAAGTCGGAGCGGATGGTGACGCGGAAGCCGTCGGCACCGGCGAGCGTCTTGGCCATATGGGTCAGCAGGGTCAACGCCTGCGGATCGATCGGGTCCTCCTCCTCCGCAGCCGGCGCTGCGGCCGTGGGCGGCGGGCTTTCGTCGGCCAGCACCGGACCGGACAGCAAGGACAGGCACAGCATCGGCCCGGACAGCCACAACAGACGTCTCATCGTTGCATCCTCCGTATTTCGGCGGCCGGAGCCATGCCGGGCACGACTAGCCGACCGTCCGGCCGCCTTTGCGAGGCAGTGCCGCGACCGCCGAAGCGATGTCACGGCTCAAGGCCGCCAGATTGCTGTTCATCGCGGCGACCAGTGCCGGATAGCGGTTGTCGTCGACATGGACGGCATGGCGGGTTTGATGACGGACCAACACACGTTGCGACGCGCCGTCGAGGATCACCCACCGTGCGTCGAGAATGCTGTCACCCGCGATGGTCCGCTCGAACCGGTTGATGTCGACCGCGATCTCGCAATCGAAGCGCTCGACATCGCGCGCCGGCAGCATCCACACGCGATCGCTGTCCAGCAGCACCGACAGATTTTTCGTCAGGACCCGCGTGATGTTGGTTTGCAGGCGCTCAGCCCAACGGTTGTCGCCGTCGGCGTCCAGCTCGTTGGGGCCGGAGTAAGTCACGATTTCCGATCGGTCGAGATATTCCGGCAGAGCCACCGGTCGCACGCCCAGCGCACGGCCGGCTGAACCGTTGCCGCCGCCGATCCGAGGCGCGTTCCCTCCCGGATCGGCTTGACGGTCCGACCGTTCCTCATACAGGGTCTTGTCCGACAACGGGGTCAATACATAGAGCCGTGGGGGTGGGCCGCTGCAACTCGGCAGAGCAACCGTCGCCGCAATTCCCCAGAGAAGCGATCGGCGCCCCAATCCGGCCATACCCATGGCAATCACCGTCCAGTTATCAGGATGTTCGGGCTGCGCTCCAGCTGGTCGGCAAAGGAGCGTAGCGACTTCGTCGCCAATGACAGATTGACGAGCGTCTGGTCGAGATTGCCACGCAGGGGCGAGCGCGGATCGAGAGCCGCGTTCACCGTGCGCAGCGTGGTGTCCGCCTGCTGGAACGCCTTCTCCGCCGCCGCCGCCGCCGCCTGGGCACGGAGTCCGACCGGGCGCACCTCGGCGTCGACCTTGCCCAGCGTGCTGCGCAGCTCGGTGAGGGCATCATGCAGGTCGAGCCGGAGCATCGACACGGCGGTGCCGGTTTCCTTGGTCACGTTGGCAACGTCGCCGAGCAGCGGTCCGGAGCGCTGGTTCAGCGTCGACATCAGGACCTGGAACTGCTCAAGACCGCCAGCCAGTGCGACAGCGGAGTCACGCCAGCCCGGCTCCGCCAGCAGCTTGTTGAGCTGAGACAGAACCAGCACCATGCTGCCGGCGATCTCGTCGAGCGGAAGGTCGGTCAGCGCTCGTTTCAGCGTCTCCAAATCCGACGGCAGGGACGGAATTTCCAGAACGCCCGAGGGCAGCCCCCCGAAGGTTTGGGCCGGGGTTCCCGGATAGTTGCCGAGTTCAATGGCAAGCTGCCCGGTGACCAGGCTTTGCGACACCAGCTTGGCACGCAGCCCCTTTTCCAGCAGCCGGCTATACTCCGCGGGTTTCAGCGGACCGTCCGTCCAGGCGACCTTGCCAGGGGTGAATTCGAACTCCACCGGCATCCGGGTGGTCAGGTTGGCGCTGTCCACCTCCAGGTGGATCGCCTTCACCTCGCCGACGCGCACGCCCTGGTAGGTCACCGGCGCGCCGACCTCCAGCCCGGAGACCGAGCCTTCGAAATAGGTTCCGGCGCGGGGGCGCTTCTCCAGCATGTTGCCACTGCCGAACGTTGCGACAGTCAGCACAAGCAAGCCCACGGCGCCGAGGACAAAACCACCGACCAGTTTGGGATTGGCATTGGATGCCATCGGTCGCCTCCTTTGCTGCCGATCAGGCCGCGACGGCGTTCGGTTCTCCGCGGCGCAGGAACTCCCGCACCTTCGGGCTCTCGGCGTGATCGATCAGGGTTCGCGGATTGCCGTGCGCAATCGCCGTGCGGCTCTCCGCATCCAGAAACACTGCGTTGTCGGCGATTGCGAAAATACTGGCCAACTCGTGGGTGACGATCACCACCGTGCTGCCAAGACTGTCCCGCAATTCCAGAATCAGGTCGTCGAGCCGGCGCGAACTCAGCGGATCGAGCCCCGCCGAGGGTTCGTCCAGAAACAGAATGTCAGGATCGAGCGCCATGGCACGCGCCAATCCTGCGCGCTTGCGCATGCCGCCGCTGATCTGGGACGGATAGTAATCCTCGAATCCGCGAAGCCCGACCAGAGCGAGCTTCAGCGAAACGAGGTCGGCCACTTCGTCAGGGTGGAGTTGGGTGTAGAGCGAGAGCGGCAGCGCGACATTCTCCGCCAGCGTCATCGAACTCCACAACGCACCGCTCTGGAACAGCACGCCGAAGCGTCGGCGGATCGCCGTGCGCCCATCCTCCCCGCCGCTCCAGAAGTCGCGACCGTCGTAGAGCACCTCGCCGCAAGCCGGCCGGATCAAGCCAATCATGTGCTTCAACATCGTGCTCTTGCCGCAGCCGCTGTCGCCCATGATCACGAAGACCTCGCCGGGCGCCACGGTGAAGCTGACATCCCGCTGCACCACGAAGCCGCCGAAGGCCATGCTCAGGTTGCGGACGGCAATCCGCGGCTCCGCTTCCGTGGTCGGCTGCGCCGCCGCCTGCGCACCCCGGCGGTCGGAACCGGTCGGTGACATGCGCCCTCCCATCGCTTCCTCCTATACCCCGACGATGTTGAGCAGGACCGCCAGAACGGCATCGCTGATGATGATCCAGACGAGCGCCGTCACGACGGCGGCGGTCGCCGCATTGCCGACGGCGGCGGCGCTGCGGCCGGACTGCATTCCGTGCATGCATCCGGCGATGGCGACGAGCGCACCGAACAGGACGCTCTTGCCCCAGCCGACAAAAAAATCATTGAAGGTGAAGCCGGCCTGCGTCTGCGCCAGATATATCGTCGGCGTCAAATCCAGCATGCCGACGCCGACCAGGAAGCCGCCGAAGATCCCGGCGAAGGCCGAGTAGAGGTAGAGCAGCGGCATCATCAGCATGAGCGCCAGCATTCGTGGCAGCACCAGGAAGTCCATCGCCGGAATGCCGAGCGTGGTCAGCGCATCGACCTCCTCGTTCGCCTGCATGGAGCCGATCTGTGCGGCGAAGGCGGCCCCGGTCCGGCCGGCCAGCACGATCGCCGTCATGATTGCAGCCATCTCTCTGGTCATGGCGACCACGACAAGATTGGCGACGTAAATCTCCGCACCGAAGCTGCGCAGTTGAACCGCACCGACGAAGGCGAGGATCAGCCCGACCAGCAGGGAAATGATGAAGGCGATGCCGAGAGCCTGCACTCCGCATTCCTGCACGGTCTGGAGCAGGTCGGACCTTCGAAAGCGTGCCTGTCCGGCGGCCAGTCTCAGCAGAGACAAGGTCGCCTCGCCGAGGAAGCCCAGCCCATCCAGAAACCGCTTGCGGGACAGCAGCGTCGCTTCCCCGACCGTGATCAGGAGCGATTTGGGTGCGGCGGCCCGTCGGGTTCCGGTCTTTTCAGGCACCGCCAGCGCCAGATCCACAAGCCGGCGGACGCCCGGCGGCAGGTCGCCCTTGTCGAAAGCGACATGGTTGGACCGGCAATACCCTTCCAATCCGGCAACGAAGGATACCAACGACGAGTCCCAACGCCTGAGCGACGCCCCATGGACAATGACCCGCTCCAGGGCCGGGAGCGCCGCCGCGCGTCCGTCGATCTCTCTTGGCAGGACATCCCGCACCGACGGCATGCCGCGCCGGACCACCCAGTCTCCGCTGCAATGAATCACCAGGGTCCGGCCGTCGACACGTTCGACCTGCAAAGGGGGTGCAAGCACGTCCGCCATGATGTTCCCTCGACGCAGGCGCCCCGGCAAGCCGCGGCGACGTCAGTCAATGACGTGGTAACCGCCGTCGATGAAGAGGACGATGCCGGTGATTTTCCGCGCGGCGTCGCTGGCGAGGAAGGCGGCGGACGTCCCGATGTCGTCGATGGTGACGAGTTGCCGAAGCGGAGCCTTGTCCGCCGTGCGGTGCAGCAGCTCGTCGAAGCGATCGATGCCCGATGCCGCCCGCGTCGCCAATGCTCCGGGTGACAGCGCGTTGACGCGAATCCCCTGGTTTCCCAGTTCCGCCGCCAGATAGCGTACCGAGCTTTCCAAGGCGGCCTTGACCGGCCCCATCATATTGTAATGCTCGACCACCTGCTCGGACCCGTAGAAGCTGACCGTCAGCAGGCTTCCCCCGTCGCTCATCAGGGGCTCTGCCAGCCTCGCCATCCGGATGAAGGAATGGCACGACACCTCCATGGCGAGGGCGAAGCCTGTCCCGCTGCAGTCCACCACGCGCGCGTGCAGGTCCTCCCGTGGCGCGAAAGCGATGGAATGCAACAGGAAATCGAGACGCCCCCACCGTTGCCGGATGCTGTCGAACACGCGCTCCAACTCACCGTCACGCCGAACGTCGCATGGCAGGATCAGGGAGGCATCGAGCGCCTCGGCGAGCGGCCGGACATGCGGCTCGGCCTTGTCGTTGAGGTAGGTGACGGCCAATTCGGCTCCCAGTGCCCGAAACGCTTTCGCACAGCCGTAGGCGATGCTCTGGTCATTGGCGATGCCGGTGACGAGGCCGCGCTTGCCCTCCAGCGAGATCAGCGCCATGGACTTCTCCTCCTGCTCGAAGACGACGGATCAGGTGCCGCTCTTGGTCCGTCCCTGCTGGACACCGCGCTGATAGGCTTGGTCCTCGGTCTTCTTGTGGTAGTCGTAGAGCATGCCGCCAGCGAGGCCGACGCCGGCGCCGATCGCAGCTCCCATGCCGGCATTGCCGGCGATGGCGCCGACCAGGGTGCCGGCTGCCGCTCCGCCGGCGGTGCCGGTCAGTGCGCGCTGCTGGGTTGCGCTCATGTCGCTGCAGGCAGACAGCGGCATCGCCAGCGCGAGGATGCAAAGTAGATGTCTCACAGCCATGGTCAGGGTCCCCTCGGCAGCTTGTTGACGGCTTGCGTACACTGGCGGTGGATCACGCTCCGCAGGGGTAGCGCTGGGCCAGATAGCGGAACAGGCCCTCCACCGGCGGCAACGACAATGCGCCGGGATTCTGTTGAGCCCAGGTGACGAACGCGGCGATGGCATCGTTGCGCGAGGGTGGCGGATTCGGGGGGCAGAACAGTGGCCGCTTGCCCTCGGCGGCGGACGCGATCTGATAGTACTGGTAGGCGCCGACTGCAAATCCCTGGCAGAAATGCAGGGCGGCGATGCCGGTGCTGTCGACCGGTTTGGCTTCGCACAGCTTCAGCAGATCGCCGGTGTTCTTGACCTGGAAATTCCTTTCGGACGGAGGCGAGGTTTGTGCGGCCGCAACAGCTGCGGCGGCAACAATCCCCAGGATCGTCAAGGTGCTGAGAAGTGAATGTGTGTGCATGGGTTGCTCCCGGCATGCGCAGTGATGGCCACACGTCGCGGTCAGGGCCCGCCCGACCGGGGAAGCGCGCCGCCGGCCATAGCCGGACATTGCCTTATCGGGCCTTCCCGGGCGCCTTCCTGGGCGCATTGAGCCGCCGGCGGAATTTGTTGCAAAAGTAGCAAACACGTGATGCGGGCAGTTTTACGGTAACAGCCTGCGGCCCCCCGTTCTGGAGCTCTTCGGCGACAGGCTGATTTTGGCTTCCGGTGGGGCGCCCCAACTCCCGATCTGCAGTTCCGCTGGTGAAGGCAAGGTGGCGGACGCGACTGCCGGCCCCGAGACCGCCTGTCTCGGAGATTGTAATAGGGCCGCGCTCCGCTGATTGGCCGCACCACCCGATGGCCAAGCCCCTTCGAATCAGATTTCCCGATTTTTTCCCGTGCAACAAGCCACCGGCGGTACGGCGGAGACAAACCGACGATGGTTGGACAGCTTCGCCCTTTTAGGTCTCGATACCTTTGCCCGGAGATTCTCATAAATTCTATTTGAGGCTCTTTCAATTTCTTGAAATTCTCTTCCACGGTTCCGTCTTGTGTCCACGAATAGATTCCGAATCAAGATATCGCGCTTTGACTTAATATTACTTTCATGATCCCCATGGGTTGTTAGCATAAATCTCTCATCGTCTTCCTTAGAGACGCTCTATCCTGCGCGCATGATACCGTATCGCTGTCAACGGTTACGAACTTTCCTCTTCTCGCGCTGCACCGCACACTGTGCTGAAACAATGCTGATGGCCCCCTCGGCCGGCCCTTACTCATGCTATCGGGCACACGCATCGGATTTTCCTACCTACGAAGCAATTCAACAGCCCGCTTGAGAGAAGTGTAATAACGCAAAGATGAACGCCTCATATTCGCTTTATCGCGAAGAAGATTTCTTCCCCTGAAAAATCAGACCTCAGTCAATAAATGCATCCAGAATTATCTATTGAGTGGAGGGCCGGACCAAAGCGTGCAGCAGAACGCGCGCACAACATTCAGAGAGGATACAAAGCTGATGACCGACCTGTGGCAACAATCCATGAGCAGCGCGATTTCGGCTTTCACTGCGGCCCTCTCCGTCCCGCTCGCTGCGCTTCAGCCGGGTTCAAGCGATGACCGTTCCCGCCGTACCGAATTCCCGGCCAAACGACCGGGCAACGAAGCCGCCGCCGGCCCCAGTGTCCCGCCGAATGTGCTGTCCGACGCCGCCGAATACAGCATCGATGCTTGGCAGCGTTGGATCCTTCTGCTCGATGTCCTGCGCCGCCGTGGCGATCAGTTCATCGAACATGCGGAGCAGGGCAAGCCACCGGTCCTGACCTTCACACATGAGATGGTGCTGGACGGCCGCCACCTGAAGCGTCCCTGCAATTATATGCTGCTGCGCATCAAGCCGGCGCCGGGGATCGAGAGCGACCCCGCCAAGCGCCCCTTCGTGATCGTCGATCCCCGCGCCGGTCACGGCCCGGGGATTGGCGGCTTCAAGCCCGACAGCCAGATCGGTGCAGCGCTCCGGGCCGGTCATCCCTGCTATTTCGTCGGCTTCCATCCGGAGCCGGTGCCGGGTCAGACGCTGTCCGACGTCGCCGCGGCGGAGGCAACCTTCCTCGAGCATGTCAGCGCGCTGCACGAGGCATGTGCCAGCAAGCCCTGTGTCATCGGCAACTGCCAAGCCGGCTGGGCGGTCATGGCGCTGAGTGCCGCGCGTCCCGACCTCATGGGACCGATCATCATTGCCGGCTCACCGCTTTCCTATTGGGCGGGTGTCAAGGGGCAGAACCCGATGCGCTACCTGGGCGGCCTCTACGGCGGGGCTTGGCTGGCGGCGCTGGCCGGCGACCTGGGAAACGGCCGGTTCGACGGCGCCCATCTGGTCGGCAACTTCGAAAAGCTCGATCCCGCCAACACCTTGTGGAAGAAGATGCATAACCTCTACGCCTCGATCGATACCGAGGCGGAGCGCTACCTCGCCTTCGAGCGGTGGTGGGGCGGCTATTTCCTCCTGAACAGCGAGGAGATCGAGGCGATCACCGACGAGCTGTTCGTCGGCAACAAGCTGACTGCCGGCAGCATCGTCGGCAAGGATGGCCGGCGTCTGGATCTGCGCAACATCCGCTCTCCGATCCTGGTGTTCGCGTCCTGGGGCGACAACATCACCCCGCCACAACAAGCGCTCGGCTGGATCCTGGATCTGTACGACAGCGTGGAGGAGATCCGGGCGCGCGAACAGACGATCGTCTACAACCTGCACCAGGACATCGGCCATCTCGGCATCTTCGTTTCCGGCCGCGTCGCGCGGAAGGAAACCGCGGAGTTCATCGAGAACATCGACCTGATCGATCTGCTCCCACCCGGCCTGTACGAGATGACGATCCATCCCAAGGAGGCGGGCTCTCCCGGCGCCGATCTGGTCGGCGGCGACTATCTCTCCCGCTTCGAGCCGCGCACGCTGGACGACATCCGTCAGCTCGGGGGCAACACGACGGAGGACGATCAACGCTTCGCCACGGTGGCCCGCGTCTCCGACATCAACAAAGGCCTCTACGTCACGTTTGGCCGCCCCCTGATCCGTGCCGCCGTCTCCGAGCCCTTCGCCCAATGGCTACGGCTGACCAACCCTGTGCGGATGCAGCACTACCTTTTCTCGCACCTGAATCCGTTCATGGCGCCGATCGAATCGCTCGCCGACTGGGTGCGGGAGAACCGGAGGCCGGTCGGGCCCGACAACGCCTTTCTGACCGCGGAAGAGACGGGGTCGGACTTCATCGTCCGGTCACTGAACGCCTACCGCGACCAACGCGACCACTTTGTGGAACGGTTGTTCCTCGACCTTTACGGTGCCCCACTGCTTCAGGCGCTGGTCGGCCTCTCCGCCCCGGGAGCGAGCACCCGCCCGCCACGTGCCCGGGATGAGGCGTTCGAGGCCCTGGTCGAAAAGAAGAAGACCGAGATCATGGCGCGCGCTTCCACCGGTGGCCTCACTGAGGCGCTGTTCCGGGTGCTGGCTTATGCCGGCCGCGGTCGGGGAGCCGTCGACGAACGCAGCTTCCAGATGTTGCGCCGGATCCGGGACGAGCATCCGGAATCGGCACGGCGTCCGCTGAGCGAAATTCGCGAAATCTTCCGGGAGCAGGCGTTCCTGATGCAGATGGACGAGGCGCGCGCTCTCGCCTCCCTGCCCGCCCTGGTCCCCAAGCCGCAGCAGCGCAAGGACCTTCTCGCCATTGCCGAGCGGGTTCTGACGGCGGCGGGGCCGCTCAACGCCGAGCAGCGCAGCCGGCTTACCCGGCTCGAAGCGCTCTTGGCCGGTGAAACCAAGCCCGGCGAACCGGGGCTGCGTCTGATGCACACAGCCGAAGGCAGTCCGCTGCATCAGGCCGCCGCCGAAATCGCCGATGAGGGTGCCAAAAGAGGCGGCAAGAACGATGACACCGCCGCCCCCCGCCGGGCGGGACCACCAACGAAGGTCACGTGACCACCGGTTCTGGCCACCCAAACCGGAATGGTCTGACAGCGATCGCGAGGAGAAACGCCATGAGCAAGGCTGCCCCCCCAACACCCGACGCCCCCGACCCTGCAAAGCAATTCGATGACATCATCCGCCCGGAGGAACTCCACCATATCACGGAGGAGCAGGACCTCGCCCGGATGCGTGAGGCGCTCGCAAGCGAGAAAAGGAAAGAGGAGGAGCAGGCAACGCTGCGTGATGCCTTCATGAATCAGCACATCCGTCAGGACGCCAATGAGCGTTTCACCACGGCCGTCCGAATTGCGGCTGAACGTGGCGTCACCGAACTCCAGATCACGCGCTTCCCGAGCACATACTGCTCCGACAGGGGGCGCGCCATCAACAATTTCGAGCCCGATTGGCCATCCACCCTGACCGGCTTCGCCCGCGAGGCTTTCGATATCTACGCCAAGCATCTGAAGGACAAAGGCTATCGGATGGAAGCCCGGATCCTGGATTACCCGGGCGGAATGCCGGGGGATGTCGGCCTGTTCCTGCGCTGGTGAGGACGATGAGATGAGCGACAGCCATCCGGTCGACGCGGTGAACGGCGCGTCCGTGCATCGCCACGAGAAATATGAGCGGCTGGTGGAACTGTGCAGACAGATCGCGCCAGTGCCGACCGCAGTTGCCCATCCCTGCGACGCCTCTTCACTGGGCGGGGCGATTGAAGCCGCCCGGCAGGGCTTCATCCGTCCGATCCTGGTCGGCCCGGCCGACCGCATCCATGCCGTGGCCGCGGAGGCAGGCTTCAATCTTTCCCCTTATGAAATCGTCGATGTCCCGCATAGCCATGCCGCCGCGGCGACGGCAGTCGATCTGGTGAGGCAAGGCCGCGCCCAACTGTTGATGAAGGGCAGCCTGCACACCGACGAATTGCTGCACGCGGTGGCGAAACGGGAGGCCGGCCTGCGCACGGAACGGCGCATCAGCCACGTCTTCATCATGGACGTCCCGACCTACCACAAGGCGCTTTTCATAACGGACGCCGCGGTGAACATCGCCCCGACGCTGGAGGACAAGCGCGACATCATCCAGAACGCGGTCGACCTCGCTCACGCCCTCGGCAACGATCGGCCCAAGGTGGCGATCCTGTCGGCGGTCGAGACGATCAACCCGAAGATCGCCTCGACCGTCGAAGCGGGCGCGCTGTGCAAGATGGCCGACCGCGGCCAGATCACCGGCGCCGAATTGGATGGTCCCCTGGCGCTCGACAATGCCATCAATCCCGAAGCCGCCCGCATCAAGGGGATCGTCTCCCCCGTTGCCGGAAACGCCGACATCCTGGTCGTTCCCGACCTGGAGGCGGGCAACATGCTCGCCAAGAACCTGACCTTCCTGGCGAATGCCGACGCGGCGGGCATCGTGCTGGGCGCGCGGGTTCCGATCGTGCTGACCAGCCGGGCCGACAGCGTGATGACGCGGATGGCGTCCTGCGCGGTGGCCGCGCTGTTCGCGGACCGGCAGCGCCTTAAGGAACCGGTGAAAGGATAATGGCCATGCCCGACACCGTGCTCGTGATCAATGCCGGCTCCTCCAGCATCAAATTCCAACTGTTCGATTTTGCGGCGTCGGTACCATGGGACAACCTGATGCCGACACGCCTGCGTGGTCAGATCGAGGGGATCGGCACCCGGCCGCGCCTGCTGTTGAAGCCATCGGAGGGCTGCGGTACCGGCTATGAGGAGGCACTTCCCGCCGCGGTGGAGGGAATGCCGAACGCAATGGCCTTTCTCGGCGATTGGCTCCGGAACTGGCTGGGCGGAGTGCTTCCGATTGCCGTCGGGCACCGTGTTGTCCATGGAGGGCCAACCTATGACCAACCCATCGTCGTGGACGACACCGTCATAGAGACACTGGAACGTTACACGCCCCTCGCCCCCTTGCACCAGCCGCACAATCTGGCGCCGATCCGTGCGATCCGGTCGATGATGCCGGACATGGTGCAGGTGGCCTGTTTCGACACCGCCTTTCACCGCCAGCATCCCGAAGTCGCCGACCGCTATGCCATTCCAGAGCAGTTCTACCGGGAGGGAGTGCGCCGCTACGGCTTTCATGGCCTCAGTTATGAATGGATCGTCCATCGCCTTCGCAAGGTGGCGTCGCCGATCGCACACGGACGTGTGATCGTCGCCCATCTGGGCAGCGGGGCAAGCATGTGTGCCATCCGGGAGGGGCTCAGCATCGACAGCACGATGGGCTTTACCGCGCTCGACGGGTTGCCGATGGGGACACGGCCCGGCCAACTCGACCCCGGCATCGTGCTGTATCTGCTGAACCGCGGCATGGATGTCCAGGCTGTTGAACGGTTGCTCTACCGCGACTGCGGGCTGAAGGGCCTGTCCGGCATCAGCAGCGATGCCCGCGACCTGCTGGGAAGCGCCGACCCGCGCGCATCCCTGGCGCTGGAGGTCTTCATCTATCGCGCGAGCCTCGCCATCGGGTCACTGACCGCTGCGCTCGGTGGGCTCGACGGGCTGGTCTTCACCGCCGGCATCGGCGAACACTCCCCGGTCATCCGCTCGGCCATTGCCGAACGGTCGCGTTGGCTCGGCCTCGTTCTCGACGAGACTGCCAACCTGATGGGACGCTCCCTCATCAGTTCCACCGACAGCCGGGTCCAGACCTTTGTGATTCCGACCGATGAGGAACGGATGATCGCGACCCACACCTGCGCACTGCTTGCCGACCGGCACTAGCCAGGGAGATTGTGCCATGCCCCGGATACAGCCATGCCGTCATGCTTTGCCCTCGATCCTCCTGCTGGTTGGGCTGTCCCTTGCCGGCTGCGACCAGCCGGCACCGCCGCCGGCCGAGGCGACGATGGTACGGGCCATTCCGGCGCAGACGACCCGCCTCGACAACACCGCCACGCTGACCGGCCATATCCAATCCCGCCATGAGAGCAATCTGAGCTTCCGGATCGGCGGCAAGCTGGTCGAGCGGACGGTCGAGATCGGGCAGACGGTCAAGGCCAACGATCTGCTGGCGCGACTGGACGATCAAGACCAGCAGAACAGCCTGCGTGCGGCGGAATCGGAGGTCTCCTCCGCCAGGGCGGCCGTCGAGCAGAGCCGGGCCCAGGAGGAGCGCCAGCGCGCCCTGCTCGCCAACGGCTTCACCACGCGGGTGCAGTACGACAACGCGCAGCGCCGTTACGCCCAGGCGCAGGCCGACCTGGAGTCCGCCGAGGCAAAACGGCGGACCGCGCAGGACAACCTGTCCTACACCGAGTTGCGCGCCGACCGCGACGGCGTGATCTCAGGCAAGGCGGCAGAAGCGGGACAGGTCGTGATGGCCGGACAAATGGTGGTCCAGCTCGCCGATCCCCGAGCTGCGGAAGCGGTGTTCCAGGTCCCCGGTGCCAGCATTCGGCTGGAGGGGAACGGCGAACTGCCACCGGTCGAGGTCCGTTTGATCAGCGATCCCAAACAATTGGTCGAAGGGACCATCCGCGAGGTCTCGCCTGGGGTCGATCCAGTCACGCGCACCTACACCATCAAGGTGTCCCTGCCCAATGCTCCGGCCGCCTTCCTGCTGGGCGCCGCGGTGAGCGGGCGGGCAAAATTGCCGGCGCGTCCGGTCGTCAGCCTTCCCGCCTCCGCCCTGTTCGAGACGATCAAAGGCGCTCCCGCCGTCTGGGTGGTGGCGCAGCCGGCCACGACGGTCAGTTTGCGCCCGGTCTCGATCCTGCAATTCGACACCGGAACGGTGACGATCGCCAGCGGCCTGGACGATGGCGAGCTGGTGGTGATCGGCGGCGTGCAGAAGCTGCGGCCAGGCCAGAAGGTGGCGATCAAACAAGGAGGCGGCGCATGACGGTCCCCTCACCTCCCGGCTTCCGTCCCACCGCCCTTGTGGCGCTGGCGATGCTGGCCGCGGCGCTGGCCGGCTGCCGGGAGAACGGCCACAAAGAAACCGGCTCCGCTCCCATCATTCGCCCGGTGCGGACCGTTCGGGTCGAGCCGGTGAGCTTCCAACTCTCAAAGACCGTGACCGGCATCATCGAGGCGCGGGCCGATGCCGACCTCGGCTTCCGCATTGCCGGCAAGCTGGTGGAACGGACGATCGATGTCGGCGACCGGGTCAAAGCCGGCGAGGTATTGGCCCGGTTGGACGGCCAGGATCAGCGCAACGCACTGCAATCCGCGCTGGCCATGCTGGCGTCGGCCAAGGCTGAACAGCGTCAGGCCAGCAACGAGGAGGAGCGCAAACGCTCGTTGCTGGCCAATGGCAACACCACCCGGGTGGAGTATGACGCGGCTCTGCTGGCCAAGCGGACGGCGGATGCCAGGGTGGTGGCCGCCGAGGCCACCCGGCAGGCGGCGAGCGACCAACTCGGTTATACGGAACTGAAGGCCGACCGTGACGGGGTCGTCATGGCAACCGGTGCGGAACCCGGACAGGTGCTGGAAGCCGGTGCCATGGTGGTGCGGGTCGCGCGGCCGGAGGAACGGGAGGCTGTCTTCAACATAGCCGAAGCGGGTCTGCAGGCCGCTCCCAGGGATCCGGTGATCGAGGTCGCATTGGTCGGCGACGAGAGCGTTGCCGCGCGGGGACGCGTGCGCGAGGTATCGCCCCAGGCCGATCCGGTCACCCGCACCCACACCGTCCGGATAACGCTGGAGAACCCGCCCGATGCTCTCCGCCTGGGAGCGACGGTGACCGGCCGGCTGGTGCGCCAACCCGAACCGGTGATCGAACTGCCGCGCACCGCCCTCTACGAGACCGCCGGACAGAGCGTCGTCTGGGTCGTCGATCCGAAGGAGCAGACTGTCCGGCCCCGCCCCGTCACGCTGCGCCCGACGGAAGCCCCCGATGGGAACGGCACGAATGGCGGCGGGGATGACGGCGGGCCGGTCTTCATCAGCAGCGGACTGTCGCCCGGCGACATCGTCCTTACTGCCGGCGTGCGCAGCGTCTCGGAAGGCCAACGCGTCCGACTCGACCAACCGATGGAAACGGCAGCACCATGACCGGATTCAACCTCTCGGAGTGGGCCCTCCGGCACCGCTCCTTCACATGGTATCTGATCCTCTCACTGACGCTGGCCGGCGGTCTCGCCTATCTCCGTCTTGGGCGCGAAGAGGATCCGGCCTTCACCATCAAGACCATGGTCGTCCAGACCAACTGGCCGGGCGCCACGATCGAGGACACCATGAAGCTGGTGACCGATCCGATCGAGAAGAAGCTGGAAGAGATCCCCTATCTGGATTACGTGAAGAGCTACACCAAACCCGGCATTTCCGTCGTCTATGTCAACCTGAAGGACTACACGCCCGCTTCAGCCGTTTCGGATCTGTGGTATCAGGTGCGCAAGAAGATCGCCGACATGAAGGCAACCTTGCCGCAGGGCATCCAGGGTCCGGCCTTCAACGACGAGTTCGGTGACACCTTCGGCACGGTCTACGCATTCACCGCGGATGGCTTCAGCTATCGCGAGCTGAAGGACTATGCCGAGTTCGCGCGGGCTGAGCTGATGCGGGTGCCGGATGTCGGAAAAATCCAGTTCGTCGGCATCCAGAATGAAAAAATCTACCTCGACTTCTCAACGCGCCAACTCGCCGCCATGGGAATCGACCGGGGCCAGGTGATCGCTGACCTGCAGGCGCAGAACGCCGTCTCCCCGGCCGGCGTCGTGCAGTCCGGCGACGAGAAGGTCACGGTCCGGGTCAGCGGGGCCTTCACGTCGGAGGACAGCCTGCGGGCGATCAGCCTGCGCGCCAATGACAGGTTCTACCGGCTGACCGACATCGCGGAGGTGAGGCGCGGCTACGCCGACCCGCCGACGGCGATCTTCCGACACAACGGCGAACCGGCCATCGGCCTGATCATCTCCATGGCGGCCGGTGGCAATGTGCTCGCCTTCGGCGAGGGCATTCACGAGCGCATGCGCCAGGTGGAGGCCAACCTCCCGGTCGGCATCGGTGTCCATCTCGTTGCCAACCAATCGGTGGTGGTCGAGGATTCGGTCGCCGGCTTCATCAAGGCACTGGAAGAAGCCGTCATCATCGTGCTGGCGGTCAGCTTCGTCAGCCTGGGCCTGCGTGCCGGGCTGGTGGTGGCGACCTCCATACCGCTGGTTCTGGCCATGACCTTCATCGGCATGGAGTTCTTCGATATCGCGCTGCAGCGCATCTCGCTTGGCGCACTGATCATCGCGCTCGGCCTGCTGGTCGACGACGCCATGATCACGGTGGAAATGATGATCACAAAGCTGGAGGAAGGCTTCAGTCTCGATAAGGCGGCAACCTTCGCCTACACCTCCACCGCCTTTCCCATGCTGACCGGCACGCTGGTGACGGTGGCCGGATTCATCCCCATCGGCTTCGCCCAGGGCGGAGCGGCGGAATATTGCTTCACACTGTTCGCCGTCGTGGCGATGGCCCTGCTCTTCTCCTGGATCGTCGCCGTGCTGTTCGCGCCCCTGATCGGGGTCTACGTGCTTCGCCCGCCGCGGGGTGGCGGACACGGGCACGGCGCCGCACATGAACCGGGCCGGTTGATGCGGATGTTCCGCGGCAGCCTGCGCATGGCCATGCGGGCGCGTTACTTGGTGATCGGACTGACGCTTGCGATCTTCGCTCTGTCGGTGTTCGGCCTGCGCTTCGTCCAGCAGCAGTTTTTTCCCGCCTCCGACCGGCCGGAACTTCTGGTCAATCTGACCCTGCCGCAGACCGCCTCGATCAAGGCGACGCGGGACACCGCCGACCGGCTGGAAAAGGTGCTGGCCGCCGACCCGGATATCGACCATTGGAGCTTCTACATCGGCCAGGGCGCCATCCGCTTCTACCTGCCGCTCGACGTTCAGCTGACCAACGATTATTTCGCCCAGGCGGTGGTGGTGACCAAGGGCTACAAGGTCCGCGAGGCCGTCCGGGCCCGGTTGGAGAAGGTACTGAACGAGGGTTTCTCCGATCTCAACACGCGGGTCAGCCCGCTGGAGATGGGGCCCCCCGTCGGCTGGCCTCTGCAATACCGGGTGTCCGGTCCCGATGTGGGCGAGGTGCGCGCGCTCGCCAACCGCGTCGCCGACACCATCGGCGGCAACCCCTATACCCGGCTGATCAACTACGACTGGAACGAGCCGTCCAAGGTGGTCCGGGTCGAGGTCGACCAGGACAAGGCGCGCCTGCTTGGCATCACCTCCAAAACACTTGAACAGGCGCTGAACGCCACGGTATCGGGCCTCGCCTTCACGCAACTGCGCGACGACATCTACCTGATCGACGTGGTGGCTCAGGCCAGCCATGCCGAGCGGAGTTCGACCGAGACGCTGCGCAACCTGCAGATTGCCATCCCCGGTGGCCGCACCGTACCCCTGCGGGACATCGCCACCCTGCGCTACGAATTGGAGCAGCCCGTCGTCTGGCGGCGCGCGCGGCAGCCGACCATCACCGTCCAGGCCGACCTCGTTCCGCCGTTGCAGGCCGCGACGGTGGTGCAGCAGCTCGCCCCTGCGATGGAAGAAATGCGGCGCAGCCTGCCCCCAGGCTACAGCATCGAGGTCGGCGGCACTGTGGAAAACAGCGCCAAAGGAATGACGTCGATCACCGCCGTCTTCCCGATCATGGTCTTCGTGATGCTGACGGTGCTGATGATCCAGTTGCAGGGCTTCAGCAAACTGTTCCTGGTCATCAGCGTCGCACCGCTGGGTCTGATCGGCGTCGTCGCCGCGCTGCTGCCGACCGGCACGCCGCTTGGCTTCGTCGCCATCCTGGGGGTCGTCGCGCTGATCGGCATGATCGTGCGCAACTCCGTCATCATGATCGCGCAGATCGACGAGCATCTCGCCATGGGTGAACATCCGTGGGACGCGGTCATCAACGCAACGATGCACCGCGTGCGCCCCATCCTGCTCACTGCCGCCGCCGCCAGCCTGGGCATGATCCCGATCGCGCCGGAGGTCTTCTGGGGACCGATGGCCTACGCCATCATCGGCGGCCTGATCGTCGCAACGCTGCTGACACTCCTGTTCCTGCCGGCGCTCTATGTCACTTGGTTCCGCATCCAGGAGCCGGTGCCTGAAACGGCCGAGACCGTCCGGTCCCGCCCCGAAGGAGCGTCACGGCCCGACGACCGGGCGCCGCGGAGCGGGGCGACGGGCGGAGGAGTGCCGAGCGGTGTATAGGCACGGACGGTTTCCGGCGGTTCGGGGTGGCCCAAGGGCGGACTCCCTGATGGCGGCGCTCCTGCTGCTGATGCTGGCCGTCCCGCCGTGGGCGCCTCCAGCGGCAGCGGAGACGATACTGGCCGCAGGGGCTCCGCAGCTCTCGGCCGACTCCGGGCTGCTGGATTATGCCCGACGGTTGGAAGCCATCGTCGACGCCTACCCGCGGCTGCCGGCGGTCCTTGCCGATGTATTCGCACATCCCAATGGCGTGCAGCCGGCCATCTCCCCATTGCGGCTCGGCTATGGTCTGGCCATGCTCTTTGCCGCCGGAGCGCTCGCCCTGACCCTGGCCCGGCGGCTGCTCCGCCGGCAGGAAGCCGCAGCACCCGTGCTGCGCCTGATGGCCGGGCTGGCGGAGATCGCAGCCTTCTCCCTGGGCACGCTGCTGGCCTTCGCCTTGATGCGTCCGCCGCACCCGGCAGCACCTGCGATCCTGCTGACGGTTCTCAAACTGGCTGCCACGCTTCTGCTGACCGACCGCATCCTGCGGATCCTGACCGCGCCGGAGGATCCGGTTCACCGCCTGCTGCCGCTCGACACCCCGGCGGCCCGCGGCCTGCAGAACACGGCGATGGTCGTGGTTGCCCTGACCGCCGTGCCGCTGGGCTTGCTGGACCTGCTGCGCGCCCTGGGCCTGCCACAGGATGCGGCGGTGGCGCTCGGGCTGCCATTGGGCACGCTGCCGTTCCTCTATTTGCTGTGGGTGGTCTGGCGCCACCGCGTCGCAGTCATACGGCCCCTGATCGAGCCGCTCAATCTCGATGCACGCTCGTTGCCGTTGCTGGCCATTTGGCCGGCGCTGGCGACCCTGCACCTGCTGGGACTATGGTTCGTCGCCGCCGGCGCGGCGCTGCGGCTGGAACCGCAGACCGGGCAAAGGCTTTTGGAAAGCCTGCTGCTGGCCTTCGGCGTTCCTCTCGTCGCGCTGGTCCTGACGCGGCCGCTCAGCCGCCTCTATCGTGGGGACACCAGCGACATCGCCGCGCCGGACAATTCCGGTCCGCAGGTGGCGCGGCTGATGCGCGCCGTCCTGCTGGCGATGATCGTGCTTGGCGTGGTCGGCACCGCGATGATCTGGGGGTTCGGACTTGAGCGTGCCGACGGACCGAGCGCGTTCCTGATACGGCTGCTGTTCAATCTGTCGGTGGTGCTGCTGCTCGGCTATGTCGCCTGGGTGCTGATTGTGCGTGTCATCGACCGCGCGCTCAGCGCGTCGCAGCGCGGAAACCAGTCGACGCGCGCCCACCGCATGGCGACGCTGCTGCCGCTGCTGCGCAAGGTTCTTCAGGTGATGCTGGTCGTGGCCGTGACGATGATCGTGCTGTCCTCGCTCGGCATCGAGATCGGTCCGCTGCTTGCAGGCGCCGGGGTGGTGGGCATTGCCATCGGACTGGGCGCCCAGTCGACCATCGCCGACATCCTGGCCGGTGTCTTCTTCCTGCTGGAAGACGCCTTCCACATGGGGGATTACGTGGAAGTCGGACAGCTGCGTGGGACAGTGGAGGGCATTTCCCTTCGTTCCCTCAAGCTGCGGCACCACCGGGGAGCCGTCCACACCCTTCCATTCGGCCAGATCAAGGCCCTGACCAACTACAGCCGGGACTGGGCGCTGATGCGGCTGGAGTTCCGCGTTCCGCCGGACACCGACCTCGATCTCGTCAAGAAGCTGGTCAAGGACATCGGCAAGCAGTTGGCAGGCGACCCGGAGATCGGACCCAACTTCATCGAGCCTTTGAAATCCCAAGGCGTGCGCCGGGTCGAGGATGATGCGCTCATCATCGGTGTAAAATTCATCGCCAAGCCGCAGGAGCAGTTCGTGATCCGGCGCGAGGCCTACCAGCGGCTGATCCATGCCTTCAACCAAAACGGGATCCACCTCGTCGGCCGGGGTGTGGTGGTGCGGGTGGAAGACCAGCAGGCTGCAACGACCGCGCTCGGCTTCGCGGCGCAGGAGGCGATCCGGCAGAAGATGGACGTCTCCGCCGGTTGATGGGTGACGGAACGACCAAAGGACGATGCAAGGGGAGGCGACCATGCCAAAATCAGACCAGCGGGCCGGCGTCAAGGACACCGAGGAACAGCGCCGGCTCGACCAGGACCGCGAACAGGGCATCCGATGGAAGGCCTGGGGACCCTATCTGAGCGAACGGCAATGGGGCACGGTGCGAGAGGATTACAGCGAGTCCGGCGACAGCTGGAGCTATTTTCCGCACGATCACGCCCGGTCCTGCGCCTACCGCTGGGGCGAAGACGGATTGGCCGGGATATCGGACGACCAGCAACGCCTGTGCTTCGCCTTGGCGCTGTGGAACGGGCGCGATCCGATCCTGAAGGAGCGGCTGTTCGGCCTGACCAATGGCGAAGGCAATCATGGCGAGGATGTGAAGGAATATTATTTCTATCTCGACAGCACGCCGACCCACTCCTATATGCGCTACCTCTACAAATACCCGCAGACCGCCTTCCCTTATCAGGACTTGGTGGAAACCAACCGCCGGCGCGGCCGGCAGGACTGGGAATACGAACTGCTGAACACCGGGATCTTCGACGAAAACCGCTATTTCGATGTCTTCGTCGACTACGCCAAAGAGGCACCGGACCATATCCTCATCCGCATCACCGCCTGCAACCGTGGTCCCGATCCCGCCGAACTGCACCTCCTGCCCACACTGTGGTGGCGCAATCGTTGGAGCTGGAATCGCCGGGCCGAGGGGAATCGGCAGGATACGTCACTGCGGCCGACCCTGCGGGAGGTCCGATGCGGCGGCCGGCCCGCCATCGAAGCCGCCGACCCGGAGGGGATGCAGGCGATGCTCGTCTGCGAGGGCGATCCCGCGCTGCTGTTCACCGACAATGAAACGAATCTCACCCGCCTCTACGGACAGGTGAACCGCTATCCCTTCGTCAAGGACGGGATCGAGGACGCCGTCGTCAGGAAGCGGCCGGGTGCGGTGAACCCCGAACAGGTCGGCACCAAGGCTGCAGCCCACTACTCCCTGACGCTCGCCCCGGGGGAAAGCCGGACCGTTCGACTGCGTCTTGCCATCGACGCCGCCGTCACAGGGCTGACGGCGGTGGATGGAGACATGTTTGGAGATGCCTTCGCCGGTGTTTTCGACCGTAGAAAGCGCGAGGCCGACGCATTCTACGCAAGCTTGACGCCGCCGCGCTTGAGCGCCGACGAGGCCGACGTGCTGCGGCAGGCACTGTCCAGCATGCTGTGGAGTAAGCAGGTCTACCGCTATGACGTCGGAACCTGGCTGGACGAGCATGGAGCTGGACCGTTCCGGGCGCGGCGCGGCAGCACCACGCGCAACCGCCATTGGCACCACATGGAGAATGCCGACATCATCTCGATGCCGGACAAGTGGGAGTATCCCTGGTACGCCGCGTGGGATCTGGCTTTCCATGTGGTTACCCTGTCGCTGGTGGATCCGGATTTCGGCAAGCAGCAGCTGGAATTGATGCTGAGCGACCGCTACCTGCATCCCAATGGGCAGATCCCCGCCTATGAATGGAATTTCGGCGACGTGAACCCGCCTGTCCATGCCTGGGCGACCATCTTCGTTCACCGCCTGATCCGTGGGCGCAACCACCCGGATGACGCGCTGTGGCTGGAGCGCATGTTCCAGAAGCTGCTGCTGAACTTTACCTGGTGGCTCAATCGCAAGGACCGCGAAGGCCGGAACGTCTTCGAGGGCGGTTTCCTCGGTCTGGACAACATCGGCGTGTTCGACCGCAGTGCCCCGCTGCCGACCGGCGGGCATCTGGAGCAAGCCGATGGGACCGCCTGGATGGCGCTGTTCAGCCTGAACATGCTGGAGATCGCAATCGAGTTGACCCGAACCGATCCGGCCTATACCGGCATGACGATGAAGTTCGCCGAGCATTTCCTTTGGATTGCGTCGGCCATGACCCGTCTGGGCGACGACATCGGCATGTGGGACGAGGAGGACGGCTTCTTTTACGATGTTCTACGCCGGCCAGACGGATGGGCCGAACGCCTGAAGGTCCGCTCCATGGTCGGGCTGCTGCCGCTGTGCGCGGTCTGCGTTTTCGACGGCAGCCTGATGAGCGCGGTTCCCGACATCGGCAAGCGCTTTCATGACTTCCTGGCAGGTCGCCCGGAAATGGTGTCGGGCATGCATGACCCGAGAATTCCCGGATGCCAGGGCCGTCGGCTGGCGTCGATTCTGACCGAGGAGCGTCTGCGCCGCGTGCTGTCCCGCTTGCTGGACGAAGGCGAGTTCCTCAGCCCCTACGGCATTCGGTCCCTCTCGCGTTACCACGCGGATCATCCCTACCGTCTTTCGGTCGATGGGCAGGAGTTCCAGGTTTCCTATCTGCCCGCTGAATCGGACAGCGGCATGTTCGGCGGCAATTCGAACTGGCGAGGCCCGATCTGGATGCCGGTCAATGCCTTGATCATCCGCTCTCTCCTTCAGTACTACCTGTACTTCGGCAATGACTTCACTGTCGAATTCCCGACCGGATCGGGAAACAGGCTGACCCTGTACGAGGTGGCCGAACAGCTCTCCAGGCGCCTGTCCGCGATATTCTTGCGCAATGAGGATGGCATCCGCCCGGTCTATGGGGGCGCCGGCAAGTTCCAAAAGGATCCCGATTGGCGTGACCACATCCTGTTCTACGAGTATTTCCACGGCGACAATGGCGCCGGGATCGGCGCAAGCCACCAGACCGGCTGGACCGGTCTGGTGGCCCGCTTCCTCCACCTCTTCGCCACGACAACCGCCGATGCATTCCTTCAGGAAGGAGTGGAGGCGCTGGTCCCGGCAGCGCGGCAGCACACACCGCAGCAGAAGCAACACGCCTGACTGCCCGCCGGCACCGGCGACGACAACATAGGGAGGCTCCAATGGCAATCGGCATCCGCATGTTAGCAAACATCACGATTCTCGCTGCCAGCCTGACCATTGCCGCGGGGGCCTCCACTCCCGCCCTGGCCCAGTTCAGGTTCCTGTTCAGTGAGCACGCGCGGGGCGAGTTCACACCGGAGGATTGGGACCTGTTCAAAGGTGCAATGCGACGAGTCCTCGAACAGGGAACGGTCGGCAGCCGGGCGGACTGGAAGAACAACAACACCGGTTTCGATGGCGATATGGAAGTCGAGCGCAGCTTCGATAGGGAGGGACTGCCCTGCCATCAGGTCGCCTTCGCCTTCCGCCGGGCCGGCCGCGAAGTTCCCTATCGCATGAACTTCTGCAAGACCGAACAAGGCGAATGGGTGATTGCACCCTAACCCACTGCCATAAAGGAACGAGGCCATGGCGAACGTCACGCCGGATCGGCCGCTCCACCAGATAGACCCGCTCGACACATCCGGACGCTTCGAGATGAGCTATGTCCGCAAGGCACTCGTCCTCGGACTTATCCTGGTCCTTCTTGTCGGATGCTTCATCGTCCTGCGGCCGTTCATCGCCGCGATTCTGTGGGCGGTCATCCTTACCTTCAGCACTTGGCCGCTCTATAATCGGCTGGAGCGGACACTCGGCGGGCGGGCCACATTGGCCGCCACGTTGATGACGCTGCTGGTGATGCTGCTGCTGGTCGGTCCGCTGGTCATTCTGGGGTTGAAGCTGTCGGAAAACGTCTACCGGATGTTCGAGGCGCTGCACGGCACCATAGATCGTGGCCTGCCGGCGCTTCCGCCCTGGTTGGCCGGAGCGCCCCTGGTCGGCGACCAGCTGAACGCAGCGTGGATGAGGCTTGGCTCTGGTGAGGCCAATCTGCGAACGATGCTTCAGCCCTATCTCGGCCACATCCAGGACTGGGTGCTGGCCACCGGGGGCAACCTGCTGTCCGGCACCTCGCTGATCGCAATCAGCGTGTTCATCGCCTTTTTCCTCTACCGCGACGGCCGCGCCGCCGTGCGGCGACTGCACAATGTCATGGGGCAGATCGCCGGCGCACGGGCGAGACAGTCGCTGGACGTCGCGGCAGAGACCATGACCGGTGTCGTCCATGGCGTGCTCGGCACGGCAATGGTGCAAGCAATTGCGGCAGCAGCCGGCTACTGGTTCACCGGCGTGCCCGGAGCCTTTCTGCTTGGCTTCGTGACGTTCTTCCTGACGCTGATTCCGATGGGACCGGCTATCCTCTGGCTACCGGCAACCGCGTGGCTGGTGTCGCGTGGCGACACCGTGATGGCGATCATCCTTGTCTTCTGGGTCGGGTTGGTCGTCGGCAGCCTCGACAACATCCTCCGCCCGATCCTGATCGGACGCAGCAGTGCGCTTCCCTTCATCGTCATCTTCCTTGGCATCATCGGCGGCTTGGTCGCCTTCGGCTTGATCGGCGTCTTCCTCGGCCCGACGCTCCTGTCCGTCGCGTACGGTCTCGTTCGCGAATGGAGCGGCGGAAGGGAGCGGATGGAGCGCGTCGAGAGCGATGTGGCAGGCCCGTCTTTTGCAACGGGGCTGAAAGAGTAGAATGGAAATCACCTAGGTTAACCAAAACCAAGGTCAATATTATATGTAATAGTGCTATCTTATCATCCCGGTTTTATCTGTTTTTAATCTTGATTGTATTCTCAAACGGAAAAATCATTTGCCAGATTGTTACGGTAACAGCTGTACCGTTTCGTCATTTGTGGAAAAGTCCTATCGAAGGCAACCTAACCCAGATAAATGATCTCTGGTATATCTGGAATAAAGCAGAAGTTCATTATTTCCTCGGCGTACGTTCATATAGAACTCTAGCAAATCAAATAAACCCTCTCCATATTCTTCCATGACTGCGCAAGATACGCGCAAGAACAAATGGCGCATCCATGCTCAGTGGGATCATCCATGTCAGCAAGGATACAATACGCAGTAACGCGGTTTCCTGAATTCGCTGAAGCAATTAAACAATATTGCGCAGACAATAGATTCTTCTTCAGTCTATGTGAAGATTATGGAGAAGCCATCGAAATTTTGCGGCACTGGGAGAGATTTGATGACCCTTCAGCATCCGAAGTCATCCGCATGTGTCGTGAATTGGTGGAAGATCTTGAGCAGGAAATCCTATTGGAGATAAAACACTCAAATGATGAATGACACACATTTCCGTTGGTCCTCCAAATCGATGCGCACCGAAAGATATTTTAAGATGCGATAATATTACCGAAAATGCCAAGCCAGCGCCTTATCGTCGGGGGATATCCATGCAATCTTTCTGGCATCCGCGTCTCTTGTCGAAAGGCATCTTTGCCCTGACAGGCATTGCGTTCGCCGTGCTGACGGTTGCAGGATGCAGTTCTCCCACACGCCTTGATGCGGTGCCGCTTGCCAGTCAAGACAAAGCGAGTGTCATCGGAATGCCCAAAGTGCGTTACTGGGGCGACTCCCAAACCAGCGAGTTCCTGCCCGATGCTTTGGCCTCCGTGCAACGGGAGCAGGCTCTGCTGCAACAGGCAAATGGCTGGAGTCCGCTGCCTCCGGCCAATTTCCTGGCTATTTCCGGTGGCGGCGAGGATGGCGCCTTTGGTGCGGGCTTGCTGGTGGGTTGGAGCGCTTCCGGAACGAGGCCGCGCTTCAAAGCCGTGACAGGCATCAGCACCGGGGCGTTGATCGCGCCCTTCGCGTTCCTCGGATCCGAGTATGACGACCGATTGAAGGAAGTTTATACGACCATCACAAATAAGGACATACTCGAACAACGCGGTTTTCTCGCAGCCATCACCGATGATGCCATGGCTGATACCGCGCCGCTTAGGAAGTTGGTGCAGCGTATCTTCGACCAGCGCATGTTGGATGCAATCGCGGTCAGGCATGAAGAGGGCGGCATCCTGCTGATCGGCACCACAAATCTCGACGCCCGCCGCCCGGTCATCTGGAACATCACCAAAATCGCAGCCAGCCGCCACCCGCAAGCACTGCAACTCGTCCAAACCCTGTTGGTCGCCTCTGCGGCCATCCCGGGCGCATTTCCCCCGGTCATGATCGATGTCGAGGCAGAGGGGAAAAGATTTCAGGAAATGCATGTGGATGGCGGCGCGACAGCTCAGGTGTTCGTCTATCCTCCCAGCCTCAATCTCAGAACGGAAACTCAGCGGGCGGGGATCACGCGCGAACGGCACCTGTACGTTATCCGCAACGCGCGGCTCGATCCGGAATGGGCTCAGGTTGACCGCCAAACCTTGAGCATCGCCAACCGTGCGATTGCCTCGCTGATCCAAACGCAAGGCGTCGGCGACCTGTACCGCATCTACATTGCCGCCCAGCGCGATGGTCTTGACTTCAATCTCGCCTACATTCCCGATAGCTTCAAAACGCCACTTCGGGAACCGTTCGATAAAGAATACATGCAGGCATTGTTCAAAGCCGGCTATGATCTTGCCGTAAAAGGCTACTCCTGGGCCAAGAGCCCGCCCGGATACGCCGCACCCCAGGTGGAACCACCGGTTCCGCCTACAACGACTGTTAAGACGGCACCAAGTAGGCGGGATGCTGCCGAGCTTGGTTTCTAAACTCCCCAGCTCAATTTCCAGCGCATTGATCAATTCTGTGCAAGAGCAGCGAAATCCCCTGCAGCTCACGCCTACTGAGCAGCGCCAAAAAACCTGACAAACTCTACCACACCGCTCCATACCGTCAGCCTTGGTATAATAACCCGCACGGTACGGCGAATGACACCCCGTGGAGGATAAAACGTCATGACAAACTCTATGAGGTTCAATGCTGACGATGTGCTGTTCCGGCAAGGCGACCCCAGCGGTTGCGTTCTCTGGATCAAGCATGGAGAGGTAGAAGTACTACGCGAACATGGCGACGCGTCTATTCTAATCGGTCACGTTCGAGGCGGTGAGTGGCTGGGCGAAATGGGCGTGATTGAAAGCCGCCGACGGAGCGCCACCGCCAGGGCCTCCGCGAATGGCGTGGCGGAGGTATTCAGCGCACAGGAGTTTCTGGACTGGGTGAGCCGCGACGCCACGCTCGCGCGGGACCTGATCCAGCGCCTGAGCATTCGCCTGCGGACGGTCGAGGACAAGATCGCCGGTGACCTGCTGGCCGAGACGCCAAGTTCCGCAATCGCCGAACGTGATGATGCTTTTTCCGATGAGAGAATTCCGAGCGACACGCCAATCGCGCTGATCGCACGGTCAGAAGCTCTGGGTGCCGCGATCGGCGAGGCCCCCCTCCCAATCGATCACCTGCCATTTGTCGTCGGCCGGGCCCTGACCGCCGGCGAATCTCCCCCGTTGCGGCACCCCGATCTGTACATTCATGACTATCAACCCTTTCGCTTGTCACGCGATCATTTTATGATCAGCCGCAATCAGGATCGCTTGCTTGTGACCGATCTCGGCAGCACTTTGGGAACTGTCGTCAATGGCCAGGCAATCGGGCAGAACTTCATGCGGGACATGGCTTTCTTGCGCCGCGGCGACAATCATGTTGTCGCCGGCGGTTGGGGCTCCCCCTTCGACTTCACTGTGTCGGTCGGCTAACCGAGCGCCACCATCCGCCGAAGCTGCAATCGGCTCTGGTGCCACAAAAGCGATTGAGCAGGAAATGCCTACGATCCTCAAGTTGGGTTTGCTGGCGGGCTGACCAGCCACGCCTGCGATCAGTCAATCGTCAGGACCATGAACTGCCGTACTGACACCCTGCCCAGCAAACCACACCCTTCGTAACCTGAGAATACCGCTTACCCTATGGCTTCAATTCGCCACCGAAAGGCGGAGCCATATGGAGGGGGATGTCTTTCCCAATCGAAATAACACCGAATCTGGAGATCGCACCGCCGCATATGGTGGGAGGGTCGGCCATTCGAGCGGCAAAAGAGCATCGTCAAAGATTGCTAAAACACCATAACGAGGCAGAACAATCACCCAGAGGTTAAGCTCTCGAACACAATGACATACTTAAGCACATACATCCACGGTAAGGATTACACATATGAAAAAACCAAAATATAAGAATAATCGTAATCTCAATTTAGCCCCTGAGTAATGTTAAGACAGTAAACATAATTTACAATGGTATTTTGAAAATGATTGACAACCTTCTGCCTAACGGAAAATTTTACAGCAATGCAACATAATAACTTTTTGTTTCGGGAGGTACAATATCAATTGTATCCACTACTAAGCGTTATGCACGGAGAAATGACCGCAGAATGCGCAGGACTTGAGGAGAAGCGCGTGAAATCCTTGGATTCTGCAATACACCAATAGACCAAAGAGCGGCTGGATACACTCAGAACGGTCTAACCCAACGGATAGCCATCAAAGGCAATCAATGAATACCAGTCGCCAACCTGGAGAGTTCGGATGCCTCACGAGACTGACAAAGATGTTCCACCTCAGCTCATCAACGATGCGCTTGATCGAATTCTTGCCAGCCGGGGGTTCCGAGCCTCCTCGAGGAAGCAGCGGTTTTTGCAGTTCATTGTGCAAGAAACGCTGACCGGTCGCGCTGACCGCATCAAAGGCTACACCATTGCAGTGGACGTGTTTGACCGGGATGCGAACTTTGACCCATTGCTCGATCCAGTGGTCCGCATACAGGCTGGTCGCATTCGACATTGCTTGGAGCAATATTATCTCACTGATGGAGCAGACGACCCGGTCCGGATCACGATTCCAAAGGGCAGTTATGTCCCTCATTTTGCATTGGCGGCCAATCGCTCCACCGCGCTCCCACCACCAAAAGCCCTGTATGTCAGCTCGGAAGCCAAAGCAGGCGATGATCTCCCAATCGAGGAGAGGCCGATCTCCGATTTGGAATGTCAACCGCCTCCAAACTCCGATCGCCATGCGTCTCCATTGAAGCGCCAATGGGTCGAGGCTCTATCCAGTCACAAGAAGGCAGCGATTCCAGCATTGCTGTTTTTTGCCGCTTCTATTCTGGCTTTAATCGTTATGGCCATATTCTGGGATGCATCTCCCGCACGCAGGGACTCGGCGCCACTGGTCTCCACGGCCGTGGTGCGTGGTCCGTCGCTCCTCGTGCTTCCCATCTCCAACAGCACTGGCAATCCAGCCCAGAATGCCTTCGCCGACAGCCTTACCGAGGATCTGATTGGTGCGCTTATCAAATTCCGGAATATGCGTGTGTTTGGGACCGACAACGGCATCCCTATCCTTGCCGCCTCCACAGCGAGCAATGGTGAGAAGACTACGACCGTAAAACCCGATTATGTTCTGAAGGGGACAGTGGAGTTGTTCGACAACCAACTTCGGGTCACCGTCACACTGATGGATGGAAAAAACCGGCGCTATCTCTGGTCCGATGCTTTCCATCGGGACTTCACGCCAGCCACGCTGATCGAATCACGGCAAAAGATATCGGCTCAGGTGGCTCGCAAAATTGCCCAGCCGTTCGGCGTGGTTTATGAAGAGGAGGCGCGTGGCAGTGCTGAACGACCGCCGAATACGCTGTCCTCCTATGAGTGCATGCTGCGCACATACCAATATTGGCGACAACTGACTGTCACTTTACATGCTCAAGCGCGCATGTGCCTCGAACGTGCAGTTCAGGTTGATCCGCTTTATGCTGAAGCTTGGGCCGCACTCGCTCTGGTGACCGTCGACGAAGGCCGGCTGGGCTTCAATCGGAATCCTGCCCGCCCCGATCCCATCGCAAGTGGACTTCAGCTTGCCCGATACTCAGTGGTGTTGAGCCCGGATACGCCGCTCCCGCTCAAGGCATTGGCCATGGCTTACTGGCTGCAGGGCGAGCCACATTTAAGCATCGCCACCTATGAACGGGCATTGTCGCTGAATCCCAACGACAGTGATCTCCTGGCAGAGCTTGGACGCTGCTACAGCCTGATCGGCGCGTGGGACAAGGGGGTGCCTCTGATCCTGGAGGCGTACGCGCGCAATCCTGCGCTCTCCAACTGGTATCACCTGATCTTGGCCCTTTACTATTATGTCAACGGTCGCTTCAGCGCCGCTCTCGACGAAGCCAAACAAGTCAATGTTCCGGAGTCCATGCTTCCCCATGTCAGCTTGGCGATGATCCATGCCCAGGCCGGCCATTCAGTCGAAGCTGCCGCGGAGGTCGACAAAATACTGAGCATAGACCCCGATTTCGCCAATAATGTACACGCCAATCTCGAAAAGCTGAATCTGGCGCCCGACACCCTATCGCGTATCCTTGACGGCTTGCGCAAGGCCGGTCTGCTCGACAGGGCAAAGCCAGGCACCGGGGAACAGTGGTGAAAGCACTGCTTTGGGACTATTCACCCCAATCCAAATGGCTGTCGGATACACCCCCTATCGCATAATTTCTGACGCCATAGCCACTTCTGTAAGAAGTCGGACTGGTATCAACTTGGGGATTGCTCGGTGGAAGACCACCACACGCGCTCAAGAGCAGCATCGTGGCCCCGAGCAATAGAATCTTCACTTGCATCTCATTCTCCTTTTCGTATGCAGGAATGACCACCCACGGACTTGCCGCTAATTGTTTTCCCAATGATGCTCTGCAATCGTTTTGTAGTAATAGTCAGGCTTGCGGTAGCCGCTTGGGTCCTGGCGTTTCGGCAGTTTTATCGAAGCACGGGGGAGTTTCTCATAGGGAACATGTGCCAACAGGTGGCTGATGATGTTCAAGCGGGCGCGACGCTTGTCGTCGGAATGTGCAACATACCAAGGCGCCCAGGGAGTGTCGGAGGCCGTGAACATGTCGTCACGGGCGCGGGAATAGTCGAACCATCGGCTATAAGATTTCAGGTCCATCGGTGAAAGCTTCCAGATCTTCCGCCCGTCATGGATTCGCGCCTCCAACCGTCGTGTCTGCTCGTCGGCGCTGACTTCGAGCCAGTATTTCAACAGGATGATGCCCGACCCCACCATTGCCCGCTCCACAGCCGGGACCATCTCAAGGAAACGCTTGCTCTGCTCTTCCGTGCAGAAGCCCATTACTCGCTCAACGCCAGCACGGTTGTACCAGCTTCGATCGAAGATCACGACCTCTCCGGCGGCCGGCAGGTGGGGAACATAGCGTTGAATGTACATCTGCGACTTTTCGCGCTCCGTCGGGGTCGGCAAGGCGACCACACGGAATACGCGCGGACTGACCCGCTCGGTTATCGCCTTGATCGTTCCACCCTTGCCCGCCGTGTCGCGTCCCTCGAAGACGATGCAAACCTTGAGACCTTTATGCACCACCCATTCCTGCAGGGTGACGAGCTCAACATGAAGCTTCGCCAGTTCCTGCTCGTACACTCGCCGTGTCAGCTTCTCCTGAGGGGTATTCTCATCGGAGCGCTCGGTTAAAGTGTCATCGTTGGCGTGGCCGTGCTTCCGCGACTTTGCATGCTTCGCCATAGTCGTTGCCCTGCACTTTGATTGGAATTGGGGATTGGAATTGGGTTCCCCTATCAGGCAGCAAACGACAACAGGGCGAAAGTACCCTCCTGCGCCGTCCTCTTTGCTACGGTAACAGACCGGTGGATTGGTCTGGTATGGTGGGCACGCGTTCACACCAGCAGCAACTGGGCTGGTCCAGGAGTGATGCACATGCATGGCTATTCGGTGCGCCGGTGAATTTTGAGGGCGGTGTACAGATCTTCGCACCAGCAGTCGGCTCCCTTCGAACTGCATCCCATTCCATGTTATTTGGAAAGCATGACAAAACCCACAAGAATTGTTCTTAACATTGACTTACAAGAATTCATGATCATTTAATCCACCAGCAACATTGAAGCCAGGACTTTCTGATACGGTAACCACGCTTTTCCTCAAAATCTCTGTGTATGATTATACGATACCTGGAAGCTAGATTTCTTGACTGAATAGGGCTGAGCTGAAGCGGTCATACAATCAGCTTTTCAATTACCGACTCACAGCCCTTCCCTGTTCCGTCTCAGCGATTTGGGAGAACATCATGATCAAGGTCACCAACAAGCAGGCGAGCTGGGCAGCGGCAGCTTACATCGGTATCGGCATGTGCTTTTTCGGTGGGTTGGCTGCCCAGGAAGCGAAACCCGTGCCCGTAGGGAAGATCGAATTCACCGGCGGCTCTGCCGCACTCGGCATCGGATACTCGTGGGGGAATGGAACGCTGTACTTCCAGGGCAAACAGTTTCCATTCACGGCATCCGGGCTGACTTTAGCCGATGTTGGAGGCACAAAGAACGAAGCTGCCGCAGATGTATATAATCTCAAGAGAATCGAGGATTTTCCAGGAACCTATTCGGTCGCACAGACAGGTGCGGCTCTGGTGGGAGGGGGCGGAATCGGATACCTGGAAAATGAAAAAGGCGTTGTTCTGAAGGTCACATCCAACACGCAGGGCGCCAGACTGACTCTCGGGCTTGGAGGGGTAACGGTATCGATGAATCCGTAACCTGCGCCCTGGTCAGGACTGACGACGCAAGTGCTCAGGCGGCCAACCTTCCCAGCCGCCTGAGCACTTGCGTCGTCAGCGAAGGAAGCCGGATCGAAGATGATCGCCGTGACCGCGGCCGGCGCACGGCCGTCGCCAATCGAAATGGCGGGCTCAACTCCTCATCATCGGGGCATTGCCTGTCGGTCCATTTGCCGCCGTCTTCCAGACGCGCAGTCCGCACACGGCAAAGAGGATCGTGATCAAGGGATTGAGAATGTTGAAAAAGCAATACACGGCGAAGCCGGTCGTCGATACGCCGAGCGCCGCAGCCATGTAGGCTCCGCAACTGTTCCAGGGTATCAGCGGCGAGGTCACGGTGGCCGAGTCACCGACGACTCTCGACAGAAGCACAGGCGCAAGGCCTCTCTTTGCGAATTCTGCCTTGAACAACCGTCCGGGCAGGGCAATGGAGATGTACTGGTCGGAGGTGACGACGTTGGCTCCCACACAAGTGGCGACAACGGCGGCCACAAGTCCGCCGACGGACCTCATCCGATGGATCACCGGGTCGATCAGGCGATTGAGAAGCCCGGCATGCTCCACAGTCGCTCCGAAGGACAGCGCGGTGATGATCAGCCACACGGTGTTCATCATGCTGGACATGCCGCCCCGCGTCAGTATGACGTCCAGCGCGTCATTGCCGCTGTGGGCGGTGTAGCCGTTGGCGAGCGCCATCCAGACACCCTTGAGCATGGCGACGGCGGCCGGCAACTCGGGTGCGGCGGCGAAGCTGACGACACGCGCCGGCTCTTGAACGACCGCCAGGAGCCCGCCGGCCAGAGCGCCGAAGAAGATCGTGATGAAGGGCGGAAACCGGGCAATCGACAGGGCGAGGACGAGCAGCAACGGGGTGAAGGCCCAAAGCGACACCATGAACCGGCTTTCGATGCCGGCCAGCATGGTTGCCGCGTCGAAGTCGCCAGGCGCGCCCAACCCTCCGAAGAGAATGACCGCGACGAGGAGGGCGGGAACCGAGGTGAACAGCGACTCCCGGATATGCTCATAGATTCCGGATCCGGTAACCGCAGTCGCCAGATTGGCGGTGTCGGACAACGGCGAGGCCTTGTCGCCGAAATAGGCGCCGGAAATGACCGCGCCGGCGGTGATCTCCGGCGACAGGTGCATGCTGGCGGCGACCCCCATCAGGCCGATGCCGATGGTGCCTGCGACAGTCCAGGAACTGCCGATGCTGAAGCCGATCAAGGCACAGATGAGCGCAGTGGTCGCATAGAAATAATGGGGACTGAGTATTTGAAGCCCGTAATACACCATCGCCACGATCGTGCCGCTGAGGGCCCAGGTACCGATCAGAGCTCCCACCGCCAGCAGGATCATGATGGCCGCGAGACCGGTTGCGATGCCATCGATTACGGCCTGGCGCAGTCCGTCCCAAGGCATGCCGTTCTTGTAAGCGATGCCTGCCGCCACGATTCCGGAGAACAGCAGCGCCACCTGGTTTGGGCCGGCGGAAGCGTCCTTGCCGAACAGCAGATAGGATGCCGCCAGCAGGGCGATGAGAGCGACCATGGGGACCACGGCATCGAGCAGCGAAGGCTGCCGCGTTTCCCGCTTTTTCTCGGCCGGTTTCGGGACGTCGTTTGCCATGACCACAGCCCCTTTCCGGATCGCCGCTCTATCCGTGCAAGCTCATTGTCGTAAAGGACTTATCGATCAGCGTGCCCTTTTCCCCGCGCACGATCGCCGGAATGTCGGCGAGCGCCCCGATCGCCGCGGTCCGCCCTGTGGACAGCGCAAACCGGGACGCCGCATAGACTTTGGGTCCCATGGAGCCCGCCGGGAACGCATGCTGGCCAATTGCTTCTGGGCTCACGCGATGAATTGCGCGGGCTTCCGGCGTCCCCCAGCCGAGGAACACAGCTTCGGCATCGGTCGCCATGATGAGAAGGTCGGCATCCAGATTGCGCGCCAGCAACTCCGAGCAGAGATCCTTGTCGATCACAGCCTCCACGCCGACCAACGTGCGTTCCTTGCCCGGCTGGTACATGGTGGGGATCCCCCCTCCACCGGCGCAGATCACGATGGTTCCTTGATCCAGCAGCCAGCGGATCGGTTGAATTTCAAAGATGCGCTTGGGAAGCGGCGACGGTACGACCCGCCGCCAGAATTTCCCGTCCGGTTTGAAGACCCACCCCTTCTCGTCCGTAAGACGCCCGGCCTCGGCGGCATCGTAGACCGGCCCGACGAATTTGCTTGGATCGCGGAACGCGGGATCGTTGCCGTCCACTTCGACCATGGTCAGCACTGTGGCGAACGGCACTTCGAACGGCAGCAGGTTACCCAGCTCCTGCTCGATCATATAGCCGATCATCCCTTCGGTCTCGGCCCCCAGGACGTCCAGCGGATACGCCTCATCCGGCCGGTAGGCGGCCCCCTGAAGCGCCAGCAACCCGACCTGTGGCCCGTTGCCATGGCTGATCACGAGCTGGTGCTCCCGAGCGACGGGGGCCAGAGCCTCGGCGGCGATGCGGACGTTGCGGCGCTGCGCATCGGCGGTCATCGGCTCGCCGCGCTTCAACAGAGCGTTGCCGCCCAATGCGACGACGACTCGCATGGCTTCATTCTCCCAATGTGGCGACGAGAAGCGCCTTGATCGTGTGCATGCGGTTTTCCGCTTGCTCGAAGGCGATGTTGGCCTCCGATTCGAACACCTCGTTGCTCACCTCAAGACCGTTGGCCATTCCGTACTCGTCGGCGATCTGCCGGCCGAGCGTCGTCTCGGTATCGTGGAAGGCCGGCAGGCAGTGCATGAACCTGACCTGCGGGTTGCCGCTCGCAGCCATCAGTTCCGGGTTGACCTGATAGGGCTTGAGCAGCGCGATCCGCTCCCGCCAAACTTCCTTCGGCTCGCCCATCGAGACCCAGACATCCGTGTGGATGAAGTCGACCCCGGACACCGCTTCCGCAGCGTTGTCGGTGATCGTCAGCCGCGCGCCGGATGCGGAGGCCAACCGGCGGGCGGTGGCCGCATACTCCTCCGACGGCCACAAGCTTCGCGGCCCGCAGATGCGCACGTCCATGCCCATCAAGCAGCCGACGATCATCAGCGAATGTCCCATGTTGGACCGGGTATCGCCGACATAGGCATATTTGATATCGGCGATCGGCTTGTCGCTGTGTTCGCGCATCGTCATGACGTCGGCGAGCATCTGGGTCGGGTGATATTCGTCCGTGAGACCGTTGTAGACCGGCACGCCGGCGTATTTGGCCAGCTGCTCGACGCCACCCTGCGCTGACCCCCGATACTCGATGGCGTCGTACATCCGGCCGAGGACACGTGCGGTATCCTTGAAGGATTCCTTGTGGCCGATCTGCGAGCCGGCGGGATCGAGGTAGGTGACGTTGGCCCCCTGATCGTAGCAGGCGACTTCGAAGGCGCAGCGGGTCCGTGTCGATGTCTTCTCGAAGATCAGGCAGATTTCCTTGCCCTGTAGATGCTGCTGCTCGGTCTTGGCGTATTTCGCCCGCTTGAGATCGCGCGCCAAATCCAAAAGATACCGAAACTCCCGCGCCGTATAGTCCTGGACGGTGAGCAGCGAACGATTGCGCAGATTGAAGCTCATCATTTGCCTCCTGGTTCGGTATTCGCCGCTGTTCGTCAGTAGGCGGGCTCCCGCCAGATCGGGCAGGTCATGCAATGCCCGCCGCCACGGCCGCGGCCAAGTTCCGCTCCGCGGACGGTGATGACCTCGACACCGGCCTTACGCAGCAGCGTGTTGGTGTAGGTGTTGCGGTCGTAAGCCACGACCACGCCGGGTTCGAGAGCCACGACGTTGTTGCCGTCGTCCCATTGCTCGCGCTCCGCTTCGTAGGCGTTGCCGCCGGTGCCGACGACACGGAGCGCCGGGTAGCCCAGAGCCTCGGCCACGACCTCCAGAAGCGGTCTTGCCTCGGGCCGCACCTCGAACCGTCCGTCGCCGTCCAGCGGATAGGCGCTGTAGCAGCGGATCTGATCGACGACCTCATGGAAGACCGTCACCAGATCGCGATCGCAGAAGGAAAAGACCGTATCCAGGTGCATGGCCGCACGGCTCTTCGGCATCAGGCAGGCTATGACCCGTGACGCCGCGTTGTTGCGGAACAGCGCACGGGCGACCTGACCGACCGCCTGACGATTGGTGCGCTCCCCCATGCCAATGAGCACGATGCCCTTGCCGATCGGCATCACATCGCCGCCCTCGAGGGAGGCGCCTGTGAAATCCTCGTCGGAATCGCCCCACCAGATTTTGAATTCGCCGTCCTGGAAGCGGGGATGGAACTTGTAGACCGTCCGCTGCAGCAGAGTTTCCGGCTTGCGGGCCGCCCAAAACATCGGGTTGCAGGTCACCCCATTGTAGATCCAGCAGGACGGGTCCCGTTGGAACAGGGTGTTGGGGATGGGAGGCAAAACAAAGTCGGTGCCGCCGAACGCCTCCCGCAGCAGCACGCTCACAGTGCTGTCCGGCAGGTCCGAGATGGCAAAGCCGCCGATGAGATGGGCGGCAAGCTGTCCGGAAGGCATCTCGTCCAGCCATGGGCGGATGACCTCCACAGCGGCCGATCCGACGGTGTTGGCGGTGATGCGACGATCAAGGACGAACCGCCTCGCCTCGGAATCTTCGAGTGTCCGCGCGAGCAGGTCGTGCAGGTCGAGCACTTCGACCCCGCGCTCCTGCATTTTCAGCACCAGATCATGGTGATCCTTCTGCGCCTCGTGCACCCAGATGACGTCGTCGAACAGAAGGTCGTGGCAGTTTCCGGGGGTGAGGCGCTGGTGTGCCAATGACGGCCGGCAGACCAGGACGGTGCGCAGCTTGCCGACTTCCGAATGCACGCCGACTTCGGACATGATTCATCTCCCTGCCATGGTGACCCAGAGTTTCGGTATGGTTCCCGGTTGTCGGCCTTGTGGTGTCTCGTGTGCGGGGGTATCTCTCGCAGTCACAATGGGCTGATCGTGCCGGTCCACATGAGCCAGGCGGCGAGCACGGCCAGCATGGCAATAAGCACTGCGATGACCGTTTCGACACCGGTGAAGGCACGTTCTCCACATTCACGCCGGGCCCGGACATAAACCAGGATCCCCGGGGCGAAGAGAACCGCACACATCAGCAGGTACTGAAGACCGGCCGCGTAGACGAGCCAGAGCCCATAAGCTGTCGCCAGCGCACCGATCAGAATGCCCGTCGTCCGCGGCTCGGCACCGTAGCTCTCGCCGGTGAGGGCCAGCTTCAACGCGTAGGCGCCGGACAGGACATAGGGGGGGAGGATCGCTACCGACGCAATGAAGTAGAAGAACTGGTACGCGCTGCGAGACAGCAAGCTGAGTGCGAGAAAGAACTGGATCATGAGATTGGTTGCCCATAGGGCGTTCACGGGCGACCCGTTGGCATTCTCCGCGGCGAACCACTTCGGAAAGGTCCCGTCGCGACCGCAAGTATAGGGGATTTCCGCACACAGCAGAGTCCACGACAGGAACGCGCCACCGACCGAAATCACCAGACCGATATTGATCAGGGCGGCGCCCCATGGACCGACAAGGGATTCGAACACGCCCGCCATGGAGGGCACCTTGAGGTTGGCCAGATCGGGTTGCTTCAGGATACCCGTCGCGAGCAGCGATACCAGCACATAGATCCCCAGGGCGCCGACGAACCCGATCACGGTCGCCCGCCCGACGTCGGAGCGGCGGGATGCACGGGCGGAGTAGACGCTGGCGCCTTCGATGCCGATGAACACCCAAAGGGTCACCAGCATGGTGCTCTTCACCTGCTCCATGATCGGACCGAGGCCGCCCGAACCAGTTCCGGTACCCCAAAAATCCACGGTGAACCGGTCCCAATGGAAGCCGACGATTGCGAGCAGGATGAAAAGGAACAAGGGGACCAGTTTGGCGATCGAGGTGACGACGTTCACGAAGGCGGCCTGCTTGATTCCGCTGAGCACGAGCGCGTGGATCAGCCACAGGCACAATGATGCTCCAATGATCGAAGGCAGGTTGTTGCCGTCACCGAAGATGGGGAAGAAGTGGGAAAGTGCAGAAAAAATTGCCACGGCATAGGCAACATTCCCAAGAAAGGCGCTAAGCCAATAGCCCCAGGCGCTGTTGAACCCGACGAATGGACCGAAGCCCGCCTTGGCGTAGGCATAAGGACCCGCGTTCAGGTAAGGCTTGCGTACCGCCAGGTTCTGGTACACGAAGGCGAGCGTCAGCATGCCAATTCCGGTGATGAGCCAGCCGATCAGAATGGCGCCGGGCGACGCATTCTTCGACATGTCAGACGGGAGATTGAAAACGCCGCCGCCGATCATTGAACCGACGACGAGTGCGACAAGCGGGAGCAACGTCAGCTTCTGCGATTTCTGCGTCTGCACTTCATCAGCTGCGCCCACCGGCACCAGCCCGTTTACGTCCGCCGTCGTCATGGCCGTCTCCCAGCCGTCACTCTCTCCAACCAGGAAGGCGGAGAAGTATTGGTCTTCCAAGCTCGACAGCTGTCTCTCTGCTGCTCGTGCGTACCGGTGCGTCGATGAGCCTCAACGAGCCTGGAGCGGAAGCCCAAATTTTAAGCATCAGGCGACCAATGCAGAAGATTGATACGGTTTCCGCGAAATTTCTGAACTGCTCGGAACGCAATCCAGCGCGAAGACGAAAAATGAAGCATACGGCAACGTCGTCGGAAACATGATGTTACGGTGTCAAGCGGCAGGGAATCTTATGCCTCATGGAGGCTCTCGGTCACCGCCTCCAACCTTAACGGCCTTGGGTTTCGGAAGACGGATGTGGGAGCAGCAGTTGGAAGAGACGCTGGAGGCACATTGCGTCCATAGTCGATCCCGGAGCAGCGCCATCGCGTTGGCTCTGATCGCTGTAGCGTTGAGGCCTGAAGGGGTCCTGTCGAGCCGTGGAGCGGCTTTTGATCTTGCCCCGGTTGGGTAGGCCCGGCCCTGCAGATCGGGAGCGACTGCCAAGCCATGGCGGCTGTCGGTCGTGACGGGCCGGAACCGGCGTGCGGCTGCGCCCCGGAGGCCGCCCAACGCTTCTGCTGCGCTCATGATGAGGTGCGCAACGTTCTGAGGCCGGCAGCCAAGCGCAAGCAGCATGTTCGGTCGCCCGGCGAGGCCTCCCCTGTCCGGAGAGGCGCTGCTCTGCGCAACTTGCTCGCCGTCACCTGCCCAACCGCGCCGGTAGCCAACTACATCGCGCCCAGTCGCCAAGACTGGTGCGAGAGTTGACGATTCCCCGCTCAGAGTTCGGCCGCGACCGCCTTCACCGCCTTGGCGGTGGCGGCGACCACGATGTCGGCCTCCTCCCGCGTCAGGCAGAGCGGCGGGGCGAAGCCGAGGATGTCGCCTTGCGGCATGGCGCGGGCGATGACGCCCCGTTCCAGAAGTGCGGCGGACAGGCGTGGCCCGACCTTCGCCTCGGCGGGGAAGAAGCGGCGGTCGTCCCGGTCGGCGACGAACTCCACCGCCGCCAGCATGCCCTCGCCGCGCACCTCGCCGACCATCGGATGTCCGCCCAGCGCGTCGGTCAGCGCCGCGCGGAAATAGCCCCCGGTCTCGCGCGCATTGGTCACCAGATCGAGCGTGTCGATCAGCTCCAGGTTCGCCACCCCGGCGGCGGCGCAGAGCGGATGCGCCGAATAGGTCCAGCCATGGCCGATGGGTCCGAGCTGGTCGGATCCCTGCTCCAGCACCTTCCACACCCGCTCGCCGACGATCACCCCCGACAGCGGCGCGTAGGCGGAGGTCAGGCCCTTGGCGATGGTGATGAGGTCGGGCTTGATGCCGTAATGGTCGGACCCGAACATGCTGCCGAGCCGGCCGAACCCGGTCACCACCTCGTCGGCGATCAGCAGGATGTCGTGCTTGTCCAGGACGGCCTGGATCTTCTCCCAATAGCCGGCGGGCGGCGGAACGATGCCGCCGGTGCCCAGCACCGGTTCGCCGATGAAGGCGGCAATCGTCTCCGGCCCCTCCGCCTGGATCAGCGCCTCCAGCTGGTCGGCGCAGTGCTGGGAGAACTGCTCCTCGCTCATGCTGCGGTCGGCGCGGCGGAAGTAATAGGGGGCTTCGGTGTGCAGCACCGGCGGGCGCGGCAGGTCGAAGGCCTTGTGGAACAGCTCCAGCCCGGTCAGGCTGCCGGTCATCACCCCCGACCCGTGATAGCCGCGCCAGCGCGAGATGATCTTCTTCTTCTCCGGCCGGCCGAGGATGTTGTTGTAATACCAGACCAGCTTGATGTTGGTTTCGTTCGCGTCCGATCCCGACAGGCCGAAATAGACGCGCGACATCCCGGCGGGCGCGCGGTCGATGATCATCTTGGCAAGCGTGATCGACGGTTCGCTGCCGTGCCCGACATAGGCGTGATAATAGGCGAGCTTGCCGGCCTGCTCGGCGATGGCGTCGGCGATCTCGCGGCGGCCATAGCCGACATTGACGCAATAGAGGCCGGCGAAGGCGTCCAGGCTGCGCCTGCCGTCACGGTCGGTGATGTAGACGCCTTCGCCGCCGGTGACGACGCGGGTCGGCGTGTCGCCGCGGGCATGTGCCGCCATGTGGGTCGAGGGGTGGAAGAAATGGTCGCGATCCCAGGCGGTCAGCTCGTTGGTCATGTCGGTCATGGCGTGCTTCCCAGAAAAGAATTTCGGTTCAGGCGGCGTCGAGGCAGACGTATTTCAGCTCGGTGAAGGCTTCCAGCCCATGGCGCGAGCCTTCGCGGCCAAGGCCGGATTGCTTCACCCCGCCGAAGGGGACCGGCGCGCCGGTGATCTTCACCCGGTTGACCGCCACCATGCCGTAGTGCAGCGCCCGCGACAGGCGCAGGATTCGGCCGGCGTCACGGGTGACCAGATAGGCGACGAGGCCGTATTCGGTGTCGTTGGCACGGGCAACCGCCTCCGCCTCCTCGTCGAAGGGCAGGATCGCGGCGACCGGGCCGAAGGTCTCCTCGCGCAGGATCAGCGAGTCCGGCGCCACATCGGCCAGCACGGTGGGGCGGTAGAACAGCGGGCCGGCGGGATGGACCTCGCCGCCGGTCAGGCAGCGGGCGCCGCGGTCCACCGCGTCGCGGACGTGGCGTGCGCATTTGTCGACGGCCCGTTCATTCATCAGCGGGCCGATCTGCATGTCCGGTTCCAGCCCAGGGCCGACGCGCAGTGCCGCGCTGCGGGCGGTGAAGGCGGCGCAGAAGGAGTCGTAGAGCGGACGCTGCACATAGATGCGGTTGGCGGCGAGGCAGTCCTGGCCGGAGGTGGCGAACTTCGCGTCGATGGCGATGTCCACCGCCCGCTGCAGGTCGGCGTCGGCGAAGACCAGCAGCGGTGCATGGCCGCCCAGCTCCATCACCAGCCGTTTCATGGTCGGGGCGCAGCGCGCGGCGATGCGGCTGCCGATTTCCGTGGAGCCGGTGAAGCTCATGGCGCGGACGCGGGGATCGTCGCACAGCGCGCCGACCAGCGGCTCCGGATCGCCGGTCAGGACATTGAACACACCGGTGGGGATGCCAGCCCGCTCCGCCAATTCCGCCAGCGCCAGCGCCGACAGCGGTGTTTCGGAGGACGCATGCGCCACCACAGTGCAGCCGGCGGCCAGCGCCGCCGCCGCCTTGCGCGTCAACATGGCCGATGGGAAGTTCCACGGCGTCGCCATGCCGACCACGCCCAGCGCTTCGCGCCGCAGCAGCATTTCTGCGCCGGGCAGGTGGCTGGCGATGCTTTCGACCCCCATCCGCTTGGACTCCTCCGCGTACCACTCGACGAAGGAGGCGGCATAGTCGATTTCCCCCCGCGATTCGGCGAGCGGCTTGCCCTGCTCCAGCGTCATCAGCAGGGCGAGATCCTCCTTGGCGGCGGTGATGCGGTCGAACCAGTCGCGCAGGCGGGCGGCGCGGTCCTGCGGCAGCCGGGCGCTCCAGGCCGGAAAGGCTGCCGCTGCTGCGGTGACGGCGGCGGTCGCCTGTGCGGCGTGCAGAGCCGCGACATGGGCGAGCGTCCGTCCGCTGGCCGGATCGGTCACCGGGAAGGTGGCGCCGTCGGGCGACGCGGTCCAGCGTCCGCCGACATAGGCGAGTTCGCGCAGCAGCCGGCGGTCGGTCAGGCGGCTGACGGCGTCGTGACGGTCCAGGCGGGACAGCTGCGCGGTCATGGACACCTCCGGAAAACAGGTTGGGCGCCGAAGCGCCGGTGTTCCGGAGTCTAGCGGCGATGCGGTGGAGACTGTGTCCGAACTGGGCCTGCGTGGCGGAGAGTGTCTCTTTATCGGGGTGGGGAAGAAGAGAAAATCTCCGTCAGGGCGGGACGGAACCGCCCGGCTCCTCCATCAGCGCCTCCAGCGGCATCGCCGCATCGTCCTTCACCGTCCGCGTCACGATGTAGGTGAAATAGCGGTCGATCCCGGCATCTCCCTCCAACAGCCGGTCGATGATCCGCTGATAGGCGTCGACGTCGCGCGCCACCACCCGCAGGACGTAATCGAGCCCGCCGCCGACCGACCAGCAGGAGACGATACCGGGTTCGGCCCGCACCGCCCGCTCGAACCGGTCGAAATCGGCTTGCCGGTGGCTTCCCAGCGTCACCTCGACCAGCGCCATCGCGAAGGGCGTGACCTGCCGCAGGGCCAGCCGGGCGTGATAGCCGGTGACGATGCCGGCCTCCTCCAGCCGGCGCAGCCGGACCCAGCAGGGCGTCGGCGACAGCCCGACCCTGTCGGCCAGCGCCAGCTTGGTGATGCGGCCGTCACGCTGGATTTCCGACAGGATGCGCAGGTCGATAGGATCGAGCTTCAGGTCGGGCATGGGGCGGGGTGCCTCTGGAAAAATGACGACCTGACGATGTCCGCGCTTTCCGGCATTGTCAAATGTGATGATTTCCAGCAGAAATGTTGCATGACAAAGTGGCATCCCGATGCATCGGCTTTGAGCAGGCCCGTTTATCTCTCGCTGGCCGACCAGGTGCAGCGGGCGATCGCGCAAGGCCAATTGGCGGTCGGCGACCAGCTGCCCACCCACCGGCAGCTTGCCGATGAATTGGGCATTTCCGTCCAAACCGTCAGCCGCGCCTATGAGGAGCTGATCCGGCGCGGCCTGATCAGCGGGGAGACCGGGCGCGGCACCTTCATCCGCGCAGCGCAAACCGAGGTCGACCCGCCCTACATTCCCCAGCGCACCGACGAGGTGATCGACCTGTCGATCCTCAAGCCGGTGTGCGAGCCGCTGCATGTCGAGGCGATGCGGCAGGCGCTGGCGGAACTGTCCGCCAGCCTGCCGCCGGCCGTGGTGCTGTCCTTCCGTCCCAACACCCTGTTCGCCCGCCACCGGGCGACGGCGGTGTCCTGGCTGCGCCACTGCGGGGTGGAGACCACGGCGGCCAACGTCACCCTGACCAACGGCGCCACTGCCGGCATGACCATCGCCCTGATGGCTGCCGCCCCGCCGGGATCGACCGTGGTGACGGAGGAGGTCGGGCACCACACGCTGCTGCCGCTCGCCTCCTATCTCGGCATCAAGCTGCGTGGCGTCGCCATCGACGAGGAGGGAGTCCGTCCCGACGCGCTCGATGCCGCCTGCCGCGACGGCACGGCCAAGGCCCTGTTCGTCATGCCGAATCCGATCAACGCGACCGCGACCCACATGGGCGAGGCGAGGCGCGCCGAGATCGCCCGGCTGGCCCAGCGCCACAACCTGTCGATTGTCGAGAACGATCCGCTCGGTCCCCTGCTGAGCGACCGCCGCCCGCCGCTGGCGGCGCTGGCGCCGGAACGGACGCTCTACGTCACCAGCTTCACCAAGACGGTGATGCCCGGCCTGCGCACCGGCTATCTGGTGGTTCCGGACCGGCTGCTCGCCGCCGTGACCAACCGCCATCTGGTGACCAACTGGATCGCGACGCCCATCGTCGCCGAGATCGCCACCCGCTGGGTCGAGAGCGGATTCGCGATGGAGATGGTGGAGTGGCAGCGCAAGGCCCTGCACCGCCGCCACGCGCTGGCCGCGGAGATCCTGCGGGGCATTCCCCACCGCAGCCATGCCGAAGGGCTGCATTTGTGGCTGCCGCTGGGCGAAGGCCGGCCGGAGGCGACCTTCGTGTCGCATGCCCGCCATCAGGGGGTGGCGCTGGCGCCCGGATCGGCCTTTGCCATCGGCCCCGGCACGCGGCCCGACGCGCTGCGCGTCTCCATCGGCTCCACCACCGAGGCGGAGCTCCATGCCGGTCTGCGCGTGATCGTCAATCTGCTGAACAGCGATCCGGAGCCCGTGCTGCTCGCCATGTGAACAGTCCCGAGACGAGTCTCTCCAGAATTGTCATGGTTTTATTTTCCGGATTGACATGATTTTTGCGGTCCCGCATCGTTCGAGCACATCCACGGTCGCCAATCAATCGAGGGAAGACCGGCGTGACAGACACAATCATCGACATCGACCGGGTCACGAAGCGCTACGGTTCGCACACCGTGCTGCAGGACCTGTGTTTTTCAGTCCGGCCAGGTGAGAAGCTGGCGCTGATCGGGCCGTCCGGCTCCGGCAAGACGACCATTCTGCGGACGCTGATGACGCTGGAAACCATCGAAAGCGGCACCATCAGTATCGACGGCGAAAGCCTGTTCCAGATGGAGCGCAACGGCCGTCTTGTCCCTGCCGACGAGGCGCATCTCCATCGGATGCGGACCAAGATCGGCATGGTGTTCCAACTGTTCAACCTGTTCCCGCACAAATGCGTGCTGGACAACATCACGCTGGCGCCGATGCTGACCAAGGGCGTCAAGAAGGCGGATGCCGAACGCCGGGCAAAGGAATTGCTGGACCTCGTCGGCCTCGCCGACAAGGCCCGCGCCATGCCGGCCCAGCTGTCCGGCGGCCAGAAGCAGCGGGTGGCCATCGCCCGTGCCCTGGCGCTGCAGCCCAGGATCATGCTGTTCGACGAAGTGACCTCGGCCCTCGACCCCGAACTGGTGGAAGAGGTGCTGAGCGTCATGCGGATGCTGGGGTCCACCACCGACATGACCATGTTGCTGGTGACCCACGAGATGAGCTTCGCCCACGATTTCGCCGACCGCGTGCTGTTCTTCGACCGTGGCCGCATCGTGGAGGAAGGGCCGCCCGACGTCCTCTTCACCAACCCGACGCACGAGCGGACCCAGGCCTTTTTGAAGAAGATCATCGCCGCCGGCCAGCGCATCTGACGGCTCGGCGCATCCGACCGCGTCCGTTTCCGCTTTTTCCCGAATGCAGGAGATCTCGGCTTCATGGCTGATTGGGCCGGCTATCTGGGCTTGATGCTGGACGGCGCGCTGGTGACGGCGAAGCTGACCGTGCTCGGCTGCGCGCTGGCCCTGCCAGCCGCCTTCCTCGCCGGGCTGGGCCGGCTGTCGCGCTACTCCGCCGTGCGCGCCGTGTCGGTCGCCTATATCGAGTTCTTTCGCGGCACGTCGATCTTTGTCCAGCTTTTCTGGGCCTATTTCGTCCTGCCGCTGATGGGGGTGACGCTGACGCCGCTGCAGGCCGGCGTGCTGGCGCTGGGGCTGAATGTCGGCGCCTATGGCGCGGAGGTGGTGCGGGCGGCGGTGCAGTCCATCGGGCGCGAACAGCACGAGGCCTGCGTCGCCCTGAACCTGACGCGCTGGCAGAGCCTGCGTCACGTGCTGCTGCCGCAGGCGGCCGTGGTGATGGTGCCGACCTTCTGCAACAACGCCATCGAACTGTTGAAGGCGACCTCGGTCGTATCGCTGATCTCGCTCAGCGACCTCACCTTCCAGGCGCAGGTCGTCCGCTCGCAGACCGGCAGCACCGCCATGCCGTTCCTGACCGTTCTGGTCATCTACTTCGCCTATGCCAGCCTGATCTCGTTCGGCATGAAAGCCCTGGAGCGCCGCATGACCCGTGGCCTCGACGGGCTGCGCACTTAAGGAAACCGGCAATGGAATGGGACTGGGAGTTCGTCCGCGAGATCATGCCGACGCTGCTGGACGGCCTGCGCATCACGCTGCTGGCCACGCTGCTCGGCTCCATCCTCGCCGCCGCCGCCGGGCTGGGTTTCGCCCTGCTGCGCCGCTCGAAAAGCCGGGCGGTGGCACGCACCACCGGTTTCGTGGTGGAGTTCATCCGCGGCACGCCGTTGCTGGTGCAGCTGTATTTCCTTTTCTACGTGCTGCCGGAACTGGGACTGCTGCTGTCACCGCTGACCGCCGGGGTCGTCGGGCTCGGCCTTCATTACGCCACCTACGCCTCGGAGGTCTTCCGCGCCGGCATCGACAACACGCCGCGCGGCCAGTGGGAGGCGGCGAAGGCCTGCAACCTCACGCCCTACCAGACCTGGCGCCATATCATCCTGCCGCAGGCGATCCCGCCCATGATCCCGACGCTGGCGAACTATTTCGTCGCGATGTTCAAGGAAACGCCGCTGCTCTCCGCCATCACGGTGATCGAGCTAATGAGCGAGGCCCGCGGCGTCGCCAACAGCAACTACCGCTATCTGGAGCCGATGACCCTGGTCGGCATCCTGTTCCTGTGCATCAGCCTGATCGCCGTGCCCGCCCTGCACATGCTGGAGCGCCGTTTCCGGCCTACCCGCTGACATCGGAGTTTCCGAGCCATGTCCTCCATCCCCATCCTGCGCTCGGCCACTGCGCTGGCCTTCGACGACCGCCCGGTCGAAAAGCGCGTCGGTCTGGTCGTGCTGGCGACCGATCATACGACCGAACCGGACTTCCGCCGGATGGTCGCGAGCGACCGCATCGGCGTCTACACCGCGCGCATCGCCTACACCAACCCGACGACGCCGGAGAATCTGCGCCGCATGCAGCCGCGCCTCGCCGAAGGGGCGGCGCTGATCCTGCCCGACGAGCCGCTCGACGCCATCTGCTATTCCTGCACCTCGGCCAGCGTCGTCATGGGCGATGACGCCGTCGAGCAGGCCATCGCCTCGGCCAAGCCGGGCGTTCCCGTCATCACCCCGCCCGCCGCCGCCCGCCGTGCCCTGGCAGTGTTCGGCGCCCGGCGCATCGCCGTGCTGACCCCCTACACCGAGCAGACCAGTCGGCCGATGGCCGCCTATTTTGCGGAACACGGGTTCGAAATCGCGCGCTTCACCTGTTTCGGGCTGGACGACGACCGCGAGATGGCACGCATCGCGCCGGCCAGTCTGGTGCGCGCCGCTGTCGAAGCGATGGCGCCCGACGCCGAGGCGCTGTTCATCTCCTGCACCGCCCTGCGCTCGGCAACCGTCGCCGCGGAAATCGAGGTCGCCATCGGCCGCCCCGTCGTCACCAGCAATCAGGCCACCGCCTGGGCCGCGCTGCGCTTGTGCGGCGACGACCGGCCCCGTCCCGAAGGCGGGCGGCTGATGACCCTGCCGCTACCTGGGAAGGCTTGGTCATGAGTGGGCAGGACATCGGCCTGGAGGACGTCTTCCGCGCCCGCGCGCGGCTGGCCGGGCGGATCGCGGCGACGCCGACCGTCGCCTCGCCCAGCCTGACGGCGCGCTGCGGCGTCCCCGTCTTCCTCAAGCTGGAGACCCGCCAGACCACCGGCAGCTTCAAGCTGCGCGGCGCCACCAACGCGCTGTCGGCCCTGCCGCGCGAGGCACTGGCGACGGGGGTCGCGGCGGCCTCCACCGGCAACCACGGTCGGGCGCTCGCCCATGCCGCCGCACAGGCCGGCGTCCGCTGCGTCGTCTGCATGTCGGCGCTGGTCCCCGCCAACAAGGTCGAGGGCATCCGCGCACTGGGCGCCGAGATCCGCATCGTCGGCCGCTCCCAGGACGACGCGCAGGTCGAGGTCGACCGGCTGGTCCGCGAGGAGGGCTTCGCCACCGTCCCCCCGTTCGACCATGCCGACGTCATCGCCGGACAAGGCACGCTGGGGCTGGAGATCATTGAGGCGGTGCCCGACGCCGAGCTGCTGCTGGTGCCCCTGTCGGGCGGCGGCCTGATCGGCGGCGTGGCGTTGGCGGCCAAGGCGCTGCGGCCCGGCCTGCGGGTGATCGGCGTCTCGATGGAGCGCGGTGCCGCCATGCATGCCAGCCTGAAAGCCGGACGCCCGGTCCAGGTCGAGGAGTTGGAGACGCTGGCGGACTCGCTCGGCGGCGGCATCGGACTCGAGAACCGCTACACCCACCGCCTCGCCGCCAGCCTGCTCGACGACGTGGTCCTGCTGACCGAGGCGGAGATCGCCGCCGGCATCGAGCACGCCTATTCCGCCGAGCAGGAAATCGTCGAAGGCGCCGGCGCCGTCGGCATCGCAGCATTGCTCGCCGGCAAGGTGACGCCGCGCGGTCCCGCCGTCGCCCTGCTGTCCGGCCGCAACATCGCCATGGACCTGCACCGCCGCATCATCACCGGAGGCCTGCCATGCCCCGCATGACCATCCTGACCGAGGCGGAGCTGCGCCGGATCGTTCCGCTCGACCGCGATGCCGTCGCCTGCGTCGAGGACGCCTTCCTGGCGCTGGCCACCCGCCCGGTGGCGATGCCGCCGATCCTGCGGCTCGACATCCCGGAATATCGCGGAGAAGTCGACGTCAAGACCGCCTATGTCCCCGGCCTCGACGGCTTCGCCATTAAGATCAGCCCCGGCTTCTTCGGCAACCCGGCGCTCGGCCTGCCCAGCGTCAACGGGCTGATGGTGCTGCTGAGCAGCCGGACCGGTCTGGTCGAGGCCCTGCTGCTCGACAACGGCTATCTGACCGACGTGCGCACCGCCGCCGCCGGTGCGGTCGCCGCCAAGCATCTGTCGCGTCCCGACAGCGCCGTCGCCGCCATCTTCGGCGCCGGGGTGCAGGCGGCGTTGCAGCTGGAGGCGCTGACACTGGTCCGTCCCATCCGCGAAGCCCGCATCTGGGGGCGCCAGCCCGAGCGCGCCGCCGCCACCGCCGCCCGCCTGTCGGAGCGGCTGGGCTTCCCCGTACACGCCGCGGCGGAGAGAAGGGCGGCTGTCGCCGGCGCCGACATCGTCGTCACCACCACCCCGGCTGACCGACCGATCCTGGCGGCGGATTGGCTCGAACCCGGTCAGCACGTCACCGCCATGGGATCGGACGCGGAGCACAAGAACGAACTCGATCCCGCCGTCCTCTCCCGCGCCGACCTCTATGTCGCCGACCGCCTGACGCAGACCCGCCGGCTGGGCGAACTGCATCACGCGATTGCCGCCGGCACGGTCGCAGCCGACCGGGACTTCCCCGAACTGGGTGCCGTCATCGCTGGGCAGGCCGCGGGCCGCCCGTCCACCGATGCCATCACCGTCTGCGACCTCACCGGAACCGGGGTGCAGGACACCGCCATCGCCACGCTGGCACGCGGCCGGGCGCTGGCGGCCGGTGCCGGCACCGTCTTCGACGCCTGATCCCCCTTTTCCCATGCCCCTCTTCTCATCAGAGAGACCCCGACATGCTGGAACCGACGCTGAACTTCAGCCGGGCCGAATATGCCGCTCGGCTCGACAAGACCCGTGCCGCCATGGACCAGGCCGGCATCGAACTGCTGATCGTCACCGATCCGTCGAACATGGCCTGGCTGACCGGCTATGACGGCTGGTCCTTCTACGTCCACCAATGCGTGATCGTGCCGCCGCACGGCGAGCCGATCTGGTACGGACGCGGCCAGGACGCCAACGGCGCCAAGCGCACCGCCTATCTGGCCCATGACAGCATCATCGGCTATCCCGACCATTACGTGCAGTCGACCGAACGCCATCCGATGGACCTGCTGTCGACGATCCTGGCGGATCGCGGCTGGGGCGGGCTGTCCATCGGCGTCGAGATGGACAATTACTGGTTCACCGCCGCCGCCTTCCAGTCCCTGACCACCCATCTCCCCAACGCCCGCTTCAAGAACGCGACGGCGCTGGTCAACTGGCAGCGCGCGGTGAAGAGCCCGCAGGAACTCGACTACATGCGCAAGGCCGCCCGCATCGTCGAGGCGATGCACGCCCGCATCGTCGAGCGGGTCGAGCCGGGCATGCGCAAATGCGACCTCGTGGCAGAGATCTACGACGCCGGCATTCGCGGCATCGGTGGAGCGGACGGCTTCGGCGGCGACTATCCGGCCATCGTCCCGCTTCTGCCGTCGGGGGCCGACGCCTCGGCGCCGCACCTGACCTGGGACGACAAGCCGATGAAGCTCGGCGAAGGCACCTTCTTCGAGATCGCCGGCTGCTACAAACGCTATCACTGCCCGCTGTCGCGTACCGTCTTCCTCGGCACGCCGACCCAAGCCTTCCTCGATGCCGAGAAGGCGACGCTGGAGGGAATGGAGGCAGGGCTCGCCGCCGCCAAGCCGGGCAACAGCTGCGAGGACATCGCCAACGCCTTCTTCGCCGTGCTGAAACGCTACGGCATCACCAAGGACAACCGCACCGGCTATCCCATCGGCCTCAGCTATCCGCCGGACTGGGGCGAGCGCACCATGAGCCTGCGCCCCGGCGACCGCACCGAACTCCAGCCCGGAATGACCTTCCACTTCATGACCGGCCTTTGGCTGGAGGATATGGGACTGGAGATCACCGAGAGCATCGCCATCACCGACACCGGCGTCGAATGCCTGGCCAATGTGCCGCGCAAGCTGTTCGTGAAGTCCTGACCATGGCGCCGGTCACACTTGCCCCCTCCCCGATAACCCCGACGGTCGATTTCGACCGCGACGGCGTGCAGCACGGATTTCTGCGCCTGCCCTACAGCCGCGACGATTCGGCCTGGGGCTCGGTGATGATCCCGATCTCCGTGGTGCGCAACGGCGACGGGCCGACCGCCCTGCTGACCGGCGCCAACCATGGCGACGAGTATGAGGGTGCCGTCGCCCTGTTCGACCTCGCCCAGACCCTCACGGCCGACCGGGTCGCCGGCCGGGTGATCATCGTCCCGGCGATGAATTACCCGGCCTTCCAGGCGGGAACCCGCACCTCGCCCATCGACAAGGGCAACCTGAACCGCAGCTTTCCCGGCCGCCCCGACGGCACGGTGACGCAGAAGATCGCCGATTACTTCACCCGCGAACTCCTGCCGCTGGCCGATCTGGTGATGGACATCCATTCGGGCGGCCGGACGCTGGACTTCGTTCCCTTCGCCGCCGCCCACATCCTGCCCGACAAGGACCAGGAGGCACGCTGCTTCGCTGCCGTGGCCGCCTTCGCCGCGCCCTACTCCATGCGCATGCTGGAGATCGACGCGGTCGGCATGTACGACACGGCGGCGGAGGAGCTGGGCAAGATCTTCGTCACCACCGAACTCGGCGGCGGCGGCACCGGGCGGGCGGAGACCATTGCCATCGCCAAGCGCGGCGTCCGCAACGTCCTGCGCCACGCCGGTATCCTGACGGACGCGCCGCCGGCGGACGGTCAGCCGGCGGAGGCCAGCCGCTGGCTCGACATGCCGTCGGCCGACTGCTTCCGCTTTGCCGAGGACAGCGGCCTGATCGAGGCCTGCGTCGATCTCGGCCAGCCGGTGCGGAAAGGCGATCTGCTCGCCCGCATCCACCCCATCGGCCGCACCGGACTGGCGCCGGCCGAGTACAGGGCGGCGCTGGACGGCATCCTGGCGGCCCGCCATTTCCCCGGTCTGGTCAAGGCCGGCGACTGCATCGCGGTGGTCGGCACGGTCGAAACCTGACCGCCGCCTGTTGAAACCCGCCAAGGCAAAAAGGCGGGCATGTTGCAAGAACGGTAACGACACCGACGAAACAGGGGCCGGCGCCCCAACTGGGACGCCGACCGGGCAATCACCAAATCACGAAAAAGGGACGGCCGACATGAAACACGTCAAGATCGCCAAAAGCTTCGGCATCGCCGCTGCACTCATCACGCTCGCCGCGCCGGCCTTTGCCGCCGATACTCTGGAGACGTTGCGTGAACAGGGGTTTGCCCGAATCGGCATCGCCAACGAACCGCCCTACACCGCCGTCAAGCCGGACGGCACCGTGTCGGGCGCGGCCCCCGACGTCGCCCGCGCGGTGATGAAGAAGCTGGGGGTCGGCGACGTCGTCGCCTCGATCTCCGAATATGGCGCGATGATCCCCGGCCTGCAGGCCCGCCGCTTCGACGTCGTCACCGCCGGCCTGTTCATGAAGCCGGAGCGCTGCAAGGCTGTCGCCTACTCCGAACCGATCCTCTGCGATGCGGAATCCTTCGCCCTGAAGAAGGGCAACCCGCTGAAGCTGACCTCGTATGAGGACATCGCCAAGAATCCCAACGCCAAGATCGGCGCCCCCGGCGGCGGGACCGAGGAGAAGCTGGCGCTGCAGGCCGGCGTGCCGCGTGACCGCGTGATCGTGGTGCCGGACCCGCAGAGCGGCCTGAAGATGCTGCAGGACGGCCGCATCGACGTCTATTCGCTGCCAGTCCTGTCGATCCATGATCTGGTCGGCAAGGCCAACGACCCGAACATCGAGGTGGTCGCTCCGGTCAAGGGCGCCCCGGTCTATTGCGACGGCGCCGCCTTCCGCAAGCAGGACACCGCATTGCGCGATGCCTTCGACAAGGTCCTGGCCGAGATGAAGGCGTCGGGCGAGTTCGCCAAGATCATCGAGCCCTACGGCTTCTCCGCCGAAGCCGCCAAACAGACCTCCCGCGAGAAGCTCTGCGCCGCGTCCAACTGAGGGGGCTGGCCAGGCCGGCGGTGGTGCGTAGAGTGAGTCGGACATTGGCCTGAGTTGGGGCGGGGCAGAAAGTCTGCCTCGCCCCAGCTGTATTTCCGTCTGCCCGGAGCCCCTGTCCACCAGCGACGGCGCTGCCGCGACAGGACCCATTCCTTGGAATCGATGGGACAAAATGTCGCACTTTCCTCTGTAGAGGAGGAAGATGGCGGCATCCGCCCGGCGTAGCCTCGTCTTCGTAATGGAAGGGAGGCTGACGTGACATTCTCTTCGAATGCCCCATCGCCCATCAATCAAAGGGACCTTCGAAACGCCTTCGGCATGTTCCCGACCGGAGTTACGGTCGTCACCGTGCTCGATGAAGAGGGAAATCCCCGTGGGATTACGGCGAATTCCTTCACATCCGTTTCACTCGATCCACCGCTGGTTCTTGTCTGTATCGGAAACCGATCGTTCAGTTTTCCGATCTTCTGCAGCGCACCGTCCTTCGCCGTGAATCTGCTGCACGAAGGACAAGCCGATGTCTCCAGCCTTTTCGCCTCCCGTTCGCCCGAGAAATTCCAGTCGACCGGGTTCGGCCCGAAACACACCGGCGCGCCGGTCCTGACCGATTGCCTCACCTGGTTCGATTGCACGGTGCACGACCGCGTGATGGCCGGCGACCATCTGGTTCTCATCGGCCGCGTGCAGGCCTTCGGCCCAAGCGGCACTGCTGGCGGGACCGCAAGCCGGACAGCGCCGCTCGGCTTCTGCCGGGGCAGGTATGCGACTGTGCACGAAGCGCTGGACGCCGGTGGAGAGGCACCGCACGGCGTGCAGGTCGGCTATCTCGTCGAAGCGGACGACGGCATCCTGCTGCAGTCCGATGGAGCGGGCGGCTGGCGCCTGCCGGGCGGCCGTAGCCGCAAGGCCGAACGGGCACTGGCTCTGGCGGACGGAAGCACACTGCCGCTGCGACCGGACGACAGCTTCCTTTATTCGGTCTTCGACATCGCCGGACAGGATGCCGGCTGTCTGGTCTATCGCGCCCGCCTCGCGGCCGATGTGGCCACCATGACCCTGCCGCCGGGCCTCCGCTTCTTCGCGCTCGACTCCCTGCCTTTCGAGGCCATGCCGATGCGCGAGACCCGGGCGATGCTGCGCCGCTATGTCCGGGAACGGCAAGCGGACCGCTTCGGCATCTACATCGACTCAAGCGACGGCGGACGGCTGGCGATGGTCGATGGCCGCCCCTCTCCCTGGCCCGGTGCCTTCGCCGAAAACGGCTGATCCCCCGCCGCCCCTTCACAAACATACGAGACCGCGATGCACACCACCTGCAGGTCGCTCGAAGGCACCCGCCGCGCCCTCTATATCGGCGGACGGTTCGTGGAACCGAAAAGCGGCCGCTACATCCCGAGCTACGATCCCACCACCGCCGAGCCCTGGTACGAGCTGGCCGATGCCGGTGCCGAGGACGTCGATGCCGCCGTCGCCGCGGCGCGGGCCGCCTTCACCGATCCGGCTTGGCGGCGGATGACCCAGAGCGACCGCGGCAAGCTGGTGCGCCGTCTGGCCGAGCTGATCCTCGCCAACGCCGAGGAGCTGGCGTTGATGGAGACCCGCGACAACGGCAAGCTGATCAAGGAGATGCGCGCCCAGATGCGCGCCATCCCCGACAGCTACGTCTACTTCGCCGGAATGGCCGACAAGCTGCAAGGCGACACCATTCCGGTGAACAAGCTCGACATGCTGAACTTCAACCTGCGGGAACCGCTGGGCGTCGTCGGCATGATCACGCCGTGGAATTCGCCGCTGATGCTGCTGACCGGCACGCTGGCGCCCTGCCTCGCCATCGGCAACACGGTGGTGATCAAGCCGTCGGAACACGCCACCGCCTCTACCCTGGCGCTCGCCGAACTGGTCGCCGAGGCCGGTTTCCCGGACGGCGTGGTGAATGTGGTGACCGGCGGCGGCGCCACCGTCGGGGAGGCGCTGACCCGCCACCCCGGCATCGCAAAGATCGTCTTCACCGGCAGCACCCAGACCGGCAGCCGCATCGCCGCCAATGCCGCCGCCAACCTCGTGCCCTGCCAGATGGAGCTGGGCGGCAAGTCGCCCCATGTGGTGTTCGGCGACGTCGACATCGAGCGGGCGGTGAACGGCGTGGTCGCCGGGGTCTTCGCCGCGGCCGGGCAGACCTGCGTCGCCGGGTCGCGCTGCTTCGTCGAAGCCTCCATCTACGACCGCTTCGTCGAGGCGCTGGTCGCCCGCACCGGTCGCATCGCCGTCGGCCACCCGATGGAGGAGAGCACCGACATCGGCCCGCTCGCCCTGTCGGCGCAGCTCGCCAAAGTCGAGGACTATGTGGCCTCGGGTCAGCGCGACGGCGCCCGGCTGGCGGCCGGCGGCCGGCGGCCCCAGGCGGCGGGGCTGGAGAAGGGCTGGTACTTCGAGCCGACCGTGCTGGCCGACGCCCGCAACGACATGGGCTTCATGCGTGACGAGATCTTCGGCCCGGTCGTCGGCGTGGTGCCCTTCGCCTCGGAGGACGAGATGATCGCCATGGCGAACGACACCCGCTATGGCCTCGCATCGGGCATCTGGACCAGCGACATCGACCGCGCCATGCGCTTCGCCACCCGGATCGACGCCGGCACCGTCTGGATCAACACCTACCGCGCCGCCGCCTACATGTCGTCGAACGGCGGCTTCAAGCAGAGCGGCTACGGCCGGCGCGGCGGCTTCGACGTGATGCGCGAGTTCTCGCGGTCGAAGAACGTCGTCATCGATTATTCCGGCGCCATGCAGGACCCCTTCGTCATCCGGCTGCGCTGATCCGCCCCGACCGGGCTTCTCCTCCCCCGAGAAAAGGACAAGGACATGAAGTTCGCCGTCGCGCTTTCCATGGAGCGCTTCTCACCGGACACGCCGATGAGCGACGTGACCAGCACCATGCTGGAACTGGTGAAGATGGCCGACCAGGGCGGTTTCGAGACCCTGTGGACCGCCGAGCACCACACCATCGAGTGCACGATCTCCCCCAACCCCTTCACCATCCTGACCTGGCTCGCCCAGCACACCGAGCGCATCCGGCTCGGCACCGCCACCATCGTCGCCCCCTACTGGAGCCCGATCCGGCTGGCCGGCGAAGCGGCGCTGTGCGACCACCTGACCGGCGGCCGGCTCGAGTTCGGCATCGCCCGCGGCGCCTACCAGTACGAGTTCGACCGCATGGCCGGCGGCATGCCCCAGCAGGAGGGCGTCGCCTACATGAAGGAGCTGGTGCCGGCGGTGCAGAAGCTGTGGGCCGGCGACTACGCCCATGACGGCCATTACTGGAGGTTCCCGCTGGCGACCTCGGTGCCCAAGCCGTTGCAGGCGCCGCACCCGCGCATCTGGGTTGCGGCCCGCGACCCCGGCACCTTCGACTGGGCCGTCGGCATCGGCGCCAGCATCCTGTCGACGCCGCTGGCCGCCCCGGCCTCCGAGGTCGCGGTGCTGGGCGAGAAGTTCCGCAAGGCGGTGGCCGACCATCCGGAGGTGCCGCGCCCGCGCTTCATGATGCAGCGCCGCACCTGCTGTTACGAGCGGCCGGAGGAGGCCGAACTGGCGGTACGGCACAGCATCGACTACGGCCGCAGTTTCGAAAATCTGTTCCAGAACATCGGCACGGTGACCAACGGCTTCCCGACCGCGGTGTCCTACGAAAGCGTCGCCGGCCGCGACAACTACAAGCCGGAGAACGTCCTGAAGAACCTGATGTTCGGCACGCCGGACGAGGTGATCGAAAAGCTGCTGGACTACGAGGCGGCCGGCGTCGACCAGTTCTCGCTCGGCCTGTCCTTCAACCTGCCGGTCGAACTCCAGCGCAAGACGCTCGACCTGTTCACCCGCGAGGTGCTGCCGGTCTTCGCCGCACGCGAACGCGACCGCCGGCACGAGGAGGAGCGCCGCCTTGCCGCGGCAGCGCCACGCATGGCCGCAGCGGGGCGCTGACCATGGCCGACTCCCGTCACTTCACGGTCGGGCCGGTGACGCTGAACTACCGGCTCGACGGCCAGGGGCCGGAGCCGCTGGTCTGCATCCACGGCGTCGGCTCCTATCTGGAGGCCTGGAGCGGTGTGGCCGAGCGGCTTACCGACCGCTTCACCATCCTGACCTTCGACCTGCGCGGCCATGGCCGGTCCACCAGGATCAAAGGCCGTTACGAGATCGACGATTTCGTCGGCGAGACGCTGGCGCTGGCCAACCATGTGGGATTCGGCCGCTTCAACCTGGCGGGATTCTCGCTGGGCGGGCTGATCGCCCAGCGCCTGACCCTGATCCATCCGGAGCGCGTCAAACGGCTGGTGCTGCTGTCAACTGTCGCCGGCCGCAATCCGGAGGAGCGCCGGCGGGTGCTCGACCGTCTGGCGGCCCTGCAGGCCGGGCAGCCGGGCTCGCACTACGACGCCTCGCTGTCGCGCTGGCTGACCGAGGGCTTCCAGGAGCGGAAACCGGAGCTGATCAGGGGCCTGCGCGAACGCAACGCCGAGAACGACCCCGACTGCTACGCCGCCGCCTACCGCGTCCTGGCGGAAACCGATTTCGGCGGCTTCCTCGACCAGATCCGCTGCCCGACTTTGATCGCGACCGGGGAGGAGGACATCGGCTCCAACCCGCGCATGGCGCGCACCATGCACGACAGCATCCCCGGTTCGGATCTGCACATCCTGCCGGGCCTGCGCCATTCGATCCTGATCGAGGCGCCGGACGCGGTGGCGGAGCTGATGGGGCGCTTCCTGATGCCCGCCGACCAACCGAAGGAGACCGCAAGCCATGGATGAGTCCCTGCAACGGGCGGGCGAACGCGTCCGGCGCGACGTGCTCGGCGACGCCTATGTCGACCGCGCGATGGCGGCGGCCGACGATTTCTCCCGGCCCTTCCAGCAAATGGTCAACGAATATTGCTGGGGACAGTGCTGGGCCGACGACGCGCTCGACCGCCGCCAGCGCAGCCTGCTCAACCTCGGCATGATCGCGGCACTGGGCCGCATGCACGAGTTCGAACTGCACCTGCGCGGCGCCATCCGCAACGGCCTCTCCGACGCCGAACTGCAGGCGGCGCTGATCCAGATCGCGGTCTATTGCGGCATTCCCGCCGGCGTCGAGTGCTTCCGCATCGCCCGCAAAATCCGTCAGGAGATCGCCGGGGACGGCACGGGAGGCACGCCATGATCGTCGAGGAACGCATCTACCGCATCCGTTCGGGCAAGCTGCGCGAGTATCTGGCGCTGGTGCAGACCGAAGGACTGGCGATACAGCAACCGATCCTCGGCAATCTGATCGGTTACTTCGTCAGCGAGATCGGACCGCTCAACCATGTCGTCCACATGTGGGGCTATGCCGATTTCGAGGACCGCACCGCCCGCCGCCAGCAGCTTTCCGAGGATCCGCGCTGGCAGGCCTTCATCCCGAAACTGGCGGCACTGATCGAGACGGCGGAAAACCGCATCCTGCTGCCGACTGCCTTCTCGCCCCTGAAATGACGGAATGGCGGCACCATGCTCCGATTCGCAGGAACAATAGGGCCACTTTTCCTTTGTTCCGTTGGAAGACAGGAAGACGTGCAAGTCTTCCTAATGGGCACAAGTAAAAATCTTAAAGACAGGGAAAGCCCACCGAACACAACGATGGGAGACGGTTGTGACAGAACGACTGAGGGTAGAGAATCTCTATAAAGTTTTCTCCAAATCTCCCGACCCAGCCCTGCGGATGTTGGCCGCAGGTGCAAAAAAATCCGAAGTTCTGGCAAAAACCGGAATGGTCGTAGGGTTGAACGACGTTTCACTGTCTGTACCGAGCGGCGCCATCTATATGGTGATGGGACTGTCGGGATCGGGCAAGTCCACCTTGGCCCGCTGCATCAACCGGCTGAACGAACCGAGCGCCGGCCGCATCCTGCTGGACGGCCGCGATATCGTCGCCGCCGACGAGGCGGAGCTCCGCGACATCCGTCGCAAGCGCATCTCCATGGTGTTCCAGCATTTCGCTCTGCTGCCCAACCGCACCGTCGCCGAGAACACCGAGTTCGGCCTGAAGCTCCAGGGGGTCTCCCCCCAGGTCCGGCGGCGCCGGGCGGAGGAGGTGCTGTCGATCGTCGGGCTGGCGCGCTGGGGCAACCATTACCCCCACGAGCTGAGCGGCGGCATGCGCCAGCGGGTCGGTCTCGCCCGCGCGCTCGCCACCGATGCCGACGTGCTGATCATGGACGAGGCGTTCAGCGCGCTCGACCCGCTGATCCGCACCGAGATGCAGGACGAGCTGCTGCGCCTCCAGCGCACGCTGAAGAAGACCATCCTGTTCATCACCCACGATTTCCAGGAGGCGCTGAAGCTCGGCACGCGGATCGCCATCATGGCCGACGGCGAGCTGGTCCGCGAAGGCACCCCCCAGTCGATCGTGCTGGAGCCGGGCAGCGACTATGTCGCCGCCTTTACCCGCGAGGTCGACCGCTCGCGCCTGTTCGACGCCCGCTGGGCAATGACCCCGGTGCAGCCCGTCCCGCTGGCCGCCGGCCTGTGCCTCGCCGAGACGGGCGACGGCGGCGGGCTGGTGCTCGACGACGGCGGCCATGTCGTCGGCGCGCTCGACTCCGAGACGCTGCGGGGCCTACGCGAAACAGCTGGCTTCAGGACTGGCGGCCTCGGGACTGGCGGCTTGGGCACCCTGCGCAAGGACTTCGTCACGGTGCGCGAGTGCGACAGCCTCCTCGAAGCCGCCCGCGCCCACCGGGCCGGACGGCCGATGGCGGTGGTCGACGAGGAGGGCCGGCTGACCGGCACGCTCGCCGCCGACCGCATCCTGGCGGGCATCGCCGCCGCCCCTCCTCACCCAGCGGGAGGCCTGCATGCTTGACGCGAACGACCTCAACGTCTTCCCGGTCGACGCCTGGATCCAGGACGGCGTCGCGTGGATCGCACTGAACCTGCGCCCGCTCTTCCTCGCCATCAAATGGCCGGTCGAGTATGTCCTGAATCTCAACATCTTCCTGCTTCAGGAGATCCCCTTCCTCGCCATCGTGGGGGTGGCGGTGCTGCTGGCCTGGCGGCTGGCCAGCCTGGGCGTCGCCTGCTTCAGCGCCGTAGCCCTGGTCGCCATCGCGGCGCTGGGGGTCTGGTCGGAGGCGATGACCACCCTGTCGCTGATCACCACCGCCATCGTCATCTGCGCGGCCGTCGGCATCCCGATCGGCATCGGCTGCGCCCGCAGTGACCGGATGTGGGGCGTGGTCCGCCCGATCCTCGACATCATGCAGACGACCCCGACCTTCGTGTATCTGGTGCCGGTGGTGATGCTGTTCGGCGTCGGCACGGTGCCGGGCGAGGTGGCGGTGGTGACGGCGGCCGCCCCGCCGCTGATCCGTTTCACCAACCTCGGCATCCGCATGGTCGAGACCGAGATGGTCGAGGCCGGCCTCGCCTTCGGCGCCACCAAGCGGCAGCTGCTGTGGGAGGTCCAGCTTCCGCTGGCCGTCCCGACCATCCTCGGCGGCCTGAACCAGACGGTGCTGACCGCGATGGTGATGTCGGTGGTCGTCGCCATGATCGGGGCGGAAGGGCTCGGGCTGGTGGTGCTCCAGGGCCTCGGACGGCTCGACGTCGGCCGCGCCGCGGTGGGCGGCATCGCCATCGTGCTGCTGGCGATGATGCTCGACCGCATCACCCAGAAGCTGGCCCAGCCCGGCGGCCCCGGCGGGCGCCCGCTGCTCCGCAGCCTGCGCGCCCTCATCCGCTCCGGTCGTCCGGCCGACGACAATGCGGTCGCCCGCCCAACCACCTCCAATCCGGCGATCTCCAGTCCGGAGCAGTGATCCGGACTCCGGACCGCAAGCCCCGCTTCCCCCGAATCCCGTCCCGACCCCGATTGAGGAAACCGCCATGCCCTTCTTCACCAAGTCGGTCGCCAAGTCCCTCTCCGTCGCCGCCTTCCTCGCCGCGGCCTGCGTCCAGCCGTCTCTGGCCGCCGACCAGCCCGGTAAGGGCAAGACCATCCGCTACGCCCAATCCGACAGCCTGGGCGCCAACTACGTCACCGCCCAGATCGTCACCGCCGCCTTCAAGGAACTCGGCTATTCGGTCAAGCTCAGCACGCTCAGCACGACCCTGTTCTTCCAGGCGGCGGCGCAGGGCGACCTCGACATCGCCACCGACATCAACTTCCCGCAGCGCGAACCCGCCTTCCGCAAGGTGGAGCAGCAGGCGACCATCGTCGGCGGCGGCCTGATCAAGGAGGGCGGGGTCAACGGCTATCTGATCGACAAGAAGACGGCCGACGCCCACCACATCACCTCGCTGGAGCAGATGAAGGATCCGAAGATCGCCGCGCTGTTCGGCAAGGGCGGCAAGGCGGATCTGGTCAACTGCGATCCCGGCTGGAGCTGCGGCGACGTGGTCGACTTCCAGCTCGACAAGTTCGGCCTGAAGGACACGGTGACCTCGGTGCGCGGCAAGTACGAGCCGCTGATGGTTGAGGCGGTCGCCCGCGTCCGCCGCGGCGAACCCGCCTTCTTCTATGCCTGGAGCCCGTCCTGGGTCACCAACACGCTGGTCCCCGGCAAGGACGTGGTCTGGCTGCCCACCCCGTTCGACGCCCTGCCCGCCTCGGTGCCCAACAAGGGCACGGCGCTTGTCGCCGGCGTGTCGGGCTGCGCCGGCGGCGCCGACCCCTGCCGGATGGCCATGGCGTCCTGGAACTGGAACACCGTCGCAAACCGGGACTTCATCGCTGCCAATCCCGCGGTGAAGGCGCTTGTCGAGAATATCGGCTTCCCGCTGCAGACCTGGGCCGGCTGGGAACGCAGCATCAGCGAGAAGGGCGCCAGCGACAGCCACATCCGCGCGCTCGCCCAGGAGTGGCTTTCCGCCAACAAGCCGACCTTCGAGCAGTGGGTCGCCAGCGCCAGGGCGGCGAGCTGACCTCCCGCGAACGCTCCCCATTACCCACCCCCGAAGCCGCCGGCCGCCCCCGGTCCGGCCGGCTCCGGGACAGGACATGAGAGAATCGGACAGGACATGATGGACATCGGACTGCGCAAGATCTCCACCTTCATTGAGGAGACGATTATCGAGGGCGGCAAGCCGGCCGAACGGCCGATCACGTCGGTCGTCGTCGCCGCCGTGCTGCGCAATCCCTGGGCCGGCCAGGGTTTCGTCGAGAATTTGCGGCCGGAGATCCTGCGGGTGGCTCCGGTGCTGGGGGCCGAGATGACACGGCGCCTGGTCGGCCTGATGCCGGCCGCGCGCATCGAGGCCTATGGCAAGGCCGCGTCGGTCGGCGTCAACGGCGAGATCGAGCACGCCTCCGCCCTGATCCACACGCTGCGCTTCGGCAACATGTTCCGCGAAGCGGCGCAGGGCACCACCTTCCTCAGCTTCACCAACACCCGCAACGCCCCGGGCGCCCTGCTCGCCCTGCCGATGATCCACAAGACGGAGACCGGCAAGCGCGCGCATTTCCTGACCGCCAACTTCCAGGTTCCCGATGCTCCCGGTCCCGACGAGCTGCTGGTCGCCATCGGCGCGTCGGACGGCAGCCGCGCCCATCCGCGTATCGGCGACCGCTTCCTCGACATGGAGGAGATGGAGGCGGAAAAGGCAGGCTCGCTCACCTCCACCCGGACGTGAGCCGGCCGATGGCGCTGGCATTGCTGCCGCCAGCCGATCGGGAACGTCATCGGGAACGCTGGGATTGATGCCGCCTCTGCTGCCGGTGATGGCGGCCGCCGTCCTGCTGCAGGCCGGCAATGGGCTGCTCCAGGCACTGCTGCCGCTGCGCATGCAGGCGCAGGGTCTATCGGCGGCCGACATCGGCATGGTGGCGTCGGCCTACGGAGTCGGCTTCGCCGCCGGCTGCCTGGCGGCGCCCAGGGTCGTCCGCCGGCTCGGCTTCGTCCGCGCCTATGCCGGGCTGGCGGCGCTGATGGCGATCCTCGCCCTGACCCTGCCGCTGGCGGGGGGCAGCGTCGGCTGGGTCCTGCTGCGCGCGTTGACCGGCGTCGGCTTCGCCGGGCTGTTCACGGTGATCGAGGGGTGGATCGGCGCCGGAGCGCAGGACGGCAACCGCGGGCGGATCCTGGCGGTCTACATGGTCACCACCAAGCTGGCGCTGATGGCCGGCCCCCTCCTGCTCGACCCCGGCGGCGACCAGCCATTCCGGCTGCTGATCCTGCTGATCCTGCTGTCGGTTCTGCCGGTCGCCGTCACCCGGCCGGTCCGCCCGGCCCTGCCGACCGCCGTCGCGCTCGACCTGCGCGGGCTGTTCAGGCTGGCACCGTCGGCCCTGGTCGGCTGCTTCGCCGTCGGCGTGGTAACCGGCACTATGATCGCATTCGCCCCGCTGTACGGGCTGCGCACCGGCCTGTCCGAACCGGCGTCCGCCGCCCTGCTCGTCGCCCTCCAGGGCGGCAGCCTTCTCGCCCAATGGCCGCTCGGCGCGCTGTCGGACCGGCGGGACCGCCGCGCCGTGATCGCAGCCGTGGCGGCGACCGGCGCCGCCCTGTCCGCCGGGCTGGCGCTGCTGCCGGCCGGCAGCCCGGCCTGGCTGGTATGGACGGGGTTCGCGCTGTGGGGCAGCCAAGTCCTGTGCATCTACGCCCTGTGCGTCGCCCACGCCTGCGACGTGGTACCACCGGGCCGCATCGTCCCCACGGTCAGCGGCCTGCTGGTGGTCTGGGCCGCCGGCGCGATGGTCGGTCCGGTGCCGGGCGCCCTGCTGATGGACCGGGTTGGCCCGTCGGGCCTGTTCGTCTACGCCGCCGCCGGCTGCGCCGCGCTGGCCGGCTTCGTCCTGATCCGCCGCGCCTTGCGGGAGCGGGATCAGGTGCCCGGCCGGCCGGACTTCCGCCCGCTGCCGCCCGACAGCCTGACCGGCGCGGCGATTTCCGGTCCCCGGACGGTCATTGGACCTTCCGGCATCGAGCCGCCGGGTGCCCCACCGCCGGAAGGGCGCTGACGTTCCGCTTTTTCCGAGCGCCGTCGTCGGGTTAGAGTCGGTCGAAACCGGGCCTGGGCCCATCCGTTCGCCGGAGGAACAGTGGTCGAAACATCGCGCCTCCAGTCGCTGCGCGTGGTGGCGAGCCTGATCAATTCGGGTGGGGATCTGGCGACGGTGCTTCAACGCCTGGTCCTGGCCGCCTGCCGCCATGCCAACTGGTCGATGGGGTCGATCATGGCGGTCGACGTCGAGCATGGCTACGCCCTGGTCGTCGTCCGCCACGACCCGACGCTGATCCAGCGCCCGCTGCCCGACCGCTGGGAGCTGGCGACCAGCCCGTCGCTGGTCGCACTGCGGCGGAACGAGCCGGTCTTCATCCCCGACGCCCGGGTGTCGGAGGAGTTTCCCGGCTATCGCCGAGAGGCCTTCGAGCGCGACTACCACAGCGTGCTGGTCGTGCCGATGAATTGCACCGACGACAGCGGCCGGCCGCTGGTGCTGAGCGTCGTGTCCCGCGGCATCATCGAGGTGAGCGAGGAGGATCTGGCCTTCATCGGCATGATCGTCCAGCTCGGCGAGATCGCGGTGGAGCGCCAGCATCGGCTGCGTGCAGAGACCCTGGCCGCCGAACGCCTGCAGCGGGCGCTGGAAGTGAATACCTCGCTGCTGCGGCAGGCGCTGGAGGACGGGGCGATGGCCACCCTTCTGCCCCGCATCCGCGATCTGCTGCCCTACTCCATCGTCATCGTCGACTTCACCGCCAACCTCGTCACGGCCGACCGGGCTCCTTGCGGCAGCGACATCGGCGACGCCGACTGGCAGGCGGCGGTCGCGGCCGACCTCGGCCCCTCGATCATGAAGGCGGCGCGCGATGCCATCGACCATCCCGCCGCCGCCGAGGCGACCCTGTTCTGGGAGGTCGGCGGCAAACGCATCCGTACGGCGCCGCGCATCGACCCGCTGACCGCCGACGGCGAGGTGGTCGGCGCGCTGATGATCTTTCCGGGTCCGCAGCCTTATGGTCAAGCCGATCAGCTCCTGCTCGACGGCATCAAGCACGCTCTCGGCATTCAGATGCTGCGCAACGTCATCCGCTTCCGCTACGAGAACCGGACATTGACCGATCTGTTCCTGGAACTTGTGGAGCGGCGATGGCGCGATCACCGCGACATCGGGCAACGCGCTCTGCGGCTCGGCCTCAATCTTGATCTGCCGACCCAGATGATCGTGGTCGGGCTGCCCGGCCGCAGTCCGCGGGCGGTGAGTGCGGCGGCCGACCTCCACCTCCCGGTCCAGCGATTGCTGTCGCTGCACGGGGTCACCGGCACGCTCGTCACCGTTCCGGCCGGACTGGTCTGCCTCATTCCCGCCGTCGACGAGCGGAGCCATGGACCGGTCAAGCGGCTGATGGCGCAGATCGCGCGGTCCGTCGCCGACATCCTGCATGCCGAACCGTTCGTCGTACTGACGAGCCGCTGCATGGCCCCGCCGGACTATGCGGAGGCGTGGGACCGTTCCTGGCGGATGATCCGGATCGCCGAAGAGTTCGGCCGCCCCGGCGTCCTCGATGCCCGGCAGTTCGGCCCACTGCCCATGCTGCTGGCTGCAGCGAACACCCACGAGGTGCGCGGCTACGTCGCCGACAGCATCGGCGCCCTCATCGAGTACGACCGTCAGCACGGGACGCCCTATCTGGAGACGCTTTCCGCCTATCTGATGACGGGGTGCCGCACTAAGGCCTGCTCCGACCAGCTTGGCGTACACGTCACCACCCTGCGCTATCGGCTGACGCGCATCGCAGAGCTGTTCGCCATCGATGTCGAAAGCCCGGATCGCCGCTTCTCGGTTGAACTCGCCATTCACTTGAGCGGGGTTATCGACCGGTCCACCTGATCTCGGAAGGTTTCCATCAGTTCTCGCACCAGTCCTGGCGCGCAGGCGCGATGCGGCCGGCTACCGGCGCGGTTGTGCAGGTAACGGCGAGCCTATCGTGCAGAGCAGCACTTCTTTGGACATCGATCGCCCGTCGGCACGCCACCGATCCGCGCTCCCAGGAGGGCTTCCATTGCCATCAGAAGCGCCGCTCCCTGACCACTGCACTCAGCGGATGCTTGCCGATCGAGTTGGTTGTCTTCCGACGCGGCACCCCGCTGCGCCCACCCCTTCGCAGTTGCCGTCCTGGAGACGGGATGACGAAGATCGGAAGGGCAAAATGGCCGCGCTCCTTATGGAGGCGGGCTTTCCTTGATTTGGTTGCGGGGGCACGCAACCACCGAGATTTTTGGTTACCGCCTGCAAAAATATAGGAAACACTCAATGGAATTTCTGGCAGCTATACGCTTCCGCCTCAACGGCTGACCGCACGATGTAGGCTGTGCGCCTTAACGAGTATAGGTGTTTCCACCGGTACTGAACTTGTAAAGAGCTTCAGAGTAGGGCAGACGAACTAGAATTTTCCCGTTTTCGGCAACACGGCCCAGGACACCGATTCGGCAGAGCAAGTTGACGCCACCCTGCTCCCGTTCACACCAAGCATCAGCGCTGTCAATGAAGTTCAGACTTTTCATTCGCCAAATAATCATGGTTCGCCCCTCTGGGACCGCCCCAATAGGCTGGATGATAAAGATGGTGATGAATTGCGAAGCAACAGCAAGCAGGAACACTGAACCGAATACCAAAGCGATTGCATTTTTCATTCCACGCATTCGATCACCTGCTCACTTGCAACAATGGCGCGCTGGAGTCTTTTCAGTAATCCTAGTCGATTTTCTTGATACCAGACGCCCTTCCCCCAAGCGTCATACGCAGCGCAGATGCGAGGTCGATCACCCACACATCATCTGTACCGACGATGAAGATCGTTCGATCAGCGCGAATCAATGCACGCTGATTGCCCAGAGCGGGCAACGACAATGGCGCAGCGCTTCCAAACCCGGAGGTGACGCGCAGGATTGAATCGGACAGTGCCACCTGAAGGTTGGCCTCGGCATTGCCGGCACGGGCGCGCAACTCGGTGTATTCACGCCACCCGGAGGTGTCGACAGGTTCGCTCATTACCAGCGATCCTGCAGGCCCACGCGGATCGAAGAGTGTCCAACCCCTCGCGCCGCTTTTCTCCCACGCCAGCCGCAACAGACCGGCGGAGCCGGATTCCAGCGCGAGCGGCTTGGCACCCGCCGGAACAAGCTGCCGTAGCGGGACCGGCCTCAGCGTCTCCTCCTCCAGCCTCACGAGGTTGCCGGATCCGAGATAGGACACCAAGCCGTCGGGATCCTGCAGCAGAATGGACGGCGTTCCCACACGCGGTAGATCTGGGAAAACCGGGAGATACAGGCCCTTGGGGCGGGCGTCCGGGCCGAACGCCACCACGCCCGCCGCCGTCGGGACCAGATTCTCGACCGTACCGTCGGATTTGCGCCGCGGCACGGGGAGGCCAACTGCAATCTCGTCCGTGAAACGCCCTTCCTTCATCGACCTCACGCCACTTCGCTGGCGGCGGTCGATGGCTTGAATGCGAAGGCCGTCGGCATCCTGTTCGTACCGCCACAGCCCATCGCTGCCAAGATAGTCACGACACGTTCCGGCTTGAGCGCCCCCCACCAACTCCGGATCGATTAACAAAGCCTGAGACGGGCTGCTGGACAGGCACAGGCGTGTGTGACCGTCGGCGTCGCGAACGATGGCGATCCGGCGGACCGCCCGCCGATCGACCCGGTCGTTCGCAGCTCGGGCGGTGGAGGCAAGACCGATCCGGCCAGCTGTGGCGCGGAACCACCCGGCACCTTCGGTCACAAGCTCCAACACCCCCGGCACGAAGGAGCGGATCTGTACGACGCCGTCAATGTCGAACCGCCCACCATCGAGCTTCACCGGTTCACCGCGGAAGGTGCCGGACAGTTGTCCACGTCGGCCGCCAACATGTCCGGTAAGGCGCCAATTCCATACACCACCAGTGGGCGCGGATACCAAGTCTCGCTCCACGAAGGGATCGGAGCCGTCGGGCTTGAACACAGACTGGTCGATCCTGGGATCCAACCGCCCATGCTGGACACTGCGGGAGTCGCCGTTGCACCGTAGCCACGTCTCGCCGTCGCCACCGGTCTCAAAATCGGTGATGCGGCAGTTGCGGACCGGATCACGCAGGATGGTTAGGCGGTCGGGATCGAACTGGAGCATCCCATCGCCTCCCCGCTCCACAGTGGCAATGCCCGCCCCTGTCACCGCCCATACGCGTCCGTCGGCGACAGTCAGCCGCTCGATGGCGTCCAGGGCGATCCGGTTACCCTTCCATCCCAAATCTTCCCAGGTGCCGTCGACCCGTCGCTGCTGGAAACGCGGAGGGCTGCGACGATCTTGGACAAGACGTAGTCGGACGCGATCCAATGGCATGCCATAGTCCGCACGTATGCGCACAGCAGTCTTGATCGCATCGCCGGACACCACCTGCCAGGCAGTCCCGTCGAAACGCCTGACCTCCTGTTCCGCAATCCAATACAGCCCAGCGGGGGCATCTAGCCCAGGCTCACGGATCGTCCGCTCCAGGCAGAACAGACGCGCCTCCCGTGCTGGCAGCACTGCGGTGCGCAGGCTTCCGTTAAGGTCGGTGGATATTCCGTCATGGACGGTGACCGGTCCACTTTCCCACATCAGCGCCGCCCGACCGCCGCACATCGACATGTCGGCGATGCGATCGTGATTGAAGCGCCCGCCAATGACGATTGCCGGCAGCCCAAGCGTTTGGCCCGCTCCGTCGAGGTACTCGCCGGTCACGGTGCCCGCTGAATCGCGCTGCCATTGCCACCAACGCGTCGTTGCCCTGCGTGTGGTGTCGGCGAGGTCCGGCCGCTCGCAAGTGGCGTAGGTCTGCCCGTCGAAGGCGATGCAGCGGCTGGCGGCCCGCACGGCCAGCAATCCTGATTTTCCTACGGGTTCGCCCATGCGCTGCACCGGCGCGGGAGCCGTAGCACCGCCAGCACGCAGGTCAACAAGCCGCAGGATGGTGTCGAAGCCGGTGCTGTCAGTGTCGCCATGTTCCTCCAGGCCCGCGCCCGTTCCAACGAATAGGCGGCCGTTTTGAATGTGAACGCCGGTGACACGATCAAAGGGAAACCCATCTTCCATTGTGATCGGCACCCAGCCACTGCCGCCGGACGGTGCATCCAGCAGCAGTTCCACGCTCACCCGCCCGTCGTAGAAAGCCATGCGCAAGCGGCGGTGATCGATCAACTCCCGGTTCAGGAACGGGTTGTCCGCGTTAGCGAGCGGAATGAACCGTTCGCTGGCTGGATCCCACCGACTTGCGCCATCGCGGCCACGGGCCGCGATCATCCGGACGGTCGGCTTTGGCCGCATCGCCAGCAGGCTGTCGACGTCCGCATCTCGACTGATGCGTCGCGCGCGCCGCCCGACGATGTCGGCCGGGGCGCCTACCTGCAAGCCCAATGCATCGACGACGATCAACCGGTCGCCATCCGTGGCGGCCGCACGCACCTGGTCGTCGGCGAATCCGATGTTGGGAACTGAGGTGGCGAGGGTCACGCCATCTATTGCCACGCCACGCGGAGTGATGTGCCAGCGCCAGCCCTGGCCAGGCGGCAAGTCGCGCGACATCACCTCGTCGGCGTTGCTCTGCCGCCACCGGGCGGCGCTCCGGCGCTGCCACCGGTCCCCGTCCACAAGGAACAGGTCGCCGCCGTCCCGGCCCATGACGATCCCTGCGACCGGCAACTGGCCGGATGGCCCCGGGTCGGCATCGGCAAGACGGTCGGCTCGAAGGACGCCGATGTCAGTCTGCACCTGCACCCCACCGTCGGCTAACGCCACGGCCCGCCGACGGTCCCAAGCGAACCCGTTTCCGCCCGCGCCCAGCATTCGTCCGGCCACACGCATCTCGACCGTGACGGAAGGCCGCCGCAGCCGTTCAGTCCAAACTGCATCGCCTATGGCTCGGGTATGGTGATCGTCATCAGCCGTGATCGCACCGCCTGCAAACGGAATGCTGCCGGATTCGAAGAGGAAATGGCCGCGGGCCGCAGCAACCGGACGAGGCAGGTCCTTAGGAACGAAGAGGATGTTGGAACTGCCGAGGTCTGCTGCCGGACTTGGGAAGCTCCAAATACCAAAGCGGTTGGCAATCCGCACCTCTCCGGCGGTCACCGCCACCGCGGCTCCGGGATCGGCGAATATAAAGCGCCCATCGCGCACGAACTCATCCGGTGCAAGCGTGTTCAGGCCCGTCGGCCCGCGAACCACGAAGCGACTCGCCTGACGGTCCCACTTCAGCCATCCCTGGTCGAGCGCCGGCACCGCTTCCGGCTGTCGCCTCACGACTGGAGCTATCCGCACCCCCTCCCCCGGCATTTTGAGACGCAGGCGGTCGCCTTCGAACTCGAACGCCTGAACTGGGTCGAGCGCAAGCCCGCCGTCGGGACGGGCAGCGACGCGACTGCTCCACCGCCGCCAAGTATCGGCTCCGTCGTCGGGACGGGACCGCGGACTCATTCCTGAGGGAGCCTTTCGTGCCGTCGGCGGCTCCAGTCCGGTGTCCGACAAGCGGCTTTCCAGCGTGCCGCCGTCGACAAGCGCGACGGTAAGGCGCGACGGCAACCCGTCCTCGATGGACGCCACCGCGCCGCTCCCCGGTAGTGGAAGCGTCAGTTCAACGACAAGGCAGTCCACCGACGGCACCCCCACCGGTGCCACAGCAGACGCCGTGGCCGACGCTGCGGCGGTGGGAGCCTGCTGGTCGCCGGGCAACTTGGCATCCGTCTGCTGAGAGCCGGATGGCGCCGCCTGGGGCGGCGTGCAGGATTTGGTAATCAGACGGATCAGCGACTGCCCAGACTGCACCCACCAAACATCGGGACGCGACGTCGGGAATACCGCGGTTACCGCATCGGCATCCACGTCTGGAGCCAGAGGGGCGCCGATTTCGACACCACGGGCATTGACCAGGCGCGGGCGGCGGTCGCTGCCAAGCAAAGCCGGATAGCCGCCGGGGACAAGCGTCGGCGCGAGCGCCGCGATCCCCTTGCCAAGTCCAAAAGCCGCTTTGATGGGTTGAAGACCTTTCGCATCGGCCATCAGGGACGGCCCTTTCAGCCAAAGGCGTTGGCTTCGGTCACGCACCAGCGCCGTGACGCCGGATGCCTGTTTGCGCGCGACACCGTCGGCGGTGAGCGTGGCAACGGTGCCGTTCACATCACGCAACCATAGGCTTCCCGTTTCCAACAACGCTTCCTCAACCGGCCCCAGGCTGGCCAGTTCGGGCGATGGCGGACGTTCGCGGCGCAGATCGCGGTCATAGAGGCGCCGCCCCTGCGTGGACTCGATCAACAGCAACCTGCCCACTTCATAGGCAGAGGTGACGGTCGCAGGATCCAGCAATGGTGCGGGCGGAACCGCCTCTTCACAAACATCGGCGGCCTTGCAAATCTGCACCGCCCCGTCTGGCTTCAGGCGTACGGTCCGGCCGTCTTCGGCAAGCAGAGTGGATTCACCCTGAACAGGTACGACGCGGTCGAAAAGGGTATCGGCAGCAATCACGGCAGGTCCGTCCGTCGGAAGCGGACCACGGGCGACCAGCCAAACCCGGCCCCCCGCCTCCTCCACCACCAGACGGCCATCCCGCTTGACCAGCTTCCGCGACCGATCCGCCGAGGAGAACTCGATGTCCGGCGTAAACCGCCGCTTTGCCGGATCGAAACGCTTCAGCCGGTCGTCGAGCAGAAACGTCCAATAACCTGCGTCATGAACGACATCGACGATGGCGGAACCGTGCTGAACGAAAGGCGGCGCATTGGGGGGACGGACATCCGCCATCCGGACGGACTCCGCCGCGCCGTCCCAGTGGCCGACGAACGTCCTGCCATCCTCCAGCCTCGCCGTGACGGCCTGACCGGTGCCATCCGGCTCCAGATTGACATCAACGAGGCCACGCAACGTCATGTCCACCGCGTTCAACTGCACGCGCGACCATCCATGATTGGAAAGCCGGTACAGAACCAAGCCATCCGGCATGCCGAAAGCCAATTTGGAATCGGCCCCATTCCCGACCGGGAACACGCGCAAGGCCTTGTCGGTCTGCGGGGCCATGGCGGTGGAGGCCAGTACTGCCTGAACCTTGCCGCCGTTCCAGACCTGTACAGAACCGTCGCCCGCAAGCCAAGACGCCGTGCCGCCGGCCTCGTCGATGCTGATGCTATGGGCCTCGATCCAGCGGTCAGGCAGCGCAACCGGGTCGGCCGCGCAGCTACCCGGACGAGTGATCTCGGACAGGGCGACGAACTGCACATATGCGGGAGACTGCCCGGCGACCAGCGCCACATGAGCACCGACACGATGCAGGCCGGTCACAGGCTTCGACAGTCCGCGTACGGGGTACCAGCTGCGCGCGGTCTCGCTGTAGAGGCGCAGCCCGTCATCCGTCAGGACAAGCATCCATCCGTTGCCGAGCGGTCTTGCATCGAGGAACTGGCGCGCCCGCCCGCCCGCCGTGGACGTTCGGAACAGGCACTGATCCGAATTCTGATTGCGCGGTGCGGAGCCGTCGTGGATTCGCAAGTGGCGTGTGCCGTTCTGCTCCCGGACAGTCAGAATTCTGGCGGGGTCGGCCGATACCGACAGGACACGCCCGTCGTTGCCGCCCAGAAGCGTGTCACCCAGCGCAAGGCGCCCCTCGGACAGCGTGATCGGTTCGCCGCCCAGCAGGTCGACAATGCCGATGGCGGCATCGCCCGGCGGATTCCAGCGCTTGGTGACGCTTCGAGCGGCAAGATCGTATTGCTCCACACTGCCCTGCCCCGCGAGATAGAGCAGGTTGGCGCTCCGCATCGCGTCGCTGAGCGCTGCGGCTTTCAACGTTACCCGGCTCTCGCCGATCAGCACGCGCCCGTCGGGAAGACCAAGCCGGTCGCCCCCCGTATGCAGGAGGATGCGCTGGCCGTCGACCGCGATGTTCCGGATGTCTCCCCCGTCCAGGTTCGTGGCTGCCCAATTTCCCCACTCCCTTTTACCGTGGTCGTAGGAGCGAATGCCTGTGGCAGCGGCGATGACCGTTTCGTTACCGACTGTGGCGATGTCACGCAGCTTGGTGCGGTCGAGCGAGGGCTGTGAGGCACCGGTGAGCGCCTCGTCGCCACCGATACCCAGGCGATGCAGGCTGCCATTGGCGTCGATGGCCGCCAGACCGTTGTGCGCCCAGGGGCGTGCCTGCCGTAAGGGTCCCGGAACGGGCGGCGTTGCGCCAAGCACGTTGACGCCGGCCGCACCGCCTGGACCTCCGATGGCGGACAGGTCGATAGCCGAGCCGGTAACACCGTTTCCCTGCGCAATGAGTCCGTAGAGGTGAGCCCCCGACACGACCTTCCGGACCCTGGCGTCTGTCAGCCAGGATGGTAGCGATGAAGGATCAATGTCGGCATAGCTGCGCCGGCGCACGTCATGGAGCAGCGCCTTGCCCGAACCGGTGAGAAGCACATGCTCCCCGGCCGCGAACGCTTCCGTGAACCGCCGGGGATCGGTCGCGGTGCCACCGCGCAGGAACAGCGGGGCGGGATTCCCGTCCGGCGGTAGCGAATAGACGTCGCCATCCTCGGTCAGCGCGGCGGGCGACCGGTCAAGCCCAAGGATCTGCGCGACCTGTTTCCCCGGCAGCTCCCAGCGTGATCCCACTACGCCATGCGAGATGGCCGCCGCGCCGCCACTATAGCCGTACAGCACGACGGCGTTTTCCCGCACCGCCGTCAGGACTGGCCGATCGTCCAGTCGGGTCCAGTTGCGCATGTCGGAATCGTACGCGAACACCCCTTTCTGCCCCAGCACGACCAACGTCTTGCCCTGGAGGTCGGCGAAGAACAGTGCGGCTGCGTCCAGTTCGGGATAGTGGTTGCGTTCGTCCATCAAAAATTCGGGGCTGCCTCCCGGCCGCTTTAGCGCCGACAGCCTCAGGCAGCCGTCGCCTCCGACGTCGCAGGGACGCTTCTCCAAGGCGAGCAGGCGTTCCTGGTCATCGACCAGCAGGTCTGCGACCGCCGCCACCCCGGGCAACCGCTCGGCAGCCGGCGCCTTTTCGTCCGGCGAGAGCAGGGCCAGCCCTTCCGGACCGCCGACCGCAAATCGGTCGCGCCACCAGACCGCGTGTTCGATCCGTCCACGCGGCAGCGCATCCTGTGCCGTCCCGAGAGCGACCCAGTTCCGGTCCTTCAAGCTGTAGAGTCCACCGCCTTGCTGCTTGGTGCCAAGGAAGAGCCAGTTTCCGTCCTTCGACAGCGCTGCGGTGATCAGCGCATCACCTTCCACCTGCTTGCCGTCGCGCCCGACGAAGGTGCTATCCCCGATCAGACTGCGCCAGCGCCCCTCCAAGCGGCGGACCAATGAGCCATGTTCGCCAAGTCCCCACAGCGGCGCGGAGTCGGCGCAGTCGTGACGCGCGGTTTGGTCGCCACCGCAGCCTGCCCGGAGTTGGACCAGATCGCTGCGAAGAGCCGGAACATCGTCAACGGGCCGTTCCCGCGACCACAGCCCGGTACTAGCCTCCAGGCGATGCACTGCGCCGCCGGACTGGCTGATCGTTAACACCTTCTCATCGGAATCCCATGCTGCAGCAAGAAGCTTCTGTTCCGGCAGGTTGCGGCGCAGGTTGTCCAAGATCCGCTCGTCGCGGACCGGCGCAGCTACCGGTGGATCGAACCAACCGAGACCACGGGCCAACTCCATCGCGCCATAGGCGCCGACCGCCAAGCTGCCCACCAGCAGGGCCGATAATCCCAGAAACACCGCATCGGCACGACCCTTCAGCGGCAAGCGGCGTGCATCGGCTATGGACTGCTGCCGGCGTGAGCGTCGCCACGCGTGGAAGGTCGACAGGAAAGGGCGGTCGGTCATTCGCTGGTCTCCGGTGCGCCCGCAATCCAGACGAGGCGATGCATCGGTTCGGTCAAGTGAGTCAGATCGGCGGGGAAAGTCAGGTCCGCGCAGCCAAATCCGGTCCATGGTTCGGCCTGGGCCAGCCGCGCGGCGATCCGCCAGTGCGGCAGATCAGGTGCTTCGGCCAGCCACATATCGGCAAAGGCGGATACAGGTGCCGGCAAGCCGACGTTGCGCGCGAAATCCAAACTGGACATGCTGTCGAGGGTGGAGTTGGCAAGCTCGAACTCCGCCGACTCCCCGGCCATGGCAAAAGCAATCAGCAATGCCAGGCGTCCGCAAGCCGGGGCAGCGGCGCTGGGGACCGCGACCTCCCTTCCATGCCCACCCAAGCCGCGCTCGACTGCAAAACGGATGGCGTTCAAGCGGTTGCAGCGCTCCATAACACTGGCGGCAATGGGCCGCAGTGTGACCGGATCGGCGAGACGTCCGGATGCGCGGCGCATCGTCGATGCCCGCACCAGGACGATCGCGTCCGCGGCCAGCGCGGCGGGAGCGAAGGGGTCGCCGGCGGGAACCGACGCCAGATCGGATAGAACAGGTTCGAGCAGGGCGGACAAGTGGTCGAGTGCTGGGTCAATGGCGCCGGGGCGCGTTCCATCCACCCCATGCGCGATCCGCAGGAGGGCTTCCAGCAGGTCGGCTGCGACAGCCAATCGGGTGGCCTCTCCACCGTCGGACCGAAGCCGCCAACTCGACGAGAGCATGACGATTGCGGATAGCCGCTCGGCGCACAACTCGTCGGACAGCCCGTCCCGGCGCGGCCCCTCGGGACCGGCATCCATCGCGTCGAGCAGATCGGCCCGCATCTGTTCGGCAACCAGTTCGAGATGGCATGCACGCAGGGCGCCGCGCACCGTGAGCGCGTGCCAACGGTCGAGCAGGGGACGACCGACGGGATGCGCCAGTGTCCGCCGGGTCAGGACATCGTGAAGTGCGCGCAGCAGCGGACGGCCGGAAAGCCAGCCGGCAAGCCCGATCGCCGACAACAAGGCGGCGACCGTCCAGGGCACGGTCGAGTCCGGAAACCATGCGGACCATAGGTAGCCCTTCGCCGACAGATAGAGCCGGTCGTGCAACCAGTATGCGGCACGACCCGGACCATCGGGATCGAACCAGCGGGCGCGGGTGCCATATGCCAGCAGCCCCACCGTTCCCGCAAGCAGCGCGGCCAGACTCCAACGCCGGGCCAGTCGGCCGGCCAAATCAGGATCCCTCGCCGGCAGCAGCGGGCGTAGGTACCGCGAGTAGGAGGATGGCGGGCGGGCGGACAGGTCGGTCATGGCTTCGCCTTTCCGCCGGCGGCGATCCCACTGCCGAACGCCCCCGTCAGTGCACGGTACGCCGCGACGATGACATCCCAATAGACGGCCACCAGGGTTCCCACTCCCATCAGCATTGCCACGATAAGGATCGCCACGATGTGCAGGCGGATCCACAGGGCGACGATGTTTACCCTCAGCCAGATGGCCGACCATCCCCACAGCACGCGACGCGCGACGCGGTGAACTGCGACGCGCTCAGCGTCGAGTTGGTCACGAAGCTCGGCCAACCGCTGCCGGTGGAAGCGTAGGCGGCCGGTCCAATGCCCGATGTCGCCGATCAATTCCTCGCTCACCCGCAGGCCATCGGCGCGCAGTCGGCCTGCCCGCGCACCGCCCGCGGCCACCTGTTCGTCGGCGGTCCGCAGGATCTCGTCGTGACGCTCGGCTGCCGAACGGAACTCCTGCCCCAAGAGGTCGCTCACAGGCCGCTCCTCCCGTCGTCGAGCATGGCGCGCAGCCGGCGGTAGGTATCCTTGAGATGCCCGATCCGGCGGGTCACCGACTCCTCCAACGAGGCGAGCGTGGTGTCGGCGCTGGCGATGACGTCCACCACATCCTTCTGGTACTGCTCGCGCTTTTCGACGAAGCCCTTGCGTTCTCGGTTCAACCCGTCCAGGGCGGTTTCGACCGATCGTGTGCGCTTGGTCAACTCAGCCACTGCGGCGTCGATAACGTCGAGATCCTCATAAAGGCGCTCCAGCGTTTCGGAAGCGGCCAGTGCTCTCGATGCAGCTTCCCCCGCTTCTTCCGCCAGCAGGTCCAGAAGCTCCTCCAATTGGCCGCCGACATGCCGTTCGGCCCGCTGCGCGGCGGCGTTGAATGCCCCGACGGCCACCTTCTCGTCAACAACGACGCGGTCGGCCAATGCGGCGCGGCCGGCCTTGTCCGCAAGCTCGACCACGAGGCTCTCGACTTCCAGACGGTGGCGAAGCTCAAGATTGCGGTTCAGCCATCCGATGCGCTGGCGGATGGGAACAAAGGCCGCGGAATCCAGAATTTCGACGACGACCATGCCCTGCCCGTCGTGCCGGAACAGATAGAAGGGTTCGGCGGGAATCGCCTGGGCGCCATGCCTGCCATGGAACCAGCCGGACAGTGTGCTGCGCAGGTAACCATCGATGTCCGCCTGGTCCCAGCTGTGCAGGGGCGGGAACAGCGCGGCGCGTTCGGGAACGAACACCAGGCTGCGTGGCCGTGCCGAATCGTAGAAGCGGGCGAAGAACGGATCGACCCGGAACAGCATCGGCTGGGCGCCCAACCTATCCTGCCAAAATTCCTCCGGCAGCGGCGAGGAAGGTGCGGTTTCTTCCGGCGCCACCAGCAGGTAATGAACGCCGTCGTCCGCACCCGTAGCCTGGAAAGCATAACGGACGCGCCCGTCGTCGATGTCCTTGAGCGTGAAGCGCCTGAGGGCATCGGCCAACGCCGGAAGATCGCGGTCGGCGAACCGCATCAGCAGCGGCTGCGGATGGGTAAGTCCGCCCAGATAGGCGGCAAGTTCCGAATAGTAGGCGATCCTTTCCTGCACGCGCAGCAGGTCGATCTCCGTCCCCGGCCCGGGATAGTCGGTCCGCAGTTCCAGCTCATAGCCGACCAGGGGTTCCGCAGCCCGTATCCGCTCCGCCAATGCGTCGACCATGCGGTCGGAGTTAGCAAGGTCATGAACCCGCAGGACGTTCATCGGCCCGGTTTCTGAATCGCCTCCAGCAACCGGCCAGAGCGCCGTCTTATCGCGGTAGCTCAACCGATTTAAGGGGTAGAGGTCAACCCGGTGCTCCGCGCCCTCCGTTGCAGCGGTGAGCGCGAGCACCGGTCCACGCTCGTTGCGCGCGGCCAGATCGGTCAGGACCGTGCAAATTTTGAGGAACGGCCGGAGCGCTTGGGCATCCGGCGCCGTCCCACCCGGAAGGAACAGGCTCCGCCCATCGGCCGAAAACCCGTCCAACACCGCGTCCGGTTCCAGCAGGCCGCTGCTCCGCAGGCCCTGGAAGGAAGAAATCCGGGCTTCGTCATCGCGCAGATGGAAGAGGTAGAGTCTGCGGCCGCCACTGCCGCCTACCGGCTCGGCCGCGGCGACGCGCACGGCGGTGGCGTGGACGTTCAACTGATCGAACACTGCCCAGGCGGCGTCCTCGTCGCCGGATCGAAGCAGAACGAGCGCTTCGCCGGGTATCGGTTCGGCGGCATCGCCGCCACGGCGCCAACCGCTGACCAGCAGCAGCCAGGGCGCTGCTTCGAATGCATCCATGATGCCGCGCCCGTCGGGGTCGAGGTGCGCCTCCTCGTCGGCATCGCCACCGCCCAGGACCTTCCTTACGGACTCGGTCAATGCCTGGAATAGCGCCTCGCGCTGTTTCCGCCGGGCCTCCGTGCCGGTCTTCACGTAGGGGTCCGGGATCAGGATCCGGGCATACCCGCCGGCTTCGGGCCGGACGCGCAGCCGTGCGGCACGCGCCGCCTCCGCCGATCCGACGAGAGACGCCAAGACCTGCAACGCTTCGGTCGCAGTCATGACAGGCATCAGAAAACAGCGCTCAGCCACCAAGGATGGCCTCCTGAAGATGAGTGAGCCACAGGCCGATAAGGCCACCCGCGATCCGGTGGGGGTCGGCCGCATCGGCCGTTTCCGGCGTGGCCGCGGGCGGTGGAGCAAGGAAATCTGCGACCCGCCGGGACGGTCCCTCCCCGAACGCCATCGTCCAGTGGTCGATGTCCCCGATGCGCCCGGGAAGCCAGAGGACGCTCGCGGTTTGCCGCCGCCCGACCTCCAGGCGCAAGGAGTTGACGGCGGCAAAGACGGCGGACCGCACCTCGCCGTCTTCCAGCCCTGCGGCCGGACGGGGCAGCATGACAATGACGTGGACGACGCCATAATCGTTCACCTCAAGCGCACGGCTCTCCCCGCCGGCGGTGGAATGCGCCCGTTCCATGGTATGCGCGAGCGCGCCAGCCACCCAGCGGCCGGCCGCACTGCTGAGTTCGGTGGCGCTCCGGTGCGTCCCGTCCTGTGGATCGACACCCGATGCCTCCACGCTGGACGGGTAGGTCCGACGCCGGTCGAGTAGTTCAGGCAGCCAGTCGAGCGCCCAAACGAACCGCATCCGGTCGGCCGCCGACAGGTTGACGCCGTCACCGGGGAGCGGCAGCCCCTGCGGCAATCCGGAAAAGCCGGAGGACAATCCGCCCAACCGGTCGCCGTCCAGCCAAGCAAAGTCGCTGTTGAACAGGCCGGCATCCTGCAGAAGCGGAGCCAAGCGGGCCATTGCGTCGATCCAGCTCACCTTTGCCAGCCGCCCGGCCGCGCCGCGCGAGCCGCCGGGCATCGCTCCGACCAGCAGGACGTCGCGCCGGTTCTGTCGGCGCGGCGGACGATGACGCACCATGAAGCCGCTGTTGACCAGCCGGTCGAGCAGGATCAGCGGGTGATTGGTGAATTCGCTGACGAGCATATCGTCGATGTCGTCGATGGACCGCGTCGTGCGGATGCCGGCTACGCCGCCTTCGCGCGGCCGCACGCCGCTAGCCTGGAGGGCGGCGCGCTGAGGCCTGCGGCTCTGCACCGGCCGCCGTACCATGGTGCCGAGCACGGGTTCCAGGCGCATCAGCAAGGCAACCGTCTCCGGATCTGCGTCGGGAAGTGGAAAAGAGCCGCCATTTCCGGCCGATCCGCGCGATAGAGCTGCCATGTCAACACCGCGGTGCGCCCAGAACAGCCGAGGCGGATCGACGGAAATTGCGGCACACACTGCCCCGATTGCGGCATCCTGTTCGGAGTCGTAATCGTCAAGGTACCTTGCCCCCGCTGACGGAACCGCGTGCCCGGCGGCGCCGAACAGGCAGCAACGGCCGGTCCGGCGCTGCGCCGCCGCCACGAGCGGCAGGACAATCCGGTCGAGGATGGCGAAGGGGATGGACGACGGCTGTACTGTCGCAGGGGACCGCTCCCGCCGCTGCCCGCCGGCCCCGCGCCCTTCGCCGCCCGACACCTCGGGAAGCACCGAAGCCGCCAGCCTTTCCACGACGCCGGTCCAGTCCGCCGCCAGCTCCCGGCGCGCGCGGAGCGTCCTTGATGTCGAACGCCCATCGCGCAGCAGCGTTAAGGCCAGACGCGCCGCAGGACGCGGAGCGATGCCGACATGGCGGTCATGGAGGTATCGAATCGCAGCGCGCATCAGCGATGCCGCCGGGTCCGACAGGTCCGCCGCCGCGACGTCGACCGCGGGCTGCCAGACCTGCGGGGCGAGGATGGTCACCTGCACCGGCATCACTCCATCGGGAAAGGCAGCTTTTCGAGCTTTTGCACCACCATCGGATCGAGGCTATCCAGGAAGTGCTTCCAGAACAGCGCCAGTTCTGGACGGCCGATGGTCAGCGGCTTGCCCGCGGCCGTTTCCTCCTGGACGGCACGCAGCATGCGATGAACCGTCATGATGTAGCTGAGCTTCACCAGGCGGCGGTTGGACACCGCACTGGCGTTGTACTGGCGTGCGGTCTTGACCAGATGGGCAAGATTGCCGAACAGCGCAGTGCTATCGGCGCGGCTTTCCGTTCCGCTCTTCGTCGCTCCGCGGATCCCGTCACCCAACGCCTTGACGTCGTCCAGCAGCGAGGAAAGGTTCTCGTGCGTATGGCGGCCATAGGTTTCCTGCCATCCGCGCTGGATCAACGCACCGATGTCCTCCCGCGTGCCCTGAACGTTATCCACCCAGCTGCGCAACACGAAACGATCATAGACCGCCCGCAGCTCGCCGCCGCGCGGCACGTCGTTGGTGGCCGCGAACATGCAGCGCATCTGCACCCGGCGGATTTCGCCCCGGTCGTGGAACAGCCGCTCGTTCATGAAGGACAGGACCGAGTTCAGGATGGCGCTGGAAGCATTAAACACCTCGTCCAGGAAGACGACCTTGGCGTTCTGCATCATCCCCTTCTCCAGGCGGACCATGCCTTTGCCACCTTGAAGCGCCGAGATGTCGTAGTGCCCGAACAATTCCCCAGGTTCGGTGAAGGGCGTCAGCAGATATTCGAAATAGCCGTCGTTCCGCTTCGCAATGTCGTCTTCGTCAAAGATGCCGATGGTGCCGCAGAAGGCCCGTATCAGCCGCGACTTCGCGGTGCCAGGCGGTCCGACCAGCAGAAGCGGCTCGCCGCACGCGACGGCCAGGGTCAAGGCCCGCACATGGGTCTCCATGCCGATGAAGCGCGAATTCAGCACCTTTTCGACGTGCAGAAGACCCTTCAGGGTCTTCTCGTGCGCCTTGACGAGGGAACTCAGGACAATGGGATCGAGCATGTCGCCGCCGATGGATCAGAGGGAGTTTCGGGAGGGTACAGGAAGCCAGTCGGGTTGTTCGGCGAGCCAATCCGCACGAACGAGCGGATTGGCGCAGTCGGCACCGCCGGCCAGCGGCAGCGGGGACAGGGATGCCGCCAACTCCGGCCAGAGGCGTCCGGGCAGGCCGGGATCGGCGTCGAGCAGGCGCAACAACACCCACTGGTCCCAGAATCCCGCCCAACCGGGGGTCCGCAGCGCCATGAGAGAGGCCAGATGGCGCGTGACCTCCATCCTGACGGCCGAGCGCCGTCTTGCCCCCCGCATCCACCAGCGCAGACGCCCGTCGCCGGCAGCCGCCGCCAGGAGGATCCAGCAGGTTTCGGGCGCCAGGACAGGCAGCGCTCCGGGACGCATCAGATACCCTTCCCGCAGCCAGGCCAGGATCCGGCTGGCCACCGTATGCCGGAAGGCAAGATCGTCCCAGGCCAGACTGCCCAGCAGGGACCAGCTCTCGATCGGCATGTAGGCGCCAGTCACCGCTTTCTTGTCCGGTTTCCGCTGCATGGCGGCATGCGCGACGAGACGCTGCGCCGGCTCGCCGTCGGGCTTCTCAACGAAACGCAGCCGGGCGATCAGCTGCGTCCAGGACTGACGCAGCCGCTTCTCCGGAATGGAGGGCGGGATCGTCAGTCTGTCGAGTTCCGCCGGGAGCTGGGGCAACAGGGACGGGGCCGGCTGGCCGAGCACACGGTCCAGGACTGCCAGCACCGGCGCGCGCAATCCGACTGCCGCCGGCATCAGGGGCGTGTCCCGGTCGGGCAGCCCCCGGACAGGGAGAGAGGACCGCCCGACCGGAGGCAGGGGTTCCGGCGATGCCGAGGGCGTGGCCGGGCGGGAATCGATCAACACGGCGTCGTCAGTCACCGGCACCACCTCCACAGGGCGATCGCGGACAGGTAAAGGAACGCCGCGACCGCCAGCAGCCACGGCCACAACGGAACGGTCAACGGCGGGCGAGGCGCTGCACTGGCAAGCAGGGCGGCGGGTGGATCGAACATGCCGCCGCTGGCGGATGCCACCATCCGCAGCAGGGCCGCGTTCAGGCCGAAGCTCCACTGCTCGGCCCCGGAGGCCGCGACCCGCCGTCCAGTGTTGCCCAAGCGGATAGGTATGCGTTGCTCGCGAGGCAACGCGCCGGCGCCGCTCTCGCGCAGCACCAGCGTTCCGGCCGCGACGGGCGGCTGATCGGGGAGCCGAAGGCGGAAGCGCCCCCACGTCGTCGGATCGTTGTCGCTGCGCAGCGGCACGTCGCCGAAGCCGCCGCCTCTCAGGCTGGCGGAGAGGTGGGCGACCAGCGGAACCCGGCCGTTGGTCACCACAAGCGAAACCAGAAGGGTCGGCACCCCACCCTCTTCGGTCAGGTCGAACACGTAACGGTCCCGCTGCGGCCATGCGACCAGACGCTCCATCCACGCCTCGACCGCCCGCGCCCCGCGGCCGGTGGCCCAGCTTCCCGGCACCTCGGTGGTGAAGGTCCCCGTCGTTCCCGCGCCGCTGTCGAGGAATCCCAGCACTGGATCGACCGGAAAAGGGCGGGTTGCGGCCAGTTCGATCCGCTCGCGCGGAAAGGCGACGGCATTGCCTTCCAATTCGTCCGGGGGATCGGGCAACAGCCCGGCCTGGGGGATCAGGATGTCCGGGCGATAACGACCGGGTTCGAAGGTCTTGGTTCGCTTTTCCGGGTTGAAGAAGCCGAGGCGCAAGCCGGCGGCATCGCCGCTGCCTTTGACGAAATGCACTTCTCCCATCTGGAAAATGTCGCGATTGACCGAACCCGCCGACTGGTCGATGGCGAAGACCGTGGTCATGCAGCCCGGCTGCCGGATCCGCAGGTCGAATTCGCCGTCGCTGACGAAGAACAGTCCGCATTGCCGGCCATCCCTGCCGCTCAGGCGCTGCAGGGCGGCGTTGGGATCGGTACCGCCACCACAGGACAGCGACCCGATCGCGGTGAGCGCACGGCTCTTGCCTCCGACGCCGAGTGGCGTGGCCGGCAGGACGTCGGTGAAGCCGCTTGCGAAGGCGGTGATCGTCAGCGTGTCGCGCGGTCGCAACTGCTCGACGATGCGGCCGGCCACCTGTTGGGCGAGTGTCAGACGCCCACCGCACATCGAACCGGAGGTATCGATCATGATGACCACCTGCCGTCCGGGGGGGTCGACCATCTCGTCGCGCGGCTTGCTGGTGACCGGCAGCAGCGGGTCTAGCGCCGTCGCCTCATACCCCATCAGGATCGTCGGATCCTCGCTGCGGCCGCGATGGGGACCGTTGACCAGAAGGAAGCCGAGTCCTTTCTCCCGCACCGCCTCCGCAATGCGCTCCGCCTGTCCGGGTGCAAGCCGGTCGGCCGGTACGCCGTCCACCACCACGGCATCCAGGTCGCCGACGTCGAACGGCGCCCCCTCGGTCAGATGCTCCACTTGGTAGGACCCCGCCGGCAGTCCGGAAAGCCAGCCGGCGGGTCCCAGCGCACCGATCCGCGTCGGCGCATCCACCTGGGTATAGAGGCGGCGGCGTTGCGAAGGACCGCCATCGGCCGGGGTCAGCTCCACGTCGACGAACTGCAGCCCGCGCCCGGTGAACTCCAGCGGCTGGGAGGCGGCGCCGGTGCTGCCGGCCGGGATACTGGCGGTGGTTTCCGTCGGCACGCCCTCGCCGTTGAGGCGGGCGCTCAGGCGGAAACTCGCCGAGCGGGGCAGCGGATTGGCGATCACCATCCGCAGCTGTGTCCTGGATCCCGCCGCGACGCGGGGAGGCAGATGGCTCGCCACCAGCCCGATGCCCGGCGCCGGGCTGGTGGTGGGGATGACATGAACCGGTATCCCCAGCCGACCGGCTTCCCGCGCGGCGGCGGCGGCATCGCCGCGCGTCTCCAATCCGTCGGAAACCAGCAGAACGGAGCCGTTTCCGGCATCCTGCACCTGCCGGACGGCCGCGCGGATTCCCGCGGCGAGATAGCTCTGGCCCTCGCCCGGTCCTGCTTCGTAGGCAAGGCCAGGAAGCACGCCGGCCAGGCTGGAGAGGGGAAGCCGACGGCGCGCCTCCGCCACCCCGTCGGCCACCAGCAGGATCCCCGCCGTATCCGCGGCATGGCCGTTGCGTACTGCCTCGCCAAGGCGGTCGGACGTCTTGAACAGGCCGTTGGACAGTTGGTCCGGTGTTCGGCGCGCGCTGCCCGACACGTCGACCACCACCGCCAAGTGACGGCCCTCGTGCCCGCTCCCTCCGGTCCTCCACAGACCGGTGGCGGCGATCGCCAGGCACCAGCCGGCCAATCCCACGAGCAGGGGAAGCCCGACGACGACCCGGCGGCTGCGTCCGCCACGCCACGCCGCCAGGGACTGCCAAAGCGAAGCCAGCACCGCGGCAATGACGCAGACGATCACGGCGATGGCCGGCCAGGCGCCATCGTCGCAACCGAGGGACGCCGTCCACAGGAGGTTGGGAACGAGGCAGGTCACACGTGCCTCCAACGGACAGCGGCATGGCCCCGCTCCACCGCGAAGATCGCCGCGCCGACCGCGATCAGATAGGGCCAGATCGGCGTCGGCGCCTCGCCGGCCGGCCGGGGGACTAGATCGTCGAGGCTTCCATGGGACCGCGGGTCGCCCGCGGTGTCGCCTTCGTCCAGCGGAGCTTCAATCGCGGCGCCGGCAGCCGAGCGCCACCGCACCGGTATGGCGGCCGGCTGCTCGGCCAGAAGCCAGCGGACGGCGTTGAAGAACAGGAGGGTCGCCGCATTGTCGAGCGGCGTATCCTTCATCGACGGCAATCCCGGAATATAAGCGGCCCGCGGCGTTTCCCGCACCGCAATCCAGACGCGCCGCCCCGCATCGGCGGCGACGACATGGAATCCCGCGGGGAGACGGGCTCCCGGCATACCCGCACCGTCCAATACGTCGAAGTTGACACCGGATAGGATCGGATGGCGGTCAGCGAACAGTTCCACTGGCGACGAGCCGCCGCGATAGCCAGGGCCGACGATCAGCGTCGGCTCCGGTCCAGCCTGGGCTGGATCGCCCACCACCTTCAGCATCGGCTGGCCGGCATCGGACGCCCATCCCAGACGGTCGGCGAACCGCCGGTCTGCAACCCGCCAGTCGACGCGCAAACCGCTCCCGGCATTCACCTCCAGCTCGGCGATGTCGTCTCCGTCATAGGCTCCCGGGGGCGACAGCTCGATGCGGTAGACGCCGGGACCCTTCGGCTCGAAGGGAACACGCCACGGACCGTATTGCGACCAGTCGGCCAGATGTTCTTGCAGCTTGCGGCCGTCGGGTCCGAATATCACCGCGCGTGCGTCCGCCGGCCGGGTGCCCCAGGCGGCGATCGACGCCGCCACTTCCCGCACGGCGCCGGTGAAGGCGTCGCGTTGCACATCCACTCCGGCAATGCCGATGTTGTCCACGGGACTGCTGATATCAATCCACACCAAGGAGCGGTCGGTGTCCCCCGGGATCGCGGGGACGGGCCGGTCGGTCACCACCACGACATGGGTGATCGGGCACCCTTCGGGCGCCGGCGCGGACAGTGCGCCCATCGCCGCCGACAAGTCGGTCCCCATCGCCTGCGGCGCCAAGTCGCCGAGCGCCGAGCGCGCCGCATCCGCAGACCCGTTGCCCAGCCGTTCGAGCCGGCGCAGGTCGAAGGACGACAGCCGAAAGCAGGGAGCCTCCGCATCCACCTGGCTGCCGGCGCGCTCGATCGCGCGCTCCGCCGCCGCCCGGGCCAGATCGAAGCGGGTGCCCCCGCTCTGCCTCGTCGTCATGCTGTAGGAGGTGTCGACCAGAATCCAGACACCCAGCCTTGCACGCCCAAGCCCAGTCAGCCGCGACGCCTCCATCACGACGGCAGCCATCAGCAGAGACAGAACCGCAAGCTGCAGCCAGAAGGACAGGGACCGCAGCGGTATCGCGGGTGACCAGCGTCGGTGCGCTGTGGTCGGCTCCGGAAAATCGACCAGAAAGCGGGCGACCGATACGGTTACGGCGCGGAACAGCGGCCGCCGCATGTAGATGACGGCCAGCACCGCCAGCGCGGTCGCAAGGAGAGCGACGACGGCACTCATGCTCCCCTCGCAAACAGGCGCTTCCAGAGCGGTTCGCAGAGGAACCGTTCAGTGAAAAACGACGCGCCGCCATCGGCCATCGGCTCCGCCGGCCACTGCCATGACACGTGGTCGAGCGCACCGCGTCGATGTGGTTCCCACAGGCTGATCGTGTGGGCGCGAAGCAGCCCTGCCAAGCGCTCGGCCTGGGCATCGTCAAGGTCGCGCCGGAGCGGTCCGGCGGTTAGCCCCGGTCCATCGACCAGCGAGGGGCCGGACAAAAGAACCCGCTCCGCCGGCCAGCTATCCAGTTCCACGAGGATGACCCACCGCGCACCCTCCTGCGCCCTTGTGAGCAGTTCGCGCCAGCGCCTATCGGAATCGTCGAAATAGAGGTCGGTGATGACGATCCACACCGACGTCGGCGGTAGGCGGCGGTGGAGAGCTGCGCCATTGAAGGTCTCATCGCCGCCGGTGGCGGTGTCCTCCAGAAAGGCGAGCGCGCCGGGTGGCAGATACTGCCCGGTCACCTCTTCCAGTCTCCGATCGTCACCGAACAGCCGGTGCAGCAGAACGCGGTCTCCAGCCCTCAGCGCGATGGAGGCTATCGCCCTGGCGAGCCACAAGGCGACAGTGAGCTTTTCACCACCCTTCGGCAGCCGCATGGTCGCACGGGTATCGATCGACAAGGCGACGGTCAGCCGCTCTTCCGCGGCATAGGTGCGCACCAGTGGGTCGGCCTTCGGCCCAAGGCGCGCCGTGGCGCGCCAGTCGATGTGCCTGAAATCGTCGCCCGGTAGGTAGCGGCGATGCTCACGGAATTCCAGGCTCTGCCCCTGCTTACGGCGGAGATGCCCGCCGACCTGCCCTGCCGGCAACCGGCGCTTGACCTTCAGCCGGAAGGCTTCCAGCAATGCCGGTGTCAGGGGAAATGCGGGCGGCTTGGGTGGCATGGCGTCAGCGGCCGGTGTGAACGGCCGCAGCCGTCTGCAGGGACTGGCGAACGAGGTCCCGGTAACCGGCTTCCGCCGGCGCGGTCATCAGAATGAGCTGAGACAGCAACCTGTCGTGCCGGTCCTCTTGACGGATCGGCAGGTCGCGTCGATGCTTCTTTTCGTCCTCCTTCAACCGCTCCTCCCAGTCGAACACCAGCTTCAACCGGTGGCGCAGCACCGGAAGGGCCACACGGACAAGCGCGGCACCCGCTTGGTCGGCACCTCCCAGGAAGAGGCCGCCATACCCCTTCGCCCCGAGCATCAGCGCCGTCGCAGCGCGCGGGCCAACCCCGTACTCCACATAGCGGTGGCTCCATTCGTCCAGTTCGCCGACCGTGCTGCGGTCCAGCTTGGCGGTACCTGCCACGGCATCCCTGTTGGTGACTGCGACGATGTTGAGAATGTGGTCGTAGACCACCGGCGGCGGCTCGATCGCCCGGATGGCCTGCCCGATGCGATGGAAACGGGCCAAAGCCTCGTCCTCGGCGCTCGATCGGCCGCCGTCCGACCTGTCCTTCGCGGGGCTTGAGAGGCCGGCATCCTGACTGACGATCTTACGCAGCACGTCCCGCGGTGGCGACGGCATGCGGATTTTGAACATGAAGCGGTCGGCCTGCGCCTCCGGCAGGTCGAAGACACCTTCCTGGTCGATCGGGTTCTGCGTGGCCAGGACCATGAAGGGCGGCCGTACCGTTTCCGAAAAGCCGTTGAGGCTTACCGGCCTTTCCTGGGTCAGCGGATGCGTTTCGCCCAGCACGGTGACCTGCCGTTCGGCCATCGCCTCCAGCATCGCGGATTGAGTTTTTGGCGTTGCCCGGTTGATTTCATCGGCGAGCAGCAGCCAGCGGAAAATCGGACCGTGCTGAAAGGCGAACTGTGCCATATTGCCGTCGACCGGCATCTTGGTTCCGGTGATGTCCGCCGGCATCAGGTCGGGCGTGAACTGGATGCGTCCGAACCGCCCCAAGTCGAATCCGAGGCTGGCGCACAGGGTCTTGACCAGTTGGGTCTTGCCCAAGCCGGGATTGCCTTCCAGAAGCACATGTCCGCCGGAATAGAGCGCGACCAGCAGCAGGCGGGAAACCTCGTCGAGGCCGAACATGCTGCGCCCGATGCCGCCGAGCACCCCGGCGACATAGTCCAGATCGTACCGGTGCAGCGCCGGTTTTTCTTGGCCGTCCATAGACCTAGCGTGCTCCTTCCAGAATATGGCCCACCCAGGCCGGTAGCGGCTGCTGTGATGGCAACTGCATCGATTGGACATGCCGCGGCAGCGCCGGCGCCGCCGGCGCGGGGCCGGCGCTGCGTTGGTCCGCGGACGCGCCGCCGCGCAGTGTCGGCAGATTGATCGTGATCGCCGGCCCCGCCCCAGCAGCGGGCGGCGGTACCGCCAGCGGGTCAAGACGTTGCAGCGGAGGCATGGGTTCCTCTCCCCCCTCGCGCTGACGGCCCGTGCCGGGAAGCCGGATGGTCATGGAACCGGTGGCATCGGGTACGATTTCAGCCGGGGCGACAGGCGCCTGCGACCCGGCCGAGCGGCCCCCCGTCGCCTGTCCACTGCCGTGTCCGTCTGAGGGGCCGTCGGGAAGTCCTTCCTTTCGGGCATCGGCTTTTTGCCCGCCGGGGGCAGAACCATCCGAACCCACGCCCGCATTACCACCCGGCTTTCTTCCGCCCCCAGATGGCACCTTGTCCGCCAAAGGTTGGTTGGTCGAAGGCTGCCCCGCTCCAGACGAAGCGCTCCCCTTACCGCTTGTCGCCTGATTCTGGGGGGCGGCTGTGCCACTGGCAGAATTGGGCTGGCCAGGCGCGGGCCGATCTTCCCCCGGGCGGCTTTCCCCCGGGCGGTTTTCATCGGAAGGGAGACCGTTTGTTCCTGTACCGGATGCGCCTTTAGCGGGTGAACCGTTTGCGGTTCCCGGCTGCTGGCCTGCCCCCGCAGGATTGGCGCCAGTCTGCGCTCCGCCTTGACCGCGGTCCTGAGCTTCGCCATTTCCCTGTGCGCCGCCACCCTGGCCACGGGAGTTTCCCTGCCCCTGAGCGCCCTGTCCCTGAACGCCCTGCTGTCCCCCAGGCATGGAGCCGGTCCCCTGCTGCCCGCCTTTGGCCCCCGGCTGGGTGTTCGTACCGGCGCCCGTGGCGTTTCCGCCAGCCTGGGCTTGTTCTCCATTGCTGCCGTCGCCCTGCCCCGAGGTCCGTCCTTGCGCGCCATTGCCATTGTTGGCCGGGCCAGCGCCCGATCCCGTACCATTGCTCCCGGCTCCTTTTTCTCCGGAGCCGTTCCGGCCGGCACCGTTCCGACCAGCACTGTCTTCGTTGGCACCGTCTTGCGCCTGCGCTCCAGTCATCCGGGAGTTGGCGGTACCCGACGCTTGGCCATCGCGCGCCTGTCCGGCGCCTTGGTCGCCGGCGCTGCCCTGGCCTTTCCCTTTCGCTGCTGTTTCCGAGTCATTCCCGGATTTTCCGTCCGACACCGCCCCGGACTCTGCTTGGCTGGCAGAGGGGGGGACCCGCTTCTCGTCCGATCCAGGCAGCGACGGCGGGGTTTCTTCGGCGGCAACGTCCGTTGGGTCAAGCAACGGCGCCAATCGGACCAGCCATTGCGCTCCCGGCAAACCGATCAAGAGCAGCAGGGCAACGACCGGCAGCATTCCACAGACCAGCCGAAAGCTGCCAATTGCACGCCATCGGATGTCGTCCAATACCCAGCGTGGGCTGACCGAAAGATCGGCCGGCCATGCGGTCATTCCCGCTTCCGATCCAATCGTGGTCTGCCGGCTGGCAACCCCGACCAAACGGCCGAGCCGCGTAGGCCCCCGACCCGCCAGCGACCTTTCCGATGTGATTGCAGCATCGTGGCGGGCAGCCGCCACAAGTGCTTGCTCCACTTGTACCCGCCAGGGGCCAGTAGGCCAGCGCGGCTTCGTCACCCATTCCAGCAGAGCGACACTGGTCGGCGGTCCGCCTATAACTCCGCACAGTGAATAGGTAGCTATCCCAACCGCCAGAACAATAAACGCCAGTACCAACTTTATCGGCCCGGCAAACATCAGTAGCATGATCGCCGGGGTCACCAGTAGCAGTGCCCACGACGCACCCATGACCACGAAAGACAATTTCTGTATTTTGCCCAGGCGCTTGAGGCCCTCCGCTGGATTTCCGCGTCGACGATGCCAAAGGCCGCTGGCTCGATGGAACATAAGCGCAGCCAATCCCCCAGCAGTCGCGGCGGCGCTCCACCCGGCCGCAAGTGCCACTAACCCCCATGCACCGAGGGACGAAGGTATGATCGCGCACAGGTAGGCTGTGAAGACCCCGTTTATGACCGAAACGAGAAAACGTGGCTGCCGAAACCATTGGGAAAATGCATAAGCGCTTCGCCATGCAAAGGTAAATAAATGTTGCTTCGACGCATCTAAGGCGACCTTACTCCCGCCGATGACGGACGATGCCGAGGCGCCGGCAAATGGCAGTACTCTCATCCCTTTGCACGCGCTCGGAAAATTCGGTTTAATACATTAGGTTGAATGCTGATCGAAATTCAAGCATTTTATGCATTAACGTGTACCAAGGCCAATCTGACATACTCGCGTATGCAAGTGGGTAGGCTCTGTGCAATGCGCAGTTTGTGGATGCCTTTGTATGGTCGCAGACAAAACAAACGCCCAACCTTTAAACAAGCGGCTGGATACGACTGATGAATCCTACTAGCCACGCTTACCCTCGCAAGCAATCGAGGACTAACGCTTTCTCCGCAGCGAGTAAGCGAGAGGCGATTCCACTTACTTTTCTAGTCAGGGATGATGGCACAGTCAGGGTGCGGCACCCTGATGGGACACTGCTACCCAAAGACGAGGCCGAGGCGTACATGACCTCCAATGCAGACAAGTTGCGTCAGACACTAGAAGTATTCATTGCCGAAAAATGTGAAGAACATCTGTGCCGCTTCGCAGAACACCGGCATATCCAGGCGACATCAGCAGATGCAATCGAATTTCTGCCAAAGTTCCATTCACCTCGCCCGCCTGAGCCGGTGCCAGCACAGCCAGGATTATTATCTCGTTGGTTCGGCTGGACAGATGCCGATGCTGGAACCCATTTGCAGGCTCTGTGGAAGCATCAGAAGAAACTGAGTGAATGGAAGAAAGAGAAGGCAGAACATGACGTCAAAACCGGGAAGCAACGCGAGGTGGCAAAAAGAATTATGGCGGGAGATCCGGTTGCTATCCGCTGGAGACTAGAGAACAAAATAAAAAGTATCAATTGGAAGTTTCCTGTAAAACTGCAAGCTCTTAACGTCGGTTCTGAGTTTATTGTTTTGTCTGTTAATCTACCAGATCTTGATCAATTTCCTGACCGTTTGCCAGGGCTCGCTATGGACGGCCGTTCGGCGCCGTTTACCAAACGCTCTATAGAAGACCTTCGAGCTGATGCAGAGTTGTACTTAATGTCGGTTTCAATCCGTATGGTGGCGGAGTGCTTTTCTCAATTTCCGAGACAAAAAACCATTAAAATTGTCGCCGCCGCGAAACCATACCGTTCGGAGTCACTTCTAATTTATGAACGACATCGCTGGACCACAGCGGACATGAGCTTGGCGCATAACAATAACCCTCGTTCGCTGCATGAGCAGTTATGTCAAGCAATATAGCTTCGGTGAAATTGGTGCACTTCAGTTTCGGACATTATGGGTTCCTGATGCGAAGAATGGGCACCTCCGACTCACTGGGCATCCGACCTTGACCGCGATCTGTTTGCTCGACAAATTTCAACTCCCCGACACGGTCGTCTGTGACCTTGACCGCAGCCGCGTTGAAATCGGCATGATGGCCTGCATTCCCCATTGTCCTCACGCCGGCGGGTGGGACGGCATCGTCATTGAGCGGCAGGGGATCGCTTAGCATGGTGGGCTTCGGTGGTTTGACGGAAATAGTTACGAGTTTTAGCCACACCGAATGGCCATAGTATTTTAAGGGATTTGTGCACTCCGCCCCAGCGACAAAAGCTCTCCCTTCGTTAAGATGGAATCATCACAACGAAGGGGAGGACTCAGGAATGGCCCATCGATTTCGCCGCTCGATGCGGGCGGCAGTGGCAATGTCGATGGCGGGAATGACGGCCCCGGCGCACGCCGAGCCGGTCAGGGTCTATGCGGCCGGTAGCCTGAAGGCGGTTATGACGGAGATAGGCAAAGCGTTCGAAGCGGCGCAAGGCGTCCCGATGGCCGGCACCTTCGGCGCCTCGGGCCTCCTCAAGGAACGACTGGAAAAAGGCGAGACAGCGGACGTGTTCGCGTCGGCCAACATGGAGCACCCACAGGCGCTGCAGAGGGCCGGCGTCGCCGGGCCAGTGCAGGCTTTCGCACGCAACACGCTGTGCGCGCTCGCCAAACCGGAACTGGCGGTCGGCACCGACACGCTTCTCGACCGGATGCTGGATCCGGCGGTTCGGCTCGGCACCTCGACGCCGAAGAGCGACCCGGCCGGCGATTATGCCTGGAAGCTGTTCGGCAAGGCCGGTGCGCTGCGGCCCGGCAGCGAGGCGGCCCTCGACGCCAAGGCGCTGAAGCTGGCCGGCGAGCCGCAGAGCGAACAACCGCCGGAAGTCCGCAATACCTACGCTTGGCTGATGCAGCGCGACAGCGCCGACCTGTTCCTCACCTACTGCACCAACGCCCGGCTGGCGATCGGGGAATTTTCCGCCCTGAAGATCGTCACGGTGCCCGAGGCGCTCTCGGTCGGTGCCGAATACGGGATCGCGGTGGTCGGGCGAGGCGATGCGGCGCGGGGCCAGGCGTTCGTCGACTACGTGCTCGCTCCGGACGGACAGGCGATCCTCGCCCGCCACGGGTTCCAGCCCCCGGCCCGCTGAAAACCGCCCCTGCCGGTCACGTCCTCCGATGCAGCACACGCGCATGCTTGTATCGCCGACCGGCAGCACATCCACCTCCGTGTTGTAGACCTCGCGCATCATCTCCGTGGTGATGACCTCTCCGGGCAGGCTGAAACAGGCGAGCCAGCCTTCGTGCAGCAGGCCCACGCGGTCGGCCACGGCGAAGGCCTGCTCGGGATGGTGGGTGGAGAAGACGATCGCCAAGCCGCCTTCGTCGGCCAGCCGGCGCACCTGCTCCAGCACGCGCACCTGATTGCCGAAGTCGAGGCTGGCGGTCGGTTCGTCGAGCACCAGAACGTGCGGCGCCTGGGCCAGCGCCCGCGCGATCAACGCCAGCTGCCGCTCGCCGCCGCTGATGCGCAGCCAGTCGCGCCCGGCCAGATGCGGGATGCCGAGACGCTCCAGCGCCGCCTCGGCGGCTGCATGGTCGCCGGCGGACGGGGCGGCGAACGGGCCGCGATGAGCGGTGCGGCCCATCAAAACCATCTCGCTCACGCTGAAGGGGAACTGACCGGCGCCGGCCTGCGGCACATAGCCGAAGGCCAGCGCGCGGCGGCGCGGGTTCCAGCCGCCGACATCCTCGCCATCGACACGGATGCGACCGCCACGCAGCGGGAGCAGGCCGAGGATCGTCTTGAACAGCGTCGTCTTGCCGCCGCCGTTGGGTCCGAGCAGGCAGAGAACCTCGCCCGCCTCCACGGCAAAGCCGACCCCGGTGCCGACGGTCCGCTCGCTATAGCCGAAGGCCAGATCCTCGACGGCAAGCCGCGCGCTCATAACCAGCCCCGACGGCCGAAGGCCAGCAGCCAGAGGAACACCGGCGTGCCGATCACCGCCGTCAGCACCCCCAGCGGCAACTCGACCTGGCCGATGCCGCGCGACAGCGTGTCCACGGCCAATAGGTAGGCCGCCCCCAGCACCACGGCGGTGGGCAGCAGGCGCACAAAGGCCGGTCCGACCATCAGCCGGGCGAGGTGCGGCACCAGCAACCCGACCCAGCCGACGATGCCGGCAACTGAGACGGCCGCACCGGTCATCAGCGTCGCCGCCGCCATGACCACGGCGCGGATTGCCCGCACCGAGACCCCGAACGAAGTCGCTTCATCGTCGCCCAGCGTTATCACGTCCAAGCGCCAGCGCGGCAGCACCAGGGGCACCACCGCCACCGCCATCGGCGGCGCCGGCGCGGACAGATCGGTACGGTTGACCGTCGACAGGCTGCCGAGCAGCCAGAAGGTAATCGCCAGCAACTGGTTGTACGGGTCGGCAAGGTACTTGAGCAGGGCGACGCCCGAGCCCAGCAGGGAGCCGATCACCACGCCGCCCAGCACTAGGACCAGCACCGGGTCACGCCCGCGCATGGCGACGGCGAGCCCATAGACCGTCGCCACCGCCACGAGCCCACCGACGAAGGCCAGTCCCTGGATGGCGGCAACGGGCAGCAAGGCGAAGATGCCAAGCACCGCGCCCAGCGCCGCGCCTTAGGAGACGCCGAGGATGTTCGGCGAGACCCGCGGGTTGCGGAACAGCCCTTGGTAGGCGGCGCCCGATGCCGCGAGCGCGGCGCCGATTAGCATGGCGGCGAGCACATGCGGACCCCGGATGTCCCAGATGATCTTTTCTCCACCGCGCGCGGAACCGCCACGCCGGCGCCGATAGGTTCGACGCGATGATCCTGTCGCCCCGGGCTGGGAGCGTCGGCTTGACGCTGACCCGTGCCAACCACGTCATCCACCTTTCGCGCTGGTGGAACCCGGCAGTGGAGGATCAGTGCACCGGCCGAGCCCTGCGGATTGGCCAGACCAAGCCGGTGTTCGTGCATATTCCGATGGCCGTGTTGGGCGAGGGTTGCTCGGCTTTCGACGGCAATCTGAACGCCTTGCTCGCTCGGAAGCGCCGCCTGTTCCAGGATGCGCTAATGCCGCCGGCAGCAACGGACGAAGACCGGAACGAACTGTTTATGGCGACAGTGACGTCGGCGGCATAGACCCGTCCCAGCGGCATCAGCGAATGATCAGGGTTTTCAAATATACAGCACTACCTCGGCCACTTTTCGGAACGAACCTGCCCCAAGTGGGGCGTTCCGGAGCTTTAGATGAAGGCATTCCCGATGCCTTCATCTATCTAAAGATAGCGATCCCCGGGGACAAATTACCCTGCTAGATCAGCAGGTTACGCCGGGACAGAAAACGGGGACGGGGATCAAGCAACCGCCGAACTATCTGAACCAGATCAATGACTTAGGCAATCCCCGGCAACGCCGATCCCCGTTGGGGATGCGGAAACCGGGGATGTTTTCCGATGCTGGCTACTCCTCGTCGCTACCATCATCGACGCGGGCATCCTCGACCGGTTCCGGTGCGCCAGACTTCACACGGCCAATGCCTCGAGCGAATGGTCCCTCGGGAACATCAAGCCACTTCCTGGCCGACGACCCCTTTTCTGCGCTTTTGCGAATGCGGTCGATACCAATGAGCCGATCGATAATGCCTTCAAGACGAGAACGCGACAGCTTGGAAAGCTCTGGTCCCAAGAGGTTCCGATTCGCATAGGCGCCGTGATCCCGGCCAGTGTGCTGAAAGGGACGACCAGTTTCAGCATAATGCCGGATTTTGTTAACCATCAGCTCCATCAACAATTCTTCAGATTGACGTCCGCCGCGAAGCTGGTGGGTGACGTCAACGAGGAGACCGACTTCGTTACGGATATAGGTCCGTGTCTCGCGATCAGCTTTGGCATTGGCTTTGACAACAGCACCATGCAGAACCTGATTGGGAGAATAGAGCCGGTTACGAATCTTCAGAATCGATCGTGCGACACTTTCTTCGGCGGGCCACAGCGCGTAAGCGCAACGCACACCGTCAACCAAGGCAGACGTGCCACGGATTGCCTCACGCGCTTGCTCGGGAGTGGTGACCGACTTGCCGTTGGCGGGCTTACGCATGTGGTGATTGATGATAACGGCTGCCCCGGTTTCACGGGCGAGTCGCGCAAACTGGGCCATTGCGTAGGCAGCGCCAGTGGTATCTGTCGTGAGGTCACCTTGCAGGAATACCTGCAACGGATCGATCACCACCAGTTTCAGGTCCTCAATGGCCATCAAGTCGCGCTGAATCTGCTCGAAGAATGGGGTCGTACTCACCTGCCCCTTGTTCATCGTCACCAGGGGCTGAGCGCCGCCATGGTCGATCAGGGGCACGATCTTAAGGTGATCATTGCCGCAATGGCGATTGCCGGGGTCGAGGTTGCGAAGTCGCTCATGAATGGTATCGGAGTCGTCCTCCCCGAGATACATGACCACTTTGCCCGTTGTCTTGATTGCACCGCCAAACGCTGTCTCTTCGCCACCGAATGCGGTGCTGGGCGCTCCAGCAGCTACCTTGATCGCCAAGTCGAGGGTCATCATGCCTTTGCCGGCATCTCCCATAGCTGAAAAGAGCGTCACCATGCCGAGTGGAAGGATGCCATCCGCCAAGTACTGGCGCGCTTTCGCGGCGCCGCGGAACATGTCGCGAGCTGGAGAAATAGCCGCCAAGCCGGGGTAACCCGACGACGGATTAAGGGCAGGGACGACCTTCCGCGTACCGCTGCGCACCCATGCCCGGATGCTGTCCGGAGTCCAACCCATACCCTTGCCGCACGGATCATAGGGAGCGGCCAGATCGGCGACGTCGGTGCCGTCGCGCCACTGTTCTTTTGGGGTCAGGATGGCGACAGACGCCGCACCGGCCCGCATGATTGCCTCGCCGGACTTCTCCGCATACTCCCAGCCCACCTTGTCCTTGTCGGGCCAGATGATGACGCGCTTGCCCGCCAGCGGCGACCAATCGGTTTTGTCGGTCGGCGCCTTCGCACCGCCGAGCGCCGACGTTGCCGGCATACCGATAGTCCACAAGGCGTCGGCGGCTTTCTCGCCTTCGACCAGGATGACCTCGTCGACATTCGCCAGCTCTGGCATGCGATAGAGGGGGCGCGGGTCCTGCGGTGCCGACCAGCGCCGTTCGCGAGTGAACCATTGGCGATAGGTCTTATTGACCTCGCCCGTCTCCGGATCGACCGGCTCATAGCGATAGACGCGGCAGATTTCGACACCAGCCATGTCGTGGTAGATCCACATGCCTGTGTGCATGCCCAGCTCGTCGGTCGGCGGCGCCTTCATCGGCTGCCAGCCATCGCTGCTCGGCTCGCCCGGCGTTGGCGCCGCGTTGACATAGCGGTCGCTCATTCCGCCGAGCCATGCCTTGATGGACTCCAGGACCTGCGGGAACTGCGTCCTGGCATTCATGCCGTGGCAAGCGGCCCACAGGGACAGGATGTCGCCGCCGGTCTGCCCGTCGGCCGCATCGCCGTGGTCGCACCAGACGCCTTTCTTTTCACCCGTCAGCTCGATTTCCAGGCTGTCGCCCGGCTCGCCGGCAGTGTTGCCGATGACGAACTTCCGCCCGACGCGCTTACCCTTCGGCAGCAGGTAGGTCAGCACGTCAGGCAAGGCGCCCAGCAGGATCTCCTTGATGGCGTCCTTCGCCCCTTCCTGCTGCGGCGAGTCCGGGATTTCGATCTGGTTAGGCGCATCATTGAAGTCCAGCCACGCCTTCGGGCGGATGATGTTGTCATACATGGTTTGTTTTCCAGTGGGGGCCTGCCCAAGCTGCCATGCACCTCCACTCGTGGGCGCATCAGCGCAGATCGGGCTTCTGGAAATGCTATTGTGCGCGGCCCCCCTACATTGCCCGCACCTCTCTGCAAAAAATACAATTTCGCGGCCGGCGCTCGGAGCCACCCCATTGTCAAGGCGGCTCGGATTGCGCTGATTTTTCATCGAAATGAGCAATATTTTTAGAATTTAAGTAATAATTTTGCCGTTTTCGGCATATTTCAAATCATAAACTTGGCAAATTCCTGCGCTCAACCAGATTTCGTCTGCCTAACATCCAAGATCGCCGTCAGCTGCAGAACCGCCAATTCCAGATCTTCTTGATTTAGCTTTCTGGCTATGGCTTTCACTCGCCCTTCTAATATAAATCTCTTATCTTCAATAGATTGGTCGGCATCCTCGAAAAAATATTGAATCGGGACATCAAGATGCCGACCAAGCTGCTCCAGCGTTTCAATCGTCGGAAAGGTGCGGCCTCGTTCGATGTTGGACACTGCCTCAACCGTCCGGCCGACCAGATCCGCCAACGCCTCTTGGGTGAGGCCGCGGGCCACCCGCGCCTCCTTGACCCTTAACCCGACACGCTGCTTCAAGCTCAATGACATGAGCCGGATCATTACGCCGTTATAGCGCCTTGACCACGATCTGTCAGTTCGGTATTTGTCGGCTGAACCGAATCGATGGATCGGCATGAGCCCATGCGAGTCGACAAACACATCAGCGGCGGACATATCCCCGTCAGCAGAGTCCCCATCAGCGGCGGTGCCGGGTCCGGCCCGCGGCCCTGCCGGTTACGTCGCCTACCTTGCCAGTCCTCAATGGCGCGCTCTGCGGCGTGATGCGTTCGTCCGCGATGGCGGACGGTGCGTCCTGTGCAACGCGACAGACCAGTTGGAAGGGCACCACCGCGTTTACCCGCCCCGCGGCGATTGGACTCAGGACCGCTTGGAGGCCGTAACGACGCTGTGCGCGCCCTGCCACGCGACCGTGACCGGCATGCTGCGCGGCCGCCGTTACGCCGCGGCCACGGTCAACCTCCCCGACACCCAGCCAAGCCGCCCCCGTCCGCGGCTGGAGGCCCCCGATGTATCAACCCCTGAGCTTCCAGATCACCGGCGTCTCACCCCTTCTCATGCACAACGGCCGGCTGGCCGATCCGCTCGACCCGCTGGTGAAGGACATCAAGAAGCTGAGCAGCAAGCGGCCAAAGACCGAGGCCGATTTGGAGCGGATGGCCAAGCTTGAGTTCCTCGGTTCGCTGTACCTGCAAGGCGGCGAACCCTGTCTCCCCGGCGAGTTGATTGAGGCGGCGCTGATCGACGGCGCTAAGCGCAAACGCCGCGGGCCGCTGGCCAAAGCGGGCATCCTGTGTGACGGCAACATCCCGCTTCAGTATGACGGCCCCCGCGAGCCGGAGGCGTTGTGGGATGATGGCCGCTTCCGCTTTCGCACCGGCGTCCGGGTCGAACGCCTGCGGGTGATGCGGGTTCGGCCGCGCTTCGACGACTGGAGCGCTGCGGTCACCATCCAGTACATGCCGTCGCTGCTGAGCGAGGATGACGTCCGGGACATCATCCGCACCACCGGCGAGGTGGTCGGCCTTGGAGATTGGCGCCCCAAATTCGGGCGCTTCACGATGCATTGAGGGGCCAACCGGCGCCTCAATGCGACCTTGGCGAGGCACGGATCGGCGTGGCATGGCAAGGTTGGGCATGTCAGGGGAAGGGCGGCGTCAGCCGCCCTTCATGCCGCGGGATGGTTCCGGTATGATCCAACGCGATACCGCGAGGTCATTTCCTCTTCGACATCACACCGAGCCATCATGACGGAACAGGCACCTCCGCCGACAGACATGCAGCATGGGTCCTGGCAGCCGTTGTTCGATGCTGTCGTCAATCGGCTGCAGTTGTCCGATCCCAGCAGGATTGCGGCATGGCGCCTCTACGTCGAGCAACTTCCGGCCTTGGCAGCGTCCCAGGCGGCCATCGACCAGACGCCCGCTCCCAGCGCCACCCGCGACCGGATGAAGCGCGTCGTGGCGGCCTGCAACGCCCTGTTGGATGCCATCCAGGACGACACACCGCAGGATGGACGCCTCCGTCCTGTCCCGCAGCTCCTGTGGGGCTTGGCCGCGCAATTGACGCCGGACGACCCCAACGCCGCCATCATCGATGGGCAGGCAGATCACGCGCTTGAAGATGCCTTCAGCGGCGTGCTGATGCTGCGCTCTGCGGCTGAACTCGTGCGGGATGCCGAAGCGGACCGTGTCGCCTCCGGCGTCGGCGGAACGCGCCACAAGGCCGCGGCCGGCTACCACATGACTTTCGACTTCCTGCTGGACGTCTATGAGGCGATCAGCGACCGGCCGCCCGGCACCTCCTGGGACGACATGAGCGGGGCCGCCAGCGGACCGCTGGTCGACTTCCTCCAGCTCTGCCTGGAGGCACTGGGCTACACGCCGACCAAGAACGCCCTGCGCACCGCAGCGAAACGCGCCATCAACGGCCGGCGAACCGACCCGAACAAATCAGCTGCGCCGCAAAGCTGATCTGGCCCTTTCGGCACAAGAGTCCAGCTTTGGCACGAAGAGGGGATGACCCACCATGTCCTCTCCCCCGACACCGCCGCCCCCTGCATCCCTCCCGAATCCGAGGCTGCGGTCGAGCGCCTGCGTGCGCTGGCGCGCCTGTTGGGCCGCATGGCGGCGCGGGAATACTTGGCGGCTTCGGGCGAGACGACGCAGCCCCCGAAGCCGGAATGAGCAAGCCCCCTTCCCGTCCCGCCGCCCTGCTGACCATCCCTGACGTCGCCGAGCGCCTGCAGGTTAGCGTCAAGACCATCCGCCGCTGGATCGCGTCGGGCGACCTGCCCACCGTCCGCCTCGGCAGTCAGATCCGCATCCAGCCGAAGGACCTCGAAATCTTCCTCAGGCAGCGCTGGAACAGCTGAGCACCACTGTCCATCATTGTCCAGTAGTGGCAATGATTTAGACGATCATCGGGAAGAGGTCGCCCTCGTATTTTCGAACAAAAAACGTGCTACGTCTTCCCGATCAGGACTTCCTGTCCACTCCTGTCTTCCCGAGGCCACGGATGACCACTTCCACCACTTCCCAATCTCAGCCCAGCTCGCCTGCGGTGCTTGACATGCCGCCGATGCGCTCCCTGGCCGACCTGCTGACGCGCGTCCTGGCCGACCCCGCCCTGCCACCGCAGCGCGCCCGGGACCATGCCTCCTCCCTGCGCCGTTTCGGCCGCATCGTCGGGCGCGACCTCGCCGCCATCCCTGCCAGCTTCGATGCGCTGCGCCCGCTGATCGCCTCCGTCCATCCGGCGGCCCATAGCTTGTCGCTCAAGCGCTGGCAAAACATCCGCTCCGCCGTCAGCACCCTGCTGCGCCATTACGGCACCACCGCGACCCATCGGCGCCTCGCCTGCCACCTGCCGGAGCCCTGGTACAGCCTCCGCGCCGTGGTCACCGACCCGGCGATGCAGCGCGGTCTCGCCCGCTTCCTGCGCTACTGTGCCGACCACAACATCGCGCCGGACGCCGTGTCGGACGCCACCTTCACCGCCTTCGCCGCTTCGCTGGCGACCGGTACGCTGGTCGCCAAGCCGCAGCGGGTCGAGCGGATGGCGCGCCAGCAGTGGAACCGCGCCGTCGCCGCCGCCCTGCCCGGCTGGCCGATCACGCCAGTGCCGGTCACCAGCAACCGGGACGACTACCAGCTGCCGTTGGACCGCCTCCCGCCGTCCTTTGCCACCGATCTGGCGGCATGGATGCGGCGGCTGTCCGGCGCCGACCCGCTGGACGAGTTCGGCCCAGCCCGCCCGTTGCGCCCCAGCTCGCTGAAGACCGCTCGCGGCCATGTGCTGCGTTTCGCCGCTGCCCTCGTCCATGCCGGCGAAGACCCCCAGGCGTTGACCACGCTGGCGGCGCTGGTGGTGCCGGAGCGCTTCAAGGGCGCCCTGCTGTGGCTGATGGCGCGGCGGGGTGGCGCCAGCCCCGGCGTGATCGAACAGGCGAAGTGCCTGCTCTCCGTCGCCCGCCACTGGGTTCAGACGCCGAAGACGGATCTGGAGCGGCTGAACAAGCTGGTCGCCAAGCTCGGTATCCGCCGCAAGGGCATGACCGCCAAGAACCGCGCCCGCCTGCGCGCCTTCGACGACCCCAAGCACCTGCTGGCGCTGCTCACCCTGCCGGAGCGGCTGATGGACAAGGCCGACCGCGTGAGCGCACCCGGCCGCCGGGAAGCCCTGATGGCGCAAACCGCACTGGCGGTTCAGATCCTGCTGCTGGTGCCGTTGCGCCGCCTCAATCTGCTGCGGCTGGACGTCCATCGCCATCTCTGTCGCAGCCGTTCCGGCCGTCACGCCGTTGTCTATCTCGTCATCCCGGCCGAGGAGACCAAGACCAGCCAGCCAATCGAGGCGGTGCTGCCGGAGCCGCTGGTGCGGATGATCGACCACTTCATGACGCGCTATCGTCCGTTGCTGACGTCGGACAGCGGCGGCCTGCTGTTCCCCGGACGCGACGGCGGCTGCAAGCACATCACCGCTTTGACGGCGCAGATCGAGCGGGCAGTGCGCGACCACACCGGCCTCGTGGTCAATCCCCACCTGTTCCGCCACCTCGCCGGCAAGCTCAGCCAGCAGTTCGATCCCGGCAATTACGAGCTGTCGCGCCAGCTCCTCGGCCATCGCTCCACCGATACGACGGTGACCTACTACACCGGTCAGGACACTGCCGCTGCGGTCGCCCGCTACGACGCCAACATCCTGGAGCGCGCCCGCTCGCTTCGCGGCCAAGTCATGGGGCGCTAAGGCGATGAGCAAGACCTCCGTGACGATCGACCGCCGCAGCATGCCGGTCAGCGCTTGGCCCGAGCAGGACCGCAGCTTGTGGCAAGCCGCCTGCGAAGCTGGCGGGCCGCTGGATGACGCCGGTGCCGCCGCCGACTGGGCACCGGCCACCCGTCGCAGCCGCGCTGCCAACTACGGCCGCTGGCTCACCTTCCTCGACCAGCAGGGTCTGCTGACGCCGGATGCCGCTCCTGGCGACCACGTGACGCCGGACATGATGCGCTGCTACATCGAGGCGCTGCGTCCGATCCTGGCGCCGCTGACCTTGTGGACCACCATCGACCAGCTCGCCGCCATCATGCCGGCCCTGGCGCCCGACGCTGATTGGGGGTGGCTGCGCCGCACCGCCGGTCGCCTGAAGCGGGGTGCCGCCAATCGGCGACCGATCACGCCGCGCATCCGCAACGCCGCCGACCTTTACCAGCGTGCTCTCATCGTCCTTGCCGGGATCGACGACAAGCCCGAAACCCGACCATTCGCACACGCCACCGCCTTCCGCGACGCCCTGATGTTCGCCCTCACCATTGCACGGCCGATCCGCCGCCGCACGTTGGCAGGTTTGCGTGTGGGCCACCATCTCCGACCGACCTCCGACGGCTTCCTGATCCAGCTGGAATGCGAGGACCTCAAGTGCGGCGGTCCCATGAGCTTCCCGCTGCCGGCCAGCTTGGTGCCCCACATGGCACGCTATCTCGACCAGCACCGGCCGCGGCTGCTGCGGGGCCACGCCCATGATGCTCTGTGGATCACCCGCGAGGGGCTGCCGATGACCCTCAACGGCGTCTCCAGCCGCTTCGAGCGCGCAACCCCGGCCGTTTTCGGCGAGCGGATCAACCCGCACCTGCTGCGCCACTGCGCCGCGACCAGCATCGCCCTCGACGACCCACAGGGTGCCCGGCTGACGGCGGCGCTGCTCGGCCACAGCACGCTGCGGACGAGCGAGCGCCACTACACGATGGCCAAGGGGCTGGATGCCAGCCGCCGCTATCAGGCCACCCTCACCGACCACATCACCCACCTGCGCCGCGCCGTCCGCGGCGAGCGCCCGTAGGAGCCCATGATGCGTGCCGTCATCTACGCCCGCTACTCCAGCGACCAGCAACGCGAAGCCTCCATCGCCGACCAGATCGAGGTCTGTCGGCGCTATGCCGAGCGCCAGGGCTGGACTGTCGTCGACCACTACAGTGACGCCGCCCTCAGCGGCGCCAGCCGTCACCGTCCGGCCTTCCAGAAGCTGCTGCGCGAGGCTGGACAGCGGCGCTTCGACATCGTGCTGTGCGAGGCGATCGACCGCCTCGGCCGCCGGCTCGCCGACACCGCCGACCTTCAGGACCGCCTCGCCTTCCACGGCGTCCGGCTGTTCACCCCGCAGCTCGGCGAAATCACCACCATCCACGTCGCCGTCATGGGCATGATGGCGCAGGTCGCCTTGAAGGACTTGGCGGACAAGACCCGCCGCGGCCAGCTCGGACGCGCCATGGCCGGCCGGATGCCGGGCGGCAAGGCCTTCGGCTATGACGTGCTGGAGGGCGACGCTGACGGTCGTGGCAAGCGGCGGATCAACGGGGCCGAAGCCGAAGTCGTCCAGCGCATCTTCCGCCTGTTCGCCGAAGGCGTCAGCCCGCGCGCCATAGCCAAGCGCCTGAACGCCGACGGTGTGCCCGGTCCGGAGGGCCGGCTCTGGCAGGACACCACCATCCGCGGTCAGGTCGAACGGGGCACCGGGATCCTGAACAACGCGATCTATGCCGGCCGGCTGGAATGGAACCGCTGCTCCTACGTCAAGGATCCGGAAACCGGCAAGCGGGTTGCGCGGCCCAACCCGCCGGAGGCATGGGAGGTGGTGGAGGTGCCGGAGCTGCGCATCGTCGACGCAGCACTGTGGGAGCGGGTGAAGGCCCGGCAGGCATCGATCAGCTTCGACATCAGTCGCGACGATCAGGGAAACGCGCTGAACCGGGCGCACCGCCGCAAGTTTCTGCTGTCGGGGCTGCTGACCTGCGGGTGCTGCGGCGCCGGTTACACCATCATGGGCAAGGAGCTCTATGGCTGCGGTGGTCGCCGCCGCAAGGGCAATTGCGCCAACGACCGCACCATCAGCCGCTTTGACATCGAGCGGCGGGTCCTCACCGGGCTGAAAGAGCGCCTGCTGGCGCCCGAGCTGGTCCGGGAGTTCGTCGACAGCTTCCGTGCCGGCGTCGAAGCGGCAACGGCCGACCGCGAAGCCAACCGCCGCACGCGCGAGCGCGAGCTGACGGCCGTCGAGCGCAAGATCGCCGGCATCCTGAAGGCGATCGAGGATGGGCTGTACCACGAGTCGATGAAGGAGCGCCTGACCATCCTGGAGGCGGACAAGGCCCGGCTGCTCGCCGCGGCCGAGGAGCCCGATGCGGACCTGCCGTCGGTCCTGCTGCACCCCCAGCTGTCGGACCTCTACCGCCGCAAGGTGGAAGCGCTGGAGGCCGCTCTTGCTGGCGGCGAGGACAGCGCCGAGGCAATGGAGATGGTGCGGATCATGATCGAGCGCGTCGTGCTGACGCCCTCCCCTGCCGGAGCGGGGTTGGACGCCGACCTGCACGGCGAGTTGGCCGGTGTCCTGGCTGTCTGCGAGGGGGCCGCCCGGATGAGCAAAACCCAGACGCACGAACGCCCCGGCTCTTTCGAACCGGGGCGTCAAGTGTCGGTGGTTGCGGGGGCAGGATTTGAACCTGCGGCCTTCAGGTTATGAGCCTGACGAGCTA
>JAFAFA010000032.1 GCA_023423695.1 Pseudomonadota bacterium | reverse complement strand
CCATCCCGAACTCGGCCGTGAAAAGCCTCCGCGCCAATGGTACTGCGTCTTAAGACGTGGGAGAGTAGGTCGCCGCCAGGTCACTCAGGCTCAAGAGACGCATAACACAAAGCACGTCGCAGGCATCTTCGCGCACATCGGAAACGCCCCGGCTCACAGCAGCCGGGGCGTTTTGCTGTTGGTTCGAAACCGGCATTGGCGCAACTGCCGTACCGCCAGCGTTTCGGGAACGCTGGCGGGTATCGCGGGGTTACCTCCGGGCGACACCAACATACGGACGTTCGATGACCCTGCAGCAGTTCATGGCCTTTGCGTTGGTGGGCATCGTGGTGGCGATGCTGGTCTGGAACAAGCTGCGTTTCGACGTGGTGGCGGTGCTGGCCCTGCTCGCCGGCGTATTCCTGGGGCTGATTCCGGCGAAGGACGCCTTTTCCGGGTTTGCCGACGATATCGTCATCATCATCGCCTCCGCCCTGATTGTCAGCGCCGGGATCGCCCGATCAGGCGTGATCGACGCGCTGGTGCGCCCGGTGGCAGGAAAGCTGAACACGCCGACGCGCCAGATCGCCTTCTTGTCCGGATCGGTGGCCTTCATGTCCGCCCTGATGAAGAACATCGGCGCGCTCGCCATTTTCCTGCCGATCACCATGCAGTTGGCGCGGCGCCACCGCACCGGTGCGCATCGTGTGCTGATGCCGATGGCCTTCGCCTCTCTGATGGGGGGACTGATGACGCTGGTCGGCACTTCGCCCAATATCATCGTGTCCCGCGTGCGGGAGGAAATCCTCGGCAAGCCCTTCGCGATGTTCGATTACCTGCCGGTCGGGCTTGGGATCACGTTGGCCGGTCTGGGCTTCCTGATGTTCGGCTGGCGCCTGCTGCCCCAGGACCGCAGCGGCGCCCGGTCGGCGGAAGAGACTTTCGCCGTCGAGAATTACGCCAGCGAGATGAGACTTCCAGCGGAATCGGCCTTCGTCGGCCGCACGGTCCGCGACATCGAGGCCCTGGCGGAGGGTGAGGCGCAGGTGATCGGCCTGATCCGCGAACGGTTCCGCCGCTATGTTCCGGACAAGCATTGGGTCCTGCTGGCCGACGATATCCTGGTGTTGGAGGGCGACGCGCCGGCCCTGCAGCGCCTCGTCCAGGCCGCCTCGCTGGAGCCGTTGGGCGTGCTGGAGGGCGTGGATGGCGAGCTTCTGGCGGTCGAGGCGGTGGTCACGCCGGACTCGCCGCTCGCCGGCCATTCCGACCGCCGTCTCGATCTGCGGCGGCGTTTCGGCCTCAGCCTGCTGGCAGTCAGCCGCGCCGGCGAGCGGATTGCCCAGCGCCTGCACCATGTGGTGTTCCGGGAGGGTGACCTGTTGCTGCTCCAGGTGCCGGCGGAGCGCTATCCCGACGCGCTCGCCGATGCCAACCTGATCCCGCTGGCGGAGCGCCGCCTGCAACTCGGCCGGCGCCGACCGATGTGGGTGCCGGTCGGAATCGTCGTCATCACCATGCTGGTCGTCGGCCTCCATCTGGCCCCGCTGGCCGTCACCTTCCTGGCTGCAGCAACGGCGATGATCGTCACCGGGGTGCTCAGCGTCGAGGACGCCTATCATGCGGTGGAATGGCCGATCATCATCCTGTTGGCCGCGCTGATCCCGGTCAGCGGCACGCTGGAGAGCACCGGGGCGACCCAGGTGATTTCCACCCTGCTGGCCGATGCCGCGCGCGGCCTGCCGGCGGTGGCCTGCGTCACGCTGGTCATGGCGGCGGCGATGGCGGTCACGCCCTTCCTCAACAATGCGGCGACCGTGCTGGTCATGGCGCCCATCGGCGCCGGAGTGGCCCAGCAGTTGGGGCTCAGCCCCGATCCGTTCCTGATGGCGGTTGCCGTCGGTGCCGGCAGCGACTTCCTGACCCCCATCGGCCATCAGTGCAACACGCTGGTGATGGGCCCCGGCGGTTATCGCTTCGGCGACTATCCCCGGCTGGGCGTGCCTCTGTCGCTGCTCATCCTGACGCTGGGCACCTGGCTGATCGTGATGGTCTGGCCGCTTGGGGGCTGAGGGAGGAACAACGGCCCGCGGCCGGATGTTGCCCATCGCCGCCCCCATCGCCGACCCCCAACGCCAAGAGGCTGGCCCGACCAATGAGGAACACGACCGTGCTGGTTTCCGAGATCATGGCGAAAGCGCTGGAGTTCATCGCCCCCGACGCCACCGTACAGGAGGCTGCGATCCTGATGGGGGAACTCGACGTCGGCGCGCTGCCGGTCGGGTCGGCCGAGGACCTGCTGGGCATCCTGACCGACCGCGACATCCTCTTCCGGGTGGTGGCGGAGGGCGGCGACAGCACGCAGGTGCGGGTGCGCGAGGTGATGTCCAGTTCCGTCTTCAGCTGCCGCGATACCGACACGTTGGCCACGGCGATGGACATCATGGGCGCCTACCACGTGCGGCGCCTGCCGGTTCTGGATGAGGCGAAGCATGTCGTCGGCTGGCTGACGCTGAGCGACGTGTCGCGCCGGCTGCTGCTGGAAACCGACACGATCCGGAACGCGCTGGGCGAACTCAGCGCCAGCGGGCAGGACGTCTGACGGCAGGACATCTGGCGGCAGGGCGGCTGATGGGGGCCGCTACAGCCGCAGACCCATCTGTCGGTTCAGCCTCACCACCAGATCGGCGGGCAGGCCGAGGCGCTGTGCGAGATAGCGCAGGTAGGAGCGGTTGATCGGTGCGTTCTTGTCGACCGCCGCCAGGGACACGGCATAGAAGCGGGCGGCCAGGCGCGGGCTGTCGACCTGCCGGACCAGTTCCTCCAGGCATTGCGGTTCTTCCAGCGAACTCTCAAGCGCGCGCTGATCCTCCTCGTCGAGGGGGCTGCTGCGCAGCTTGTCCCGGATCCGGCCGAGTTCCATGCCGTCCAGCTTGCCATTCGCATGGGCGGCGGCGGCCATGGCGCGGACCAGCAGGCGGGCCTCCTCCGGACTGGCGGTTCCAAGATCCGCGGGTGCGCGGTCGTGCAACTGGTGGCGATTGCGCAGATGGGCATCCAGGATCTGCCGGGCCAGCATCTCGTGCAGCACCGGCTGGTGCCCAAGGCGCGAGCCCAGCGGGCTGGCGTCGGCTTCGGGCTCGCCAATGGGAATAGCGGTCGGAATGGGGGGTGGAGACACCGGCGAGCCGCCGAACAGGCGCTTCAACAGGCCGGGCTTCTGAGGATCCGTCATCATGCCGTTCCCCCTACGGCTCCGCCGTTCCCGGCCGGGCGCTGCATCGCCGTGTCGATCTGCGTCAGCAGGCGGGAGAAGTCGACGGGCTTGGGGTGGTAATCGTTGCAGCCCGCCTGCAGCGTCTTCTCGCGGTCGCCGGACATGGCGTGCGCGGTCAAGGCGATGATCGGGATGGCGGCCGTCTCTTCGCCCGCCTTCAGTTCGCGGGCGGCGGTCCAGCCATCGATGACCGGCAGGTTCATGTCCAGCAGGATCACGTCCGGCCGCTCGCTGCGCGCCATTTCCACCCCCTGGCGCCCATCGAAGGCGAGCACCACGTCGAACCCCCGCCGCTTCAGTCGGCGTGACAGGAAGTCCCAGATTTCCTCATGGTCTTCGACCAGCAGCAGCTTAGCCATCGGTTCCTCCCGTTCCTCCCGTCGCGCCGACGGCGGCATCCTCCACACTGCCGGAGGCCGGCCGCAGGCGTGCGATCGCTTCCTTCAGCTCTTCGATCATTTCTGCCGATCCATCCTCCGTCACCGGGATGATGTCGCGGACACGACCGCGCAACTCCTCGGCTTCGGTGCGGCCGATCGCCTGGGGGGCCATGACGATGACGGGGATGCCGCTCCAGTCCGGATTGCGGCTCAACGCCTTGAGGAAGGCGAAGCCGTCCAGGGCGTCCATGAAGGGGTCCAGCAGGATCACGGTCGGCCGGACGGCGGCGAGCTGGCGGAACGCCTCCTCCTCCGTCTCGGCCTCCCGGACGTCCCAGCCGTCGCGGCCCAGCTCCGCCCCCAGGAGGGTGCGCGTCTCGTCGGCCTCCATCAGCACAAGCGCGGTGCCCGGAGCCTGACCGCTGAGGCCGCTCAGCACGCGGTGCAGGCGCTGCCAATCCACCGGCTTGGTGAAATAGTCGGCGGCGCCCAGCGACAGGGCCAGTCCCTTTTCCCGGCGGGAAGAGATGATGATGACGGGGATGTCGGACAGATCGGGCTCTGCCTTCAGCAGCGACAGCACCGACCAGCCGTCAGTCCGCGGCATCATCACGTCCAGCAGGATGGCACGCGGACGGATCTGCCGGGCGATCGACAGGCCGGTCTGGCCGTCCGCCGCCAGCGCCACGCCGAAGCCCTCGCGGTGCAGGAAGCGGGCGAGCAGTTCGCGCATCGCCTGTTCGTCGTCGATGATCAGGATCGTCTCGCGGGCGGTTGGCGCCGCCGTGGTCCCGTCAACCGTTACCGGTGAAGGATCGGGGTGGCGCTGCGCCTGGCCGTGCCGCAGGTCGGCGGGCAGTCGCAGGATGAAGCTGGTGCCCTTGCCGGATGCTGTTTCGACAGCGATTTCTCCGCCCAGCATCTCCGCGAAGGCCTTGGTGATCGCCAGCCCCAGCCCGGTCCCGCCGAAGCGGCGCGTGGTGGAGCTGTCGGCCTGCATGAAGCGTTCGAACAGCCGGCGGACCTGCTCCGGCGACATGCCGATGCCGGTATCGGTGACGCGGAAGAGCACGATGTCCCCCGTTGCCATGTTTCCGGCGGCCGCGCCGGTGCCCGCCGCGGTGCGCTCGACTGACAGGGTGACGGTGCCGTTCTCGGTGAATTTGGCGGCGTTGCTCAGCAGGTTGAACAGGCATTGCCGAACCTTCACCACGTCGGTGTGCATGTGGCTCATCCCATCCGCCACCTGTACCGCCAGCCGGTTGCCCTTTTTCGACACCAGGGCTTCGACCGTCGCGGCGACCTCGCGGGTCAGCTCGGCGATGTCGGCGTCCTCACCATGCACCTCCATCTTGCCGGCCTCGATCTTCGAGATGTCGAGGACGCCGTTGATGAGGTTCAGCAGGTGGCGGGCGTTGGCCTCGATCTTCTCAAGGTCGGGCAGCATGCTGTCGACGCCGAGGTCGGCCAACTCCTCCTCCAGCATCTCGGTGTAGCCGATGACGGCGCTCAAGGGCGTGCGCAGCTCATGGCTCATGTTGGCGATGAACAGGCTCTTGGCCCGGTTGGCCTCCTCGGCGGCGAGGCGGGCGGCCTCCAGTTCCTCCTCCGCCCGCTTGCGGGTGCTGATGTCCTGCATCGCGCCGATCATGCGCAGCGGCCGCCCGATGGCGTTGCGCAGGACGAAGCCGCGGTCGAGGATGCTGGCATAGCTGCCGTCGGCGCGGCGGAAGCGGTATTCGTCGTTCCAGCGGGTGCCGCCGCCGTCGATCACCGCATGGATGCCGGTCACCACATGGTCCTGGTCGTCGGGGTGGATGTGGTCCATCCACCAGGCGGCGGCGGTCTCCGCAGCATCCTCGCCATAGCCGAAGAGGGTGCGCACCGCCTCGTTCCAGTGGATGCGGTCCGACGACAGGTTCCAGTCCCAGATGGCGTCGTTGGTCGCCTGCGCCGCCAGCCGGTAACGCTCCTCCGTCTCGCGCAAGGCCTCCTCGGCGCGCCGGCGGGTGGTGATGTCGGTGTGGACGCCGACCCATTCCTGGACGGCGCCGTTGCCGTCCAACAGCGGGACGGCGCGCACCAGCATGTCGCGGTAGACGCCGTCGTGGCGCCGCAGCCGGTGTTCGGCCTTGTAGACGGTCCGTCCCGCCCGTGCCGCGCGCCACGCCTCCGCCGTGTGGGGGCGGTCGTCGGGATGGATGGCGTCGATCCAGCCGGTGCCCTTCAACTCTTCGAAACTCTGGCCGGTGAAGGCGCTCCAGCTCGGCTGCGGAGCGGTGAAGCGGCCGGTCTCCGACGTGCTCCAGACGATGGCGGCCGTGGCCTCCACCAGAGAGCGGAACCGCTCCTCGCTGACGCGCAGACGGTCTTCAGCCCGCTTGCGGTCGGTGGTGTCCCAGGTGACGCCGATCAGGCTCAGGCTGCGTTCGGGCGTGCTGTCGGTCACGATACCGCGCGCCACCGCCCAGCGGACCTCGCCGGAGGGCAGGAGGATGCGGAACTCCGCGTCATATTCGCCGCGTTTCCGCCGGGCGGTCTCGATGATCTGCCGGATGCGGGGCTGGTCGTCGGGATGGACGCGGCCGGTCACGTCCGATCCGCAGAGCGGGCGGTCGGGCGGGAACTCTGCGGTGAAGTCGAAGATTTCGCGCAGGCGGGCGTCGGCCTCGATGCGATCCTCTTCCAGGTTCCACGACCATGCGCCGATCCGTGCGGCGTTGAGCGCCAGCTGCAGCCGCCGCTCAGCCTCCATCACGCGGGCTTCGGCCCGGCGCTGCTCGGTCACGTCGGTGTTGGTGCCCAGCCAGCGCAGAATGCGCCCGGCGGGACCGCGCACCGGCACGGCGCGGGACAGGAACCAGCGGTACTCGCCGTCGTGCCTGCGCAGCGGGAAGGTGTCCTCCCAGGGCTCTCCAGCCCGGATGGCGCGGAAGAAGCCGTCGGAGGCGCGGTCGACATGGTCGGGGTGGTGGACGATGCGCCAGTTCCAGCCTTCCGTCTCGCCCGGCTCTGTGCCGGTGAAGTCGTACCAGCGCTGATTGTACCAGTAGATCGCGCCGCCGGCGTCGGCCATCCAGGTCAGCTGCGGGATCAGGTCGGCGAGGCTGCGGAACTGCTCCTCGTTCTCGCGCAGCAGAGCTTCCGTCCGCTGGCGCTCCGCCGCGTCGCGGGCGCGGTCGATGGCTCCGCCCAGTAGGTTGGCGAAGCCCTGGAGGAAGGCGGCGTCGGCGGCGTCGAAGCGCCCCTCCTGCCGGCTGTCGACCTCCAGCACGCCGAAGGGCTCGCCTTCGCCGCGGATGATCACGTTGATAGCGCTCTTCACCCCATGTTCGGCCAGGAGGTCCGGGCAGCGGAAGCGGGATTCGCTGCCGAGATCGTTGGAGATGACGGGCTCGCCGGTCTTGAGCGCGTAGCCGGCGGGGGAGGCGAGGTCGGCACCCACCGTCCGGCGTCCGACGACCCCGGGGTTCCAGCCGACGCCCGCACGGACCAGCAGGCGGTCCCCGTTCGTCCCGTCGCCGTCCGTGTCCCGCACCCATTCCAGGGCCTTGCACAGCTCCGTTCCCAGCCCTTCGGCACACAGGCGCGTGGCTTCCTGCAACAGCGTGTCGATGTCCGTGCTCTTCAGGGCGGCCATGCCGAAGCGGGCCAGCAGATCGTGCTGCCTTTCCCTGCGGGCCAGATTTTCGGCGAGCAGGTCGGCATCGGACCTGTCTTGCGGGGGTGTTCCGGTGAGGGAAATCGGAGCGGAGGGCATGAACCGTGGCGGCCGGGGAAGGGTACGCAGACAAGAACAGCGCTCCGCGCCATTCGTTCGCAACGGCGTGATGGGTACCGCTCCCGCCCCCGGTGGAGACGGCGGCCGATGTCCCGATGGAACGCACCGGTACTCCCCCTTTGCGATACGACCAGTGAACGCATGCGCAATCGGCGGAAGGGACTGTTGAGGAAAGCGGGGTGGCCGCTCGTGGCCCTTTCATCACCGATCCGCCAAGCCCGTCACCTGTTCCGGAGTGTTCATCAAATGGCCCGTGTCACCGTCGAGGATTGCGTCCTTCTGGTCCCCAACCGCTTCGATCTGGTCATGGTGGCGGCTCAGCGGGCCCGTCAGCTCGCCAGCGGGGCGCCGTTGGCGATCGACCGCGACAACGACAAGAACCCGGTGGTCGCCCTGCGCGAAATCGCGGAGGAGAGGCTGTCGCTGCCCGATTTGCGCGAGACCCTGATCCGCGGCCATCAGAAGTCGGTCGAGGCCGACGAGCCCGAAGAGGAGATCGTCGAACTGATGGCGGACGAGAACAGCTGGATGCACACCACTGACAACTCGCTCGCCGACGAGGATTCCATGAGCGACGTGGAAGAGGACATCACCGAGGATGACGACATCGCCTCCGAGATGGACAGCAATCCGGGTGCCGCCTTCGACATGACCGAAGATGACGTGGTCGGCAACGATGCCGACGGCGATGCCAGGCCCTAAGCGCGGCGCCACGAGCCATGACGATGTCCATTCAGGCAAAGGTGACGGGATGAGGAGGCTTTTCACCACCGGACTGTCCGCCATGGCCCTGTCCGCCGTGGCGTTATCGGCGATGGCGGTCGGCGCCGGCATCGCCCGGAAGCGGGGGCGGCGCCCGGACGGCCGGGAACGCCATCGGGAACATCCTCGGGATCATTCTCGTGCGCAGCCCCCGGCGCCTGCTCCTCCGGCGGAGGCGCTGGACCGGGCGATGCGGGATGTCGTCGCCTACGGTCTTCTGCCGGCGGGGGCATTGGCCGGGCTCGCGGACTGGCTGGTCCACCGCAGGATGGACATCGAGCACACGGCCGGAGCCAAGGAATCGCTGATGCACATCGTGATGTCCGGACAGGCGGCGATGCCCGGCCTTGCGCTGCTTCTGCTGGAGACCAACCCGCGCAGCCTGGCGCTGATGGCCGCCAGCCTGATGTCGCACGAGGCGACCATGATGGCGGATCTGCGCTATGCCATCGCGCGCCGGCCGGTCCCGCCGGTCGAGCAGAAGCTGCACGGCATCCAGAACATGGTCCCCGCCGTTCCGCTCGCCATGGCCGCAGCCAGCTACCTCGCGCGGCGCCGCAATGGGAAGGGGCCGGAGCCGGCGCTCCGCTTCCGCCGCGACATTCCCCACGCCCATCTCGCCGTCGTCGTCGCCGCCATGCTGGTGGACGGCGCCGCCTATGCGGTGGAACTCGCCGAGGGGCTGCGGGAGAACGGCGGACGGCTGGAGCCGGACCCGAGGGAGAAGCCGGTCAGGGCGGGCGCGATTCTGGATTTGTGAGTCCCCTCACGCCCCGGCTTTCCTTGCCGTTCCATGCTGGCCGTCTTGCCAGGAGCACGCCCGCCGACAGGATGCGGGTCACGCGCCGGACAGTGTGCCGACGGGATTCCTCCTGCAGAAAATTCAGCAGCCGTTCGCACAATGAAAACCCATGCGCCGGCCTGTTCATGGCGCTGGGACCATTGCTCCAGCTTCGGTGTTATGACGGTACGCTGTGGCGGACCGTTCGGCCGGCGCTCGTCCTCACCCCGCCTTTCATCGCAGCCAGGGGCTCTGCCACATCATGGATCATGCAACCGCCTGCGCGGCTCCGACCTTCGCGCCGCTATCCCTGGCGCAGCCGCTCTCCCGACACGGCCTCCGGCTGGTGCCGGCGACCGTCTGCACCGGATCGGGCACCGACGATCGCGAGGAGGAGATCATCGACGAGGTGCCGGTCGGGCTGGTCTATGCCGGCGATCTCTTCGCCGTGATGCTGGCTACCCCGACCGACCTGGAGGATTTCGCCACCGGCTTCTCCCTCAGTGAGGGGATCGTCGGCAGTGCCGACGAACTGGCGATCACCGCCATCGACGAGTTGACGGACGGCGTGCGCCTCCGCATGGAACTGCCGGTGGAACGGCTTGCGGCGTTGCTGCGGCGCAAACGCAACCTGATGGGCGGGTCCGGCTGCGGCCGTTGCGGAACCGACAGCTTCGCGGAGACGCTGCGGCCGCTCGATCCCGTCCGTTCCGCCGTCCGCATCGCGCCCGACGCCATCCGTCGCGCCGTGGCTGACCTGCCGTCGGGGCAGACCCTGAACCGTCAGACCGGGGCTGTCCATGCCGCCGGCTTCGCCCTTCCCGATGGTCAACTGCTGGCCGTGCGCGAGGATGTCGGCCGGCACAATGCGCTCGACAAGCTGATCGGCGCGCTGGCCCGCGGCGGCATCGACTCGACCGGCGGCTTCGTCGTGGTGTCGAGCCGCTGCTCCTTCGAGATGGTCCACAAGACCGCTGCCGCCGGCATCCCGCTGATCGCCGCGATTTCCGCCCCCACTTCGCTCTGCGTCGGCTTCGCCGAGACGGTGGGGGTGGGGGTGGTCGCTTACGTGCGCGACGGCCGCTTTACCGTCTACGCCGTGCCCTCCCGCGTGGCCACGCTCGCGTGAGCGTCAAATCCCTTGGGCCGGTTCATCGCCGACCCGCGGGAATCCATCGATCAGGGCGTCGCGGCAGGCCCCCGCCATGGCGATCCAACGCGCACGATCCCACTGATCGTCTCGCGAAACCGTCGAAATCAAGGTCGCCTCCTCTTCAGCAGCTTTGAATCGGGTTTCAGAAGCCAGAAAATCCTCTTTTCCTTACTTCAATGTCAACGGACCTTGGGGTGTTGATTATGGTTCCTGACTTGGAAATCGCCGAAAAAGTGGATTTGCGAAGCGGAATCTTCCCCCGACGCTGACGAGAGGTATCCACATGAATCCCCTGCTCATAGCGGTGCTTGCCGCTACTTGGATGACCGGAGGCATAGCCATGGCGCAACAGAGCCAGCCTTTGTCCGGACAAGCTTCAGACCCGGGCATAATGGGTTGGATGCAGGGCCATCCGCCTGCTCCGGAAAAGACCATTCGTCCTGGGGATCCGGACTTTTTTGCCTTTCCAAAGCTTCGCTGGACGGTCTGCCACTTCAGTCAGATGATGCCCGTCGTCAATGTCGACCGAGGTCCGGACCCTACAACATCCCTGCCCGAGGCCTTCGATCCTTCCATCGGGAAGATAACCTTCACGCCATTGAACGGCGGCGCAGATATGACCTGGGATGAGGCCTTCGATGCGAATTATAGCGACGGGGTGATCGTTCTGCACCGTGGACGGGTTGTTTATGAACGTTATGGCGGCTGCCTGGACCGCAATAGCCTGCACGGCGCGATGTCCGTCACCAAGAGCATTACCGGGCTGATGGCCGAGTCATTGATCGCTGAAGGCAGGCTGGACGAGACCGCGCCGGTCGCCACACTCATCCCCGCCCTGCATAACAGCGCCTTCGGCGATGCCACCGTTCGGCAGGTGCTGGAGATGACGACAGCGCTGCAGTATTCCGAGGATTATGCCGATCCCAATGCGGAAGTATGGGCCTATTCGGCTGCAGGAAGCGCCTTTCCCAAGGCGCCCGACTATAGTGGGCCCCGCAGTTATTACGAGGCACTGCAGGGCATCCGGAAAACCGGCACCCACGGAGAGGCATTCGGATACAAAACGCCCAACGCGGACGTGGCAGGATGGCTTGTCACACAAGTGACGGGCAAATCGGTCGCCGAACACTTTGCGCAAGAGGTCTGGTCGCGGTTGGGTCAGCGGCGGGAGGCTTATTATACGGTCGACGCAATCGGCACCCCCTTTGCCGGAGGAGGCTTCAACGCGACGCTGCGGGACATGGCACGCTATGGACAGATGATCCTGGACGGAGGACAGGCTGACGGAAAACAGATCGTTCCCGAGGCCGCGATCTCCCGCCTGCGAGCTGGGGGTGATCGGGAGAAGTTTGCGAGGGCAGGGTTCGCTCTGCAAGGATGGAGCTACCAAAGCCTGTGGTGGATTACGAATGATGACCACGGAAGCTTTGCAGCCCGCGGCGTGCACGGACAGACGATCTGGATCGACCCGACAGCTGAGATGGTCATCGTCCGTTTTGCCTCACATCCAATCGCCGCCAACGCGGCCAGCGATCCGACCTCGCTGCCGGCGTATCGGGCTGTGGCCCAGTACCTGATGGCACAAAAATAACCTGTGCATTGAGCGCAATCACAATCTGTTTTCCCGTGCCGGGCTTTCCGCCTCATTGCCCATGTAGCGCCGGGTCGCCAGCCGGAGGTCGAAGAGGGGAGGCGCATTTTCAGAAGGTGGAGTGCGGGGCCCCCGGCCGGCATCGTCACCCCCCTCCGTTCCCCCGTGCGCGATTTGCCCCCATTGCCGCAGAATCACGACGGCAAGGCGGCCATCCACATGCGAAACCGCGGCGATCTGCCGCCGGCCAAGGATCTGGACTTCGACCGCGCGACGGCCGACCATCTCCGGACCGGGCTGCACGCGTTCGAGATGGGCTGCCGCCGCCTGACAGGGCCGATTGACCCTGCAGCCGAATTGCCGCAGCGAAACCCCCGCAGCGGACCATTGGCGCACTGTAGCCGCCAGGGCGGGCCATGGCCATTTCGCCGCCCGCCCGCGGCACGGAGGAGACCAGATGTCTGACAACAATGAACTGATCACCGCGGCGCTGCGCCATGCGGCTGCCCTTCACGAGGGCACCTTCCGCCCCGACCGGGCGCGCACGCCTTTCGTCGCGCACCTGTCGGAAACCGCCGAACTGGTGGCGCAGGCCGGCGGCACGCCGGCGGAGATCGCCGCCGCCTGGCTCCATGATGCGTTCGAGGATGGGCTGACCACCATTGCCGAACTGGCCGACCGCTTCGGCCGCGAAGTCGCCGACCTCGTGGCCGCGGTCAGCGATGCGCCGGAGGATGTCGGCCGGGCAATTGCCGAGCGCAAGGCGATCCAGGCCGCCCGCCTCGCCGCCGCGCCCGATGGGGCCAAGCGCATCAAGCTGGCCGAGCAGATCTCGATCCTCAAGGCGCTGGCGGTGGAACGCCCGCTGTCCTGGAGCGTCGAGCGTGCCGACGCCTATGTCGAAGGCTCCCGCCTCGTCGCGGAGGCCTGCGCCGCCGCCAGCCCGCTGCTGGCGGAACGTTACGCCACCGCGCTGGCGGGCGCCTCCCGCTGACCGGACGCCGGGCGGTCAGGACAGCCCATATTTCCTGATCTTGTCGTGCAGCGTGGTCTTGGCGATCTGCAACTCCTCCGCTGCACGGGCAAGGCTGTGATCGGTGCGGCGCAGCGTGTCGGCGATCAGCGCGCGTTCGAAGGCCTCGACCGCTTCGGCCAGCGGCCGGGCGGTCGCGGGGTGGGCGGAGGCGAAAGGCGGGAAGCCCTGTTCGATGCCCAGCACGCAGCGGTCGGCGACGTTGTGCAGCTCGCGCACATTGCCCGGCCAGTCATAGGCCATCAGCCGCCGCATCCGCTCGGTATCCGGTGGCGGGGCCGGGCGGCCGTGGCGGGCGGCCGCCTGCAGGATGAACTGCTCGAACAGCAGCGGGATGTCCTCGCGCCGTTCGCGCAGGGGCGGCAGCGGCAGGTTGGCGACGTTCAGCCGGTAATAAAGGTCGGCGCGGAACTGCCCGCGGTCGGCCAGTTCGCGCAAATCCACTTTGGTGGCGGCGATCACCCGGCAATCGACATGGACCGGCGTGTTGGAGCCCAGCCGTTCCAGCGTGCGTTCCTGAAGGACGCGCAGGAACTTGATCTGCACCGGCATCGGCATGCTCTCGATCTCGTCCAGGAACAGCGTGCCGCCGTTGGCATGCTCCACCTTGCCGATCCGGCGCTTGCCGGCCCCGGTGAAGGCCCCGGCCTCATGCCCGAAGATCTCGCTGTCGATCAGGCTTTCCGGCAGGCCGCCGCAATTAATGGCGACGAAGTTGCCGGCGCGGCGCGGGCTGGCGTCGTGCAGGCAACGTGCCGCCAATTCCTTGCCGGAGCCGGTCTCGCCATGGATCAGCACGTCGGCGGCGGAGGTGGCGAGTTCGCCGATCAGCCGGCGCACCCGCTCCATCTGCGGCGATCCGCCGACCAGCCGCGCTTCGATGCTGTCGCGATTCTGCAGCCGGGCGCGCAATTCGCGCACCTCCAGCGTCAGCCGCCGCTTCTCCAGCGCCCGGCGCACCACCTCCACCAGATAGTCGGGGGAGAAGGGCTTTTCGATGAAGTCATGGGCGCCCAGCTTCATCGCCTGCACCGCCATCGACACGTCACCGTGGCCGGTCATCAGCACCACCGGCAAATCCGGATCGGTGCCGAGCAGCGTCGAGAGCAGTTCCATGCCGTCCATGCCCGGTAGACGGATGTCGGTGACGACCACGCCGGGAAAGCCGTCCGCCACCAGCCGCCGCGCCTTCTCCGCGCTGTCCACAGCCTCGGTCGGGATGTCCTCCAGTTCCAACGCCTGCTGGCAGCCGAGGCTGACGTTCGGGTCGTCCTCGACGATCAGAACCTTCAGGGGCAGGACCTTCAGAGGCAGTGCCTTCAAGGCGGCGGAGGAAGTGTCGGACATGCGAGGTCTCCGGCCTGGACGGCGGACGGGTCGGGAGGAAGGGTCGCGGCGGGAAGGTCGATGGTGAAGACCGCTCCGCCATCCGCACCGTTCGCCCCGGTCAGGGTGCCGCCGAAGTCACGCACGATCCCGGCCGAGATGGCAAGTCCCAAGCCGAGCCCGCCACCTCCCTCCCGCGCCCCGTCCTTTGACGCTTCCTTGGTGGTGAAGAAGGGCTCGAACAGGCGGGGAAGGACTTCTTCCGACAGGCCGGGGCCGTTGTCCGCCACCTGGATGCGCGTCCGTCCGTCTTCCGTCCACGCGGCGAGGGTCAGTTTGCCGCCCGCCCGCCCAGCCAGCGCGTCGAGGCCGTTGGCGACGAGATTGATCACCACCTGCTCCAGCCGGTTGGGATCGCACAGCGCCGCCACGTCCTCCGGCACCTCCAGCTGAACGGCGACGCCGGAGCGCCGCAGCCGTTGTTCCAGCAGGAACAGCGCATTGTCGATCGGCCGCCGCACCGCCACGGGGCGGGGGGCGCCCGAGGATTTGCGGGCGAATGATTTCAGCTGGCTGGTCAGGGCGCCCATGCTGTCCACCAGCTGGGCGATGCGTTCCAGATTGCCCCGGGCCGCGTCCATGTTGCCGCGCTGGAGGAACTTGACGGTGTTGCCGGACAGGGTGCGCAACGCTGCCAGCGGCTGGTTCAGCTCATGCGCCAGCCCGGCGGAGAGTTGGCCGATCACCGCCAGCTTGCCGGCATGCACGAGTTCGTCCTGTGCGGCGCGCAGGTTCCGGGTGCGCTCCTCCACCTTGCGTTCCAACTCGCGCAGATGGCGGCGGCGCTGCACCCACATCAGCAGCAGGATGCCGAGGAAGGCGCTGCCCACCGCCGCCAGCGCCGCGCGGGTCCAGGCCATGCCGGTGATGTCCGAGGCCGGCGACAGCACGGTCATCGTCCATCCCGTGCCGTGCAGCGGCGCCGTCTGAGCCAGGAAGCTGCCGCTGAGCGGGAAGACCGCTGTTTGCGCCTCCCCATCCGCCGGGCGGGCGAGCTGGACCAGTTCCGCATCCGAGGCGATCCGGTTCAGAGGCGTCAGGCCCAGCGACGGCAGCGGGCGGGCATTGTATTGCAGGGTACGTTCGAAATGACGGCGCGTCGGCTCGTCCATCTCCCTCAGGGTGGTGAATTTCCAGGAGGGGACCGAGGCGAGGATGACCACGCCGTTCTCGTCGCTGACCAGGACCGGTGCCTCCACCGTCGACCAGGACTGTTCCAGCTGCTCCAGGCTGACCTTCACCACCGCCACGCCGACGATGGCGCCATCCTCCGCCAGCGGGGAGGACAGGTAATAGCCGGCTTCCCCCCGTGTGGTGCCGACGCCGAAGAGGCGGCCCTGGCGGCCGGCGGCGGCCTCGATGAAATAGGGGCGGTAGGACAGATCCTCGCCGATGAAGCTGTCGGGGCGGTTCCAGTTGCTGGCGGCCAGCACCCGGCCCTGGCGGTTCAGCACATAGATCGACAGGGTGCCCGCCCGCTCGTTCAGCCGCTCCAGATAGCGGTTCAGACCCCAGGCCAGCGGCGCCCGTCCGGTCACCAGGTCGAGAACGTCGCGTTCCAGCCCCAGCGTGGCCGGGAAATAGGCGTATTTGTCGATCTCCCGCTCCAGGCTCCCGGCATAGAGGTCGAGCCGGTGGCGTCCGGTTTCCTGCAGGGCGGCAAGCCCCATCCCCTCGCTGATGCGGAACCCCGCCAGCCCGGCGAGCAGGGCCAGCCCGGCGATGACCGGCAGGAGAAGACCGATGGTGCGGAGGCGGCGTGTGATCTGCATGAAAAAGGCGGGCAGGGCCAAGTACAGGAAAGGGGGCCGCCGCATCATAGCAGAAGCCCCCCTTCCATTGCCCGCCTGCCTTGAGGACCGGGTCGTCCCGCTTACTCCGCCGCGGCCGGGGCGGGCAGGGGCGCGTCGGCCACCTCCTCGTCCTCCTCGCCGATGGCGCCTTCCCACTTGGCGACGACCGTGGTGGCGATGGCGTTGCCCAGCACGTTGGTGGCGGTGCGCCCCATGTCGAGGAAGTGGTCGATGCCCAAGATCAGCAGCACGCCGGCCTCCGGCAGGTTGAACATCGGCAGCACGGCGGCGACCACGACCAGCGAGGACCGCGGCACGCCGGCGATGCCCTTGCTCGACACCATCAGCACCAGCAGCATGACGATCTGCTGTTCAAGCGTCAGCGGGATGCCATAGGCCTGGGCGATGAACAGCGCCGCGAAGGTCGTGTAGATCATCGACCCGTCGAGATTGAAGGAATAGCCGAGCGGCAGGACGAAGCCGGTCACCCGCTCCTTCACGCCGAACTCCTTCAGCCCTTCCATCACGCGCGGATAGGCGGATTCGCTGGACGCGGTGGAGAAGCCCAGCAGCATCGGCTGGCGCATCGTCTTCACCAGACGGAACACGTCGCCCTTCAGCACGACGAAGCCGGCGAAGATCAGCGTCGCCCACAGCACCGCCAGCGTCAGGTAGAAGCTGCCCATGAACTTGCCGTAGACCGCCAGAACGCCCAGCCCCTGCGTCGTCACCACGTTGGCGACGGCGGCGAAGACGCCGATGGGGGCGAAGCGCATGACGTAGTCCGTCACCTTCAGCATCACCGGCACGACCTCTTCGATCGAGCGGGCGAGCAGGCCGGCCTTGGTGTCGCGCAACTGGCCGATGGCGAGGCCGACGAAGATCGAGAAGATCAGAATCTGCAGGATCTCGTTGTTCGCCATCGCCTCGAAGAAGTTGCGCGGGAAGACGTGGGTCAGGAAATCCTTCAGGTTCAGGGCCGAGGTCTTCAGCCCGGCGCTGGCCGCGGCATCGGGCAGCGGCACCCCGACATTGGCGCCCGGCTGCAGCAGGTTGGCGAAGACCAGCCCGATGAACAGCGAGGCGAAGGAGGCCATCAGGAACCAGCCGACCGCCTTGCCGCCGATGCGGCCGACGGTCCTGGCGTCGCTCATGCCGGCCAGACCGGCGACCAGGGTGGAGAAGATGAGGGGAGCGATGATCATCTTGATCAGGCGCAGGAAGATGTCCGTCACCATCGCGAAATAGCTGGCGATGTTCTTGGCGGCGGCCGGATCGAGCATGCTGTTGCAGACATAGCCGGTGACGATGCCCAGCAGCATGGCGACGATGATCAGCGTCGTCTGTTTGTTCATTGTCCTACTACCTCACCTTTCCCGCCCGCCTCACGCGCCGGCCGGGTAACGGTCGATTGGGGCCGGGTGGCGGAGCGGTCAGCCGGCGGTGACGGGAAATTCTCGACAGCGCGCAGGGTGTGGCCCCCGCAACAGGCGTCGGTGGGAATCTCGCGGTCGTCCGGCAGGTCGTGTTCGGTGCGCGTCGTGGCAGGCATCGGACGTTTCGCTCCCTTGATTCGAGTCCGCGCCGTCTGCGCGGGAAGCGACCCAAAGGGAGCAACCGGCGTGCCAATGCCGGCCGATGTCGATCAACCGGCTAAGCTGTTGGAACTATGAGGTTCCATTGTTGGTCAGAGCCGCCGCCGTTCGGATTCCCGAACGCGCCACGCCGTGGGCGTTCGGAAACCCGGACGAGTTGGGCCGGTGTCAGAGCTCCAGGAAGGGGCGGAATCCGCCGTAGATCATGCGCTTGCCGTCGAAGGGCATCTCGCTCATGTCCTTCGGCAGGCGGGGATCGGCCATGACCTTCGCGTTGATCGTGTCGCGGTCTTCGCGCGACTTGTAGAGGATCCAGGAGAACACGACGATCTCGTCTTCGGTCGCCTGGACCGCGCGTGGAAAGGAGGTCAGTTCGCCATAAGGCACATCGTCGCCGACGCACTCGACGAAGGCGAGCGCGCCATGTTCCATCCAGACTGCTCCGGCCTTGCGGGCCATCTCCTTGTAGGCGTCGAGCTTCTGTTTCGGCACGGCCAGGACGAATCCATCGACATAGGACATGATCGTCTCCTCTGTTGCAGCGTGACCATGGACAGGATGACTGGGGAAGGGCGGGGCCGAGCCCGCATTCGGGCATCGGGGGCAGGTTCCCCCGTTCAGCCTTTGCGATAGTGGAGGATGACCGCACCGGTATCGAGCGGCCTGACTCCGACCATCGTAAGAGCGAAGCGAGGAAGCCCGTCCTCGAACAGCCGCTTGCCGGAGCCGAGAAGACCGGGTGTCACCATCAGGCGGTATTCATCGACGAGATCGAGTGCCATGATGCTGTTGGCGATTCCGGCGCTGCCGAACAGATAGAGTTCGCCGGCAACGCTGTCCTTCAGCCTGCCAACGGCACCGGCGATGTCGTCGGAGACCAGCGACCCGTTCCAGGGTCCCCCGACAACGTGCGCGAAAAGACGGTCTTGGGGAGCCGGTTCATCGTCGCGGCATAGGCGATGCCGGCGGCGGGGCTGTTCGGATCGGTGTCGGCCGCGGTCCAGAACTCCTTGTTGAAGAGGAAATTCCTGCGGCCGTAGAGCAGATGCCCGGCATTCCGCAGCGCTTGGCCGGACCAGTGCTGTTCCAGATCGTCGCTCCAGGCCGGTGGGACGAACTCGCCGTTCGCGCCCTCGATATAGCCGTCGACGCTAATGAACATCGACAGGACCAGCTTTGCCATTGCGTCCACTCCCCAGTGCTTCGGGTTGCCCAACCGGCAACCCGGTTGCGTTTTGCAACCAGTTGCCATTAGGCCAGACCGATCCTATTTTGCAAGCGGTTTTTTGGAGGAGTTCGCGATGGAAGACAGGCACCGTTCCGGCTGTCCGATCAATCTGACGCTGGAGGTGCTGGGCGATCGCTGGAGCCTGATCGTCATCCGCGACATCATGTTCGGGAATCGCCGGCATTTTCGGGAGTTGCTGAGCCGGTCTGATGAGCGGATCGCCTCCAACATCCTGGCCGATCGGCTGAAACGGCTGATGGAAGCCGGGTTGCTGACGAAGCGGGACGACCCATCCCATCAGCAGAAGGCGATCTACAGCCTGACGGAAGCAGCGATTCAACTCGTGCCGCTGCTTGTGCATATGGGAGCCTGGGGCCGCCGGCATCGGCCCGTCACCCCGGAACTCGCCATCCGTGCCCAACTGCTGGAGGAGGGCGGGCCACCGGTGTGGGAAGCATTCATGGATGAACTGCGCAGCCTGCATCTGGGGGCGCCGGTCAGAGGACCCTCGGTCCTCGCCGGCCTACAGGCTGCGTATGAGAAAGTCGCCGCGGAACAGGGCATCGATACCCTGTAGGCGGCGGAAGAACGGAAGGACTACGGTGTTCTTCTGTCGGCAGAAGGCGTGCATCCCCGCACGCAGAGGTCGCGCAGGCGCCGGCCCAGCCGGTGGGCGCGTTCCGCCGAATTGCGGATGCGCACAGTGCCGGCACGACCCCCGCGACCGCGCGCAACGCTACGGCGGCTCCGTAATGGGCGTATGGCGTCCGGCGGTTTGGCCGCCTACTCTCCCAAACGCGATCTCCAGTCCTCGACCCTGCCGCTCTCCACCCGCCGCCGGGCCAGATCGCGCCAGCCGGGGGCGAGCGGCTCCAACCCCGCGATGCCCGCCAGTGTCCTGACATCGCCGGTGTCGTGATAGAAGGCACACAGGATGCGGCTCAGCGGCCAGTCGGGCAGGGGACGCTCGACCAGCGCGACGCTGTCGCCGGCCGCCGCCACGCCCGGTTCCAGCACCCGATAATACCAGCCGGTCCGTCCGGTGGCCTGCACCCGGCGCGCCATGTCCGCCACGCCGAAGCGGTGGTTCAGCTTCCAGCAGGGCTGCCGGCCCTGGCTGACCTGCAGCGTTGCCGTTCCGATGCGGAACACGTCGCCGACGCAGACCTCATTCTCGGTCAGCCCCAGCGTCGAGAGATTCTCGCCGAAGGCCCCAACGGTGTCCAGCAGGGGAGCGGGGGCGGGCAGGTCGGCCCGCCATGCCGCGTAATGGTCGAACGGGTAATGGTGCACGGCTTTGTCGGGGCCGCCGTGATTGCGGAGGTCGGCCTGCTCGTCACCCGCAAGGCCGGCGGGGCCGATGGCGAGCGCGCTGTCGACCGGCTGCTTGCCGATGGCGCTGAACGCTCCCGGCTTACCGAACGGGACTGCCTTGCCGATCAGCACGGCAGTCAAGGTTGCGGACGCGGTCATTCGCCGGCCCTCATGGAATGGGTTTGCGGGTCGGTCGCGGCATTGATCGTCACGGGCGTCTCCGGTCTCATCGTCTCGCCGTTCCGGCGCGTTGCAGTCTCTTCCTTATCAGTTTCGGGATTCGAGCGTGAAGGCGGCCGTATGGCGCCGCCGGTCATGGCTCGTCTGCGTCAGCGATAGGGAGGTGGAGTGGCGCCGCTGGCGAGCAGTGACTGACAGTTCTATGTTGCGCTGGACTGACATTTTAGCTTCGCGCCTACACTCTAAAAACACATAACTACCGTTATGGAAAATATTGAGGTGATGGTCCCTGGGACTTGGAGCTATCAGGGATATCTGGGGCACGGCAAACATGGTCCGCCTGTCTCAGAAGCGGCTCTTTTCCTGTTGTTGCTTCTGCTGCCGTTCGGCGGAGGAAATTTCCTTGTACCGCTTGTTGAAGGAGTCGGTGGTGTAGGAAACGTACATGCTGAAATCCATGTGAGGAGAGTCCAGGCTTATCTCTACATTCTCCTTCCGAAACGCCGCTGTCTTGTTTCCGACGAAAGGTACGTTTTTGGAAACGAGTTTGTACTGCGAAGACAGGTGATTGAGTATTTGATTGAAGCGTTCGTCGCGGACACCACTGCCGCGGCTCATCTTCATCATAACGGCATCGAGACGATCGTCCTTCGTGAAGACAAAGGTTACGGTCTGTAGGCCTTGGATTTCGAGGCCATTGCCGTCGACGGTCAGCATTTGGCCCAGTGTAAACTTGTTGATCCCGGAATCCACCACAGCGGCCGCGGCAGGCAATCCTTCTTCAACATCCTTCAAGGATGCTTTCCCGATTACGAAACCAAGCGGCGATACTTCCGCAACTGCTTTACCCGCCGGAGTTATGAGGAATCCAACCACGATGGCGGCAACAACCTTTTTCAGCATCATCCGATCCAGTAGATATGCGATGTTATAGTGATCTAACAAAAAACATCCTGAAGTGGAATGGCGGGTTTGTCGCAGGTCTGAAACGCACCCATCCGCAGAAATGAACTGAAGCTCCCGCGACAAGAACGTGAGGTTTCCCGCCTCCTGGCCTCCGAGGTAGCCTCAGACCAGCCATGCGGCAGCCGGGGCTTTCGTAGCGCTGTGGCGACTTGCCGAATTTAGATAGCAAACCTATTAAATAGGCATGCTACAAGATAAGCCTCTGCGCCTTCCTCCCAATTTCGGTCTGCACCTGTTCCGCGCCTCCCATCTGTGGCGGCGGGCGGCGAACAGGGTGCTGGCTGACAGTGGATTCTCCAGTTCGGCGATCACGCCGCTGATGCTGCTGGCCGAACTCGGCGACGGGTTGCGCCAGCGGGAACTGGCGGAGGAGATGGCCGTTGAGGGACCGTCTCTCGTCCGGCTGCTCGACGGGTTGGAGGCCGCGGGGCTGGTGGAACGGCGGGAGGATGCCGGCGACCGGCGGGCGAAAACCCTGCACATGACCGACGCCGGACGTCAGTTGTTGGCGCAGGTGAACGAGGCATTGAACGACGTCCGCCAGCGATTGATGGCGAATGTGACGGAGGCCGACGTGGAGGCCTGCTTCCGCGTGCTCGCCACCATCGAAGCCAACGCCAAGCGCGAACAGACCTGACCGGAGCCCAAGACCGTGAAATTCCTGCCTTCCCTGCGGACCGTGGCCCGGATCGCCGTGACCCTGCTGATCACCGTGGCGGCGGTCGGCGGCGGCCTGTGGCTGTGGGACTATTACATGAACGAGCCCTGGACCCGTGACGGCCGCGTCCGTGCCGACATCGTGCAGGTGTCGTCAGACGTCGCCGGGCTGGTCACCGATGTCCGGGTGTCCGACAACCAGCTGATCCACAAGGGAGACGTGCTGTTCGTCGTCGATCCCGGCCGTTACCGGCTGGCGGTGGAGCAGGCTCAGGCCAATCTCGACAGCGCGAGGGCGGAGCAGTCCTACCGCGGCGCCGAGGCCCATCGCTATGAGCAGCTGGGCAACAACGTCGTCTCCACCGCCCAGCGGCAGGAGGTGATGTCGGCGCTGGCAAAGGCTGCCGCTGCCACCAAGCAGGCCGAGGCGGCGCTCGACCTTGCCCGCTTCAACCTGGAGCGGACGGAGGTGAAGGCGACCGTCGACGGATATGTCACGAACCTCCAGCTGAAGACCGGCAACTATGTCGGCGCCGGGCAGGCGGTGGTCGCGCTGATCGACCGCCATTCCTTCTACGTCATGGGCTATTTCGAAGAGACCAAGCTGCCGCGCATCCATGCCGGGGCGCCGGTTTCCGTGCGCATCATGGGGACGGACGCCGAGCTGCGCGGGCGGATCGACAGCATCACCCGAGCCATCGTCGACCGCGACCGGGCGGAAGGCACCGGGCTGGTGGCCAACGTCAATCCGACCTTCAACTGGGTGCGGCTGGCCCAGCGGATTCCCGTGCGCATCGCGCTGGAGGAGATTCCGGACTCGCTCCAGCTGGTGGCCGGACGCACCGCGACGGTGTCGGTCATCGGCGCTCCGGACCGCGCGCCCAAGGTCGCCGGGCTGCCGGCGGAGCGGTGAGCGCATCGCGATGCCGAAATCCCCAACCTCCGCCCCTGCCGTCTCCCTGCCCCCGGCCCCGACCTTCAACGAACTGGTCTTCTCGCTGAAGTCCTTTGCGGCCTCCATGCTGGCGCTCTACATCGCCTTCGGCATAGGGCTGCCGCGTCCCTTCTGGGCGATGCTGACCGCCTATGTGGTGTCGAGCCCGCTGTCGGGAACCGTTCGCTCCAAGGCTGTGTACCGCGTCGTCGGCACGGTGATCGGCTGCATCGCGTCCATCATCCTGACGGTGGAGCTGATCAACGCGCCGGAACTGCTGTCGCTGGCGGTCGGGCTTTGGGTCGGCGGTTGCCTGTTCGTCTCGCTGCTGGACCGCACGCCGCGCAGCTACGTCTTCATGCTGGCCGGTTACACCGCCGGGCTGATCGTCTTCCCCGGCGTCGCCAATCCCGAAGCGATCTTCGACACTGGCCTTGCCCGGGTGGAGGAGATCATCCTAGGCATCGTCTGCGCCACCGTCATCCACAGCGTGGTGCTGCCGCGGGGCTTGGGTCCGGTGCTGCTCGGCAAGCTCGACGCGGCGCTGCGCGATGCCGAGCGCTGGACGCTCGACGCGCTGGACGGGGCGGAGATGGACGACCGTCTGCGCGACCGCCACAAGATGGCGACCGACCTGACCGAATTGCGGGTGATGACCACCCACCTGCCCTACGACACCTCCGACCTGCGCTGGATGACCCGGCCGATGCGGGCCCTGCAGGACCGGATGGTGTATCTGCTGCCGGTGCTGACCGCGGTTCAGGACCGGCTGATCGCGCTGCGTCGGCCGGACGGCACGCTGCCGCCGGACGTGGCGCCTGTGCTGACCGCGGTGCGCGACTGGATCGCCGCCGGGGCTGGGGCCGATCCGGCGGAGGCCGACCGGCTGACCGGCTGGCTCGACCGGCTGGCGGCGGAGGAGTCGGCGGGCTCGGCCGGTGATTGGGAGGCGGCGACCCGCTTCAGTTTCATCCGGCGCCTGCGGTCGCTGGTGGAAATCCACCGCGATTGCCGGAATCTCAGGGCGCACATCGCGTCCGGCGACCATGCCCTGCCCGACCATCTGGATCCGCTGGCGCGCAAGCGGTCGCGCGGCGTCTTCCATCTCGACCATGGCATGGCCTTGTGGTCGGCGGCGGCGGCGCTGCTGGGGATCACCGTCATCTGCGCCTTCTGGATCCTGACCGGCTGGTCGTCCGGCTCGGTGGCGGCGATGATGGTGGCGGTCTTTACCTGCTTCTTCGCATCCTTCGACGATCCGGTGCCGGGCATCCGCCTGTTCCTGGTCTATACGCTGGCTTCGATGCCGCTGTCGGCCTTCTATCTGCTGGTGGTGCTGCCGTCCTTCGACAGCTTCCCGATCCTGGTCCTCTGTCTGGCGCCAACGCTGGTGGGCTTGGGCGTGTTCGTCGCCCGGCCGGCGACGATGGGCAAGGCGATGGCGCTGATCTTCGGCGTCGGCGGCTCGCTCAGCCTGCTCGACACCGGGACCGGCGACTTCGCCTCCTTCCTGAACAGCAGCGCCGGGCAGATCGTCGGCATCGTCACCGCCATGCTGGTCACCCGCCTGTGCCGGTCGGTCGGCGCCGCCTGGAGCGCCCGGCGCCTGCTCCATGTCGGCTGGCGCGAGATCGCCGATCTGGCCGGACGCAGGGCCGTGCCGGCGGCCGACGGTTTCGAAAGCCGCATGCTGGACCGCGTGGGTCTGCTGTCGGCGCGGCTGGCGCAGGCCGGCGGATCGGTGGATATGGACGCCATCGATGCGGTGCGTGACCTGCGGGTCGGGCTGAACGTGGTGGAGCTTCAACGGGTCAGGCCGGTGCTGGGCGCTGCCGCGGGACCGGTGCTGGACCGGCTTCTGCGCGGCGTGGCCGACCATTTCCGCGCGCTGTCGGCCAAGCGTCCCGATCCGGCCCCGGCCGAACTGCTGGGCAGCATGGACGCATTGCTGTCGGCGGTTTGCACTGCCCCTTCCAGCCCGGAGCGGGATCGGGCAGTGGTGGCGCTGGCGTCCCTGCGGCGCAGCCTGTTCCCCGACGCCGCCATCGGCGAGCCGCGGCCGGCGGACGAGATGCAATTTCCTGAAAGGGCACGCGCATGATCGGCGAGATCGACGTCTACGGCCTGTTTCTTCCGCCGCTCCTGGTGCTGGCCGTCGTGGCCTGGGCGGTGTCGGCGCTGCTGCGCCGGGGGTTGCGCGCGGTCGGCGCCTATGGCTGGGTCTGGCATCCGCCGCTGTTCGACTTCGCGCTCTATGTGCTGGTGCTGAGCGGCTTGGCCGGGCTGTGGTCGGTCTTGACCGCCTGACGAATTCCTCCACACCAGAAGCGGGCGGAGCATGCTAGGCTGCGCCCCATGACCGCCCCCCTGTCGCAGCCCTTTTCCATCCCCGGCATGCTGCCCGATGCCGACGCCGAGAGCGCCTGGATCGAGGTGATCCGGAAGATGGACGAGACTTACGCCAATCTGGTGTCGCAGCAGGTGGAGCTGGAGCGCAAGAACGCCGAACTGGAGGAGGCGCAGGCCTTTATCGCCAGCGTCCTCGGCTCCATGACCGACGTGCTGATCGCCTGCGACCGCGACGGCCGGATCGAGCAGACCAACCCGGCCGCCGAGCGGGCGCTCGGTTGCACCGGGCGGGAGCTGACCGGCCGGCTGCTGCGCGACTTCCTCGATCCTGCCTCCCACCCCGCCTTCGCCCGGCTGTGCAGCGCCGCCCTCCAGCGCGAAGGGGGCAGCGACGTGGAACTGAGCTTGCGTGGGCCGACCGGTCCCTTCCCCGTCGCGGTCAACAGCACGGTGCGCTACGACCAGCGCGGCCATGCCATCGGGTTGGTGCTGGTCGGCCGGCCGATCGGAGAACTGCGCCGGGCCTATCGCGACCTTGCCGCCGCCCATGAGGGGCTGAAGCAGACGCAGCAGCAGCTGGTCCATTCGGAAAAGATGGCCTCGCTCGGCCGGCTGGTCGCCGGCGTGGCGCATGAGCTGAACAACCCGATCTCCTTCGTCTACGGCAACGCCCATGCCATGCGGCGTTATGTCGACCGGCTGACCGCCTATCTCGACCGCGTGCATGGGGGTGCCGGCGCTGTCGAATTGGCGGGTTTGCGCAAGGAGCTGCGCATCGACCGCGCCCGCGCCGACGCGGCGGCGACGTTGGACGGCATGCTGGAGGGGACGGAGCGGGTGCGTGACATCGTGGCGGAGCTTCGCCGCTTCTCGTCGGAACAGAAGCACGCCTCAGAACGCTTTGATGTGACGGCACTTCTTCGGTCCGCCGTGACCTGGGTGGCGAAGGCGCAGATGCCGGACCTGACCGTCGTCTTCGACCTGCCGGAGACGCTGGAGATCGCCGGCCATCCCGGTCACCTGCATCAGGTCGCCATGAACCTCGTCCAGAACGCCATCGACGCTATGGCCGGCGCCAGGGTCAAGCGGCTGGAACTGCATGGCCGGGAGGAGGCCGGGGAGGTCGTCGTCACCATCCGCGACACCGGCCACGGCATCCCCGAGGCGATCCTGGGCCGGATTTTCGATCCCTTCTTCACCACCAAGCCGGTCGGCAAGGGCACCGGGCTCGGCCTGTCGATCAGCTACCAGCTGGTGCGTGACCATGGCGGCGCGCTGGCTGCGGCCAATCATCCCGACGGCGGGGCGCTGTTCACCCTGACACTGCCGGCCGCCGGGCACAAGGAAGGGGCGGCACGATGAACGGGCAAGCGATGAGAGAGCGCCCGCTGTCGGTGCTGTGGCTGCAGTCGGGCGGCTGCGGCGGCTGCACCATGTCGCTGCTCTGCGCCGAATCCCCGGACCTGATGGCGCTGTTCGAGACGGCCGGCATCCGGCTGCTCTGGCATCCCAGCCTGTCCGAGGAAACTGGGGCGGAGGCGCTTGATCTGTTCGAGCGCATCCTGTCCGGAGCGGAGTCGCTGGACGTGCTGTGCGTGGAGGGATCGCTGCTGCGCGGGCCGAACGGCACCGGGCGTTTCCATGTTCTGGCGGGAACCGGCCGGCCGACCATCGACTGGGCGCGCGATCTGGCGGCCGTCGCCGGCACCGTGCTGGCCGTCGGCACCTGTGCGGCCTATGGCGGCATCACCGCGGGCGGCGAGAACATCGCCGACGCCTGCGGTCTGCAGTATGAAGGAACCCAGCGCGGCGGGGCGCTGGGCGGGGAGTTCCGCGCGCGCGGCGGCCTGCCGGTGGTGAATGTCGCCGGTTGCCCGACCCATCCCAACTGGGTGACGGAAACGCTGATGCTTCTGGCGGAGGATGCGCTCGGAGCCGACGATCTCGACCTCTACCAGCGCCCGCGCTTCTACGCCGATCATCTGGTCCACCATGGCTGCCCGCGCAACGAGTATTACGAGTACAAGGCCAGTGCGGAGAAGCCGTCGGACCTCGGCTGCCTGATGGAACATCTCGGTTGCCTGGGCACACAGGCGCATGCCGACTGCAACACCCGCCTGTGGAACGGCGAGGGTTCCTGCACACGCGGCGGTTTCGCCTGCATCAACTGCACGGCGCCGGGCTTCGAGGAGCCGGGGCATCCGTTCCAGCAGACCCCGAAATTCGCCGGCATCCCCATCGGCCTGCCGACCGACATGCCGAAGGCGTGGTTCGTAGCGCTGGCCTCCCTCGCCAAGGCGGCGACGCCGGAACGGGTGCGCCGCAACGCTGCCGCCGACCGCATCGTCGTGCCGCCCACCATCCGCCCCACCCGGAAAGGCTGAACCGGTGAGTGAAGTGCCGAAACGCCGCCTGATCGTCGGTCCTTTCAATCGTGTAGAGGGCGATCTTGAGGTAAAGCTTGAGATCGATGGCGGACGTGTTTCCACCGCCTATGTGAATTCCCCCCTGTTCCGCGGGTTCGAGCGCATTCTGGAGGGACGCGACCCGATGGATGCGCTGGTGGTGGCGCCGCGCATCTGCGGCATCTGCTCCGTCTCGCAAAGCCATGCGGCGGCGCTGGCGCTGGCGGGAGCCATGGAGGTGGAGGTGCCGCGCAACGGCCTTCTGGCGACCAACCTGATGACGGCGACGGAGAACGCAGCCGATCATCTGACCCATTTCCACCTGTTCTTCATGCCCGACTTCGCCCGGCCCGCCTACCAGGGCCGCCCGTGGTTCGAGCGGGCGGAGGCGCGTTTCAAGGCGGCGCAGGGCAGCGCCGTGCGCGGCGCCACCGCGGCGCGGGCGGAGCTGTTCCATGTGCTGGGCATCCTGGGCGGCAAGTGGCCGCACACGCTGACGCTTCAGCCCGGTGGAGTGACCCGCGCGGCGGATGCCCGCGACCGGGTGCGGCTGCTCGCCACCGTCGGCGCCTTCCGCCGCTTCCTGGAGGACAGCCTGTTCGGCGCTCCGCTGGACCGCGTTCTGGAGCTTGCGGCGCCGGAGGATCTGGAACGCTGGCGCCTGTCCGGTCCGGCCGGTGATTTCCGCCTGTTCCTGGAGATCGCGGAGGATCTCGACCTCGCCGATCTCGGCCGTGCCTATGGCCGGTTTCTCAGCCACGGCGCCTATCCGGAGGCCGACGGCGGGCATCTCTACCGCCGCGGCACCTTCGCCGACGGCCGGGACGCCGTTTTCGACCCCGATCAGGTGGCCGAGCATCACCGTTTCAGCCGCATGGCCGGGCAGGACCGTCCCTACCCGCCTTTCGCCGGCTCGACCGTGCCGGACGGGACGGACGAGGAGGGATACAGCTGGTGCAAGGCGCCGCGGCTGGCCGGCCTACCCTATGAAACCGGAGCTATCGCGCGGCAACTGGTCGACGGCCATCCGCTGATCCGGGCGCTGGTGGCGCAGGATGGCGGATCGGTGCGCAGCCGGGTGATCGCCCGTCTGCTGGAGCTGGCCCGTACCACCCGCGCCATGGAAGGCTGGCTGCGCGCCATCGAGCCCAGCGGCCCCTGGTGCGCGACGGCGGACATGCCCGAGAGCGCCCAGGCGGTGGGCCTGACCGAAGCGGCCCGCGGCGCGCTCGGCCATTGGCTGCGGGTGGAGCGTGGACGCATCGCCGGTTATCAGATCATCGCACCGACGACCTGGAACTTCTCCCCCCGCGACCTGGACGGCGTTCCAGGCCCGCTGGAGCAGGCTCTGGTCGGCGCCCCGGTGCAGGAGGGAGAACGCACGCCGCTGTCGGTTCAGCACATCGTCCGCTCCTTCGACCCCTGCATGGTCTGCACGGTGCATTGAGGAGTAACGCAGTTAAATCGACGATCAGGCTGGGCATCTGTCCACCGTTCACTGCCCTGATGCGCCCGTTGGCGCTTCGATCTTAAGCGTGCATCCTCGACCGACCGCGACATGCCTCTCGCGAGGCGGCGTGCCTGGGAGGATCCGAAGATGCTAAGGTACGTTTTTGCAGCAGCTGCCATTGCTGTGACGTTTGCCTCCAGTTCGGGTATATCGGCGGCCACACCGCAGCAGGAGAAGATGAAGGCCTGCAACGCCGATGCGACGGCCAAGAGCCTGAAGGGTGACGAACGCAAGGCGTTCATGAACACCTGCCTCTCAAACAAGCCGGACGCCGAGACAGCCAAGCCGATGACGGCTCAGCAGAGCAAGATGAAGAAGTGCAATGCCGAAGCGGCGGGGAAAACCGGCGAGGACCGGAAGGCGTTCATGAGCAGCTGTCTGAAGGGCTGACCGCCACGGCGAAGCTGCACGTCTGGACTTTTGCGGACGGGCAGCAAGCCGGCGCACTTACAAGAGGCCGACCGGGCACGACCCGAGGAAGCCCACTTCAGAGAAGGCGAGCGACCGCGAGGGCCGGACGCCGGAGCCGGGAAACGACGAAGCCTGGTCGCATGCACATGCTTTCAGAAGCCTCGTTCGCAAGCTTGACGCTGCGGCAAATCGGTTCTGTACCAGCCATTTAAATGATGAAGTTGAAGTGCTGTCACAGGTAAACGCTCACGAGACGATGAATGCCGCGTAGGACATGACGCCGACGAACATCAGAAGAGAAACCATTCTTGCCATCTCGACCTCCATCGGGCGGGGATGTCCGCCCTGACGGGCAAGATCTAAATCCGCGCGGGACCCGGATAAATGCACGGTTCCCGGTTTCACCGTTCGGCTGCGGCGAACAATCGGTCTGCACACTCTGCGGCAAGCGCGCAGCCAGACCGGCAAGTAAGTTGCCACTTTCCACGCATGCTGTAATGTTGATGTCCACAATCGCTGCCCTGACGAGCGATGGGTGGGGAAATATGCTGTCCGATCAAGAGGCTGGCCTTATTGCCGATCCTGGCATGGAACTTGTACGAACAGGCTCTGGCGGCAGAAGGCCGCGGAACGGGACAGATGCCGGGGCATGGGAATGGACGGAACGGGGGATGGTGACGGTCGCGGGACGGCGCGAATCCTGGTGTTGGGCATCGGCAACATCCTGTGGGCCGACGAGGGCTTCGGTGTCCGCACGGTGGAGCGTCTCGCCGCCGATTGGCGGTTTCCCGATACTGTCACGCTGATGGATGGTGGGACCCAGGGGCTGTATCTGCTGCCGCATCTGGAGACTGCCGACGCTCTCATCGTGGTCGACGCCATCGACTATGGGCTGCCGCCGGGCACCCGCCGCGTTTTCCATGGCGACGACGTGCCGGCCTTCCTGGGCGCCAAGAAGATGAGCCTGCACCAGACCGGATTCCAGGAAGTGCTGGCCAGCGCCATGTTCCTCGGCCGCTGCCCGGAGAAGCTGATCCTGGTCGGTGTCCAGCCCGAATGCCTGGAGGATTACGGCGGCGGCCTGACCGATACCGTTGCGGCTCAGGTTGCTCCCACCATCGACGTCATTTTGGAATTGCTGCGCGGCCAGTTCGGCGTCGAGGGCGTACGGCGCGATGCCGCTGCCGACATCGCCGCCCCGGCCATCGCCCGCGACGCCTATGAGGCCGGCCGGCCCAGCGCCGAGGACGCCTGCCGAATCGGCGATCCCCGCATTCTGGCGGCGCTGTCCGCCACGGCATCCTGACGGGAGCGGAGGCAGCATGTGCATCGGCATTCCCCTGCGCCTGAGCGCCGTCGATGGTGTCATCGGCAGGGTTGAGGACGAGGCCGCCATCGACCTGTCCCTGGTCCCGGAGGCCGGACCCGGCGATTGGGTGCTCGGCTTCCTGGGCGCCGCCCGCCGGCTGCTGGAGCCCGAAGAGGCGGCGCAGATCCTCGATGCGCTGGCGGCGATGTCCGCGGCGCTCGATGGGGAACGTCTGGACAGCGCCTTCGCCGACCTGACCGACCGCGAACCGACCCTTCCCCCCCATCTGGAGGCGGCCCGTGCGGCCGGCCTGACGGAGGCCTGACGCCATGACCGACCTTGCACCGCCACTCGCCAAACCGCGCCTGCCTCTGCCGCCGCTGGTCGATCTGCTGACCGACGTCCACGGTTACATGCGGCTCGACCATGCCGACGACCGCCCCTGGCTGGACGAGCCGGCCAAGGATTGGGTGGTCTTCCTACCCGGCCACGGCAAAGGCAATGCGGAAACCGCCGACGTGGCCGTCATCCTGCCGGAACTGGTCCGCGCGCTGCGCCCGCGCCTGTCTCCGGCGGTAGCGGGCGAAGCGGCGGAGCGCGCGATCCTGGCGCTGACCGGCATGATGAGTCTGCCGGCCCTGGTCTTCCTGCGCGGCGACCGGCTGCTGGGCAGCATTCCGCGCGTGCGCGACTGGGACGATTACCTGCAGCGGATCGGCGAGATACTGGAAGGCGGTGCGGCATGACCTCCCTGTTCGGCATGACCCATCCGCCGGTCGGCTTCGGCCCCAGCAGCCAGCCCGACGCGACCGAGGAAGGGCTGGAGTATCTGCCGATGCCGTCGGGTATGCGCGTCTACGAACCGCACCTGCCGGAGATCGCCGACCCTGCCCGCGCCGCGGCAGCGCGTACGGTGCTGGTTCGCATTCATCAGTCTCTGGTCGGCTGGTCGGCGGGCGAGGAAATCCGCATTCCGGTCGACGATCTCGACGCCCCGGTGCTGGCCCTGGTGGACGAGGCGCTGGGCGAAGGCGAGGTGGCGGTGAAGGTCGACCGCGCCGGCGACCGGCTGGAAATCCAAGAGGCGTCGCTGGCCGGCGTCTGGCGTGTGCGTGGCTTTGGTGACGGGGCCGTGCGTGAAAGCCTGCTGATCGGCGCCTTCCCGCGGGTGGCGCTGAACCGTGCCTTCACCGCCGTTGCACCGGCCGCCGTCGGCCCCGCACCAGGCGGGCTGATGAACGGCATGCCGATCCTGACCGAACTGCTGGACCGCAGCGCCGCATGGCGCCGCGGCGACAGCCCCCACGCGGTGAATTTCAGCCTGCTTCCCCACACGCCCGAGGATCTGGCCTTCATTGAACAGCGACTGGGTGTCGGCGCCACCACCATCCTGTCGCGCGGTTACGGCAATTGCCGCGTCACCGCCACCGCGACGCCGAATATCTGGTGGGTGCGCTATTACAACTCGGTCGACACGCTGATCCTCGACACGGTGGAGATCGTCGACGTGCCGGCGGTGGTCTGCGCCGCGGCGGAGGACATCGCCGACAGCGCCGAACGGCTGGCCGAGATCCTCGACGCGTTGGCGACCGACCTGGAGCGGGTGCGATGAGCGCCGCCGCCTCCCGTTTCGAAGGCTCTTACCTGGGCGACGCCACCCGCATCGGCGTGGCCACGCGGATGGAATGCAAGATCTGCTGGCATGTCTACGACCCGGCCGAGGGGTGCGAGCACTGGCAGGTGCCACCCGGCACGCCATTCGCCACCCTGCCCGGCCATTGGCGCTGCCCGGTCTGCGACGGCGCCCGCGACCAGTTCATGGCGCTGGACGGCGGCGCTGCCGTGGCGGAGACGGTCACCGCGCCGCCGCCGTCCGTCCCTCCCCCGCCTGCCCAGCCGGTCGAGACCATCGCTAAGCTGGAAGCGGCTTTCCGCGAGATCCACACCGCGCAGATGCGCGGTCTTCCCATCGTCAACGACGCGCTGGCGGTGAAGGCGCTTGGCTTCCGCCGGCATGACGAGCGCTGGCTGGGCGCGCTGGTGACGCCGTGGTTCCTGAACCTCGTTCTGCTGCCGGGCGAAGGAGACGACTGGTCGGGGCTGGTTCCGGGGGCGAAGGAACTGATCGAATTCCCGTCCGGCCGCTACGAGTTCGTCCATGCCAACCGCAAGGGCGTGGGCGCCTACAAGGCATGCTCGCTCTTCTCGCCGATGTTCGAGTTCGCTTCCATGCTCCACGCGACCGAGACGGCGTCGGCGGCGCTGGTCTCCCTCTTCGATCCCGCCATCCGTGAGGACGGCGCCCAGACAGCCGAAATCCGCCGCCGCCGCGAAGCCGAACTGGCGCCCCCGCCGGAAGCGGTTTCGGAACCGGCGGAGCCGGTGCGGCCGTCGCGCCGGGCACTGCTGGGGATGGGGGCGGGGGACGCCGGCGATGCATGAGATGGCGCTCTGCGAGAGCCTGCTCCAGGCGATGGAGGAGGCCGGGCGCGCCAACGGCTTCAGCCGCGTGACCAAAATCCGGCTGGAGATCGGCCGCTTCGCCGGGGTGGAGGTGGAGGCGCTGCGCTTCGGCTTCGACGTGGTGATGCGCGGCTCACTGGCCGAAGGGGCGGAGTTGGTGGTGCTGGACGTGCCGGGCCGCGGCTGGTGCTTCGACTGCAGCGACACGGTGGATCTGGACGACCGGCTGTCGCCCTGCCCACACTGCGGCGGCAGCCGGCTGCATCCCAACGGCGGCACTGAAATGACGATCAAGGATCTCGAGGTCGAGTGAGGCCGGTTGAATGAGGAAGGACTCCACACGATGACCGACCCCGCCCGCCCCGGCATCCTGGTGGTGGATGACGAGCCGCGCTCCGTCGAGGTCATCGCCCGCCTGCTGGACGAGGAGTTCGAGGTCTTCACCGCCCTGTCGGCGGAAGAGGCCTTGCGCCTGCTGGAAACCGAATGGATCCAGGTCGTCTTCTCCGACCAGCGGATGCCGGAGGTCAGCGGTGTCGAGTTCCTGACCCAGGTCCGCGAACGCTGGCCGGAGGTGGTGCGGATCGTCATCACCGGCTACATCGACCCCGAGGACATCATCGGCGCGATCAACACCGCCGGCATCCACCAGTTCATCACCAAGCCCTGGCATCCCGACCATCTGCTGCTGACCGCCCGCAACGCGGCGAAGATGTACCAGTTGCAGCGCGAGCATGACCGGCTGACCAACGAGCTGAAGCTGCTGCCGCCGGTCGCGGAGACCCGCGTGGCCTCGAAGCGCGAGCGGGTGCGGCAGTCCTACCGCTTCGACGGTCTGGTCCGTGCCGAAGGCAGCCCGGTGGAGGAGGTCTGCCGGCAGGCGGAGCGGGTGGCCGGCTTCAACGTCCCGGTTCTGGTGCTGGGGGAGACGGGCACCGGCAAGGAACTTCTGGCCCGCGCCATCCATTACGGCAGTCCGCGGTCCGACCAGCCCTTCTACTGCGAGAATTGCGGCGCCATCCCGGACGAGCTTCTGGAAAGCGAGCTGTTCGGCCACAAGAAGGGTGCCTTCACCGGTGCCCACAGCAACCGTGTCGGGTTGCTGGAGCAGGCGGACGGCGGCACCATCTTCCTGGACGAGATCGGCGACATCAGCCCGGCCTTCCAGGTTCGGCTTCTGCGTTTCCTGCAGGAGGGCGAAATCCGGCCCGTCGGCTCCAACGAGACGCGGCGGGTCGATGTCCGCGTCGTCGCCGCCACCCACCGCGACCTGACCGCCGAGGTGAAGGCCGGCCGGTTCCGCGAGGACCTCTATTACCGGCTCAGCACCATGACGCTGACCATGCCGCCGCTGCGCGACCGGCCGGACGACATCCCGGTGCTGGCCCGCCACATCCTGGAGCGGCTGTCCGCCGCCCATGGGAAGCCTGTCGCAGGCTTCGCCCCCGATACGCTGGCCTGCTTGGAGGCCTATGGCTGGCCCGGCAACGTGCGCGAGTTGCAGAACGAGATCATGCGCATGCTGGTGCTGTGCGAGGGCGACACGCTTGGCGCCGACCTGCTGTCCGACCCTGTGCTGCGCGGTGCCGCGCTGAACGCCCGCCCCGCCTCGCCGGAGGACGGACCGCTGCCGCCGCTCGACCTGATCGGCCAGGGCGGCCCGCTGAAGTCGCGGATCGAGCGGGTGGAGGCAGGAATCCTGATGGAAACGCTGGTCCGCTGCCGCTGGAACAAGAGCAAGGCCGCCGACGAACTGGGTCTGTCCCGCATGGGCCTGCGCGCCAAGCTGGAGCGCTACGGCATCGAGCGCGGGCCGGCGCAGCGGCATTGAGCATTTCCATTGCGCTCTCCCGATCACCAAACAAGAACCCCGAGGAGCCGTTCGATATGTCGAAAACCACTCGTCTTGCCGCCGTCGCGGCTGCCGTCGCGCTCGCCGCCACCCCGGCGCTGGCCCATCCCGGCCATCTCGCCGGGGCCGGTTTCCTCGACGGAATCCGGCATCCGCTGGGCGGGCTCGACCACCTGATCGCCATGGTCACGGTCGGCGTCTATGGCGCCACCATCGGCGGGCGCGCCGTGCTGGCGGTGCCGGGAGCCTTCATGGCGGCGATGCTGGCCGGGGGGCTGTTCGCGCTGAACGGCGGCGAGCTGCCCCTGGTCGAGCCGACGATCTACGCCTCCACGGTCGTGCTGGCCCTGCTGTGCGTGATGCCGATGTCGCGCAATGGGCTGATCGGTGCGGCCTTCGCCGCCGCTTTCGGCCTGTTCCATGGCTTCGCCCATGGGGCAGAGATGCCGGCCGACGCCGCGGCGCTGGGCTATGCCGCCGGATTCCTGACCAGCACCGCCGGGTTGCACGCGGCCGGTGTCGCGCTGGGTCTGGCGCTCCACCGGCTGATCGGCCGGCCGGAAGAGGACAATCAGACAGTCTGAGGGCCAGTCGGCCTGATGACCACCGGCAACTCCCCTGCCATCCCGGCCGCCTGATCGGCCGGGGACTTGCCAGAGGCGATGACCCGGCCAGCGCTGAAACCGTTGCTTTGCCAAATGTTCGTATTACGGCACGGTTGTTGCCTATGGCCCGCGGAGAAGCGCACCGGACCCTCGCACGCCGGTGCTGCCCGACGGGAGAAAACAAACCGATGGCAACGCTGGAAACCTTCTACGAGGTGATGCGGCGGCAGGGGATCACACGCCGTTCGTTCCTGAAATACTGCTCGCTGACCGCCGCGGCCCTCGGGCTGGGGCCGGAACTGGTGCCGCAGATCGTCCATGCCATGGAAACCAAGCCGCGCACGCCCGTGCTGTGGCTGCATGGGCTGGAATGCACCTGCTGTTCGGAATCCTTCATCCGCTCCGCGCACCCGCTGGTGAAGGACGTGGTGCTGTCGATGATCTCGCTGGACTACGACGACACGCTGATGGCGTCGGCCGGCCATCAGGCCGAAGCGATCCTCGACGAGGTGATGGAGAAGTACAAGGGCAACTACATCCTGGCGGTGGAGGGCAATCCGCCGCTGAACCAGGACGGCATGTCCTGCATCATCGGCGGCAAGCCCTTCACCGACCAACTGCGCAAGGTCGCCAAGGACGCCAAGGCGATCATCTCCTGGGGCTCCTGCGCCTCCTTCGGCTGCGTCCAGGCGGCGCGCCCGAACCCGACCCGCGCCACCCCGGTGCATGAGGTCATCACCGACAAGCCGATCATCAAGGTCCCCGGCTGCCCGCCGATTGCCGAGGTGATGACCGGCGTCATCACCTACATGCTGACCTTCGACCGCATCCCGGAATTGGACCGCCAGGGCCGGCCGAAGATGTTCTACAGCCAGCGCATCCACGACAAATGCTATCGCCGGCCGCATTTCGACGCCGGCCAATTCGTGGAGTCCTTCGACGACGAGGGCGCGCGCAAGGGCTACTGCCTCTACAAGGTCGGCTGCAAGGGCCCGACCACCTACAACGCCTGCTCCACCGTGCGCTGGAACGAAGGCACCAGCTTCCCCATCCAGTCCGGCCACGGCTGCATCGGCTGCTCGGAGGACGGCTTCTGGGACAAGGGCTCCTGGTATGCCCGCCAGTCCGACATCCTCCAGTTCGGGATCGAGGCCAATGCCGACGAGATCGGCACCACCGCCGCCATCGGCGTCGGCAGCATCATCGCCGCCCATGCGGCGGTCAGCGCCCTGAAGCGCGCACAGCACAAGGGAGACGTCTGACCATGGCCATCGTCCAGACCCCGAACGGGTTCTCGCTCGACAACGGCGGCAAGCGAATCGTCGTCGATCCGGTCACCCGCATCGAAGGCCACATGCGCTGCGAGGTGAATGTCGACAGCGACAACGTCATCCGCAACGCGGTGTCGACCGGCACGATGTGGCGCGGGCTCGAAGTGATCCTGAAGGGCCGCGATCCGCGGGACGCCTGGGCCTTCGTCGAGCGCATCTGCGGCGTCTGCACCGGCTGCCACGCGCTGACCTCGGTCCGCGCGGTCGAGGATGCGCTGCAGATCCGCATCCCGAAGAACGCCCACCTGATCCGCGAGATCATGGCGAAGACGCTGCAGGTCCATGACCATATCGTCCATTTCTACCACCTGCACGCGCTGGACTGGGTCAACCCGGTCAACGCGCTGAAGGCCGATCCGCAGGCGACCTCGGCGCTGCAGCAGTCGGTGGCGCCGCGCCATGCCAAGTCCAGCCCCGGCTATTTCCGCGACGTGCAGACCCGGCTGAGGAAGTTCGTGGAGAGCGGCCAGCTCGGCATCTTCAAGAACGGCTATTGGGACAACCCGGCCTACAAGCTGTCGCCGGAAGCCGACCTGATGGCGGTGACCCACTACCTGGAGGCGCTGGATCTCCAGAAGGACATCGTCAAGATCCACACCATCCTCGGCGGCAAGAACCCGCACCCGAACTACATGGTCGGCGGCGTTCCCTGCGCCATCAACATGGACGGCAACGGATCGTCGGGCGCCCCGCTGAACATGGAGCGGCTGAACTTCATCCGCGCCCGCATTCAGGAAGCCACCGCCTTCGTCGAGAACGTCTATCTGCCGGACGTGCTCGCCATCGCCAGCTTCTACAAGGACTGGCTCTATGGCGGCGGGCTGGCGGCGACCAACGTCATGGACTACGGCGATTACGAGAAGGTGCCGTACGACCATTCGACCTGCCAGCTGCCGGGCGGCGTCATCCTGAACGGCAACTGGAACGAGGTCCATCCCATCGACCCGCGCGACCCGGCGCAGGTGCAGGAGTTCGTCGCCCACAGCTGGTATCATTACGAGGACGAGAGCAAGGGCCTGCATCCGTGGGACGGCGTGACGGAAGCCAAGTTCGAGCTCGGCGCCAACACCAAGGGCACCCGCACCGACATCAAGGAGCTTGACGAGGCCGCCAAGTATTCCTGGATCAAGGCTCCGCGCTGGCGCGGCCACGCGGTGGAGGTCGGCCCCCTGCCCCGCTACATCCTGGCCTATGCCCAGGGCGTCGGCTACGTGAAGGACCAGATCACCGAATCGCTGGGCGCCTTCAACGCCCTGGCCGGCACGAACCTCACGCCGCAGCAGGCGCTGCCGACCACCATCGGCCGCACGCTGGCCCGCGCGCTGGAGTCCCAGTACTGCTGCACCATGATGATGGACGACTGGAACGCCCTGATCGCCAACATCAAGGTCGGCGACACCGCCACGGCCAATGTCGAGAAGTGGGATCCGAAGACCTGGCCGAAGGAGGCCAAGGGCGTCGGCACCGTCGCCGCCCCGCGCGGCGGGCTCGGCCACTGGATCAAGATCAAGGACGGCAAGATCGACAACTACCAGTGCGTCGTGCCGACGACGTGGAACGGCAGCCCGCGCGATCCCAAGGGCAACATCGGGGCCTTCGAGGCGTCGCTGCTGAACACGCCGATGGCCCGACCGGACGAGCCGGTGGAGATCCTGCGCACCCTGCACAGCTTCGACCCGTGCCTTGCCTGCTCCACCCACGTCATGGCGCCGGACGGCGCCGAACTGGCCCGCGTCACCGTGCGCTGACCGGCAACCGAGGAGGATTACGTCATGGCTCCTCTCGACGATGCGAAGCCGGTCGCGACACCGGACGAGGAGGGAACGGCCGCTTCTGGCGGCGGCCGCTTCCTGAAGGCGATCTATGTGTATGAGGTGCCGGTACGGATCTGGCACTGGGTCAACGCGCTGGCGATCACGGTGCTGTCTGTCACCGGCTACCTGATCGCCAACCCGCTGCCGAGCATGCCGGGCGAGGCGAGCGCCAATTTCCTGATGGGCTACATCCGCTTCGTGCATTTCGCGGCGGCCTACATCTTCACCATCGGCTTCATCGGCCGGCTCTATTGGGCCTTCGCCGGCAACCATCATGCCAAGCAGCTGTTCCGCTTCCCCTTCTGGGATCGCCACTGGTGGGGGGAGCTGTTCCTGGAGGCGCGCTGGTATCTGTTCCTGGAGCGCAAGCCGAAGCTGTATGTCGGCCACAACCCGCTGGCCCAGTTCGCCATGTTCTGGGCAATCGCGATCGGCAGCGTCTTCATGATCGTCACCGGCTTCGCGCTCTACAGCGAAGGCGCCGGGCTGGGCAGTTGGCAGGACCGGCTGTTCGGATGGGTCATCCCGCTGTTCGGCCAGAGCATGGACGTCCACACCTGGCACCATCTCGGCATGTGGGCGATCCTGCTGTTCGTGATCGTCCACGTCTATGCCGCGGTGCGCGAGGACATCATGTCCCGCCAGTCGATCATCTCCACCATGATCAGCGGCGTCCGCACCTTCAAGGACGCCGAAGCCCCGGCGGACGAGGAGCATGAGCGTCCGGTGAAGAAGGCGGCGCGGGTGGGGTGAGTGTCTGCCTCGTAGCGTGCTATTGCCCCCACCCTAACCCTCCCCCGCTTCGCAGGGGAGGGAACTGCCACCGAACTTTGAAAAAGGTCCTGTCTCCCTCCCCCGCCCAGCGGGGGAGGGTCGGGGTGGGGGCATAACTTCCCCCCCTCCAGCACCCCCGCACCCCTTGAAAACCTTGATTTGTTCCGCATGCGTTCCCATATCAGGGAAGTTCCGAAACAGCCGGGAATCCCAGATCAGCGCCGCCCCGTGCGGGTGCGGCCGGAGGACGTCATGCCTTATTTTCCCACCATCGACCTGACCCCGCAGGTGAAGCTGCTTCTGGCGCGCGGGGCGCTGACGCTGAACCCCGGCCAATGGGTGCGGGGCGAGAAGGGGCGCGGCCGGTTCCTGCGCACCGATCCGCGCAGCGGCACCACCTATGTCAGCTGGCTGCGGCCGGGCGACGATTGGGAGACCGCGTCTCAGCGGTTCCATCGCGCCTGCCGCAAGGGCTACATCGGCAAGTATCGCAGCCTCTACGAGTTCGACAAGGCCAACCGCATTGCCGATGTTCCGGCGCCCAAGACCAGGGCGCGGGCGCCGGTCCAGATGCCGCTCTTCCCCTACAGGGCGAAGGATGCGGCCCATGCCTGACCGAGGCTGAGCCCGCCGTCGTTGGCCGGCGCCAGTCTCGGCAGCAGCGGCTCTACGCGAGCGGAGCGGAAGCCGGCGATCAGTTCCTCTGCCAGCACCGCATTCATCAGGCAGCCGCCGGACAGTACCACCCGGTCCAGGCCACGCGCGCGCAGAACCGGCAGGGTCCAATCCACCAGTGCCGCGGCCAATGTGCCGTGGAACAGCTCCGCCCCCTCCACCGCGTCGGTGGCGGACAGCAGGCGTTCCAACAGGGGCGTCAGGTCGAGTTCGCCCCCCTCGATCCGCCAAGCCCCCTCTGCCACCTGCGGCCGGCGGACCAGCGATTCCAGTGCCATCGGCGCCTCGCCCTCGAATCCCGCCATCGCGCGGACGCCCAGCAGCCCGCAGGCGGCGTCGAACCATCGTCCGCAGGAACTGGTGAGTGGGGCGTTGATGCCTCGCTCGATCATCCGGCGCACGCCCTCGGCCGGACCATGACCGGCAAAGCGCGGAACGATCTCGTCGGCGCGGCCCATGCGAACCAGGGCGGATGCCGCCATTCGCCAGGGTTGGCGGGCGGCGAGGTCGCCGCCGGGCTGGGCAAGCGGGGCCAGACTGCCCAGGCGCTCCCACCGCAAGCCGTCGACCAGCAGCATCTCCCCACCCCAGGCCCCTCCCCCCTCTCCCAACCCGAAGCCGTCGAGGGCAAGGCCCAGCGCCGGCCCCTCCACCCGGTGTTCGGCCATCACGGCGGCGACATGGGCGTGGTGGTGCTGGACCGCGACGCTCGGCAGGCCGGTTCCCTCGGCGAAGCGTGTGGATTGGAAATCGGGATGCTTGTCGTGGGCGACCGCCACCGGCTCGACGCCCAGGATGTGCAGCAGATGGGCGACGCTCTCCTCCAGGAAATCCAGCGTCGCGGCATTGTCGAGGTCGCCGATGTGCTGGGACAGGAAGGCCTCGTCTCCGCGGGTGACGCAGACCGTCGCCTTCAGATGACCGCCGACTGCAAGGATCGACGGCACTGGGCGGGCCAGCCGGATCGGCTCCGGAACATGGCCGCGTCCCCGGCGCAGGAAGGCGGGCACGCCGCCCAGCTTGCGGACCACGCTGTCGTCGGCGCGGATCACGATATCGCGGTCATGGTCGACGATCAGGTCGGCGATGCCGGCCAGCCTCTCCCGCGCCTCCTCGTTGCCGATGGCGAGCGGCTCGCCGCCGGGATTGGCGGAGGTCATGACCAGCGTGAGTTCCTGCGGCCGGCGCAGCCAAGCGGTGCCGTCAGGCCGCCCCGCCGCCTCGTGGAACAGCAGGTAATGCAGCGGCGTGTAGGGCAGCATGACGCCCAGCCATGCCAATCCGGGGGCGATGTCGGGCGCCAGTTCCGGCGCATCCTTCCGCCGCCGCAGCAGGACGATGGGACGTGTCACCCCCTCCAGCAGCCGACGCTCGTCCGCATCCATGCGGACATGGCGGGCGGCGGACTCCGCATTGGCGACCATCAGGGCGAAGGGCTTGCCGTTGCGCTGCTTGACCCGCCGCAGCCGCTCCACCGCATCGGCGCGCGTGGCGTCGCAGGCGAGATGGAAACCGCCCAGCCCTTTGATGGCAACGATCCTGCCATCCCGCAGGGCGGCCAGAATGTCTTCCGGCGGATGCGACAGGCGGGGGCCGCAGGCCGGGCAGGCGGTCGGCTGGGCGTGGAAGCGGCGGTCGGCGGGATCCTTGTACTCCCCCATGCAGTGGGGGCAGAGCGGGAAACCGGCCATCGCCGTCTGCGGCCGGTCATAGGGCAGCCGCCGCGTGATGGTGTAGCGCGGGCCGCAATGGGTGCAGTTCAGGAAGGCATAACGGTGGCGACGGTCGGCCGGGTCGAACAGTTCGGCGAGGCAGTCCGGGCAGACCGCGGCGTCGGGGCCGATGCCGGTGGCGATCGCGCCCGCGGACTCGCTGTGGCGGATGGCGAAGCCGTCCTCGCCGGGGAGCGGAGTGACGGTTTCGCAGTCCACCGCGTCGATGCGGGCCAGAGGCGGCGCCTCTTCGGACAGGGCGGTGCGGAAGGCGGCAGGGTCGGCACCCTGCACTTCGATCAGCACGCCTTGCGGGTCGTTCAGCACCCAGCCGGTCAGGCCGAAGCGCCGGGCGAGCGCATGGACGTGCGGGCGGAAACCCACGCCCTGCACCTGTCCGCGCACGCGGATCCTCAGCCGTTCGCCAGTGCCTGCCATCTGCTTTCCCGGATGATCTTCGGCTGCGCCGACCCCCCTCATCCTAACCTTCTCTCCATCTGGAAGAAGGGACAATCGCTGCGGCGGATGGTCTGTACGGAGGGTCAGGACCGCAACAACCGGCGGCGGCATCGGTTGAGAGGAGGACATTCGCGGAACCGGAACGGAGACGCCGTCATGAGCGCAAGCAAGCACGAGAAGACCGACAAGCCGACCGATGCCGACCTGAAGAACAACCCGCAGATCGGCGGGACCAAGGGCGCCCGCGCCGCCGGCATGACGCCGGACGACATGGATCTGGCCCAGGGCGAAAACACCTTCGAAGGCGATGTCGAGAACCAGACCAACGACAAGGGCGGTGTCGACAAACCCTTCCGCGACACCGCGCCGCTGAAGCCGCGTCAGGCCTGACGGAACGGTTCGTTCGACGGACAAGGCGGCGCTCTGCGGGGCGCCGCCTTTTCTGTGTCTGCGGCGGGCAGCCATGCGCGGGGTTGCCGGTCCTGCGGCATTCTGTTACGTCTGCGGTCATGCTGCACCGCGTCACGCCGCCTTGACGGCCTGCTCCCTTGCATTGACCTGAAGCCCGACCGCCCAACTTCCGGGCCGGCCGTCGCTTCGCAGCGATTCCAGTTTCAGACTTTCATTCCCGATCATCGTCGATGGCGACACACCGCCCGGCTTTTGCCGTTGCGCGGCGGTGCCGCCGTCCCGTCCTGAGCTTGCGAGACCCATGACCATCGATTTGCAACGGCTCCGCCAGGAGTGGTTCGGCAACACGCGCGGCGACCTGTTGTCCGGGCTTGTCGTCGCCCTTGCCCTGATCCCGGAGGCCATCGCCTTCTCCATCATCGCCGGGGTCGATCCGAAGATCGGCCTCTATGCCTCCTTCGCCATCGCCATGACCATCGCCATCGTCGGCGGCCGGCCCGGCATGATCTCCGCCGCAACCGCCGCCACCGCGGTGCTGATGGTCACGCTGGTCAAAGAGCATGGCCTGCAATATCTGCTGGCCGCCACCGTGCTGGCCGGATTGCTGCAGATCGGCGCCGGGTTCCTGCGGCTGGGGGCGCTGATGCGCTTCGTGTCGAAATCGGTGATGACCGGCTTCGTCAACGCGCTCGCCATCCTGATCTTTCTGGCGCAACTGCCGGAACTGGTGGGAGTTCCCACCGTCACCTATGTGCTGGTCGCCGCCGGGCTGGCGATCATCTACCTGCTGCCGCGCCTGACCAAGGCGGTGCCGTCGGCGCTCGTCAGCATCCTTGTCCTGACCGCTGTCACCATCGGCTTCGGCATCGATGTCCGCACGGTCGGCGACATGGGCGAGCTGCCCAGCACCCTGCCCGTCTTCCTGCTGCCCGACATTCCGCTGACGCTGGAGACGCTGCGCATCATCCTGCCCTATTCCGCCGGCATCGCCGTGGTCGGGCTGCTGGAATCGCTGATGACTGCGGCCATCGTCGACGACATGACCGAAACCGGCAGCGACAAGAACCGCGAATGCGTCGGCCAGGGCGTCGCCAACATGGTCTCGGGCTTTTTCGGCGGCATGGCCGGCTGCGCGATGATCGGCCAATCGGTGATCAACGTGAAGTCGGGCGGCCGGGGCCGGCTGTCGACCTTCTGCGCCGGCCTGTTCCTGCTGTTCCTGATCGTCGTGCTGGGCGACTGGGTGAAGCGCATCCCGATGGCCGCGCTGGTGGCGGTGATGATCATGGTGTCGGTCGGCACCTTCAGCTGGCAGTCCCTGAAGACGCTGGTGACGCATCCGCGCAGCTCCAGTGCCGTCATGCTGGCGACGGTGGCCGGGGTGGTCTTCACCCACAATCTCGCCATCGGCGTGCTGATCGGCGTTCTGCTGTCTGGCATCTTCTTCGCCGGGAAAGTCGCCCGGATGTTCCGCGTCACCTCCACCCTGTCGGCGGATGCCCGGACCCGCACCTATCTGGTCGAAGGGCAGCTGTTCTTCGCCTCCGCCGACGATTTCTCCGCCGCCTTCGACGTGCGGGAGGATCTGGACGTGGCGGTCATCGATGTATCCAACGCCCATATCTGGGACATTTCGAGCGTCGCGGCGCTGGACGGTATCGTGCTGAAGTTCCGCCGGGCTGGAACCGAGGTGCGGCTGATCGGCCTCAATGCGGCCAGCGAAACCATCGTCGACCGGCTGGCGACCCACGACAAGCCTGGGGCCGAGGACCGCGCGCCGGCGCACTGAACGACAGGCCCTTCTCAGAAGGCTATCGCCTTTTGAGAAGGGTGGGCGGGCGCAACCGCAGGGGCAGCTTTCTGTTGGCGGAAAGGGCTGGACTGCGTATCGACCTGTTGCGCAGCCCGGTCCTCCGCTGCATGCAGGAGGCAGGATGTCACTCGATCCGCGGCTGTTGGCGGTCGCCACGGCGTTGCCGCCCCACCGCCTCGAGCAGGAGGAGACGCTGGCCGTCGCCCGGAGGGTGTTCGCCCATCGCCTGCGCGACTTCGACCGGCTGGCCCCCGTCTTCGCCAACACCGGCATCCGCAGCCGCTATGCCGCCTGCCCGCTGTCCTGGTATCTGGAGCCCCACGGCTGGGGTGAGCGTGCCGCCGTGTTCGAGCGCGTCGCGCTGGACCTGCTGGAAGAGGCGGCAGGCAAGGCGCTGGACGCGGCCGGCCTGCGCCCCACCGATGTCGACGCCATCGTCTGCGCCACCACCACCGGCATCGCCACCCCGAGCCTGGAGGCGCTTCTGCTCGACCGCATGGGCTTCCGGCCCGACACGGTGCGGCTGCCGGTCTTCGGACTGGGCTGTGCCGGCGGGGCGCTGGGGCTGGCGCGGGCGGGCATGATGGCGCGCGCCATGCTGGGGCGCACCGTGCTGTTCCTGGTGGTCGAGCTCTGCACCCTGTCGCACCGGCCGGAAGAGGCCTCCCCCACCAATGTGGTGGCGAGCGCCCTGTTCGCCGACGGTGCCGCCGCCGCCCTGCTGCGGGCGCCGATAGCCGGCGACGACAAACCCGGCCCGCGCGTCGTCGACAGTGCCGAACACACATGGCCGGGCACCCGGCGGATCATGGGCTGGCGGATCGAGGACGAGGGCTTCGGCGTCGTCTTCAGCCAGGACATCCCGCGCCTGATCCGCGAGCGGCTGGCTCCTGTGGTCGATGGTTTCCTCACCCATCGCGGCATGACCCGCGCGGACCTGTCCGGGGTGATCTGCCACCCCGGCGGCGCCAAGGTCCTTCAGGCGCTGACCGAGGTGATGGCGCCCGCCACCGCCGGGATGGACGACTCATGGGCGGTGCTGGGCGACTGCGGCAACATGTCGGCGGCCAGCGTGATGTTCGTGCTCGACCGCCGGATGCGCAACGGTGCCACCGGGCCGCATCTGATGCTGGCGCTCGGCCCCGGATTCACCGCCGGCCTCACCCTGCTGGATCTGTGACCATGGACTTTTTCGCTTGGCCGCAGCTGATCCTGCTGACGGTCACGGCGCAGCGACTGCTGGAACTGGTGGTCGCCCGCCGCAACACCGCGCGCCTGCTGGCTGAGGGCGCACGGGAGGTCGGCGCCGCCCATTACCCGCTGTTCGTCGTGCTGCATGCCGGATGGCTGCTGGCGCTGTTCCTGGCGGTGCCGGCCGATGCCCCGATCAATGGCTGGCTTCTGGCGCTGTTCCTGCTGCTGCAGGCCGGGCGGGTATGGGTGATCGCGACGCTCGGCCGCTTCTGGACGACGCGGATCATCACGCTGGACGGGGCGCCGCTGGTCCGCCGCGGCCCCTTCCGTTGGGTCCGCCATCCCAACTACCTGGTGGTGGCAGGCGAACTTGTGGTGCTGCCGCTGGTGTTCGGCAATGTCTGGATCGCCGTCGTCGCCACGCTCTTGAACATTCCCCTCACCCGCCGCCGCATCCAGGTAGAGGAGGAGGCGCTGAGCGACCGGCAGGGAACCGGGGGCGGTGCAGGCCGTTGGACAGGCTGGAGCGGCCGCCGGGTCCCGCCGGCCGCCTGACGGCACCACATGATGCGGCACCATGATCAGGACAAATCCCATGCCCCTTCCGTCAGCCCCCGTCGTCTGCATCACCGGCGCGTCGGCCGGGGTCGGCCGTGCCACGGCGCTGGCCTTCGCCGCCTACCGGCAGGCCTCCATCGGCCTGATCGCCCGCTCCGAGGAAGCACTGGAGGAGGTTAAGGCGGAGGTGGAGCGATTGGGCGGCCGGGCCCTGGTGCTGCCGCTGGACGTCGCCGAGGCCGATGCGCTGGACAGCGCCGCCGACAAGGTGGAGGAGGCCTTCGGTCCCATCGACGTCTGGATCAATGCGGCGATGGTCACCGTCTTCGGCCCGGTCCATGCGGTGACGGCAGAAGAATTGCGGCGGGTGACCGAGGTGACCTATCTCGGCTCCGCCTATGGCATCCAGACGGCGCTGCGGCGGATGCGGGTGCGGGGGCAAGGCACGATCCTTCAGGTCGGATCGGCGCTGGCCTATCGGTCGATCCCGCTGCAGTCGGCCTATTGCGCGGCCAAGCATGCGGTGCAGGGCTTCGTCGACAGCCTGCGGTCGGAGTTGATCCACGAGAACAGCCGGATCACCCTGACGGCGGTGCATCTGCCTGCGGTCAACACCCCGCAGTTCGATTGGGCACGCAGCCACATGCCGCGCCGTGCCCGGCCGATGGGGACGATCTTCCAGCCGGAGGACATCGCCCGCGCCATCCTGCACGCCGCCGAGAACCCCCGCCGGGAATACTGGCTGGGTGGATCGGCGATGCAGGCCATCCTCGGCAATTTTCTCGCTCCCGGCTTTGCCGACCGCTACCTCGCCGCCAATGCGGTGGACGGCCAGCTGACGGAGGAGACCGAGGTCCCCGGCAGGCCGGACAACCTCTATCACCCCGTCGACGGTCTGCACCGGACCCGCGGCCGTTTCGGCCTGCCGCACAACAGCCTGCGGCTTGCCGCCCCCAGCGGCACCACACGCGGTCTGGCGGTCGCCGCCGGGCTGATCCTGGCGGGCGGGCTGGGCTTCGCCATGAGCCGGATGACGCCGCGCCTGCGCTAGGCGGGCTGAACACGGATAAGAAAAGGGCCGGCATCCTTCTAGGGTGCCGGCCCTTTTTCCATGCGCACACCGTCCGACGCCCGTCATGCAGGCAAAACGTACATTCCGCCCGAAACGCTATTGCCAAGACCATTCATACATACTACCATACCAGTCGTTCAACAATCTGGTCATCGGCCATTCCCTTCCCTGCCGGAGCCCCGTCTTGCGGGCGCCGCCGGCACCCCGGCGTCGGGCCGAACACGCACCAGTCGAACGGCGGTTTCCATGCCGCCGACAGTCCAATTTGCTGGGAGGAAACGAGATGTCTGTCATGGCGAAGGCCGTGCGCGCTGCGCTGTTCGGTTCGGTGATGTCCCTGGCTTCGTTCGGCGCGTCGGCCGCCGACTACACCCTCAGCGTCAACACGGCGCTGTCGCCGCAGGATCCGCTCTACAAGGGCCTGGAGGAGTTCAAGGCCAATGTGGAAAAGCGGTCGGCCGGCAAGATGAGCGTCCGGCTTTTCCCTGCCTCGCAGCTGGGCAAGGACGAGGATCTGCTGGAGCAGGCGCGGGCCGGCGCCCCCGTCGCGGTGGTGGTGGACGGCGGCCGGCTGGCCGTCTTCGTGAAGGAGTTCGGCGTTCTCGGTGCGCCCTACGTCGCCCAGGGCTATGGCGGGATCCGCAAGGTCGTGACCTCCCCGATGTTCGAGGAGTGGGTGCAGAAGCTGCGCAAGGCGTCGGGCCATCAGGTGCTGTCCTTCAACTGGTGGCAGGGCGAGCGCCACATGCTGACCAACAAGCCGGTGAAGGTGCCGGCCGACCTCAGCGGCGTGCGCGTCCGCACCCCCGGTGCGCCGGTGTGGATGGAGACGATCCGCGCCATGGGAGCCACGCCGACGCCGCTGCCCTGGTCGGAGGTCTACACCGCCATGCAGCAGCAGGTGATCGACGGGGCGGAGGCGCAGGACCCGGCCATCTACGGCTCCCGCCTGTACGAGGTGGCGAAGTACCTGACCAAGACCGGCCACATCAACCTGATCACCGGCATCGTCACCAGCGCTGCTTGGTTCGACGGCCTGCCGAAGGACATGCAGACGCTGCTGCGCGAGGAATCGCTGAAGGCCGGCGACAGCGCGTCTAAGGCGACCGAAGATTCGCTGGCGGACTTCGAGAAGCAGATGAAGGACAAGGGCATGCAGATCGTCGAGATCGACGTGGCGCCCTTCCGCACCGCCACGGCCCCGGTTTATGAAAAGCTCGGCTATGGCGATCTGCACAAGCAGGTCGAAGCCCTCGTCAAGCAGTAACCGGAGTGGGGGTGTCCCGGTCGGGCCACCCCCTTCCCTCCCGCTCCCCTCCCAACAACCGACGCTCGCAGCCTTCGTCGTCGCTGACGACCCCGGCGGGCCGGACCGGAGCACCCCCTTGCAATGAAATCCCTGTACGTCAAGGCGGAGGCGGTGTTGGCGACGACGCTGCTCGCCGTCATCGTCCTGCTGGTCTTCCTGGCAGGCGTCAGCCGCTGGTTCGGCTATCCCCTGGTCTGGTCGGTGGACGTCGCCCAGCTGCTGTTCGCCTGGGCCAGCTTCCTCGGCGCCGACCTTGCCCTGCGCAAGCATGCCCATATCGGCATCGACTATCTGGTCAAGCGCCTGCCGGCGCGGCCGCGCGCGGTGCTGGACATCCTGCTGGCGCTGGTGGTGCTGGCCTTCCTGCTGACCATGGCGGTCAAGGGTTATCAGCTGACCATGCTGAACCTGGAACGGCAGTTCGGCGACAGCGGCATCAGCTATGCCTTCGTCACTGCGGCGGTGCCGGTCGGCTGCCTGCTGCTGTCCTTCACCCTGCTGGGGCAGACGGTTGCCGCCATCGGCCGGCTGCGCCGGACCCCGCGCCCGATCTTCAACACGCCGTCGGAAGTTCCGCTCGCCGAGGAGGTGATGCCGTGACCCTGCTCGCCGTATCCTTTTTCGTCCTGATGGGGCTGGGCGTTCCTATCGCCTTCGCCATCGGCATCGCCGGCTTCACCTTCTTCCTGACCAACGGCATCATCCCGATGTCGATCGGGGTGCAGCAGGTCGCCACCGCGTCGCAGAGCTTCCCGCTGCTGGCGGTCCCCTTCTTCGTGCTGGCCGGGCACATGATGAACCGGACCGGCATCACCCACCGGCTGATCGCCTGTTCGAACGTGCTGGTGTCCTGGATGTCGGGCGGTCTGGCGCAGGTCTGCATCGTGCTGTCCACGCTGATGGGCGGCGTGTCGGGCTCCGCCGTCGCCGACGCGGCGATGGAGGCGCGCATCCTGGGTCCCGACCTGATCCGCAGCGGCTATTCCAAGGGCTTCACCTCGGCCGTCATCGCGGTTGGGTCGCTGATCACCGCGACCATTCCGCCCAGCCTGGGCCTGATTCTGTACGGCTTCGTCGGCAACGTGTCGATCGGCCGGCTGTTCCTGGCCGGCATCGTTCCCGGCTTCCTGATGATGGCCGTGCTGATGTTCACCGTCTGGTGGATCGCCCGGCGCCGCGGCTATCGCGCCGCCACCACCCAGCGGCCGACCGCGAAGGCGGTGTGGGCGGCGGTGGTCGACGCTAAATGGGCTCTGCTGTTCCCGGTGGCCCTGCTGGTCGCCATCCGCGGCGGCCTGTTCACTCCGTCGGAAGTGGGCGCCTTCGCCGTCGTCTATGCCGTGCTCGTCGGCTTCTTCGCCCACCGCGAACTGACCATGCAAGGGCTGACCGACGCGCTGGTCGAGGCGGTGACGGATACCGGCCTGATCATGCTGATCATCCTGTTCTCCGGAATGGTCGGCTACGCCATCGTCTTCGAACAGGCGCCGCAGAGCATCGCCGCCGCCATGACCGACCTGACGCGGGAACCGGCGCTGGTGGTGACCCTGATCCTGATCTTCCTGTTCATCGCCGGCCTGTTCATCGAAAGCACGGTTCTGGTGCTTCTGCTGACGCCGATCTTCCTGCCGATCGTCCAGCCGCTTGGCGTCGATCCGGTGCATTTCGGCATCCTGATGATGACCATCGTCACGCTGGGTTCGATGACCCCGCCGGTGGGGGTGGCGATGTACACCGTGTGCAGCCTGCTGGACTGCCCCATCGAGGAATACATCGTCGAATCCATCCCCTTCGTCCTGGCGGTGGTGGCTCTGGTCGCGGTGCTGCTCCTGTGGCCCGGGATAGTGCTGTTCGTGCCCAACGCGCTGATGTGAGCGGGCCGGCAAATGTCACAGCGGGGCGGTCAGCAATCCGCCTTGCAGTTCACGCGACCCGGCTTATATAGGGTGTCATACGCCAACAACAGAAAGGAGGTGATCTCGTGTCTCATTGTCCGTCTCACTCGTCGTCGAGCGCCAAGGCCGAGGTCTCTTTCTTCGCGAAGGGGATTTCGGTCCGCTAAGGACTGCGCCGTGGTGTCGACGACACACGGATAGACAATGGAAGGGCTGCCGGAAACGGCGGCCCTTCTTTGTTTTTCGGTGGTATAGGCGATGAAAAAGCCCCTCTCCCTTGCAGGAGAGGGGCTTTTAAATCAGACCCAACCCTCAGTGCTGCATCTCGCCCATCTTCTTGCGGGAGTCGCCGGACTTGTCGAGGATGATGCTGTCGTCGGCCGTGCCTTCGACTTCCAGGATGCCGATCAGGCCCTTTGTGGCGCGGCTCAGCGCATGGTCGACCAGGGCGTATTTACCGGGATAGTCGACCTTGAACTCCACCATGGTAGCGCCGCCGGGGGCGACGGTCACGGTCTGGATGCCCTTGGCCGGCTCGGTTTCCAGGCCGCCCATGTTGTAGACGCGGTCGAAGATCTCGCCGATGACATGGAAGGAAGAGGTCAGGTTCGGGCCGCCGACGCCGAAGTACAGGCGCACGGTCTCACCGACCTTGGCCTTCAGCGGCTTGTCCTTGGTCAGCGCGCCGACCGTGCCGTTGAACACCAGATAGCTCGGACGCTCGTTGACGAGGCCGTCATAGTCGTCCTCGGCGTTCGACAGGTTCTTGGCCTTGGTGGCGTAGATCTCCTGCTGCATCACGTAGAATTCGTGATCCACCGGCGGCAGGCCGGCTTCCGGCTCGACCACGATCAGGCCGTACATGCCCTTGGAGATGTGGTGGGCAACCATCGGCGTGGCGCAGTGATACACGTAGACACCGGGGGTCAGCGCCTTGAAGCTGAAGGCCTTGGTCTGGCCCGGCTCTACCTGGGTGATCTGGCCGCCGCCGAGGAAGCCCGTCGCGGCGTGGAAGTCGACGGAATGGTTCATGGTCGATTCCGGCGCATTGGCGATGGAGACGTCCACCGTGTCGCCGACCCGCACCCGCACCATCGGGCCGGGGACCGTGTTGTTGAAGGTCCAGTAGGTGTAGGTGGTGCCGTCATCCAGTTTGGATTCGACCTCCGTCGTCACCAGCGAGACCTTGTGGGTCTTCGGCGCCCGCTTGCCGGCCTTTTCCGGGGCGGGAACCGACGCCGGATCCATGACGACGCTGTGGGTGGGCTGCTTGACCTTCGGGTCGGCGTAGAGCGTGTCCGCCGCCGAAGCGGCACCGATGCCGGAGAGGATCATCAGGGCGGCGGCGCTGACGGTGACGAGGGAGAGCGAGGTTTTCATGGCGTCATCTCGGGGTTTGTCTCTTGTGAGGTAATATTCCTCCCGTTCCCCCTCTCTCTTCTTGACCGCCGTCAAGTGGAAGGCCTGGGCGCAACTTTGTCGCAGGCCAAGTTTGTTTCCTTACAATCAATAAGGATTTCCCTACTGCGATTTCGGGCGAAAGGCGGTGCACACGGCCGGGTCCGTTTCGATGCGGCCGGCACCGATCAGGTCCAGGCAATAGGGAATTGCGGGAAACACCGCCTCCAGGCAGTCGTGGATGGCGGACGGCTTGCCCGGCAGATTGACGATCAGGCTGCGGCCGCGGATGCCGGCGGTCTGGCGCGACAGGATGGCGGTCGGCACCACCCGCAGGCTGACCGATCGCATCAGTTCGCCGAATCCCGGCATCATCTTGTCGCACACCCGCTCCGTCGCTTCCGGCGTCACGTCGCGCGGGGCGGGTCCGGTGCCGCCGGTGGTGACGACCAGATCGCAGCCGGCGACATCGCACAGCTCGACCAGCGTCGCGGCGATCAGGTCCAACTCGTCCGGGATGACCCGCGCTTCCGCGATCCAGGGCGAGGAGACGATGCGCGTCAGCTCCTCGTGGATCGCGGGGCCGCCCTTGTCCTCGTAGACGCCGCGGCTGGCACGGTCGGAGATGGTGACGATCCCGATTTTCACCGGTGCGGGCGTCGCGGCATTGGCGTCGGTCATAATCCAGGGTCCTTATGGCGTCAGGCGACGCAGGCGACCTGCCGGTACAATGCCGGCAGCGCCTTCGTCAGGTGGGAGACCTGCGGGAATATGGCATAGGCGCCGCGTCCGAACAGATAGGGCACGTAATCGCGGGCCATCGCATCGACGGTGATGGCGAAGACGGCCAGACCGTCGCGCCGTGCCTCGCGGATGGCCTCACGGGTGTCCTCGATGCCGTAGCGGCCTTCGTAATGGTCCACGTCGTTCGGCTTGCCGTCGGTCAGCAGGACCAGCAGCCGGTGGCGATTCGGCCGCTCGGCGAGTTGGGCAGACGCATGACGGATCGCTGCGCCCATGCGGGTGTAGTAGCCGGGCTTCAGGGCGCCGATGCGGCGGGTCACGGTGGGGCCCAGCGGCTCGTCGAAGCCCTTCAGCGTCTGTACCCGCACCCAGCCGCGCCGGCGCGAGGTGAAGGCGTAGAGCGCATGGTCGTCGCCGCAGGCGGTCAGCCCATGGGTCAGGGCCAGCAGCGCCTCCTTCTCCACGTCCAGCACCCGGCGGCCGTCGATCCAGCCGTCGGTGGACAGCGAACCGTCGACCAGCACGGCGACGGCGAGGTCGCGGGCGGCGTTGCGCGCCTGCTGATGCACACGGTCGCTGCCGCATCCCCCGGCCCGGAAATCGGCGCGGCTGCGCACCAGGGCGGTCAGATCCAACTCGTCGCCGTCGGCTTGGCCGGTGAACAGCATGCGCTTCGGGCGCAACGCCTCGAACTGGCGGCGGACCTGCCGGATGCGGCGGAGCGCCGCGGCGTCGGGCTGCCAGGACTCGCCATCGGCCGGCGCGGTCTCCGCGATGACCCGGCAATGGTCCGGCAGATGAGCCCGGCGGCGGTGGTCCCATTCAGGATAGGTCAGGGTCGCCGTCAACGGCGTGTCGTCGACCGCCTGCGCACCGAGGTCGAGGTCGAGCTTCAGCGTGGTCGAGGCCTTGCGCTGGTGGGTGCCGACGGCGATCTCGTCCAGGTCGTCGGCGGCCTTGCGCGCGTTCTCCGCATCGTCATCGTCGACGGCGCGCGGGATGTTCAGCGCCTCGGCGAGGCTCAGCATCTTCTCGAATCGGTTCAGGATCAGCGGGTCGTTGCGCTGGATCTGGTCTGTCTGCCGCCGGGTCGCAGCGCGGCGGCGCTGGTCGCCCTCCACCGCCTGCCCGCCCTCGCCCGGACTTTCGGCAGCGGCGGCGAGCGAGCGCTCGTTCGACGGAGCCACCAGTCCCCACAGCGGGACCGGCAGCAGGCGGGCATAGCCATAGGGCGCGGTGAAGTCCGACAACGGGATCGTCGGGGCGAGCATCCGCGCCGCCTCCGGTGTCGCGGCTCCGGCGCCGAGCAGCGCCAGGACGGCGCGCTCCACCTCGGCCTCGACCGGCGGCAGCCGCCGGACCGGGCGGATCGCGGCGACAGCGCGGGCAAGTTCGTCATAGGGATGGCGCAGTCCCGGCCAGCGGGTCAGCACCGCCGTTGTGGTCGCCGCTGCACTGCGCAGAAGCTGCAGGTCGGCCTGCAGCGGGTCGGCGGGAAGCGGCACCGCTTCGGCATGGGCGAAGAAGGCGGCCAGCCATTCATACAGCCGCTCGTTCAGCGCCGGGTCCGGGAACAGGTCGATGGCTGCCGGCAACTGGAGCACATCGCCGTCCAGCGCCGCCCGTTCCACCCGCTCCGCCCCAAGCCCGATGCGGTCGAGCAGTGGAAGCCGGTGCCCCGAAACCGCTGCCGTGCCGGCTGCCAGCCGCACCCCGCGGTCGCCGCCGAGCGCGCGGAAGAACACCGCCAGCCGCGGGCGCATCGTCTCCAGCGTGACCGCCGCGTCCGGATGGTGCGGATAGCTCGACCGACCGCCGATCAGGCGGTGCCACAAGCGGCCGACGGTCTCCTCCGGCTCGAAGATTTCCAGCATGACACCTGTTCCCTATGATGCCGAAAGCCCCTCTCCCATCACGGGCAGAGGGGCTTCGCCTGTCGTGCGACGGAAGCCCTACCCCAGCGTGACCTCGGCCACCCGCAGCAGGCCGGCGCGGATGTCCGGGTCGTCGGTCAGCGGCTCGATCAGGGCGGCGCGGATGGCGCGTTCGGGCTTCATCCCGGAGCGGATCAGCGTTGCGCAGTAGATCAGCAGGCGGGTCGACACCCCCTCTTCCAAATCCTGGCCCTTCAGCGCGCGCAATGCATTGGCGAGGCGGACCAGCGGGACGACGCGGTTCTCGGCCAGACCGCTTTCGGTCGCCACGATGGGGATTTCCCGCTCAGGCGCCGGAAAGTCGAACTCGACGGCCAGGAAGCGCTGGCGGGTGCTGGGCTTCAGCGCCTTCAGGACATTCTGGTAGCCGGGATTGTAGGACACCACCAGCATGAAGCCCGGCGGCGCTTCCAGCGTCTCGCCGGTGCGGTCCAGCGGCAGGATGCGGCGGTCGTCGGTCAGCGGGTGCAGCACGACGGTGACGTCCTTGCGCGCCTCCACCACCTCGTCGAGATAGCAGACGGCACCTTCGCGCACCGCACGGGTCAGCGGCCCGTCCGCCCAGACGGTGTCGCCGCCCTTCAGCAGGTAGCGCCCGGTCAGGTCGGCGGCGGTGAGGTCGTCGTGGCAGGACACGGTGTAGAGCGGCCGGCCGAGCTTGGCCGCCATGTGGGCGACGAAGCGGGTCTTGCCGCAGCCGGTCGGCCCCTTCAGCAGCAGCGGCAGCCGGTGATGGTAGGCGTGCTCGAACAGCGCGCATTCGTCGCCGGTGGGCTGGTAGAAGGGCAGGGAGACGGACGGGTCGATCGGGACGGCGGCGTCGGGCATCGCAGCGGAACTCCAAAAAAAGACGGCCCCTGCGCGTATCGGATGGCCGACGGAGCGCAGGGGCCGGAGGGGACGTCACTCAGCCGGTTGGTAGCTGGCCGGGATCGAGGCGGGCCGCTCCTCGCGGGCCGGGCCGAAGATGGCGTAGAGGTAGACCAGCACGCCCGCCGCCACCGCGACGCCGGCGCCGAGCCGCATCCAGTAGAACAGCGCGATCTGGGCCTGCACCTCCATGTAGTCCATTCCAAGGACGCGCTGCAGATGGGTCTGCACCACGCCGGCCACGGTCAGGGCGAAGGTCATGAAGGCCATGCCGCCGCTCATCAGCCAGAAGCTCCACATGTTCAGGACTTGGTTGTAGGGCTGCACGCCGCGCAGGTAGGGCATGGCGTAGGTGATGATGGCGAGGTTGATCATCGCATAGGCGCCGTAGAAGGCGAGGTGCCCGTGCGCCGCCGTCACCTGGGTGCCGTGGGTGTAGTAGTTGATCGGGGCCAGCGTGTGCAGGAAGCCCCACAGACCGGCGCCGAAGAAGGCGAAGACCGCGCAGCCCAGCGACCACAGCATCGCCGCCTTGTTCGGGTGACGACGGCCGCTCTTCCACACCATCATGAAGGCGAAGACGACCATGGTGAAGAAGGGGGCGACCTCCAGCGTCGAGAACAGCGAGCCGATCCACTGCCAGTAACCGGGCGTGCCGATCCAGTAATAGTGGTGGCCGGTGCCGAGGATGCCGCTGAACAGGGCCAGCCCGACGATGGCGTACAGCCACTTCTCGACGACTTCGCGGTCGACGCCGGTCATCTTGATCATCAGGAAGGCGAGGATGGAGGCCAGGACCAGTTCCCACACGCCCTCGACCCACAGATGGACGACGTACCACCAGTACATCTTGTCCAGCGACAGGTTGGACGGGTTGTAGAAGGAGAACAGGAAGAAAATGGCGATGCCCCACATGCCCACCAGCAGGATGTTGGTGATGACCGTGCGGCGGCCTTTGATGACCGTCATCGTCATGTTGTAGAGGAACATCAGCGCGACGACGACGATGGCCCCCTTGATCCAGGTCGGCTGTTCCAGGAACTCCCGCCCCTCATGGATGCGGAAGACGTAGCCGACCACGGCGGCCAGCGCACCGAAGACGAACAGGCCAAGCTGGATCAGCGCCAGTTTCGGGCTGTGCAGCTCGGTTTCCGACTCCTCCGGGATCAGGTAATAGGCCGCGCCGAAGAATCCGATCAGCAGCCAGACGATCAGCGCGTTGGTGTGGATCATCCGGAGAACGTTGAAGGGCAACAGTTCCGAAAGTGTGTTGGGCAGGACATAGACGACACCGGCCAGGAGACCCACCAGGATCTGAACGCCGAACAGTCCCATCGCCGCCGCGAAGTAATAGAGGGCGACTTTTTGCGATTCGTACTTCATGACGGAAATCTCCTCAGCCCGACAGCTTGGGCGGCCAGTTCTGGGTGTTGATCCGGCTGGTCCATTCCAGGAAGGCGGCCAGATCCTCGACCTCGGCGTCGGTCAGGTTGAACTGCGGCATCTGGCGCCGCCCTTCGATCCCGGACGGCTGCGCCGCCATCCAGCCCTTCAGGGCCATGACGGCACCGTCATGGTCCTTGTCGCCGCCGTAGCGCAGCCAGACATTGCCCAGTTCGGGGGCGAAATAGGCGCCTTCACCCAGCAGCGTGTGGCAGTTGATGCAGGAATTCTTTTCCCACACATGCTTGCCGCGGGTGACGGCATCGGTCAGCGTCTTTTCGTCCGTACTTGTGTTGACGATGTAATTGTGGCTGAGCGCGGTCAACGCGACGAACGTCGCGAAGAAGAACAGCGATCCGCCATAAAAGATGTTTCGCGCGGCCGCCTTGGTAAAGCGTTCGGTCATCGCTCGGGATCCCTGGCAATCTCGAATTTTCGTCGAGTGGGGTCGGTTCGGGAGGCGTTGGGTGTGCGAAGCCGGGGGCGGGAAGCCGGGCGTCGCAGCGTCTTACCGCCACGGGTCGGGCGAATAATTGACCGTGGCAGGAGGGCATTCCTTGACCGCGGTCAAGCCGGCCGGAGCGGTGCAGGCCTATCGTTCGCATACTTGATGACGAGGAACGGACATGGCGGACGTTGAAATGACGGGCAGGGACATGACGGGCTCGTTCGACAGGCCGGGCGGACTCGACGCCCTGCCCGGCAACCTGATGATGTGGATTCTGATTTTCAGCGAGCTGGCTGTGTTCGGCGTGGCCTTCGTAGGCTTCGCGATCGCCCGCGTGCTGGATCCCGCCACCTTCGCCGTCGGGCAAGCCCACCTGAACGGTACGCTGGGCGCGCTGAACACAATGGTGCTGGTCACCAGCGGCTACCTCGCGGCCCGCGCCGTCGCCGCCGGACGGCGCGGCGCGGTGAAGCAGGCGCGCCGGGCGATGCTGGCCGCCGCAGCGGTCGGATCGGTGTTCCTGGCGGTGAAGGCGGTCGAGTATTCCGCGACGCTAGGGGCTGGGCTGACCATCGACAGCGACACCTTCTTCACCCTCTATTTCCTGCTGACGGGGTTCCACGCCCTGCATGTCGTGCTGGGCATCGTCATCCTTCTGCTGGTATCGCGATCCGGGCCGGAAACGCTGGTGGAGAACCTGGAGACCGGGGCCGCCTTCTGGCACATGGTCGATCTGGTCTGGGTGATCCTCTATCCGCTCGTCTATCTGATCCGCTGAGGAGACCGGCCATGGAATTGTTCAAGAAAATCGATCGGCTGACGCTGTCCTGGCTGGTCCTGATGGGGCTGACGGCCGTGACCCTTCTGTTCGCCCGCCATGGCGATGCGGGCGGTGGAGTGGGCATCGCCGGTGCGGCGCTGCTGCTGGCGCTTGCCGTGGCGAAGGGGCGGGAAATCCTTCTGCATTACCTGGAGCTGGACCATGCCGGTCCGGGCTGGCGCCTGTTGATGACGGGCTGGCTGGTGCTGCTGTGCGGCGCCATTCTGCTGGTCACCGCCGCCGGGGCGCTGGGCTGGGTCGGCCCGCACTGACGAACTTCAAGGACGACGGACGATGACCGAGTTCAAGTTGGGCCTGCTTATCGCCAGCCTCGCCGTGATCGTGTTCGCGGTGGCGCTCTACCGCCAGCGGGCGCTGGGGCGCAACGGGCTGGTGACGGCCATCGCCGCCACGGTCGCCGTGTTCGCCGCGATGTTCTTCACACAGTGACCGCCGCACGGCGGCAATGCGTCGCGACAATGCGCCGTTGAGATCTTCGACATTGTCGGCAGGGCCGCAAAAGTGGAGGATCGCCGCGGCCGGGCCGGCTTCCCGTTATCGGGGCCTGCCCGCCGTCATCGCCTTTCCCTCTGCAAGGACCGGACGAACCGCCATGTTCAATGCGCTCTCCCGCCAGCCCGACGACGCCCTGCTCGCCCTGATCGGGCTGTACAGGCAGGATCCGCGGCCGGGCAAGGTCGATCTCGGCGTCGGGGTCTACCGGGACGAGGAGGGGCGCACCCCGGTCTTCCGCGCGGTCAAGGCGGCCGAACGCCTGCTGCTCGACGGGCAGGACAGCAAGTCCTATCTGGGGTTGGAAGGCGACGCGCTGTATCTGGAGCGTCTGTGGTCGCTGGTGGGCGGCGATGCCGGCACGAAGGTCGCGGCGGCCGGCGTGCAGACCCCCGGCGGGTCCGGCGCGCTGCGTCTGGCCGCCGATCTGGTGCTGCGCGGCGGGGCGAAGCGCGTGCTGGTCGGCCAACCGACCTGGCCCAACCATGTCGGCATCTTCGCCGCCGCCGGCCTTGAGGTGGTGAGCCATCCCTTCTTCGATACCGCCAGCCAGACTGTTCTGTTCGACCGCATGGTCGCGGCGTTCGAGGCGGCGCAGCCCGGCGACGTCGCCCTGCTGCACGGCAGCTGCCACAACCCGACCGGCGCGCCGCTGTCGCTCGACCAGTGGAAGACCCTGGCGGCGGTGCTGGAGACGCGCGGTGCGCTGCCGCTGGTCGACCTCGCCTACCAGGGATTCGGCCGCGGGCTGGACGAGGATGCGGAGGGGCTGCGCCACCTGATCGGCGCGGTTCCGGAGGCGCTGGTCGCCGTGTCGTCGTCCAAGTCCTTCGGCCTCTACCGCGAGCGCACCGGCGCCATCTTCGCCGTCGCGGCGACCCAGGCCCCAGCCGATCTTGCCAAGTCGAACCTGATGGCGCTGGCCCGCACCAGCTATTCGATGCCGCCCGACCATGGCGCCGCGGTTGTCCGCACCATCCTGAGCGACGCCACGCTCACCGCCGACTGGACGGCGGAACTGGACGGCATGCGCGCCCGCATCACCGGGATCCGCCGCAAGCTGGCCGCCGGCCTCGCCGGGGCCTTCCCCGCCCTGACCGCGGTGGCGGAGCAGGAGGGCATGTTCTCCCTGCTGCCGCTGACCGAGGCGGAGGTGCTGCGCCTGCGTGCCGATCACGCCATCTACATGCCGACCTCCGGCCGCATCAACATCGCCGGCCTGAAGACGGCCGAGGTGGACGATGTGGTCGCGAAGTTCGCCGCCCTTCGCTGAGCCGGGAGACGAGCAGGATGGCCGCGACCCTCCAGGCCCCGCCCGCGGCGGTGGAGCGCCACCAGCTGTATGAAGACGCGCTCGCCATGCTGATGGGCACGCTGTTCATCGCGCTGGGGATGCTGATCTATTCCAAGACGATGCTGCTGACCGGCAGCACCGCCGGACTGTCCCTGCTGCTGAGCTACGTCACCAAGGTTCAGTTCGGCATCATCTTCTTCGTCATCAACCTGCCCTTCTACTGGCTGGCCTGGAAACGGCTGGGCTGGAAATTCACCGCCCGCACCTTCATCGCGGTCGGGCTGGTGACGATCTTCTCGCGCCTGACCGAGCAGTGGGTGGGGTTCGCCCATCTCGACCCGGTCTATGCGACGGTGGTGGGCAGCGGCCTGTGCGGCACCGGCCTCCTGATGCTGTTCCGCCACCGCACCGGGCTGGGCGGCGTCAACATCCTGGCGATCTACCTGCAGGAGCGCCACGGCATCCGTGCCGGCTATTTCCAGATGGGCGTCGATCTGGCGATCCTGGCCGGCGCCTTCTTCGTTCTGGCGCCGGACCGGCTGCTGCTGTCGGTGCTGGGCGCGGCCATCGTCAACCTGACGCTGGCGATCAACCACAAGCCGGGGCGCTACCTGGGGATGAGCTGAGGGGCGGCCGCGGGCGTCGAGGTCAGCGCCCGCAGCAGGCCTTGTGCTTGCGCCCCGACCCGCATGGGCAGGGATCGTTGCGGCCGACCTTCACCACGCGGCGCGGCGGGTCCTTGGGGTTCAGCACGCTGTCGACATAGAGCCAGCGGCCTTCGACACGGCGGAAGCGCGACCGTTCGTGCACCGGCCAGTCCTCGCCGTCGCGGCGGAAGGTCAGGAAGAACTCGACCATGCCGTCGTCGCCGTTCTCCTCCGCCTTCATGACGGTCAGCGGCCCCCACTCGCACTCCTGCGCCACGCGGACGGCATCGTCACGGCTGAAGGCGGCGCGGGTCTCCGGTGCGCAGCTGCGCTCGATATGGTCGATGTCGTGGCGGACGAAGGCGGTGTAGCGGGACCGCATCAGCGCCTCGGCGCTGGGCGCGGGCTCCCCCGCCAGAATCGGGCCGCAGCAAAGGTCGAAGTCGCGGCCGGAACCGCAGGGGCAGGCGGACATGGACAGACATTCCATCTGAAGACATCGGAACCGGCTATCGTGTAGCAGGTGCCACGCCGTGCAGGAACAGGTCGATCGCTTTGTCGACGAAGGCGTAACGCTCCTCCTCCGTCGGCTGGGGGCAGAGGCCCAGCACCAGCTGGCAGTATGAGCCGCCCTGCAAGGCGGTCAGGAATTGCCGGGCCACGAACTCCGGATCGTCGGTCGCGATCACGCCGCGCTCGGCCAGCCGGGTGAACAAGGCGACGAAATTGGCGATGCCCTGCTCCGGCCCGGCCCGGAAATAGAGCTGTGCCGCCAGCGGCATCCGCGTCGCCTCCCCCGCCACCGACTGGTGGACGCGGATCGCCGCCTCCGACCAGATCAGGTCGACGAAGCGCCGGCCGACCTGGACCAGGACATCGCGCAGCGGCATGCCGTCGAACATCTCCGGTGCGAAGCGCAGGCCGCGGCGTTCGCATTCGGCGGAGATCACCGCCGTGTACAGTTCCTCCTTGGACGGGAACCGGGTGTAGAGCGTGGTCTTCGACACCCGCGCCTGCTGGGCCACCTGATCCATCGAGGTGGCGGCGTAGCCAAGCTCCAGGAACACCTCGCGCGCGGCGGCAAGGATCTGCTCCGCCTTCGCATCGTGGGACGCGGACGGCTGGGACGCTTTTTGCTCCAATGACTGCACTGAACTGTACCGTTCACTCTTGACGTTGCTCGGATGCCGGAGTAGGACGGTAGCAGTACGATACAGTCCAGTCCAGTGGGGAGACGTGGTATGGCCCAATTCCGCGAAAGACGGTTTGCGTCCACCTTCATGGCGACCGCCGCCATGCTGACGGTGGCGGGCCTGCTGACCGGCTGCAACGAGACGCACTCCGCCTCCACACCCCCGGAAGCGGAGGTCAGGCCCGTCCGCGTCGCCACCGTTGCGCTGGAACCGCTGGTCGACAGCGTGCGCTATCCGGCGGTGATCCGCCCGCGGGTGGAGGCGGATGTCGGCTTCCGCGTCGGCGGCAAGGTCACCGCCCGGCTGGTGGAGGTCGGCACCCGCATCGAACCCGGCATGCCGCTCGCCCGCCTCGACCCCACCGACCTTCAACTGCAAATCCGCGCCGCGCAGGCGCAGCTCGCCTCGGCGCAGGCCGATGCGGCCAACGCGCGCAGCGACTTCCAGCGCTATGCCAGCCTGCGCAACGGCGAATGGACGACCCGCCAGGAATACGACCGCCGCAAGACGACCCTCGACAAGGCCGACTCCAAGGTGCGGGAGGTGGAGGCGCAACTGCGCGTCCTCAACAACTCCGCCCAATATGCGACGCTGGTGGCGGACGAGGCTGGCATCGTCACCGCGACCCTGATCGAACCGGGACAGGTGGTGGCATCCGGCCAGACCGCCCTGCGCGTCGCCCGGCTGGGTGCTCTGGAGGCGGTCGCCAACATCCCCGAACAGCAGGTGGGCGCCCTGCCCCACCTGAAACTGTCGGTGGAGCTGTGGTCCCACCCCGGCCGGAGCATTGCCGGAACCTTGCGCGAAGTCTCGCCCAGCGCCGACGCCAGCACCCGCACCTTCCAGGCGAAGATCGCGCTTGCCGATCCGCCGCCGACGGTCCAGCTCGGCATGACCGCGACCGTCACCGCCGCGGCCGACCATGGGGCGCCGGTCGCCCGCCTGCCGCTCAGCGCGCTGACCCAGCGCGAACAGAAGCCGGCGGTCTGGGTGCTGTCCGCGCCTGACGACCGGCTGGAACTGCGCCCGGTCACCGTTGCCGCCTATGCCGGCGATCTCGCGCTGATCGGCGGCGGGCTGAAGGACGGCGAGCGCGTCGTCACCGCCGGCGTTCACAAGCTGGATGCAGGGCAGAAGGTCCGCGTCTGGACGGAACCGGCGCGATGAACCACTCCCGCATGAATCTGTCGGCCTGGGCGCTGGCGCACCGCACGCTCGTGCTGTTCATGATGCTCGCCAGCGTGCTGGCCGGCGCGCTCGCCTATATGAATCTGGGCCGGGCGGAGGACCCGTCCTTCACCTTCAAGGTGATGGTGGTCCGCACCCAATGGCCGGGCGCCACCGCGCGCGAGGTTGAGCAGTTCGTCACCGACCGCATCGAGAAGAAGCTGGAGGAGGTGCCCTACTACGATGTCTCCCGGAGCTATTCCAAGCCCGGCGAGTCGGTGGTCTTCGTCCAGTTGAAGGACTACACCCCGCCGAAGATGGTGGCCGACCTTTGGTATCAGGTCCGCAAAAAGATCGGCGACATCCGCTACACCCTGCCCGACGGCGTGGTCGGCCCCTTCTTCAACGACGAGTTCGGCGACGTCTATTCCGCCATCTACGGCTTCATGGGCGAGGATTTCACGCCGGCCCAGCTGAAGAAGGTGGCGGAGCAGACACGTGCCCGTCTGCTGAAGCTGCCGGGTGTCGAGAAGATCGACCTGATCGCCCCGCAGGAGGAGCGCGTCTATGTCGAGATCTCCAGCCAGCGGCTCGCCAGCTTCGGCCTGCCGGTGGAGTCGGTGATCCAGGCCCTGCAACGCGAGAATGCCATCGCCGCGTCGGGCGATGTCGATACCGGATCGCAGCGGGTCTATGTCCGCCTCGACCTTGGCCTCGACACCGCCGCGGCGGTGCGCGCGATCCCGGTGGAGAGCGGCGGGCGGCTGCTGACCATCGGCGACGTGGCGGAGGTCAAGCGCGGCTATGTCGAACCGCGCCGTTACACCCTGCGCTACAAGGGGCGCGACGCTATCGGGCTCGGTGTCGTCATGGCGAAGGGCGGCAACGTGCTGAAGCTGGGCGAGCAGCTCGACGCCGCGATGGAGAAGGTCCGGGCGGAACTTCCGGTCGGGCTGGAGGTGGCGCAGATCGCCGACCAGCCGACGGTGGTCGAAAACTCGGTCGGCGAGTTCATGAAATCGCTGGCGGAGGCGCTGGGCATCGTCATCCTGGTCAGCCTCGTCAGCCTGGGCTGGCGCACCGGCATCGTCGTGGCGCTGGCCGTGCCGCTGGTGCTGGCGATGACCTTGGTGGCGATGCAGATCCTGCACATCGACCTGCAGCGAATCTCGCTGGGCGCCCTCATCATCGCGCTGGGCCTGCTGGTGGACGACGCCATCATCGCGGTGGAGATGATGGTGGTGAAGATGGAACAGGGATGGGACCGGCTGAAGGCCGGCGCCTTCGCCTACACCTCCACCGCTTTCCCGATGCTGAGCGGCACCATCGTCACGGCGGCGGGCTTCGTCCCCGTCGGCTTCGCGGCGTCGGCGGCCGGCGAATACACCAACTCCATCTTCTGGGTGGTGGCGCTGTCGCTGATGCTGTCCTGGGTGGTGGCGGTGATCTTCACCCCCTATCTCGGCTGGCTCCTGCTGCCCAAGCCCAAGCATGTGGTGCCGGACGGCCACGAGCTGGACATCTACGATACCCGGACCTACCGCATCCTGCGCCGGATGATCGAGGCCTGCGTCCGGGCGCGCTGGCTCACCATCGGCGTGACGGCGGCGGCCTTCGTCGCGGCGCTGGTCGGCTTCGGCCATGTCCAGCAGCAGTTCTTTCCCTCCGCCAGCCGGCCGGAGCTGCTGATCGACATCCGCCTTGCCGAGGGCTCGTCGTTCGAAGCAACGGCCGCCGAGGTGAAGCGGATGGAGGCGGTGCTGGCCAAGGACCCGGACGTCGATTACTGGGTCGCCTACACCGGCGGCGGCTCCCCGCGCTTCTACCTGCCGCTCGACCAGCAGCTGGAGACCGCCAACTTCGCCCAGTTCATGGTGATGACCAAGGGGCTGGAGGAGCGCGAGCACTTCATGCAGCGGCTGGAGCCGACGCTGGAATCCGATTTCCCCGCCGCCCGCGTCCGCATCAGCCGGCTGGAGAACGGTCCTCCGGTCGGCTACCCGGTGCAGTTCCGCGTCACCGGCGACGACCCGGCGACCATCCGCAGGATCGCCTATCAGGTGCGCGACACCATGCGCGCCCACCCCAACACCGCCAACGTCCATCTCGACTGGGACGAGCTGTCCAAGCGCGTCCGGCTGGAGGTTGACACCGCCAAGGCGCGCGCGCTGGGCGTTTCGAAGCAGGATTTGTCCAACGCCCTGCAACTGTTGCTGAACGGCATGTCGGTCACCCAGTACCGCGAGGGGACGGAGCTGATCGGCGTCCTGCTGCGCACCACGCCGGAGGAACGGGCGGACCTGTCGCGCCTGGGCGAGCTGAACATCCGCACGGGCCGCGGCACCACCGTGCCCTTGAGCCAGGTCGCCACCGTCCGCTACGAGCTGGAGGAACCGGTGCTGTGGCGCCGGGGCCGCGAGACGACGATGACGATCAAGGGCGACGTGACCGGTGGCCTGCAGGCTCCCGTCGTCAGCACCCAGCTGAACGGACAGCTGAACGCGCTCCGCTCCACCCTGCCCGACGGCTACGCCATCACCATGGGCGGTGCCATCGAGGAAAGCGCCAAGGGTCAGGACTCGATCAACGCCATGATGCCGCTGATGCTGCTGATCATGGTGACCACGCTGATGCTGCAGCTGCAGAGCTTCTCGCGCGTGTTCATGGTCCTGCTGACGGCGCCCTTGGGGCTGATCGGCGTCACCGCGTCGCTTCTGCTGTTCAACCTGCCCTTCGGTTTCGTCGCCATGCTGGGCGTCATCGCGCTGGCCGGCATCATCATGCGCAACTCGGTCATCCTGGTCGACCAGATCGAGCAGGACATCCGCAGCGGCCGGTCGCGCTGGGACAGCATCGTGGAGGCGACGGTGCGCCGAGCCCGCCCCATTGCGCTCACCGCCGCCGCGGCGATCCTCGCCATGATCCCGCTGACGCACAGCGTCTTCTGGGGCCCGATGGCGGTCGCCATCATGGGCGGTCTGGCGGGCGCCACCGTACTGACTATCTTCTTCCTGCCGGCGCTCTACGCCGCCTGGTTCCGCGTGCCCCGGCCGGAGAGGGAAGAGGTGGATGACACCGGGGTGAACGGCGCGCTGCCGAATCCGGCGCTGGGGGATTGATGATCGACTCTTTCGCTCAAGCTTGACCGTGGTCAAGGGCTCCCCCTGCAGCCCATGCGAGGGTGCCGGCACAATCGATCTCCCGATTGCATCATCACTGCTGATGATCCTCTTTCGTACTGTGACTTCGCGCCCGGTGGCATTGGCCTCCGGGCGCATTTTTTGCTGTGCCTTATCTGATTCGGACTGCCGTGGAGGAGGGAACGCCGCGGCCCGCACCCTGTTGGGCCATCAAACAGCAGCTCGCCAACAGCCGGCCGCCGCATTCCTGCCCCGGGAGAAGACCGTGGCCAACGTCAATCGCCAGCGCCAGCGGATGGTCGATACCCAGATCGCCCGCCGCGGCATCCGCGCCGAGCCCGTCCTCAACGCCATGCGCGCCATCCCGCGCGAGCATTTCGTCGCGCCGGAGATGGCGGAATTCGCCTATGAGGATTCGCCCCTGCCCATCGGGGAGGAGCAGACGATCTCGCAACCCAGCGTCGTCGCCGCGATGATCGAGGCGGCGGAGGTCGGCGCGAACGACAGGGTGCTGGAGGTCGGGGCGGGCTCCGGCTATGTCGCGGCGCTGCTGGGCCACATCGCCCGCCAGGGCCGGGGCCGCGTCTTCGCGGTCGAACGGCACGCCAATCTGGCCCAGTCGGCGCGGCGCCGGCTGCAGGACCTGGGCTTCGGCGACGTGACGGTGCGCACCGGCGACGGGACGGAGGGCTGGCCGGAGGAAGCACCCTTCGACGTCATCCTGGTGTCGGCCGGCGGGCCGGAGGTGCCGAAGGCGCTGATGGACCAGCTCGCCATTGGCGGGCGGATGGTGATCCCGGTCGGCGCCCGCCGCGACCAGACTCTGGTGAAGGTCGTCCGCCACGGTGAGACCGAGTTCGAGCGGGAGGAGCGGGACCGCGTGTCCTTCGTGCCGCTGATCGGAGCCCAGGGCTGGGCGGAGGACGGCACACGGTCGGCCAGCAACCACAGCCCGGGGCGGCGGCCCGGGGAACCGCCCGCCACCCTGCCGGAGATGATCGCCGATGCAGCCGAACCCCTGCCGGACCTCGACAGCCCCGACTTCGGCCGGCTGTTCGACCGTTGGGGCGACCGCCGCGTCGTGCTGCTGGGCGAGGCGAGCCACGGCACCTCGGAGTTCTACCGTGCCCGCGCCGCCATCACGCGGAGACTGATCGAACGGCACGGCTTCACCATCGTCGCCGTGGAGGCCGATTGGCCGGACGCCGCGGTGATCGACCGCTATGTCCGCCACCGCCCCGGCGGCCGGGCGGAGGAGGCGCCCTTCCAGCGCTTCCCCAGTTGGATGTGGCGGAACACCGACGTTGCCGCCTTCCTTGATTGGCTGCACGACCATAACCGAAGCCAGTTGCCGGAGCATCGCGCCGGATTCTATGGGCTGGACATGTACAACATGGGCGGTTCGATCGCCGCGGTGCTGGACTATCTCGACCAAGTCGATCCGGAGGCGGCTGCGGCGGCACGCGAGCGTTACGGCTGCCTGACGCCCTGGCAGCGCGATCCCGCCACATATGGCCGCGCGGCGCTGTCCGGCGGCTTCCGCAAATGCGAGGCGGCGGTGATCGAGCAGTGCCGGGCCTTGCTGGAAAAGCGGCTGGATTACGCGGGGGAGGACGGCGACCGCTTCCTCGACGCCGCCCAGAACGCCCGCCTGATCGCGTCGGCCGAGCGCTATTACCGCATCATGTATTACGGCGGGGCGGACAGCTGGAACCTGCGCGACACCCATATGTTCGAAACGCTCGCCAACCTGCTGGAAGCCAAGGGGCCGGACGCCAAGGCGGTGGTCTGGGCCCACAATTCCCACATCGGCGATGCCCGCCAGACCGACATGGGCATCACCCGCGACGAGCTGAACATCGGCCAGCTTTGCCGCGAGCGCTTCGGCGCGGAGGCGGCGCTGATCGGCTTGGGCACCCACAGCGGTACGGTGGCCGCGGCAACCGACTGGAACGGCGCCATGGAGGTGAAGCGGGTTCGGCCGTCACGCAGCGACAGCTACGAACGGCTCTGCCACGACGCGGGAGTGCGGCGCTTCCTGCTCGACCTTCAGGCGGAACGGAACGGGGCGGTGCGGCGCGCCCTGCTGACGCCGCGGCTGGAACGCTTCATCGGCGTCATCTACCGGCCCGAAACGGAGCTGTGGAGCCACTATTCGGAAGCCACCCTGCCCGGCCAGTTCGACGCCTGGGTTTGGTTTGACAACACGGCCGCCGTCACCCCGCTGGGGCCGGAGCACGTCCGGACGGACGTGCCCGACACCTATCCCTTCGGGGTGTGAATCACACCCGCGTCAGATGAAGAACACCAGCGTGGTCAGGCCCAGCAGCGGAACCAGGATGCCGCAGGACCAGGCCATATAGCCGAAGAAGCTGGGCATGGCGACGCCGCGCTCCTCCGCGATAGCCTTGACCATGAAGTTGGGGGCGTTGCCGATGTAGCTGTTGGCGCCCATGAACACCGCGCCGGCGGAAATCGCGGTCAGCGTCAGTGACAGGTCGGACATCAGAACCTTCGCGTCGCCCCCGGCCGTGTTGAAGAAGATCAGGTAGGTCGGCGCGTTGTCGAGGAAGCTGGACAGGATGCCGGTCGCCCAGAAATAGGCGGCGGGGTTCGGCTTGCCGCCCTCGTTCACCGCAGAGATGATCGCGCCCAACGCGCCGTCGGTCCCGGCCTTCAGGATGGCGATGGCCGGGATGATGGTCAGGAAGATGGCGGCGAACAGCTTCGCCACCTCCAGGATCGGACCCCAGGTGAAGCCGTTCATGCGGCGGCTCTGCTTGCTGGTCAGGGCCAACGACAGGCCGGTGATGCCCAGCAGCAGCAGGTTCGACACGATGCTCTCCAGCGGCACCGTCACATGGTACAGCGTGACGCCCACCCCCGGATGCCAGATGCCGCTGAGCAGCACCGCGCCGACGATCGCCACCAGCAGCAGCAGATTGACCGAGCCTTCGATGCGGATCGGTTCCCGTTCGTGCACGCCCTCGATCAGCGGGTGCTTGCCGGGATCGCGGGTGTGCAGAAAGACGTCGAGCACGAAATAGATCAGCAGCAGGAGGACCGACAGGAAGGCCATCGGCGCGAAAAGGTGGACGGTCGGCCAGAAGAAATCGACGCCCTTCAGGAAGCCCAGGAACAGCGGCGGGTCGCCCAGCGGGGTCAGCGATCCGCCGACATTCGACACCAGGAAGATGAAGAACACCATCGTGTGGACTTTATCGCGCCGGTGTTCGTTCGCACGCAGCATCGGGCGGATCAGCAGCATCGAGGCGCCGGTGGTGCCCATCAGGCTGGCCAGGACGGTGCCGAGCGCCAGCCCAACCGTGTTGGCCAGCGGTGTCCCGACCAGCGATCCAGTCACCCGCACGCCGCCCGCCACCGTGAACAGCGCGGTCAGTAGAACGATGAAGGGGATGTATTCGAGCAGGACCGTATGCAGCAGTTCGTAGGTCGCCAGTTCCGGCCCGAAGACCGCGGCGAAGGGCACCAGGAAGGCGAGAGCCCACACGGCCGAGATCTTGCCGAAATGATGGTGCCACATCACCGGCGCCAGCAGCGGGAACAGCGCGATCGACAGCAGGATGCCGGCGAACGGCACCACCCACACGGCACTCAGCATCCGACCGTCCAGATGAGGTGCCCCGCCATGGGCGACCTCCGCAGCCAGGGCACCATGCGTGCCCAGCAACAGGCCACCGGCGGCCAGCGCCACGGCGAAGAAGGCTGGGAGAAGTGATGGGCGGCGGGAGGGGGAGGAGTTGGTCATCGGTCCGAACGGTAGGCTGACGAAAGGACCGGGAGTATGCGGACTGACAGAACGTAAGCCAAGCCGGAAGGGACACTACCATACCAACTTTCGCGGACTGACGCAGGAAGGCATCACCGGCAGGCCCGCATCACCACCGCCTGATCCGCAACCCCGGTCCAGACCGACAGCGGCCGGCAATCGGCACCCGTGCACAGCCGGTGCTCGCCGGTGAAACCCGAGGCCGCCAGGGCGACGCTCTCCTGCGGCGGCAGGCCGGGCACCCAGACGAGCCAGCCATCGCTGGTCGATTGGGCATCCGGTCCGGGCTCCATGCCGGCGCCCGTGCCGCGGACGCGGGCCTCCACCGGCCGCAGCCGGCCGGAATCCACCGACCAGCGTTCGCGCCACTCGGTCTTCTCGATGGAATGGGTCCAGGACAGGGTGAAATCCGTCCCCGGCAGCGACGCGAGAAGCGCGCCGCCGAGGGCGAACAGGCAGAGACCGGCCACCTCACAAGGCAGGTGCGGCCGCCGGGACACTCCGACGGCGGCGGTGCTGCCACAGCAGGAACAGACCGGTCAGGACGAAGGCAGCCTCGTCGGTGATCGGCAATGCCACGACGAACAGGAAGGCGGTGACGGCGGCATAGAGACGGGCGATCAGCGGCAGCGGCGTCCAGAAGAAGCCGATGGTGGCCGCTCCCCAGAGAGCGATGGCGACGCAGGCCTTGAAGAACACATAGGCCACGGCAAGCCAGCTTCCGGTCTGCATCACCAGGGCCGGGTCATAGACCGCCATGAAGGGCACGACATAGCCGGCCATCGCCACCCGGGTCGCGATCCAGCCGATGTCCATATGGTCGGCCTTGCAGATCGACGAGGCGGCCAGGGCCGCCAGAGCCACCGGCGGGGTCAGATCGGCCATGATGCCGAAATAGAAGACGAACATATGGCTGACGATCAGCGGGACGCCCATGCTCAGCAGGGCCGGCGCGGCGATGGACGCGGTGATGATGTAGTTCGCCGTCGTCGGCAGGCCGGTGCCCAGCACGATGCAGGCGATCATCGTCAGCACCAGCGCCGCCAGCAGGTTGCCGCCCGACCAGTCGACGATGGTGGAGGCGAAGCTGGAGGCCAGCCCGGTGAGCGTCATCATGCCGATCAGCACGCCGACCAGCGCGCAGGCGACGCCGACGCCGACGGCGTTCTTGGCACCGTCGGCGATGCTGTTCACCACCAGCACCAGGGTCTGCCGCCCGCCCTTGAACAGCAGGCAGGGAACGATCAGCAGGACGACCATGGCGAAGGCCAGATGCTCGGTCCGGAATCCCAGCTTCCACAACCCGGCTGCGACCAGCCCAACGGCAACCCAGAAGGCGATGCGCAACGCCATGGGGCCGATGGTGCCGACGATGGTCGTGCCCAGGATCAGCGCCGCCGTCGCCGCGATGCCGATCACGCCGGCGAACAGCGGGGTGAAGCCGGAGAACAGCAGATAGACCAGGGCCGCCAGCGGCAGGATCAGGTACCAGCCCTCCACCACGGCGCGCAGCGCGCTCGGGCATTGGTCCTTCGGCAGGCCGACGAGGTTGTGCCTGCCCGCCTCCAGATGGACCATCCAGAAGGCGCTGCCGAAATAGAGGATCGCCGGGATGGCGGCGGCGATGGCCACCTCGCTGTAGGGCACGCCGATGGTCTCGGCCATGATGAAGGCGGCCGCCCCCATCACCGGCGGCATCAGCTGCCCGCCCATGCTGGCGGTCGCCTCCACCGCACCGGCGAAGGCCGGGCGATAGCCGAAGCGCATCATCAGCGGGATGGTGAACTGGCCGGTGGTCAGCACGTTGGCGACGCCGGACCCGTTGATGGTGCCCATCAGCCCCGACGAGATCACCGCCACCTTGGCCGGCCCGCCTTTGGCATGGCCGACGAGGCCGAGCGACACGTCGTTGAACAGCTTGATCATGCCGGCGCGCTCCAGAAAGGCGCCGAACAGGATGAACAGGAAGATGTAGCTGGCCGACACGAAGGTCGGCGTGCCGTAGATGCCCTCCGTCGACAAATACAGGTTGTCGATCACCTGATCGATGTCATAGCCGCGGTGGGCGAGCCCGAAGGGAAGATGACGGCCGAACAGGGCGTAGGGGATGAACACGCCGCACATGATCGGCAGGGCCAGCCCCATGATCCGCCGCGCCCCTTCGAACACCAGCGCCACCGCGACGGTGCCGACGATCAGGTCGGTGGTGCTGGGATCGCCCGCCCGCTGGATCAGGTCGACCTCGAATACGTAATGATAGAGACCGATACCGAAGGCGGTCAGTCCCAGCAGCCAGTCGTACCAGGGGACCCGTCTGCGCACCGACGTCTGGCGGAAGCCGAACAGGGTGAAGGTCATCAGCAGAAGGAAGCCGACATGGACCGCCCGCACCACCATGGTGGACACCGGGTTGAAGGCGGCGGTCCATATCTGGAAGGCGGAGAAGGCGACGGCGATGGCGAAAACGGCACGCCCGTCGAACCCCTCGAATGCGGCGACCGTGGCGGGGTTTTCCCGGTCGATGGCTTGGCGGATCTCGGAGTCCGCCTGCGTCTTGTTTGCGCTCACTGCGTCTTCTCCGCCAGGCCGCCGATTACATCAGTCCCTTTTCCTTGAAGTACTTGATGGCGCCCGGATGCAGCGGCACCGGCGACTGGGTGGCGGCTTGGTCCAGCTTGATCTGCTTGGCGGCGACATGGGCGGCGGCCAGCGCGTCGAGATTCTCGAACAGCGTCTTGGTCATGGCATAGGCGGCGTCGTCCGACACGCCGGAATGGCTGACCAGCAGGTTGCGGACCGCGGCGGTCGGCACCGGTTCGGTCTGGCCCGGATAGGTGCCGGCCGGGATCGTCTCGGTGATGTAGGCGGCGTCGCCGACCTTCTGCACCAGATCGGCCGGGATGCTGACGATGGTGACCTCCTGCGAGGCCGACAGATCCTTGATCGCCGCCACGCCGAGACCGGCGGAGATCAGCGTCGCGTCGAGCTGCCGGTTCTTGATCAGGTCCACCGATTCGCCGAAGGGCAGATACTCGGTCTTGGCGAAATCCTTGTAGGCGAGCCCGGCGGCGCCGAAGATGGCGCGCGCGTTCAGCTCCGTCCCCGACTTCGGTGCGCCGACCGACACGCGCTTGCCCTTCAGATCGGCCAGCGTCTTGATGCCGGACTCCTTGCTGGCGACCACCTGGATGTAGTTGGGATAGATGGCGGCGATGGTGCGCAGCTTCTCCAGCTTCTGCTTGAAGCCGACCTCCTCGTTGCCCTTCCAGGCGTCGCTCAGCGAATCGCCCAGCGTGAAGCCGATCTCGCCGCGTCCGGCCTGCAGCAGGTTCAGGTTCTCGACGGATGCCTTGGTCGCCTGCGCCGTCACCTTGGCTCCCGGCAGCGCCTTGCCGTAGACGTTCGACAGGGCGACGCCGAGCGGGTAATAGACGCCGCTGGTGCCGCCGGTCAGCACGGTGATGAAGGTCTCCGCCTTGGCCGGCAGGGCGGCGAGACCGAGGCCGATTCCGAGGCCGGCGGCGGTGCACAGGGCCAGGACGTGACGTTTCACGGACGGGCGATTCATAGCGGCTCTCCCCATTATCGTTGCTGCGCCCGGATCGTTGCCGGACTGATTTGTTCGTGTGCCCGCACGTGTGCGGGCAGCCCCAACCCACTGTAACGCGTCATAAAATTGCGCGCCAGTACGTACAATCCGATAGTGTGACGGTCAGCGCACCATTCTTTCGGCCAAGGAATGCAGAGGCTCCTTGACCTCGACGGCCAGTCACCCCCTATCCTTGTGGCGGAAGACCGCCGGCCGAAGCGGACAGCACCACGGCTCCGGCTCAAGGCGCGTCGCACGACAGCAACAAGTCCCAACTGCACGCCAAACGACTGCAAGCCAGACTTCAGCCAGCGGGAGGAAATCCGATGTCCTATACCGTTTCGATGACCGTCAACGGCAAGACGGTCTCGCGCGAGGTGGAGGAGCGCACCTTGCTCGTCACCTTCCTGCGCGAGCATCTGGGCCTGACGGGCACCCATGTCGGCTGCGACACCAGCCAGTGCGGCGCCTGCGTCGTCCATGTGGACGGGCGGTCGGTGAAGTCCTGCACCGCGCTGGCCGTCCAGGCCAATGGCACGGACGTGACCACCATCGAAGGGCTGGCGGCGGCCGACGGCACGCTGCACCCGATGCAGGCCGCCTTCCGCGAGCATCACGGGCTGCAGTGCGGCTTCTGCACGCCGGGCATGGTGATGAGCGCCGTCGATCTGGTCCGCGACAACCCGAATCCGACCGAGGCCGAGATCCGCGAGGGGCTGGAGGGCAACATCTGCCGTTGCACCGGCTACCACAACATCGTCAAGGCGGTGAAGGCGGGTGCCGAGGCGATGGCGGGCGCGCAACCGGCGCCGGTCGCAGCCGAATAAAAAACAGCAGGCATTTCCGCATCTTACGCGTTCCTGTGGGAGGAAACACGAGATGGCGAACCCCAATGGCATCGGCGCCTCGGTGCGCCGGCGCGAAGACCAGCGCTTTCTGACCGGCCGCGGCAACTACACCGACGATTTCAAGCGCCTGAACATGACCCATGCGGTCCATGTGCGCTCCCCCTACGCCCATGCCCGCATCCTGGGCATCGACTTCACCGACGCGGCGGCGATGCCGGGTGTGGTCGCCGTGCTGACCGGGGCCGATATGGAGGCCGACAAGGTCGGCAGCCTGCCCTGCGGCTGGCAGATCCATTCCAAGGACGGCTCGCCGATGAAGGAGCCGCCGCACTATCCGCTGGCGCGCGACCGCGTGCGCTATGTCGGCGACGCAGTCGCCGTGGTGATCGCCGAGACCCGCGAGCAGGCGCGCGACGCCGCCGAGATGGTGGTGGTCGATTACGAGGAGTTGCCGGCGGTGGGCTCCTCCACCCGCGCGGTCGCCGGCGGTGCGCCGCTGGTCCATGACGATGCGCCGGACAATGTCTGCTACGACTGGCATCTGGGCGACAAGGCGGCGGTGGACGCGGCCTTCGCCAACGCCGCCCATGTCGCGAAGATCGATCTGGTCAACCAGCGTCTGGTGCCGAACGCGATGGAACCGCGGGCGGCTATGGGCGAATACGACCAGTCCAGCGGCGAATACACGCTGACCACCACCAGCCAGAACCCGCATGTGACCCGCCTGCTGATGGGCGCCTTCGTTCTGGGCATTCCGGAGCACAAGCTGCGGGTGGTGGCGCCGGATGTCGGCGGCGGATTCGGGTCGAAGATCTTCCATTACGGCGAGGAGGCCGTCGTCACCTGGGCGGCGCGCAAGGTCGGCCGGCCGGTGAAATGGACCGCCGACCGCTCCGAAAGTTTCCTGACCGACGCCCATGGCCGCGACCATGTCAGCCATGCCGAGCTGGCGATGGACGCCGACGGCAATTTCCTGGCGCTGCGCGTCTCGACGCTGGCCAATCTCGGCGCCTATCTGTCCACCTTCGCACCGTCGATCCCGACCTATCTCTACGCCACCCTGCTGGCCGGCCAGTACAAGACCCCGGCGATCTATGCCGAGGTGAAGGCCGTCTTCACCAACACCTCCCCCGTCGACGCCTATCGCGGCGCCGGCCGGCCGGAAGCCTGCTATCTGATCGAACGGCTGGTGGACGTCGCGGCCGGCGTGGTCGGCATGGACAAGACCGAGATCCGCCGCCGCAACTTCGTGCCGAAGGAGGCGATGCCCTACCAGACGCCGGTCGCCCTGCAATACGACACCGGCGATTTCGCCAAGAACCTCGACATCGCCCTGCCGCTGGTCGACTACCCCGGCTTCCAGCAGCGCCGCGCGGAATCGAAGGCGCGCGGCAAGCTGCGCGGCATCGGTTTCGCGACTTACATCGAGGCCTGCGGCATCGCCCCCAGCAATGTCGCCGGTGCGCTCGGCGCTCGCGCAGGACTTTATGAATGCGCGGAAGTTCGTTTCCATCCAACGGGTTCGGTGACGGTCTTCACCGGCGCTCACAGCCACGGCCAGGGCCATGAGACCACCTTCGCCCAGATCGTGGCCGACCGATTCGGCATCCCGATCGAGAATGTCGAGATCGTCCACGGCGACACCAACAAGATCCCCTTCGGCATGGGCACCTACGGCTCGCGCTCGCTGGCGGTCGGCGGCTCGGCCCTGGTGAAGGCGATGGACAAGGTGGAACGCAAGGCGAAGAAGATCGCCGCCCACATGCTGGAGGCTGCCGAGACCGACATCGAGGTGAAGGAGGGCCGCTTCACCGTCGCCGGCACCGACAAGAGCCTGGGCATCGGCGACATCGCCCTGCAGGCCTATGTCCCGCACAACTTCCCGCTGGACGAGCTGGAGCCGGGGCTGGACGAGCAGGCTTTCTACGATCCCAAGAACTTCACCTACCCCAACGGCTGCCATGTCTGCGAGGTGGAGATCGACCCCGACACCGGCGTCACCACCATCGTCAGCTTCGCGGCGGTGGACGATTTCGGCAACGTCATCAACCCGCTGATCGTCGAAGGGCAGGTGCATGGCGGCCTCGTCCAGGGCATCGGGCAGGCGCTGTACGAGAACTGCGTCTATGACGAGGAGTCGGGGCAGCTCGTCACCGGCTCCTACATGGACTATTGCATGCCGCGGGCGGACGATGTCCCATCCTTCACCGTGCGCTATCACGAGGACCAGCCCTGCACCCACAACCCGCTGGGCGTGAAGGGCTGCGGCGAGGCCGGGACCATCGGTGCCGCCGCCGCGGTGATGAACGCGGTGGTGGATGCGCTGTCGGACTATGGCGTCACCCACATGGACATGCCGGCGACGCCGGAGAAGGTCTGGCGGACGATCCGCGACGCTGCTCCCGCCCCTGCCCCTGCCATTGCGGCGGAATAAGACGGCCGAAGAAGAAGGAGGCTAGAGAATGTACGCGTTCACGTACCAACGGCCGACATCGCTTGCCGACGCGGCTGCCGCCATCCAGGTGGAAGACGCCAAGCTGCTGGGCGGCGGCCAGACCCTGCTGCCGACGCTGAAGCAGCGCCTTGCCCGCCCCACCGACCTGATCGATCTCGGCGCCATTCCGGAGCTGAAGGGCATCCGCGAGGCGGATGGCGGTCTGGAGATCGGTGCCTTCACCCGACATGCGGAGGTCGCCCATTCCGACCTCGTCAAGCGGGTGATCCCGGCGCTGGCCAGCCTCGCCGAGGGCATCGGCGACCGGCAGGTCCGTAACATGGGCACCATGGGCGGCTCCATCGCCAACGCCGACCCGTCTGCCGACTACCCGTCCGCGGTGCTGGCATTGAAGGCGACGGTCACCACCGACCGCCGGACCATCGCCGGAGACGATTTCTTCACCGGCATGTTCGAAACCGCGCTGGAGCCGGGCGAGATCGTCAAGTCGGTGCGCTTCTCCCGGCCGGACAAGGCGGCCTACGCCAAGTTCCGCAACCCCGCCAGCCGCTACGCCATCGTCGGCGTATTCGTGGCGAAATTCGGCGCGGAGGTGCGGGTCGCGGTGACCGGTGCCGCCGGCTCCGTCTTCCGCGCCGAGGCGTTCGAGACGGCGCTCGCCGCCGACTTCCGGGCGGAAGCGCTGAACGGCCTGTCGGTGGAAGCCGACGGCCTGAACGCCGACATCCACGCCAGCGCCGACTACCGCGCCCACCTCGTCACCGTGATGGCGAAGCGGGCGGTCGAAGCGGCGGGGTGATCTAAATCCCTCTCCCGCCCCGGGAGAGGGAAGGGGCCCGCCGCGAAGCGGTGTGAAGGGTAAGGGGTGGTGCAAGAATCCCGAACCGCATGGTTCCTTGCTTCTCCCCTCACCCTCCCCACCTTCGGTGGGTCCCCTCCCTCTCCCGGGGCGGGAGAGGGCATTCGTTGTCCATCTCCAGGGCCCTTCATGACCACCCCCCTCCCCGCCTCCGTCGACGATACGCTGGCGCTTCTCACCCGCGGCAATTACGTCGCGGACCGCTCGCTGGCGACCGCGCTGTTCCTGGCGTTGAAGCTGAAGCGTCCGCTGTTCCTGGAGGGCGAGGCCGGCGTCGGCAAGACGGAGATCGCCAAGGTCCTGTCGGCGACGCTCGGCCGCAAGCTGCTGCGGCTGCAATGCTATGAGGGGTTGGACGCCTCGTCCGCCGTCTATGAGTGGAACTATGCCCGGCAGATGATGGAAATCCGGCTGGCCGAGGCGTCGGGCGGGCAGGACCGCGACTCGCTCGCCGCCGACCTGTTCTCCGAACGCTTCCTGGTCAAGCGCCCGCTGTTGCAGGCGTTGGAGCCGGACCTCGCCGGACCGCCGGTGCTGCTGATCGACGAGTTGGACCGCACCGACGAGCCGTTCGAGGCCTATCTGCTGGAGATCCTGTCCGACTATCAGGTCTCGATCCCGGAATTCGGCACCGTCCATGCACCGGAACCGCCCATCGTCATCCTGACCTCCAACCGCACGCGCGAGATTCACGACGCGCTGAAGCGGCGCTGCTTCTATCACTGGGTCGATTATCCCGGTGCCGCGCGCGAGCGGGAGATCCTGGCGGTCAAGGCGCCGCAGGCCGACGCAAGGCTGGCCGCCCAGGTGGTGGGCTTCGTCCAGACCCTGCGCGGCATGGACCTCTACAAGGCGCCGGGCGTGGCGGAGACGCTCGATTGGGCGCAGGCTCTGGTCGAACTGAACCAGTTGGAGCTTGAGCCGTCCGTCATCAACGACACCCTGGGAACGCTGCTGAAATACCAGGACGACATCGCCCGTATCCAGGGCAGCGAGGCGGCGCGCATCCTGACCCAGGTCAAGACCGAACTGGCCGCCACCACCGCGCGCTGAGGCCGCCATGACGGACGACGCGCCGGCCGGCCGGCTCACCCTCAACCTGATGCATTTCGCCCGCGCGCTGCGCGCCGCCGGCCTGCCGGTCGGGCCGGGCAAGGTGCTGCAGGCAGTGGAGGCGGTGGAGGCGGTCGGCCTGTCCAACCGCACCGACTTCTACTGGGCACTTCATGCCGTCTTCGTGAACCGCCACGACCAGAGCGAACTGTTCGATCAGGCCTTCCACGTCTTCTGGCGCAATCCCGACATCCTGAAGCGGATGATGTCGCTGATGCTGCCGAAGGTGCGGACCGACACCCCGCCTGACCGGCAGGAAATGTCCCAGCGCCTCGCCGAGGCACTGCACGGCAGCGGCGCCGAACAGGAGGAGCCGGAAAAGACGGAGATCGAGGTGGACGCCTCCTTCACCGTATCGGCCGCCGAACGGCTTCAGGACAAGGATTTCGAGAAGATGACGGGGGAGGAGATGGCGCAGGCCAAGCGCCTGCTGACCCGTCTCGCCCTGCCGCTGGCGGAGGTCACCACCCGGCGCTACCGCCCCGATCCGATGGGGCCGCGCGTCGATCCCCGTGCCACCCTGCGGCGGATGCTGCGCACCGGCGGCGACCTGTCGGACCTTGCCCGCAAGCGCCGCCGCACCCGGCCGCCGCCGCTGGTGGTGCTGTGCGACATCTCCGGATCGATGACCCGCTATTCTCGGATGCTGCTGCATTTCATGCATGCGGTCACCAACGACCGCGACCGCGTCTACAGCTTCGTCTTCGGCACCCGCCTGACCAACATCACCCGCCATCTGCGGCACAAGGATGTCGACGTGGCGCTGGACGCCGTTTCGGGCGCGGTCGCCGACTGGTCGGGAGGAACGCGGATCGGCACCGCGCTGCACGCCTTCAACCGGACCTGGGCGCGGCGGGTGCTGGGCCAGGGCGCCGTGGTGCTTCTCATTACCGACGGGCTGGACAGGGATGCAGGGGAAGGGCTTGCGGCAGAGGCCGAACGGTTGCACAAAAGCTGTCGGCGGCTCGTCTGGCTGAATCCTTTGTTGCGCTGGGAAGGCTTCGCGCCGAAATCCTCGGGCATCCGGGCGCTGCTGCCGCATGTGGACGATTTTCGTGCGGCCCACAGCCTGAACAGCCTCGCGGATCTGGCCGGTGCCCTGTCGGCCGACGGTCCGCGACGTAGCCCGGGCTTGCGCCGCTGGTTGAAGGAGGCGGCGGGATGAGCGACACCCTGATGGCGGACAACATCGTGGAGCAGGCAGCCGCATGGCGCGCCGCCGGACGCAGGGTGGCCCTGGCGACCGTCGTGTCGACCTGGGGCTCCTCGCCGCGGCCGGTCGGCAGCCAGTTGGCGGTCGACGACCGCGGCTCCATGGCCGGCTCCGTGTCCGGCGGCTGCATCGAAGGCGCCGTGGCGCACGAGGCCGCCAAGACGATGGAGGACGGCGAACCGCGCCTGCTGTCCTTCGGCATCACCAACGAAATGGCCTGGGAAGTCGGGCTGGCCTGCGGCGGGCAGGTACAGGTCTATATCGAGGCCGTGGAATGAAACGCGAAATTCTGGACCGGCTGCTTGCGGCGAAGGCTGCCGCGACCCCCGCCGCCCTGGTGACCGACCTCAACAGCGGTCTGCAAACCCTTGTTTTCGAAGACACCATCCATGGCGGCTTCGGGCTGGAGCCCGACCTGCTGGACGAGGTGCGCCGACGCATCCGCCAGGACCGTTCCGGCCTGCTGGTCGATCCGCAGGACGAGGACGGCTTCCGCCTGTTCGTGCATGTCCACAACCCGGCCATGCGGCTGCTGATCGTCGGCGCCGTGCACATCGCCCAGGCGCTGGCCCCGGTGGCGGCACTGACGGGCTATGACGTGACGGTGATCGATCCGCGCGGCGCCTTCGCGACCGAGGCGCGCTTCCCCGGCGTCAAGCTGAACCATCTGTGGCCGGACGAGGCGCTGGCGGAGCTGAAGCCCGATGTCCGCACCGCGGTCGTCACCCTGACCCATGACCCCAAGCTGGACGATCCGGCGCTGATCGCCGCCCTGCGCTCCCCCGCCTTCTACGTCGGCGCGCTGGGCAGCAAGCGCACCCACGCGCTGCGTCTGGACCGCCTGCGCGACGAGGGGTTGAGCGAGGCCGAGGTCAAGCGGATCCGCGGCCCCGTCGGCCTGTCCATCGGCGCCGTCACCCCGTCCGAGATCGCCATCTCGATCATGGGGCAGATCACCTGCGTGCGCCGCGGAGAGAACCACCCCTGCTGATCGTGGCCCACGGGCGGGCGCGATGGCGACCCGCCCGCGTTACTGCCTTCGTACAGTCGTCATTATCCCTTTGCCCCCGCCTGTTGCTCTGATAAGGCACACAGTGATCCTGTGTGCGGAGCGTTCGTGGCGGACCGCCGGTCATCCTCTTCGTTACCCCGGTTTTGCGCCGGGACAGCCTGCGCGCGGATGACCGCGGCGGGGTGCGCATGAGGATTCGCTCGCGCATCGCGATTGTGGGGGGCGTACCGGTGGCGGTAGCCGCGGTGATCGCCGTCACCGGCGGGTTGCTGTTGGACCGCAGCGAACGGGTTTACGAGGCGGCGGTGCTTGCCGGTTCCGTCTATCGCGACGTGCTGGCGGCGACAGCGGCGCGGATCGATTATCTCCAGGTCGCTCCCACCGATCGTGCCGGGCGTGTCGCCCGGTTCGAAGCATTGTCGGCCTCGGCGGGTGCCGAGCTGCGGCAGTTGGACACATCGGGATCGGCCGCCGCCCACCGGCCCGAGGTCGAGCGCGCCACCGCGGTGCTGGAGCGCTATGTCGGCCAGATGCGCGCCTTCATCGAGGTGACGGGTGCCAATGATGCGGCCGTCGCCGATATGGGCCGGCATGCGGCCAGTCTGATGACGCTGACCGATCGCGCCCGAAAGCGCCAGCACGCCGCCAACGTTGATTCGCTCGGCTCGCTGACGGAAGCGGACCAGCGCCTGCGCGACAGCCGCGACGTGGTCGACGGGGCCCATGACCTGCGCGAGGCGATGCTGGCCCTGCAACGGGCGGAGGCGCAGCATGTCGCGGCACTGGCGTTCGGAGCCGGAGTCTTCGGTACCGGGAGGCCGCTGGCCGCAGCGGATTTCCGCATCGCCACCGACAAGCTGACGGCCACCGCCGCCCGACTCCAGGCGGCGCTGCGCCGCACCGATCCGTTGGCCAGCCGCTATCCGGCGACGGAAACCGCCGGCCGCTATGCCGCGGCGGTCGCCAACCTGCAGTCCGCCGTGCAGGCGCTGCACGAGACGCGGACGGAGCGCGACGCGGCGCTGAACCGGTTCGAAGCGGCGGTCCAGGAGGCGGCCGGTCTTGACGATGACGATATCCCGGGCGGCAGCCTGGGGGAGCGGATGCTGGCTGAGCAGGTCATCCGGACCCTGCCGCTCGTACGGGCGCTGGTCCTGACCGGCACCCTGGACAAGCAGCCCGACGTCACTTTCCTGTCCACCCTCCTGCCCTCTGTCCGCCCGGCGCTGGACGGGTTGCACCAGATCCAGGCGCGCTCCACCGCCGCGCAGCGGAGGCTTGCCGATGCGCAGCATGCCAGCGCCGAAGCCGCATCCGCCATCGAGGCGCTGACCGCCCGGATCCTGATGGTGAAGGCAACCGGATACACCGCGCTCCAGGAAGAGGTGGTGCAGCTGATCGCCTATGCCATCCAGGCCAACGATACGGAGCAGGAAACCCAGAATGTCGCCATCGTTGCCTTGCGCCTGGGACGGCGGGCGGCCGACGCCGTAGCGGTGCGCGACGCGGAGGAAGCCGACCGCATCGTCGACGATGCCGGTACGTTGCTGGAATCCGTCCGCGGGCTTCCCATGTCGCCGCTGCTGCAGGACGAGGTGCTGTCGGCCATCCGCAGCTGGCGCGACAGCCTCCGCCGGACCGCCGAGGGCCTGCGCCGGCTGAACCAGCTGCTGATCACCATGGATCGCGACGCCGGTGCCCTGGTGGAGACCGCCCGGCAACTGGACGAGACCTTCCGCGACGAAGCGGCGCGCATCGGCGATCTGCTGACCCGCATCCTGATCATCGGAGCGACCATCGGCCTGCTGCTGGGCGGCGGTGCGGCGGTCGTGGTCGCACGGTCCATCAGCCGGCCGGTCCTGCGGCTGCAGCGGCAGATGACCCGGCTGGCCGAGGATCCGCTGGCCGGCCCGATCGACGGCACCCGCCGTCAGGACGAGTTCGGCGCGATGGCGCGCGCCGCCGCCTTCTTCATCCGCGAGATCGGCCTGCGGGAACTGGCGGCCCGCGAGGCGAAGGAGCGCGCCGACCGCGCGCTGGAGGACCTGCGCCGCACCCAGGCCGATCTGATCCAGGCGGAGAAGATGGCCTCTCTCGGCGCCCTGGTCGCCGGCGTGGCGCACGAGATCAACACGCCGCTCGGCAATGCCCTGATGGGGGCCACCCATCTGCAGGACCGGCTGGAATCGATCGGGCGCCTGGCCCAGGAGGGAAACCTGCGCCGCAGCGACTTCGCCGATTTCCAGGAGACGGGGGAGGAACTGGCACGGCTTATGGTGCTGAACCTGCGTCAGGCCGGTGAGCTGGTGCAGAGCTTCAAGCAGGTCGCCGCCGACCAGACCAGCGGCGAAGGGCGGCGCTTCGCCTTGAGGCCCTATCTGGAGGATCTGGCGACCAGTCTCAGCCCGTCCTGGCGCCGCGCGGGGCACAGCCTGCGGGTGGAGTGCGCCGATGGCATCGAGATCGACGGCTATCCCGGCGCCCTGGCGCAGGTCCTGACCAATCTCGTGATGAACTCCCTCATCCACGGCTATCAGGACGGACGGCAGGGGCACCTTCTGATCGCTGCCTGCGCGCCGAGCCCCGATCTGGTGGAACTGGTCTATACCGACGACGGCAATGGCATTCCGCCGGCCCATCTCGGACGGGTGTTCGATCCGTTCTTCACCACCCGTCGCGGAACCGGCAGCACCGGGCTCGGGCTGCACATCGTCTACAATCTTGTGGCGAATAGGCTGGGTGGAAAGGTTGCGGTGGAGAGCCGCCCCGGCCAGGGCGTACGCTTCACCATTCGCTTCCCACGACGACTTGCTACTGATAACGTCGCCCTTGCGATGGAAGCGCAACCCGTGCAGGAGCAGTAAATGCCTTTGCTGCCGAAGACATTCACGAAGAGGCTTGCGACGGGGCTGCCTGTTCTCGTCGTGCTTGCGGGAACGTCCGGCGCTGCACAGGCCGACAAGTCACTTGTCTACTGCACAGAAGGAAATCCGCAGAGTTTCAACGCGCAAGTCTCCACCTCCGGCACCAGTGTGAATGCGGCCAGCCCCCTGTTCAACAATCTGGTGGAATTCGGCCGCGGCACGCAGATCATCACTCCGGCTCTTGCCGAATCCTATACGGTCTCCGACGACGGCTTGGTGTACGATTTCCGTTTGCGCCGGAACGTACAATTTCATTCAAACGAGCATTTTGCACCCAGCCGGATGCTCAACGCCGATGACGTGCTGTTCTCCATCGAGCGGCAATGGAAGAGTGATCATCCCTACCACGCTGTCGGACCGGCAACTTACGATTACTTCCGCGGCATGGGGCTGCCGACCCTGTTGAAGTCGGTGGAGAAGCTGGACGATCACACGGTCCGCATTACGCTGAACCGGCCGGAAGCCCCGTTCCTGGCCGATCTCGCCATGCCGTTCCTGTCGATCCAGTCGGCGGAATATGCCGACGTCCTGATGAAAGCGAAGCGGCCGGACCTGTTCGACGAGGAGCCCATCGGCACGGGACCGTTCCGCCTTGTGTCGTACCAGCGCGATCTCGCCATCCGCTACAAGGCGTTCGACGGCTATTGGCAGGGGCGCCAGCCGCTGGACAACCTGATCTACTCGATCACCCCGAACATCGCCGTGCGCCTGAACAAGCTGCGGTCCGGCGAGTGTCACGTGATGATCTTCCCGAACCCGGCGGAATTGGGAAAGATCGAAAAAGACCCCAATCTGGTCATCGAGCAGCAGGACGGGAAGAATGTCGCCTATATGGCGCTCAACACCCGGAAGCCGCCGCTCGACGATGTGCGGGTGCGGCGTGCCGTCACTCTGGCGATCGACAAGCGCACGTTGGTCGATGCCGTCTATCAGAATGGAGGGCGGCCGGCAAAGAACCCGATTCCGCCCGGCATGTGGTCCTACGACGACAGCATCGAAGACCACCCGTTCGATCCAGTGGCCGCGCGCAGCCTGTTGATCGAAGCAGGATATCCGGAGGGCTTCACCCTCGATCTCTGGTATCCGCCGGTCACGCGCCCCTACATGCCCAACGGAAAGCGCGCCGCCGAAATGATCCGGGAGAACCTGGAACGCATCGGGATCAAGGTCACGCTGAAGACGGAGAACTGGGGCAACTATCGCAGCCGCGTGACGCAGGGCGATCAGGACATGGTGATCTATGGCTGGACCGGCGACAACGGCGATCCCGACAACTTCCTGTACTTCCTGCTGAGCTGCACCGGCGTGCATCCGGGCGGCACCAATGTCGCGAGATGGTGCAATCCGGATTTCGAAGAACAGATCACCAAAGCGAAAGCGGATAACGATATCGACAAGCGCGCGGCGTATTACCGGAAGGCGCAGCGGATATTCAATCGTGAGATGCCTTGGTTCCCGATAGCCAACACGTTCATTGCAGTGGTTCACCGCAAGGAGGTGAAGAATTACACGAACAACCTGTTCAAGCAGGATTTCTCAGGCGTCGATATAGAAGCCCAGTGAGCGGCGGGGACATGCAAATCTCTCCTGGACCAGACACGTCCGAAGCCATGTCTCCCGACGACCTGCTGTTCGGCGACGAACAGGCGGAGACGTCGTCGGAACAGCGGTCGGTCGGCGCGATTCCCTGGCCGGTCCTGGTGGTCGACGACGACGAGCAGGTGCACGCGATGACGCGCATCCTGCTGAACGACTTCGAGTTCGAAGGCCGCCGCTTCGCCATCGTCAGCGCCTTTTCCGCGGCGGAGGCACGGGCAATCCTGGCCGAACGGACGGATCTGCCGGTGGTTCTGCTGGACGTAGTGATGGAGACCCATGACGCCGGGCTGCAGCTGGTCCATCACATCCGCCGCGACCTGGGCAACCGCCACATCCGCATCATCCTGCGCACCGGCCAGCCCGGACAGGCGCCGGAACGCGAGGTGATCGTCGCCTACGACATCAACGACTACAAGAGCAAGGCCGAGCTGACCGCGCAGAAGCTGTTCACCAGCCTGATCGGCGCGGTGCGCGGCTGGCGCGACCTCGTCACCATCGAGACCCTGAACCACTCCCTGGAACGCCGGGTCGCCGAGCGCACGGCGGAGCTGGAACGGCAGACCGCGCTGGCCGACGAGCAGCGCCGCTTCATCGAGAATCTGGTGGAGATGATGCCGAGCCCGGTCTGGTACCGGGACGCCGCCGGCCGCTGCACCCTGTGCAACCGGGCCTTCCGCGACCTGTTTCCCGATGCCGCCGAGGAGATCGAATGGACCATCGGCGGGTATGGGCGGACGGGCACCGGCACGGAGGCCTATTCCTTCGAAACCAGCGTGGTGGGACCGGATGGGGCTCCGCGCGAATTGCTGGTGGTGAAGCGCCCGCTGGCCGGGGGGGACGGTGCGCCTACCGGTCTGATCGGCATCGCCACCGACATTACGGAACGCCGGCGGATGGAGCATGAACTGCACCGTCTGGCCACCACCGATCCGCTGTCCGGCGCCCACAACCGCCGCCATATCCTGGACCTGCTGGACCGGCTGCTGGCCGGAAAGGTTGGTGCCGAACCCAGGCCCGGTGTCGAACCGGCCTGCGTCGTCATGCTCGACATCGACCATTTCAAGCGGATCAACGACGAACTGGGCCATGCCGCCGGCGATGCCGCCATCCGCAGCGTGGTGGAGGAGATTCGCCGCCATCTGCGTGCGACCGACCAGATCGGCCGCATCGGCGGCGAGGAGTTCGCGATCCTGCTGACGGATACCGGTCGGAACGATGGTGCCGTGATCGCGGAACGGCTGCGGAGCGGTCTTGCGGCATTGGCGATCCCGTTGCCGGACGGCCGAGGGTTCCAATTGACCGGCAGTTTCGGCCTGACGGAAGTCCGTCCGCTCGTCGATACGGTGGAAAGCGTGTTGGGCCGCGCCGACCACGCGCTCTACCGTGCCAAGGCGCTGGGACGGAACCGGGTCGAGCTGAACTGACGCCGTCGGAGCAGACTGCGACATTTTGCTCGATCACGGCTTGACCGGCGCCGCGGCAGCAGGTATTCAGATCTTATGAACATCTCCGCCACCATGCGAATGCGAATTACCGGCCCGGCGCTCTGAGAGCGTCGGAGAGTTGCCGTATTCGTGTTCACTGGTCGTGTGGAGTGTGTGGCGTGTCGCTGCACCCTGTGGTTCCCGGAACCCTCAATCCGGTTCATGACAAGTCCTACCGTCTGACCGCTGTCGCGGCGCCGCAGTCCGGTGTCCGTCTCGGCGAGCGAATGTGTGGCTCGGCGCGAATTATTCACCCGGTCCGCTGAGGCGGTCCGGGTCAAGCCCGTCCTACCCAAAATTCGTTCGTCGAGGATTTTCGCGATGCTCACCGCGCATGCCGATGCCGCGCGCACTCTGTCCGTCTGCACGCCCGTCCATACCGCCGCTTTTGAAGCCGAGCTGCCGGCCTGGCTGCCGCTGTCGGCGGTGACCGACGCAGCCCGGCGGTTGTCCGGCCAGATCATCCGCACGCCCCTGCTCCATGCCTCGGCCCTGGGCCGGGACCTTTGGCTGAAGGCGGAGGTCTTCCAGGCCACCGGGGCCTTCAAGGAGCGTGGCGCGCTGAACCGCCTGCTGCGGCTGACCGCGCCGGAGCGGGCCGGCGGCGTGGTGGCGATGTCGGCCGGCAACCACGCACAGGGCGTGGCTCTGCACGCCGCCCGGCTGGGGGTGAAGGCCACCATCGTGATGCCGGAGACGGCGCCCCGCTGCAAGGTGGAGCGGACCGCCGCCCTCGGGGCCGAGGTGGTTCTGCACGGCGCCACGGTGGGCGAGGCCAAGGGCAAGGCACTGGAATTGGCGACGGAGCGGCGGCTGACCTTTCTCCACCCCTATGACGATCCCGACGTGATCGCCGGCCAGGGCACCGTCGGCCTGGAGATCCTCGCCGACCGCCCGGATGTGGACACGGTCGTGGTTCCCGTCGGCGGCGGCGGGCTGCTTGCCGGTGTCGCCGCCGCGGTGAAGGCACAGCGTCCGCGCGTGCGGGTCATCGGCGTGAGGCTGGCCCGGCGCGGCGGCCCGACCTTGGCCGACGGCATCAACGTCCATGCGCTGGGCAAGCTGCCCCAGGCCATCGTCGACACGCTGGTCGACCGCGTGGTCGAGGTGGAGGAGGCGGAGATCGCCGCCGCGATGCGCGCCCTGCACGGCTCCTTCGGCGTGGTGGCCGAAGGGGCGGGCGCCGCCGGCGTCGCGGCGGTGTTGAGCGGCCGGCTGGGGAGAACCGGACGGACGGTGGCGGTGTTGAGTGGCCGAAACGTCGATGGCGATACGCTGGCGCGGACGTTGGCGGCGTGAGTTTGCGGATGATGCCGGATCGCAATGTTCGCCCGCTCTTCTGCGATTTGGAAGAGCGGGAGGAAAGGCGGGACTGTCGGCCCTAAAGGACCGCCTCCACACCCATCCCCCGCAAATCGCATAGCTCCCGCGTCACCGAAGTGAAGTATGGATAGGTCAGTAGAAATGACCTATATTGGCTGTCGCGTGTAAACACACAGGCGACGCCGAAGGGTGATTGGCATGACGAACAATTCCGCCCCGACCATTTCGTCATCCCCCGCATCGATCATTTATGAGCGGCCAAAGGCTGCGCACAGTGTCTTTGACAATTTGCAAGGACAACTGTTCGGCATCGTGATGACTTCGTTCGGAATTGCCATTCTGCATGCCGCCGGGCTGGTCACCGGACAGGCGGCAGGGTTGAGCTTCGTGATCTCCTATGCGACGGGCGTCGACTTCGGGATCCTGTTCTTCCTCGTCAACCTGCCCTTCTACTTCCTTGCGCTGGCCCGCATCGGCGTCGGCTTCACGGTCAGGTCGCTGGTTGCCGTCACCGGCATCTCCATCCTCTCCAGTCTGCTGCCGTCGATGATGAGCTTCAGCGCCATCAACCCCTATGTCGCGGCGGTGCTGGCGGGATTCTGCGTCGGGATTGGGGTCATTGGGCTGTTCCGCCACGGCGCCAGCGGCGGCGGTGTCGGCATCCTCGCCTTTTATCTGCAGGAGAAGACCGGGTTCCGCGCCGGCTGGCTGCAGGCGCTGTTCGATCTCGCGGTCTTCTCCGCCGCCGCCTTCGTTCTGGACTGGCCGGCGCTGCTCGCTTCGATCCTGGGAGCGGCGGTGCTGAACGCTTTCGTCGCCTTCAATCACCGCGCCGACTGGTATGTCGCCCGTTAAAGGGAGCGGGCCGCCCTATTCGCGGCCCAGCACCCGGTCCACCACGGCGTCGGCCCATTCGCGCGAGCGGAAGCTCGCCTTGGCTTCGACCGGGTCGTAGACGCGCTCGACCCAATCCCAGAACTCGATCGGGCGCTTCTGATTGTAGGCGGCGTACAGCTCGAAGAAGTAATCGAGGATGCCGGTCTTGGCCTGCTTGAAGTGGCCGTACCGCCAGGACAGCTGCTTCATCGCCTGGTCGAGCGGCTGGCCCTCATGGGCGAACAGGTACAGCGTCGACATGAAGCCGGCGCGGTCCGCCCCCGACTTGCAGTGCATCAGCGCCGGATAGGTCATAGTCTTGAACAGCTCGCGCGCCTTCAGAAGGGTTTCCTTCTTCGGCATGTCGCGGGAGTTCACCGGGAAATCGACCAGTTCCAGACCATGGGCGCGGCAGGCATCCGCCTCCAGGATGTAGGAGGCGCAGTCGCGCGAGCCGCGCAGGTTCAGGATCGACTTGATCCCGTTGCGCGCCGCCGCCGCGATGTGCGAAGGCGAGGGCTGGCTTGCCCGGTACATGTTGGGCGAGATGCGGTAGGTGTTCGAATAGATCAGCCGGAAGCAGGCGTGGTCGATGAACACGCTTTCCAGATGGCCGAGCGCACGCTGCCACGGCGTCGCCATGCGGCTGCGGCTGCGCTTGATCGCGTCGGCCAGTGCGGTGGTGGTGACCGCCCGCAGATAGCTTTTCTTCGCCAACTTAGACCTTTCGACTCTGACGGAACGCCAACATAGGCATGGTCGCCGTTCCGTCAAGAAGCACCGTCACGCCGACTTCCCCTGAAGCCGCACATACATGCCGTATTGCGCCGCAAGCGTCAGCACGATTTCCATGTACAGGTTGATCAGGCCGTTGGCGTAGAAGGCAGGGCAGCCGGTGTAATGGCGCTCACCTGCCATTGCTGTCGGCTCGATCAGGTCGGTGTTCAGGACGATAAGGTCCTTGTCCGGATCATAGAGGAAGGCCGACTGGTCGGGGCGCAGCGGATGGATGGCCTGATGGTCGTCGGCCTCGATCTTTCCCGCCGCCATGAACTGGCACAGCATTCCCAGACTGCCCATGGCGAGCGGCAGCACCTGCTTCAGGCTGCGGCGGGCGAGGTCGTCATAGGCGGCGGCCTCCAGACCGGGACGCAGCAGCGGGGCGGCCTCCACCAGATTCCAGCAGACATGCAGGGCGGTGTGGCTGCCTGTCTTGGTGATCGACAGCATGTCGTAGCCCGACGGTCCGTGCAGGACCGACTTCTGCAACTCGCGGCCCAGCACATAACCGGCGGCGGCCATGTCGGTGATGGTTCCCTCCGTCCGGCAGCGGTCCTCCTCCACCATCACCTTGATCGCCCAGTCCTTGATGATGGCGTCCAGCAGGTGGCAGACCGAATCGCGCAGGAAGCCGACCATGCGGTCGGGATCGGCGGCATCGATGCCGTCGGGATCGGCGAAATCCAGCCCGTGCGGCGAGTCCGGCGGGGTCGACAGCACCAGATGGCCGGCGTCGTCCAGCGGCATGCGGGCGATGATGTGCTCCCGCAGGTCGACATAGAGGAAGCCCAGCAGGGTGTTGATCGCGACCTTCTCGAAGTCCTCCTTCCGGGTGTCGGCATGGGCCGGGCAGTGGCCGGCCAGGGTCAGCAGCTCGTCGCTGAGGAGATAGCCGGGATCTTCGGCGATGCGGTGCAGGATGGGCGCGAGGTTGATCCGGGTCATCCCGGCCTCCTCATGCGCGCCGGCATAGGTCAGGGCGAAATCGTTGGTCCGGGCCATCGGGCTCAGCCCTCCTGCAGGCGGTCGTAGACGGAATATTCCAGGGCCAGCCCGGCCACGATGTCCAGATACAGCTTGATCAGGTTCGTGGTGTAGAAGGCCGGGCAGCCGGTGTAATAGCGCTCGCCCGGCTTGGCGAAGGTGACGATGGGATCGGCATTCAGCCGGATCAGCCCGTTGCCGTCCAGCACGAAGGCGGTCTGGTCCTTGGGCAGCCGATGCACCGCCAGCCCGTCGGCAGGCTCGATGCCGCTTTCCTCCATGTAATGGACCAGCATGCCGAGGCTGGCCATCGACAGCGGCACGATCTGCTTCAGGCTGCGGCGAACGAGGTCGTCGTAGAAGGCGGCATCGCGGCCCGGCACCAGCAGTGGAGCCGCCTCCACCAGAGCCCAGCAGATGTGGATCGCGGTGTGGCTGCCGGTCTTGGTGATCGACAGCATGTCGTAGCCGGCGCGCTGGTAGAGCGGCGAATGTTCCAGCACGCTGCGCAGGACGAAGGTCGCCGCCGCCTCCAGCGAGATGGCGCCGGAGCCCTGGGAACGGAAATACTCCTCCTCCTGTACCAGACCGACCGCCCAGCCGGTGATCAGACCGTCCAGCAAATGGCAGGAGGCGTCGCGCAGGACGGAGCAGAGGACGTCCGGCGCCGCCGCGGCCATGGCGGCGCGGTCGGCCGGGTCCAGCCCGTGCGGCGAGCGCGGCGGGATCGGCAGCATCGGCCGCCCCTCGGCATCGAAGGGCAGCTTTTCGGCGATGTGATCGCGCAGCCGGTTGAACAGCAGGGCCAGCAGGCTGTTGACCGCCACCTTGTCGGCATCGTCCTGGGGGATCGGTGCCGCGCCCCCCGCTTGGGCCTGAGCGGCTCCAGCACGGAATGGGCATTGCCCGCCGCCCTGCCGGAAGTCCTCGCTGAACAGGAAGTTCGGATCCGCCTGGATGCGCTGCAGAATATGGGCAATCGACACCCGCCCGAGACCTGCCTCGCCATGGGCGGTGTTGAAGGTCTGGGCGAAGTCGTTGGAACGGCTGGGCAGGGTATCGGACATGCGGCGGCTTCCGGCGCGGATATAGGGCAGACGGGTTACCCTAAAGGGAAATGCCGCACCTGCGCAACGGAGTGTCATGCCACGGCCCGATAATGTCCCCGTGGCTGCGTTATTTTGCCACGATCCGTCCTTCCACCGTGGACGCGACCGTTTTCTTGGACTCGACGTGGTTCATCACGATGGTCGCCAGCAACACCGCCCCCGATGCATCGACGATCACTTTGGACCGCGGGAAGGCGGCATAGCCGTCACCGCCCTTCAACATGTAGTCGTTGGTCGCGACGCGATAGGCCGCCTGCGGGTCGATCGGCTTGCCGCCGACCGTCACGGAGGTCACCCGGCGGCCGGCCGGGGCCTTGGGGTCGTAGGTCATGGTCAGGCCGGAAACCTGCGGGAAGCGGCCGGCCTTCTCCTCCACCTTGCCGACGCCGTGCTCCAGGGTGGAGATCAGATCCAGCCCCGACATCTCCACCAGCACCCCGACATTGCCGAAGGGCAGTTCGGCGAAGATGTCGCGGCGGGTCAGACGGGTTCCGGCGGGGTGCAGCGCGTCGGCGCGGATGCCGCCGCCGTTGGTGATCGCGACATCGGCCTTCAGCGTCTCGCGCAGGGCGTCGGCGATCAGGTTGCCCATGCTGGCCTCGCGGCTGCGCACCACGTCCTTGCGGCTGTCCAGTTCGGTCGCGGTGGTGCCGATCACCGCGGCAAGGTCGTTGTCGAGCCGCTTGGTGTAGCCCTCCACCACCGCCTCGACCTCCGGGTCCGGGGCGACACCGGCGGTGGTGACGAAGCGCCATTCGGTCGGCACGGTGGTGGTCGCCGGTCCCTTGCCGACGTCCCTGGTTTCGACCGCCAGCTTTACGACGCCCAGATAGCGCGCGTCCTGCCCCGCCTTCAGGATCAGGGTTGAGCCCTCGTAGAAGCTGATCGGGTCATGGTCGTGGCCGCCCAGGATCAGGTCGATGCCCTTGACCTTGGCGGCCAACTGCCGGTCCTCCGCGATGGTCAGATGGGTCAGCGCCACGACAACCGCGGCGCCCTTGGCGCGCAGCTCCGTCACCGCGGCGGCGGCGGTCTCCAGCACCGGCTGGAAGCCAAGGCTGGGGCCGGCGCTCGACAGGCGGGCGCTGTCGGGGGTGATCAGGCCGATGAAGCCGACAGTGATGCCGTCGACCGTCCTGGTCCAGTTCGGCACCGTCGTCGCGAAGGCGGAGCCGTCGGCGGACCGCACATTGGTGCCGATCCAGGGGAACTTCGATTCGGCCATCCGCTGCTTCAGCGCGTCGATGCCGAAGTCGAATTCATGGTTGCCGAAGGTCACCGCATCGACGCCGATGGCGTTGAACAGCGTGATCATCTGCTCGCCCTGAGTCGTCCCCGACAGCAGCGACGGCGACAGGAAATCTCCGCCGACGGTGGTGAAGGCGTCGGGAGCCGAGGCGCGTTCGCGCTTCAGCAGGGTCATCAGCGGCCCGAACCCGCCCTGCCCCTTCACCGGCGCGATCTCGTACACGTCGTTGACGTGCAGGAAGGTCAGCGAGCCGTTCTGCGCCCATGCAGGGAAGGTCATGCCGAGGATGGCGGCGATCAGCGGTACGGCGAGAAGGCGGGTGCGGGACGACATGGGACGGACCTCCGGCGCGGAGCGGAATGGACGGTGACGGGCACTTTAGACCACCGGCCCGGCAGCGCGCATAGCGGCTTTGCGGGGCGGAGCATGGGTTTGGAAGCGCCCGTGGCTTGAACTCCGCTCGCGACGGTCTCACAACTTGATGACACCCGTGCCAACGACGCGAGCCGAGCAGACCCATGCGCATCCTGGTCGTTCAGAACAGCCGCACCGCTCCCATCGGTCTGGTGGGCGACGCGCTGACCGACAACGGCGCCACCCTCCACACCATCGCCGCCAACGAGGGGGAAGCGATCCCCGAGAAGGACGGCTATGCCGGCCTTGTGGTGCTGGGCGGTCCACAGGACGCCTGGGACGATGCCAAGGGCCCGCATTTCGGCCGGGCGATGGAGGTGATCCGCGAGTTCACCGACGCCGACCGGCCGGTGATGGGCATCTGCCTGGGCGCGCAACTCGCCGCCCGCGCCTATGGCGCGAAGGTCTACCGCCACACCACACCGGAACTGGGCATCCACCGGGTCAGCCTGACCGATGGGGCGCAGGGCGATCCGCTGCTGGGCGGCTTCGGGCCGGAGCTGAACCTCGCCCAGTGGCATTACGATACCTTCGAGTTTCCCGAAGGCGCGGTGCCGCTGGCCTATAGCGCCGCCTGCGACCGGCAGGCCTTCCGGCTCGGCCGTGCCACCTACGCCTTCCAGTTCCATCCGGAGGCGACCGGCGACATCCTGCGCGGCTGGGCCTCCCGCATCCGGGAGGAAGCGCGGGAGCGCAATGCGGAGATGCTGCACGGGCTGGAGGATGCCATCGCCACCCATCTGCCGGTGGCGGAGCAGTTCACCCGCGCGATGACCCGGCGCTGGCTGGATCTGGCGCGCTGACCGCTTCGCTGCCGACGGTCGCGGTGAAGCCGGCAAGCAGGTCGGGGGTATCGACGTCATAGAGGACGCCGGCGTCGTCCACCGGCACCTCGCACAGCCGGTCGGCATGCTGGCCGATCAGCCGCTTCGCCCCGGCGTCGCCGGTCAGCGCCGCCATCTCGGTGAAGAAGGCGCGGTCCCACAGCACGGGGTTTCCCTGCTTGCCATGGGTGGTCGGCACACAGATGGCGCGGCCTTCCAGCGGGCTGTAGGCGGCGATCAACCGGTCGATCACGGCGGACGACACCCGCGGCATGTCGCCCAGGCACACCACCACTGCATCGGATTCGCTCGGCACCGCTGCCAGTCCGGCGCGCAGCGAACTGCTCAGCCCCTCGGCGAAGGCCGGGTTGTGGACGAAGGTCACCGGGCGTTCGGACAGCGCCCGCGCCACGCTTTCCCCCTGGTGGCCGGTGACGACGATGACGTTGGCGGCCTGGGAGGCCAGCGCCGCTTCAACCGCGCGGGCGACCAGCGGTGCGCCGTTCACCTCCGCCAGCAGCTTGTTGGTCGGCCCCATGCGGCTGGAACGTCCGGCGGCGAGCACCAGCGCGGTGACGCGCGGCGCCCGCGGTGTCTCCGCGGCCAAGCCGGCGCGCGGCAGGGGCCGCGTCGGAATCTCCGCCAGCAGCCCGCCGACACCCATCCGCATCACCTCCGCCCGGCCCGGCGGCACGCCTGCCGCGATGCGCTGCAACACCCAGTCGAAACCGTTCAGCTTGGGCGACCGCGCGCAGCCCGGCAGGCCCAGCACCGGCTTGTCACCGCGCCGGGCCAACAGCAGCAGGTTGCCGGGGTCCACCGGCATGCCGAAATGCTCCACCACCCCGCCGGCCCGCTCGATGGCGGCGGGCAGCACGTCGCGCCGGTCGGTGATGGCGGATGCGCCGGCGATCAGCAGCAGGTCGGCGGCCGGCATCGCGGCGATCAGGTCCGCCAGCGCACCCTCGTCATGGGCGCAGCGCGCCTCATGGACCAGCGTGCCGCCGAGAGCCTCCACCCGTTCCCGCGTCACCGTTACGGTCTTGTCGAGAACGCTCTCCTTCATCCCCGGCAGCCGGGTCTGGATCAGCGCCACCGACAGCGGGCGGTAGGGGAGGACGGCCAGCGGCGGCGCACCATCGGCCGCCAGACGTTCCGCCTGCTCCACAGCGGCGGCGGGGGCGGCGAAGGGGATGATCTTGACGGTCGCCAGCATTTGGCCCGGCTCGACCGGAGCGTAATCCGGCAGGGTGGCGATGGTGACGCTCTCGTCGATCGTATTGATCGCGTCGACGCGCGCCGGGTCGAGGCGAAGCAGGCCGCGCGCCGCGGCGAACAGATTGACACGGCCTGTGAAGGCGGCGGCGATCTGCACGCCACCGCCCGCCACCGCGGCGGCGATGCGGGTGGCGGCGGCGTCCTCCCCGATGTCGGCATCCGACAGCTTGGCGGCGATCACCTCGCCGACGCCCGCCTCACGCAAGGCCGCCACATCCGCGGCCGACAGACGCCGGCCCTTCTTGAAGGCCAGCGCTCCCAGGCGGAGCGAATGGGCGAGGATGGCGCCCTCTGCATCGGGCAGGGGAAGCGGGCCGAAAAACATGGGGGCTCCGGGCGGGCACGAAGGAGAGTGCCCACGGATATGGCGACCGCATCACAGCCAAGCAATGGCCCGGACGCCCCCGGGATCAGATCACGACTTCGCAGCCACGCCCAGCTTCGCCTGCACGGCCGCCAGACCGTCCTTGCCGTCGATGGTGGTGACGCCGTTCAGCCAGCCCTTCAGCACATCGGGATTTTTCTTCAGCCAGGCCTTCGCGGCGGCATCCGGCTTCTTGTTGCCGTTCATGATGTCGTCCATCACCGCGTTCTCCATGTCCAGGGTGAAGGACAGGTTCGACAGCAGCTTGCCGACATTCGGGCATTCGGCGGCGTAGCCCTTGCGGACATTGGTGGCGACGGTGGCGCCGCCCAGGTTGGGACCGAACCAGTCGTCACCACCCTCCAGATAGGCCAGCTCGAAGCTCTTGTTCATGGGATGCGGCTCCCAGCCCAGGAACACGACCCAGCCCTTGTTGCGGGCGGCCCGCTTCACTTCGGCCAGCATGCCGGCCTCGCTGGACTCCACCAGCTTGAAGTCCTTCAGGCCGAAGGCGTCGGCCTTCAGCATCTTGTCGATGATCAGGTTACCGTCGTTGCCGGCCTCGATGCCGTAGATCTTGCCGCCCAGCTTGTCCTTGAACTTGGCGATGTCGGCGAAGGACTTCAGCCCGGCCTCGGCGGCGTATTTCGGGACGGCGAGCGTGTATTTGGCGCCTTCCAGGTTGACGCGCGTCACCTCGACGGAGCCGTCCTCCAGCACCGGCTTCAGGAACGGCTCCATCGTCGGCATCCAGTTGCCGAGGAAGACGTCCAGCGACTTGGTCTTCAGCCCGGTATAGACCAGCGGCACCGACGACATGGTGGTGGTCGGCTTGTAGCCCAGCGCGTCCAGCGTGACGGAGGCGAGCGCGGTCGTCGCCGCGATGTCGGTCCAGCCGACATCGCCGAAGCGCACCGCCTTGCAGGACGCCGGATCGGCGGCCGACGCCCCGCCGGCCCCCAGCACCACAGCCGCCGCAACGCCGACCCCGGCGATCCCCTTGGCCACAGCCATCCATCCGCTCATGTGCTCAACTCCTCTTTCTTGTGGTTCCGGTTCGTCCGGTCTGCCGTTTTCGTCATCGACGGGGCGGCGAAAATGGCGCATTTGTTGCGGCGCAAGCCAAGGTCCCGGTTGCGGCCGGCCGTGGCGGAGATGGACAGGAGACCGCTCGCCCCATGCCCAAAGTCGGAATGGAACCGATCCGCCGCCGTCAGTTGATCGACGCGACCATCACCTCGATGGGCGAGCATGGACTGGTCGACACTACGGTCCAGACGATCAGCCGCGGGGCCGGCGTGTCGCCCGGCATAATTCATCACTATTTCGGCGGCAAGGACGAGCTGCTGGCCGCCACCATGCGCAGCATGCTGCAACAGCTGCGCGACGACGCGACCCAGCGGCTGGCGACCGCCGATTCCCCGCGGGCGCGGCTGGAGGCGATCGTCGACTGCAACTTCGCCCCCGACCAGTTCGACCCTCGGGTGGTCGCCGCATGGCTGGGCTTCTGGGCGCAGGCGCCGCACAACCCGGCGCTGGCGCGGCTGCAACGGATCAACGCCCGCCGCCTGCATTCCAACCTGCTGCACGCCCTGCGCCCCCTGCTGCCGGCGGAACGGGCGGAGCGGGTGGCGGTCGGGCTGGCGGCTATGATCGACGGGCTGTGGCTGCGCTTCGCCCTGACCGGCGCCATCGACGGCAGCGCCGCGCGGGCGGTGGCGCTGGGCTACCTCGATTCCGAACTGAACGCCTGACCTCACCGCCGCCACCAGCCCCGTTTATGGGATACGGCCGCTGCCGGGCGGCCGAAACTCTGGGTGATGCGGTCCAGCACGACGGCGAGCAGCACCACGCTCAGCCCGCTCTGCACGCCGAGCCCGATGTCGAGGCGCTGGATGCCCTGGAGCACCACGTTGCCCAGGCCGCCGGCGCCGATCATCGAGGCGACGACGATCATCGACAGCGCCATCATCATGGTCTGGTTGACGCCGGCCATGATCGACGGCAGGGCATTGGGCAGCTGGACCTTGAACAGCAGCTGGTGGCCGCGGCAGCCGAAGGCGCGGCCGGCCTCCACCAGCTCCGCCGGCACCTGCCGGATGCCGAGCGCGGTCAGCCGCACCGCCGGCGGCATGGCGAACACCACCGTGGCGATGATGCCCGGCACCCGTCCCAGCCCGAAGAACATCACCGCCGGGATCAGATAGACGAAGGCCGGCATCGTCTGCATCAGGTCGAGCAGGGTCTTGCCCACCCCGTCGGCGACCTTGCTGCGCGCCATCCAGATGCCGAGCGGCACGCCGCCGATCAGGCTGAGCGCGGTGGAGGCGAGCACGAGGCCGAGGGTCGAGATTGTCGGCTCCCACAAGCCCATCACGAAAATGCCGCCGAACGCCAGCAGCGTGAACAGGGCGAAGCCGCGCCCGACCCGCCACAGCGCGATTGCCGCCAGCACCAGCGCCAGCAGCCAGGGCGGCACCCCCAGCAGCATCCCATCCAGCGCCCCGCCCAGCCCGTCGACCACCCCGGCGATGGCGTCCAGCGCGGGCTGGCCATGGTCTAGGATCGTCGTCACCAGCCATTCGGAACCGCGGGCGATGCCGCCGCCGATGGTCTCGCTCAGCCACTCCACGTCGAGGAACGCCGCCTCAGCCATGACGTACCTCGCGGCCGGCGCTCTCGCCCCGGTCCAGTGCGGCCAGCAGTGCCGCGCGGGAGATCACGCCGACGAAGCGTCCGTCAGCCTCCACCACCGGCAGCGGGCAAGGCGCCGCGGCGACGCGGCCCAGCAGCGAGTGCAGCGGGGTATCGGCCGCAATGGGCTCCAACCCGAACAGCGCCGATGTGCCGTCGCCGGCCAGCACGCCGCGGAAATGGCCGGCGGCATCGGTGCGGTAGCGGAAACGCGCTCCCTCCCCCTCCCCCGCCGCGTCCCCCGGCGTCGGCGGGCGGGCGAGGTCGCGGGCGCGCAGAACGCGGGAGGAATCGACGCCGCGGAAAAAGGCGCGGACGTAATCGTCGGCCGGCGCGCGCAGGATCTCGGCGGGCGTGCCGATCTGGGCGATGCGCCCCTCCTCCATCACCGCGATGCGGTCGGCGATCCGCATGGCTTCCTCCGCATCGTGGGAGATGAAGACGATGGTGCGGGCGTCCTCGCGCTGGAGCCGCAGAAGCTCGTCCTGCATGTCGGTGCGGATCAGCGGGTCGAGCGCCGAGAAGGCTTCATCCATCAGCATGATTGTCGGATTCTTGGCAAGCGCGCGGGCAAGCCCGACCCGCTGCTGCATGCCGCCCGACAGTTCATGCGGATAGCGGTCGGCATAGGCGCCCAGCCCCACCCGCTCCAGCGCCGCCATGGCGGCCTTGCGCCGCTGCCCGCGCGGCACCCCGGCGACCTCGAGCCCGAAGGCGGCATTTTCCAGGGCTGTGCGGTTGGGCAGCAGGGCGAAGGACTGGAACACCATGCTCATGTCCCGCCGCAGCACCTCGACCAGATCGCCCCGCGACAGGCGGGTCAGGTCGCGGCCGTCCAGCCGGATCTCCCCCTCCGACGGTTCGATCAGCCGGTTCAGCAGACGGACGATGGTCGATTTGCCCGATCCGGACAGGCCCATGATGACGAAGATCTCGCCGGAGCGGATGTCGAAGCTGGCCTCCGCCACGCCGACATTGACGTTCAGCTTTTGCAGCACTTCCGCCTTCGTCGCACCGCGGCGCAGCATCTCCAGGGCCGGACGCGGGTCGTCCGCGAAGACCTTGCGCAGGCCGCGAACCGTCAGGCGCACCTCTCCCATCCCCGTCGAAGACGAGCCGGTGGGCGTGGGCAGGTTCATGGACATGGCAAGACTTCCGGACGCAACAGAACGGGATAATGGCAGTCGGGCCGTAGATTGCCCCGAGACGAGGGGCGCGGTCGATAGCCGCGTTCACGGAATCTGCATTTTGATGACCCCGTTGCCCGTTTCGCCGCACCAGACCATGTGTTTTATTTTGATTGGTCGTTCAATGAAAAATACCGGATATGGCATAAGGCGCGGACCATGCGCTTCCCGTTTCAACCGAAAAGGGCATGGCCGGGCGAAAGCGGCCCCCGGCTCAGCCGGGCTTTCCGGACTTGGTTTCAGGGCGCATCTTCACCGGATTGGTGGGGTTGTGGGCGCCATCGGCATCCTGTTGGACGTTGTATTTGCTGTGGCTGCCACCCTTGGGCTTGTCGCTGTTGCGGTCGGTGGGCGGCCCCTGCTCGCCATGCGGCTGGCTGGTGTCGCCGCCGGTGCGGCGGGTGGTCTCGTCGGCCATTGCATCCTCCTTGCAGGCGATGACTGACCGCTCAACCGCTCCTGGCGCCGTTCGTTCCTGGATGGCGCACTACCTTGGAAGTCATTCGGGCATTTGCGGCCAAGGCATGGCTGCCCTGCGAGAACACAAGAGATCCAGCCCGCTTTCTTTTTCGTATGCGGGATTCAAAGGCATTCTTTCACTTTTGTTAAGTATGACCCCGACAAAAGACCGACGGACCGTTTGGAGCAGTAAGTAAAATATGCCGGGTCAAAGGTTTTAGAATTCCGATTTCTATCGAACGAAATATTTATCTAAAAGATTACACTTCAATCACGCGCCGTGTTCGTGCTTAATCACCACCTGCTATACTGCGGTATGCAGAGATTGTTGGGCGCAACAATCCATCCGGGCAGCGGGCCAATGGCCGGCGGCAGCGGCAGCCGCACCAAGGGTTTCGGAATAAAGGGTCATCCGATCATGAGTGTCGCGCTGTCCAACGGGCATGCAAAGCGTCTTGCCGCCTTCGCCATCACCCAGGATGATCTGGCCATTCTGCGGTCGAACCGGGATTTTGCCGAGCACAGGCTTCCCAGCCTCCTTGAGCAGTGGCATCGGCATTTCGATGCGTGGCCGGAAATCCAATCGGCGCTGAAGCTGCCGGAGGTGCATGCCGCCCGGGTCGACCATTGGTCCCGCGCCGCTTCCGGCCGTCTCGACGAGGACTTCGGCGAGTCCGCCCGGCGGCTGGCGTCGCTGTTCTACCGCAACGGCGTTCCGGCCTATGCGGTGTCGATCTGCCATTACATCGTCAGCACGAACATCGCCCGCGAATTGGGCCTGACCGGTGGCGGCGACGATGGCGTGATGGCCGGCCTGTTCGGTGCCGGTGCCCGCCGCACCCGCGCCGCCCAGCTGGAGGCGCTGACCAAGATCGCGTGGTTCGACTTGGAACTGCTGCTGGAGACCTACAAGACAGCCGAAGAGGACAGCAAGCGCGCCACGCTCGACCGGCTGGCCGGCGATTTCGAGGACAGCGTGAAGAGCATCGTGGAGGGCACGGTCGCCGCGTCCGACCAGATGCAGGCTCATGCGCGGCGCATGTCGGAGATCGCGACCGCCACCAACCGCCGCTCCACCGATGTCGCGTCGGAGACGGAGATCACCTCCTCCAGCATGCAGACGGTCGCCGCCGCGACCGAGCAGCTTTCCGCCTCCATCTCCGACATCAGCCGCCACGTCAACGAATCCTCCCGCATCTCGACCTCCGCCGTCGACGAGGCGGAACGCACGAAGGGTACCGTCAGCGGTCTGGTCGAAGCGGCGCAACGCATCGGCGAGGTGGTGAACCTGATCAACAACATCGCCAGCCAGACCAATCTGCTGGCGCTCAACGCCACCATCGAGGCCGCCCGCGCCGGAGAGGCCGGGAAGGGCTTCGCCGTCGTCGCCAACGAGGTGAAGCATCTGGCCAACCAGACCGCCAAGGCGACGGAGGACATCTCCACCCAGATCGCCGGCATGCAGACCGCCGCCGGCAACGCCGCCGAGGCGATCCACGCGGTGGGCGGCACCATCACCCAGATCAACAGGATCGTCACGACCGTCGCCGCGACGGTGGAGCAACAGACTGCCGCCACCCAGGAGATCACCCGCAACGTGCAGGAGGTGGCCGTCGGCACCCGCCGTATCACCGGGTCCATTGGACAGGTGACGCAATCCTCGGCCGAAACCGGCGGCATCGCGCAGGAGGTGCTGTCGGCGGCCGGCCTGCTGCACCGTCAGGCGGACGACCTGAACCGCGGCGTCGGCGACTTCCTCAGCCGCATCCGCTCCGCCAGCTGATCCTCACCGGTCGCACCGACCCCAGATGCATGGCTGCCGCGCCTGCCCTGCCGCTGGACGGAAAGGTTCTGCGGCAGGCAGCATGCTCCGGTCGCAAACTATTCGTACAGGTATGAATCCGTGGCGGGTGCGGGGGATGGGGCGGGAGCCGGCCGGCCGAAGGGCTGGGCCGGCACGCTGGCGCAATGGGCGGGCCTGCTCGCGCTGTCGGGGGCGATCACGCTGGGACTGGACGGGATCGGTCTGCCGGCCGCCTGGCTGATCGGGCCGATGGTCGGAGCGATCGCGTTCGGCGTCGGCGGCGCCTCCATCCGGGTGCCGCCATCCGGCTTTACCATCGCCCAGGCGATCATCGGCTGCCTCGTCGCCCATGCCGTCACCGCGTCGATCCTGCTGTCCATCGCCCGCAACTGGCCGCTGATGCTGGGAACTGTGGGGCTGACGGTGGTGGTCAGCGGCATCGTCGGCTGGCTCTTCGTCCGCTACGGCAGCCTGCCCGGCACCACCGCCGCCTGGGGCGTGTCGCCGGGAGCCGCCGCGGCCATGGTCGCCATGGCGGGCCAGCATGGCGCGGACGCCCGGCTGGTCGCGGTGATGCAGTATCTGCGCGTGGTTCTGGTGGTGCTCAGCGCCTCCCTGGTCACCCATGCGCTGACCGCCGGCCCGCAGGGCGCGACGCCGGTGTCCGCCCCGGTCGAGGCACTAGACCCGCCGGGGCTGGCGGCGACGCTGCTGGTCGCCCTGGTCGGCGGCTGGATCGGGCACCGGTTCCGCATCCCGTCGGGCGCCCTGCTGGTCCCGATGGTGCTGGGGGCGCTGGTCCAGACCGGCGCCGGGATAGCGCTGCAGCTGCCGCATACGCTGCTGACCGTCACCTATGCCGTGATCGGCTGGAGCATCGGGCTGCGCTTCACCCGCGAGGTTCTGGGCCACGCGTTCCGCGCCGTGCCGCAGATGCTGCTGTCGACCGCGCTGATGATCGCGCTGTGCAGCCTGTCGGCCTGGATGCTGGTCACGCTGCTGCCGACCGACCCGCTGACCGCCTTCCTCGCCACCAGCCCGGGTGGGCTCGATTCCGTCGTGGTGATCGCGCTCGGCACCGGGGTGGACCTGCCGCTGGTCCTGGCGCTGCAGACCTTGAGGCTGTTCGTGGTGGTGCTGTCCGGACCGCCCCTGGCCCGACTGATCGCCCGTTACGCCTGAGCCTTCGGCGAAGGGCGGACTTCCGGACGGGACGTTGCGCCGGCGCCGGTTCGAAGCGTATCCTTCGTTCCCCCTTACGCCCCGCTCCGGAGTGCCCCGGCAATGACCGACCGCCCCCACCGTCCCGAAACCATTGCCGCCGGTGCCCTGGGATTTGAGGACGCCGCCAGCGGCGCGGTCATTCCGCCGATCCATCCCTCCACCACCTACATCCGCGACCCCGACAACGGCTATGGCCGCGGCCGGGTCTATGCACGTGCCGACAACCCCACCTTCGACACGCCGGCCCGGACCATCACCGAACTGGAAAAGGGCGCGGACACGCTGCTGTTCGCCTCCGGCATGGCGGCGGCGACCGCGGTGTTCCAGGCGCTCGATCCCGGCGACCATGTGATCGTTCCCGACGTGATGTACTGGGCCTTCCGCAATTGGGTGCATGGCCCGGCGACCCGCTGGGGCCTGCGGGTGGAAGGGGTGGACACCAGCAACACGGACGCGGTCCGGGCCGCGCTCCGCCCCGGCAAGACGCGGCTGGTCTGGCTGGAGACACCCGCCAACCCGCTGTGGACCGTCACCGACATCGCCGCCGTGGCCGAACTCGCGCATGAGGCCGGGGCCTGGCTCGCGGTGGACAGCACGGTGGCGACTCCGGTGCTGACCCGTCCGCTGGAGCTGGGCGCCGACATCGTCATGCATTCGGCGACCAAATACCTGAACGGCCATTCGGACGTCGTCGCCGGCACACTGACCGCCGCCCGCAAGGACGAGTTCTGGGGCCGCATCAAGGCGGTGCAGACCCAGCAGGGCGGTATCCTCGGCAGCTTCGAGGCCTGGCTTCTCCAGCGCGGCCTGCGCACCCTGTTCGCCCGCGTCCGCTGGCAGTGCGCCGCCGCCATGACCCTGGCGGAGCGTCTGTCCGCCCACCCGCAGGTGTCGGAGGTGCTCTATCCCGGCCTGCCCGGTTTCCGCGGCCACGGCATCGCCTCCCGCCAGATGACCGGCGGCTTCGGCGGCATGCTGTCAATCCGGGTGAGGGGCGGCACCCAGGCCGCCATCGACACCGCCGCCCATGTCGGCGTCTGGCGCCGCGCCACCTCGCTGGGCGGGGTGGAAAGCCTGATCGAACACCGCGCCAGCATCGAAGGCCCGACCTCTCCGGTTCCCGGCGATCTGCTGCGCCTGTCGGTCGGCCTTGAGTCGCCCGACGACCTGTTCGACGATCTGGCACAGGCGCTCAATAGGGCTCTCCGGCAGGGGTGAGAAACGGACTCCTCCCCTCCGTCACCGGGTAATATCGACGCAGCCGCCGGCCGCAGCCGCTTTTCCGAGTACCCCCAACGCGGATAGGGCTTGACAGTGAGAATGATTCGCGACGTTATTCGCTGAGAATAAGTCGCACTTGCTGTCATTTCAGACCACCGACGTTCGAGGAGACCTCCATGTCGAAGCGCGCTGCCGGCGTTGCCGCCGTAGCCGTCGTTGCCCTGATGCCGTTCGTCGCCCAGGCGGCGGCACCGGCCTATAAGGACGTGGCGAAGAACTACGCCGACATCGCCCATGCCGCCTATGAGGACGCCACCAACGGCGCCAAGGCGCTGAAGAAGGCGGTGGACGCCCTGGTCGCCAAGCCGACGGAGGAGACTCTGGCGAAGGCGCGCGAGGCCTGGAAGGCCGCCCGCGTGCCCTACATGCAGACCGAAGCCTTCCGTTTCGGCAACCCGATCGTCGACGAATGGGAAGGCAAGGTGAATGCCTGGCCGCTGGACGAGGGCCTGATCGACTATGTCGACGACGGCTATGCCGGCGGCGAGAGCAACCCCTTCGCCAAGGCCAACGTCATCGCCAACGCGAAGATCACGGCCGGCGGCAAGACGATCAACGCGGCGAAGATCAACAAGGAGCTTCTGGCCGACAAGCTGCACGAGGCCGGCAAGGTCGAGGCGAACGTCGCCACCGGCTATCACGCCGTCGAATTCCTGCTGTGGGGCCAGGATCTGCACGGCACCGGCCCCGGTGCGGGCGAGCGCAAGGCGACCGACTACGCCAAGGGCAAGGACTGCACCAACGGCCATTGCGACCGCCGCGCCCAGTATCTGACCGTCGCCACCCAGATGCTGGTCGACGACCTCGCCGAGATGACGGCGGAGTGGGCGCCGAAGGGCAAGGCCCGCGCCTCCATCGCCAAGGCCCCGGAGGGCGAGGGCATCGCCCGCATGCTGACCGGGCTGGGCTCGCTGAGCTACGGCGAGTTGGCGGGCGAGCGCATGAAGCTCGGCCTGATGCTGCACGACCCGGAGGAGGAGCATGACTGCTTCTCCGACAACACCCACAACTCGCACTATTACGACGAAGTCGGCATGGTGAACGTCTACAACGGCAGCTACAAGCGCACCGACGGCAAGACCGTGTCGGGTGCCTCGCTGTCGCAGCTGGTCGCCGCCAAATCCGCCGACGCCGACGCCGCGGTGAAGACCGCCATGGCCGAGACCATGAAGGCGATGCAGGCGATCAAGGACACCGCCGACAGCGGCAAGATGGCCTACGACCAGATGATCGCCGCCGACAACGAGGACGGCAACAAGCTGGTGGCTGCTGCCGTCGACCGTCTTGTCGACCAGAAGAAGGCGCTTGAAGGCGCCGTCAGCACCTTGGGCGTCTCCATCAGCGTCCAGGGGTCCGACAGCCTCGACGAACCGTCGAAGGTCGGCAAGTAAGCCTGCATCCGGCTCCGGTCCCGCGCCTCATCCGCGCATGACCGTTTCCCCTCCTTCCCTTCCGGGCCGATCCGGCGCGGACAGGGCGGGGCTGGAGCCGGCTTTTTCCTGCCTGTCGCTTCCGGACCGCCGTCATGCCGCACCGCCTCGCCACCGCCCTGTCCCGCCGTGCCCTCTTGCGCGCCGGGGGCACCGCCGTGGCGGCGATGGCGCTGGGCGGCACCGGGGCAGCCGCACCGGCTGCCGGCGCCCTGAAGCCCGGCCTGAGCGGACCGGCGCCGATCACCGACGTCGGCGATCTGGTCGAGGTGGAACTTGTCGCGAAACAGCGTCTTCAGCGCATCCTGCCGGAACCCGCCGAACCGTCGCCGCTGATCACCTACGCCGACCGTTTCCCCGGTCCCATCATCCGCATGCGCAAGGGCCAGCGGCTGCGCGCCACGCTGGTCAACGAACTGCACGAGCACACCTCGATCCATTGGCACGGCATCCGCCTGCCGAATCTGGAAGACGGCGTGCCCTACCTGACCCAGCCGCCGACCAGGCCCGGCGAGCGTCACGTCTATGAATTCACCCCGCCCGACGCCGGGTCCTTCTTCTTCCATCCCCACTGCAACACGGTGGAGCTGCTGGGCCGCGGTCTTGCCGGCGTGCTGATCGTGGAGGAGCCGGACGCGCCGAAGGTCGACGCCGACATCGTCTGTCTGGTCAAGGACTGGCAGCTGGACAAGACCGGCAGGTTCGGCGCCTTCATCACCGACCGCGGCGCGGCGCGCGCCGGCACCTTCGGCAGCGTGTCGACCGTCAACGGCGCCATCGACCCGGTGATCGAGGTGCCCGCCAACGGCGACATCCGCGCCCGCCTCTACAACATCGACAGCACCCGCGTTGTCGACCTGCGGGTGGAGGGGGCGGAGGCCTGGATCATCGCGGTGGACGGCAATCCGCTGCCGCCCCGTCCGCTGGACGGCTGGCCGATGGGTCCCGCGATGCGCATCGACGTGCTGTTCCGCGCACCGGCCAGGGTCGGCCAGATCCTGCGGCTGACCAATGTCTACTCCGCCGAGCCCCGACCGCTCGCCACCTTCCGCGCCGTCGGCCCCGCCCTGCCCAACAAGCGCTTCAAGCCGCGCGCCCTGCCCGCCTCCGCGATTCCCGAACCGGACCTGAAGGACGCGCCCGTGTTTCCGATGGCCTTCTCCGCCACCGCGGTCGCGCAGAGCTTTGATCCGGCGATCCTGCCCAGCCTGCCCTATGCCGACTCGCTCTGCCTGTCCGAGAAAACTTTCTGGGCGATCAACCAGCAGAGTTGGCCGGAGGGCGGGCACGAGCATCTGCCGCCGCCGCTGGTCACGCTTGAGAAGGGCCGGAGCTACATCTTCGAGCTGGCCAACCTGACGCCGCACCTGCACCCGATCCACATCCACGGCTACACCTTCAAGGTGCTGTCGTCGGACGGCCGCAAGGTGGTGCCCCACCATGCCGACACCGTCCTGCTGGAACCGAAGGAACGCCTGCGCGTCGCCATCAAGGCCGACAATCCCGGCGACTGGATGTTCCACTGCCACATCATCGAACACCAGGACACCGGCATGATGGGATACATCCGCGTTGCTTGAGATGCCGTTCCGCCTGACATTGGCCGCCTTGTGCGTCCTCTTCGCGCCCCACGCGCAGGCCGCCGACGGCCTAGACAACCGCATCGGCGAGGCTCTGTTCCGCCGCATGTGGGTGGCGGCGCCCACCGCGACCCAGGCGGCGGACGGGCTCGGTCCGCTCTACAATGCGCGGTCCTGCGCCACCTGCCATCCACGCGGCGGCGGCGGGCGTCCGCCCGACCCGACGGTGGAGGGGGACCAGGGCGTAGGCTATGCGATCAAGCTGAACGACGACCCGGTCTATGGCCGGCAGATCCAGGCCAACGCCATCCTCGGACAGGTGATCGAAGGACGCCCCCGCGTCGCCTACCGTGAGGAGGTGGTGCGCTTCCCCGACGGCGAGACCGTCCGGCTGCGCCATCCCACGCCGGTCGTCGAGGATCTCGGCTATGGCCCGCTGGCCGAAGCGACGGTGATGTCCGCACGCGTGTCCCCGCGCGTTCATGGACTGGGCCTGCTGGATCGCATCCCGGCAGAGGCGATCGAGGCGGAGGCGGCAAGGCAGGTGGCGTCCGGTGGCCCGGTGGCCGGCCGGGTCAACCATGTGACGGTGGACGGCAAGCGTCAGGTCGGCCGTTTCGGCTGGAAGGCGATGCACCCCACGCTCGACCACCAGGATGCGGAGGCGTTCAGCCTCGACATCGGCATGTCGACCCCGGCCTTTCCCGAACCTTGGGCCGACTGCACCCCGGCGCAGACCGCCTGCCGCAACGCCCCGCACGGCGATTCCAAGCAGTTCGAAGGGCTGGAAATCCCCAGCACGGTGATCGGCCTGATCGACGGCTATCTGCGCGACCTGCCGCCCGACGGCAGCCTGGAAGCGTCGAAGGACAAGGCCGGGACCAAGCTGTTCGCTGACACCGGATGCGCCGCCTGCCACCGGCCATCTTGGCGCACGGTGGAGGACCCGGCGCATCCGGCCCTGTCCAACCGCGACATCTTCCCGCACAGCGACATGCTGCTGCACGACCTCGGCCCCGCCCTGGGCGACGCGTTGCCGATGGGCGAGGCGCGCGGGAGCGACTGGCGCACCACGCCGCTGTGGGGGCTGAACCGGCTCGCGGCCAAGGACGGCCAGCTTTCGCTGCTGCATGACGGCCGCGCCCGCAGCGTGACCGAAGCCATCCTGTGGCACGGTGGCGAGGCGGAGGGAGCGAAGGACCGCTTCATGGCCCTGGCGGCGGCGGAGCGGAAACGGCTGGTGCGCTACGTGCTGGGTTTGTAAAGGATGAGCGGGGTTTCGATCCGCGTAACCGGCAGAAGGGATTTGATCGTATGCGACGCCGCATAGTGCTTGGACTGATGTCGGCCGCCGCCGCCGTGGCGGCCCTGCTGCCCCGGACCCCGGCCTTCGCCGCCCGCCAGTCGGACAAGGACGGCGAATTCCTTGCCGGCATGGTCCGCACCCATGCCCTTCCCCGCTTCGACGCGCTGGTGGCCGCAGCCACCACCTATGCCGACACGCTCGACCGCTTCGCCGCCGGCCCCAGCGCCGCCGGCCTGGAGGAGGCGCGGACGGCCCACACCCGGGTCACCGACGCCTGGGCCGGCGTACAGCATCTGCGGCCGGGTCCGCTGACCGTGAACCTGCGGGCCGACCGCCTGTCCTTCTGGCCGGAACGGGCGGGCGTGGTCCAGCGCCAGATCGGCCAGATCCTGCGCGACCACGACCCGAAACTGCTGCAACCGGGGGCGCTCGCCCGTCAGAGCGCGGCCGTGCAGGGCCTGACCGTGCTGGAACGGCTGCTGTTCGACGAGAACGTGACGGTGGAGAGCTTCACCGGCAGCGACGCCAAGCGCTACCGTGGGCTGCTCGCCGCCGCCGCCGCCCGCAACGTCGCCGCCATCGCGGCCGATGCCCGCGACGGCTGGAAGGAACTGGAGGCGCCGCTGGCCGCCGGTCAGGCGACCGTCCTCGGCCCCACCGCGTCGGAGGCCGTGAACACGCTCTACGCTTCCGCCATCACCGCCATGCAGGTGATCATCGACCAGAAGCTGATGGCCCCGCTCGGCACCGGCATCGAGGATGCCAAGCCGGCGGTGGTAGAGGCCCTGCGCAGCGGCCGTGCGCTTCGCAACATCGCGCTGAACCTGGAAGGGCTGCGCGCCCTGCTGATGGGCGAGAATGGCGGGCCGGGCTTCGTTTCGCTGCTGCCGCCGGGCGAAGACGGGGCGACCGCCAGGCAGGCGATCGATGAGAGTTTCTCTGCCGCCATCGGCGCGGTGGAGGCGGTGCCCGGCCCGCTGAACAAGGCGGTGACCGATCCCGCCGCCCGCAAGAAGACCGACGGCGCGCTGCGCCTGATCAAGGCGGCGCGGGTGGAGATGCTGGGCACGCTCGCCCCGCTGCTGGACATCACGCTGGGCTTCAACGAACTGGATGGGGACTGAACCATGGCCGGAAAGGGCGCGATGGACCGCCGGAACATCCTCGGCCTGCTCGCCGGTCCGGCGTTGGGTGGGCGTCTGATGGCGGGTGGGCGTCTGATGGCGGGCGGGCGCCTGCTGGGCGGCGGGCTGCTCGCCATGCTGACCGGCAAGGCCCACGCCGCCGGCAACGGCGCGATCTACCTCAACGCCTATGCCACCGCCGGGGCCGAGCCGAGCTACGGCGTCGCCGCGCTGAATCCTGTCGGCAAGGTGCTGTTTACCACCCCCACCCCCGGCCGCGCCCACGGCATCACGCCTCGTCCAGGCATGGCCGAAGCGGTGGTGTTCGCCCGCCGGCCCGGCCGCTGGTTCCAGACCCTGTCGCTGGCCGACGGTGCCGCCGGTCCCGTTGTGCGGGCGCCGGACGACCGCCGTTTTACCGGTCATGGTGATTATTCCGCCGACGGCCGCACCCTCTATGTCGCCGAGGACGATGTCCCGCGCGAGGAGGGGGCCATCGGCATTTATGACGCCACCGACAATTACCGCCGCGTCGGCGCCATCCCGACCCACGGGCTGGGGCCGCACGAACTGATCCTGATGCAGGACGGGACGACGCTGGCCGTCGCCAACGGCGGCGTCATCACCCACCCCGACACCGGCCGAGCCAAGCTGAACCTCGACAGCATGGACGCCTCGCTGACCTATGTGGAGGCGGCGACCGGCAGACTGCTCGACAAGGTCCGCCTGCCGGAGGAACACGAGAATCTCGGCATCCGCCACATCGCCCTGCTGGACGACGGCGGCATCGCCTTCGGCACCCAGGACGAGCGGCCCATCGGCATGCTGCAGCCTCTGACCGGCGCCCACCGCCCCGGCAGCGGGGCCGTCCGCCTGTTCGACACGCCGGAGGACGTGCTGTCTCGCATGCAAGGCTATATCGGCAGCGTCGCGTCGGACGGCCGGACCGTCGCCGCCAGTTCGCCGCTGGGCGGGATCATCGGGCTGTGGGACGCCGCGACCGGCGCATGGCTGGGCTCGACCGCACTGGCCGACGGATGCGGGCTGGCGCCGAACGGTGAGGGGTATCTGGCGACCAGCGGGCTGGGCGTGATCGAACCGGTGTCGGTCAGCGCCTTCGCCGGGCCGGAACGCCGGGCGCCGGAATACCGCTGGGACAACCATCTGACGCGGCGGGTGGGGTGAGGTGTGGTTCGGAAGTGCGGAGTTAGACCCCCACCTAACCTCCCCCGCTGAGCGGGGGAGGGACTGCCGTCACTCTCCCGAATAAGCACTTACCCCCTCCCCCGCCCAGCGGGGGAGGGTTGGGGTGGGGGCAATCGAAGCCTGCCACCTACCCCGCCAGCGCCGCCGCATGGTGGCGCAGGTGATCCTCGATGAACGTGCTGATGAAGAAGTAGCTGTGGTCGTAGCCCGGCTGCATGCGCAGCGTCACCGGATGCCCGGCTGCCTCCGCCGCTTCGACCAGCGCCTGCGGCTTCAACTGCGCCTCCAGGAAGCCGTCGCGGTCGCCCTGGTCGATCAGGATCGGCAGCCGTTCCGTCGCCTTGGCGATCAGCGCGCAGGCGTCCCACTCCAGCCAGCGGTCCCGGTCCGGCCCCAGATAGCGGCCGAACGCCTTCTCGCCCCAGGGCACCGCCGCCGGGTTGACGATGGGGGCGAAGGCCGACACCGCCTTGTAGACGCCAGGGTGCTTCAGCGCGCAGATCAGCGCGCCATGCCCGCCCATCGAATGGCCGGCGATGGAGCGTCGGTCGCTGACCGGGAAGTTCTCCTCGATCAGCGCCGGCAGCTCCCGCGTCACATAGTCGTGCATGCGGTAATGCCGCGCCCACGGCTCCTCCGTCGCATCGACGTAGAAGCCCGCGCCCTGCCCGAAGTCCCAGCCGCCGTCCGGGTCGCCCGGCACGCCGTCGCCACGCGGGCTGGTGTCGGGGGCGACGATGGCGAGGCCCAGCTCGGCCGCGACGCGGAAGGCGCCGGCCTTCTGGGTGAAGTTCTCGTCGGTGCAGGTCAGGCCCGACAGCCAGTAGAAGACCGGAACCTTGGCGCCGTCCTCCACCTGCGGCGGCAGGAAGATGGCGAAGGTCATGTCGCAATCCACCGCCGCGGACTGGTGCCGCACCCGCTTCAGCCGGCCGCCGAAGACGCGGGTTTCCGACAGGGTGGTGAGGGGGTCGGTCATGGAACTACCTTTTCGTAAGTCGCTGCCCGAATCGCTTCCCTCCCCCGACGCGGGAGAGGGAAGCGCCGTCATCTCACCGTCAGTCGCCTCACTGGTTGTAGAGGATGACCGAGCGGATGCTCTTGCCCTCATGCATCAGGTCGAAGGCGTGGTTGATGTCTTCCAGCCCCATGGTGTGGGTGATGAAGGTGTCCAGCTCGAACTCGCCGCGCAGGTAGCGCTCCACGTACTCCGGCAGCTCCGAACGGCCCTTGACGCCGCCGAAGGCGGACCCGCGCCAGACGCGGCCGGTGACCAGCTGGAACGGACGGGTAGAGATCTCCTCGCCGGCACCGGCGACGCCGATGATCACCGACTCGCCCCAGCCCTTGTGGCAGCATTCCAGGGCGGCGCGCATGATCTTCACGTTGCCGATGCACTCGAAGCTGTAATCGACGCCGCCGTCGGTCATCTCCACCAGCACTTCCTGGATCGGGCGGTCGTAGTCCATCGGGTTGACGACGTCGGTGGCGCCCAGCTGCTTGGCGATCTCGAACTTCGACGGGTTGATGTCGATGCCGATGATGCGGCTGGCCTTCGCCATGGTGGCGCCGATGATGGCCGACAGGCCGATGCCGCCCAGGCCGAAGATGGCGACGGTCGAACCCGGCTCCACCTTCGCCGTGTTCATCACCGCGCCCATGCCGGTGGTGACGCCGCAGCCCAGCAGGCAGACCTTCTCCAGCGGCGCGGCCTTGTTGATCTTGGCGAGCGCGATCTCCGGCAGCACCGTGTATTCGGAGAAGGTCGAGGTGCCCATGTAGTGGGCGATCTCCTTGCCCTTCAGGGAGAATCGGCTGGTGCCGTCCGGCATCAGGCCCTTGCCCTGGGTGGCGCGGATCGCCTGGCACAGGTTGGTCTTGCCGGACAGGCAGAATTTGCACTTGCCGCATTCCGGCGTGTAGAGCGGGATCACGTGGTCGCCGACCGCGACGGAAGTGACGCCGGGGCCGACCTCCACCACCACGCCGCCGCCTTCATGGCCGAGGATGCAGGGGAAGACACCCTCCGAATCCTTGCCGGACAGGGTGTAGGCGTCGGTGTGGCAGACGCCGGTGGCGACGATGCGGACCATCACCTCGCCGGCCTTGGGTGCCGCGACCTCGACCTCCTCGATCTCCAGCGGACGGTTGGCTTCCCAGGCGACGGCGGCGCGTGACAGGACCATGTGGCTTTCCTTCCCGACAACGGATTGGCCAATGCAGATTGGCATTTGATTACCGCAGTGTAGACCGCCGGTGGTCATTGCCAGAACGGCGATTTCGGGAATAGATTTTTGCCATACGGGGATAATGGCCGGATGGCCCTGGGAGAAAGCCCTGGGAGAAAACTGATGAGCGGCTGGGACGGCATCGACGAATTCGTGGCGGTGGCGGAATCCGGCAGCTTTTCCCGTGCGGCGGAGCGGCTGCGCGTCTCCTCCTCCCACGTCAGCCGTAGCGTGGCCCGGCTGGAGGACCGGCTGCAGGCCCGCCTGTTCTACCGCACCACCCGCAAGGTCAGCCTGACGGAGAGCGGCCACGCCTTTCTCGCCCGCTGCCGGCGGCTTGCCGAACAGCGCGACGAGGCGTTCCTGGCGGTGGGTGCGTTGCAGGGCGGCAGCGACAGCGAGGTGAAGGGGATGCTGCGCATGACCTGCGCCACCGCCTATGGCGAGCAGTTCGTCATGCCGCTGATCAACGACCTGATGGAGCGGCACCCGCAGCTCAGCATCGAAGTGGAGCTGACAAACCGGCAGCTCGATCTGGTGCAGGAGGGTTATGATCTGGCGATCCGCCTCGGCCGGCTCAGCGAATCGAGCATGGTGGCGACGCGCATCGCCCCGCGCGTGATGCATCTGTGCGCCGCACCAGCCTATCTGGACCGCCACGGTATACCCGACAGCCTAGCGAGCCTCAGCACCCACCAATGCCTGATCGGCACGTCGGACCATTGGCTGTTCGACGACAACGGGCAGGACTGGCTGTTCCGTCCGCGTGGCCGCTGGCGTTGCAACAGCGGCTTCTCGGTTCTGGATGCCGCGCTGCGCGGATTCGGGCTGTGCCAGTTGCCGGACTATTACGTGCGCGGGCCGGTGGCGGACGGGCGGCTGGTCTCGCTGCTGGACCGCCACCGGCCACCAAACACCGCGGTGTGGGCGGTCTATCCGCAGAAGCGCCATGTGCCGCCCAAGGTGCATGCGGCGATCCGGCACCTGAAGGAAGGGCTGGCGCGGCGGGCGGAATATCGCTGAGGGTGGCTTTCCGCGATGCAATTGCGAATGAATTGCATTATCATTTGAGGCGCCCTACCCTCCACCTGTCCCCAATGCGGAGTTCGCCATGTCCTCCAAGTCGTCCCAGCGCCGTATCCTGCCGGCACGCGAGCGTTTCCAGGATTTGCACGCGGCGGAGGCGTTGGTTGTGTCCGCGCTGCGCCTATGGGCCGAACCCCTGCGGGAGCCGGAACGCCAGCATCCGCACTGGCAGGACGGAATGACCGCGGCGGGCCTGTCCAACGACGCCGCGGTGGCGTTCGACACGCTGATGCGCATCGTTCTGGCGGCAACCTCCCGTCCGCTGGACCTGCACCGGCCGCCCTGCCCATCGCTCGGGATCGACGAGGCGCTGCTGGTCGACATGCTGCGGCTGGCCCAGCGGGGTCGGCATGGCGAGGCCAGCCTGCTGATGAACGAGTGGCTGCCTCTGGCAGGCGTGCGAATGGCGATGGCGCCGCTCTGCGTCCTCGCCTCCGCGCTGTCCCGCGTGGGATTGCAGATGCCGGACCCGGTGGAGGTGGCTTCCCGGCCCCATCGGACGGTGGCCGGGCGCATGGACGGACACTGCCCGACCACCGACCGCGGCGCTACCTTGCTTCACTAACCAAGGCCCTTCCTCAGCGGCGCACCCCGGCGGCGACGCGGTCGGCGAAGGTGGCGACCGCCTGACTCATCGCCCGCACCAGGGCATCCGGCTCGGCGCTGGCGGCGGGGATCTCCACCGTCTCGCGCGACGGGCCGCTCTTCCGTGCGCCGCCGCCCTGCGACAGACTCCATTGCGCATCCAGCACCACCCGGCCGCCGATGTCGGCATCGAATCGCAGCACGGTGACGGCCAGCACCGCCGTGCCCTCCCCCACCGCGCTGCCGGCCACCGGCAGGACGGTCACACCCGGCAGGCGCGCCGCCAGATCGCCGGCCAGGGTGGAGCGCAGCCCGTCGGCCAGCGGCTCGGCCCAGCGGTCGAACTCCAGCGCCTCCACCCGGTTGCCGTCGATGCGGCGGACGATCTGCGGCCGGTCGACCAGCATCGGCAGGTCCAGCGATCCCAAGGCCAATATCTGGGGTGAGGTGCGGGCCGGCTGCGCCGTTGCCGCCGGCGGCACCACCGCCAGCGTGTAGAGCCGGCTGTCCGGCGTCGACTGGCAGGCCGCCAGCACCAGCAAAGGCAGCGCCATCGCCGCCGCCCGCCATCCGCGAACCCGTCCCATCCTCATCCCTTCCCCCAATCCCTTATGGTCTCTTGCCCCGGAGCAATGCCTCCGGGTGACGTTCCAGATAGTCGGCCAGCACGCGGAAGGAGCGTGCGGCGTCGTTCAACTGCCGCATCACCCCCGCCAGATCGGCCTGTCCGCCGCCGCCGCCCAGCAAGCCATTGGCGCTGTTCAGCGTCCCCTGCGCCGCGGTCGCCACCCCGCGCAGGCTCTTCACCAGTTCCGGCAGTTGGCGGTCGGCATCGCGCATCAGCGCGTCGGCGCTGCCCAGCGCCTTGGCGAGCGCCGCGAGGGAACGCGCGAGATCCGGCGATCCGGCAAGCCCGCTGACCGACTGCAACGTGCCGCGCAGATCGGCGATCAGCCCGTCCAGCGGCAGCGCGGAGACCTTCTCCATCACCACCCCCGCCGACGCCATGATCGAATCGAGGTCGCTGGACGCCACAGTCGGCAACTCCGACCGCTCCGACCCCGGCGCGGGCGGCAGGCCCGGAGCGTAGTCGAAGGACACCAGCTTCTGCCCGGTCAGCAGGTTCCCGGATGCCAGACGGGCGCGCAGCCCCTTTTCAACCTGGGTGGCGATCAGCCTGCGCACCGCCGCCTCGTCCATCGGCCGACCGTCGATGACGGCGTAGGTCCGGGCGACTAGATCGGGTTCGAAGTCGATCTCGACGGGAATGCGCAGTTCCTGCGTCGCCTCGTCATACTCCAGCCGGACAGCCGCCACATGCCCGACCGTCAGGCCGCGCAGCAGCACCGGCGCGCCGGCCTGCAGGCCCTGGATCGAGCCGGGGAACTCCAGCCGGTAGCGCACGCGCAGCCGGTCGCGCGCGGCGGCGGCAGTGGCCTGATCCTCGTAAAGGGTGAAGGTCGCCCAGTCCTTCGCCTGCCCTCCGGCCTCCGGATCGGGCGGGGTTTCCAGCACCACGCCGCCCAGCGCCAGGGTCTTCAGCGATTCGGTCTGGAACTTCAGGCCCTCGGCCCCGGCTGTGAACTGGACGCCCGATGACCGCCAGAACCGGCTCCCCTCGTGCACCAGCCCCTCGTAGGGCGCGCGGATGAAGATGGAGACCGACACGGTGCGATCCTGGGGCGACAGGTTGTAGCCCATCACCTCGCCCACCTGGACGCCGCGGAAATAGACCGGCGAGCCCTGCGCCAGCGATCCCAGCTGTTCCGCCTTCAAGGAGAAGCTGCGGCCCGGTACGTCGGCGCGGATCACCGGCGGCTCGTCCAGCGCGTCGAACTCGCGCCGGTCCTCACCGCCGCCGGGCTCCATCTCCACATAGGTGCCGGACACCACGGTGCTCAGACCCGATATGCCGCCCAGGCTGAGGCGTGGCGCCACGACCCAGAAGCGGGTTCCCTCCTTCAGGTGCCGGCCGGCGGAGCGGTCCATGCGGGCGGTGGCGATCACCTGGGACAGGTCGTCGGACAGGCGGACAGAGTCGATCACGCCGAGATCGACGTTCTTGTGCTTGATGCGGGTCCGCCCGGCCTCCAGCCCGTCGCCGGACTGGAAGGTGATGACGATCTGCGGGCCGCGGTCCTCCAGCCAGCGCCAGCCCAGCCAGCCGGCGATCAGCGCGGCCACCAGCGGCAGCAGCCACAGGAAGGACAGCCTGCGTCGCGTCGATACCTCGACCTCCGGCGGTGTCGGGGGAGGCGGCGGAGCAGCGGCAGAGGCGGGAGGCGGGGGCTGGCCGGCGTCAGTCATGCCGCACCCCGTCCGCCCGGTCCCACATCACGCGCGGGTCGAAGACGTGGCTTGCCAGCATGGTCAGGATGACCACGGCGGCGAAGGCGATCGCGCCGGAATCGGCGCGGACGGAGGCGACGGCGCCGAACTGCACAAGTGCCGTGAGGATGGCGATCATGAATACGTCCACATTGGACCAGCGCCCGATGGCGTCGATGAAACGGTAGAGCCGGGTGCGTCCCCGCAGCCGCGCGGCCGATCCGCGCCATGCGGCAACGACGAACCACGCCAGCCCGCCCAGCTTCAGCAGCGGCACCGCGATGCTGGCGACGAAGACCAGCAGGGCCAGCGGCCACATGCCGGATCCGGCCAGCTCTCCCACCCCGCCCAGGATCGTGCTGGGGTCGCCCTGGCCGAAATTGACCACGGTCATCACCGGCAGCAGGTTGGCCGGCACATAGAGGATGGCACTGGTCGCAACCAGCGCCGTGGTGCGCCCCAGGCTGTCGGGCTCCCGCGGATGCATGCGGCTGCCGCAGCGGGTGCAGCGGTGCGGCGCGGGCTCATGATCATGGCCGTGGACCCGCTGGCAGACCGGGCAGGCGACCCATCGCTGCGGGTACGGCGACGGATCTGCGGGCGCATGGTCGATGGCCGACCACAACGCCCGGCGGTCGAGCCCCTGGTCCATCGCTGTGACTGCCAGCACATAACCGCCGAGCGCCAGCCCGCCGGTGAGCAACTCGGCATTGGCGAAGCCGTAAAGCTTGGAATAACCGACCAGCAGGCCGAGCAGGAAGACGTCCAGCATCGCCCAGGGGCGCAGGGACTCGGTCAGGGCGAACAGCCGGGCGGTCGAACGCGGCGATCCCGGCGGGCGTCCCCCGTGCAGGCGGAGCAGCACGGCGATCACCCCCATCACGCGGGCCACCGGCGCAGCCAGCACCAGCACCCCGACCAGCAGCGACAGCGGCCACATCCCCTGGTCGGCCAGCGCCTCCAACCCGGTGGTGACCAGACCGGCGCGGTCGTTGCCCTGGATATGCACCGCCATCAGCGGATTGACGGCGATCAGGCCCAGCAGCAGCAGCGCGGTCAGCGCCATCGGCAGGGCATGGCGCACCCCGCCCGTCACATGCCGGTACAGCAGCGCGCCGCACCGGGTGCAGACGGCCCGGCCGCTGCGGGGCAACTCACGGACACGGTGAAGCCGCCCGCAATCCGGACATTCGACCAGATCGTCCCGAACCGTCGCCCGATGCCCCTTCAACCCAACCTTGCCCTGCCATATCGACATGCACGCGCCTGAACCGATCTTATCGCAAATCCCACACTCCAATTGGCTTTTTCAGGCGGCTGCGCAAGCCCCGGCGAACGGGGTAGACGGTTTTCCGCCGCATCGCAGCAATGCCGGCCGCCGGACCGGGAATTGGCGATTGACCGTAAGATTATGTACATACATTATCGCCGAAACGTCACATCGCGACGCGGAGAGCGGGGTGCAGGGGGTGGCACGGCAAGGCCTGACCGGACAGGACCGCGTTGGCGGACCGGCTTCGACGCCGGCCTGCGCCCCGCGGAATGAACTTGCCCCCGACGGACTCGCACTCGACGGCCTCACACTCGACGGTCGCGGCGCGCTGTTCGACCAGATCAAGCGCGCGGTCGCCGGCCAGATCCTGCGGGGCCGCTGGCAGGCCGGCCAGCGCCTGCCCAACGAGGCGGAGTTGTCGAGCCTCTACGGCGTCTCCCGCCAGACCGTGCACAAGGCCATCGCATTGCTGGCGCGGGAGGGGTTCCTCGTCCGCCGCCGCCGTGCCGGGACCTTCGTCGCCACCGGCCGCCGCGACCGCTTCGCCCTGCCCATCGAGGACATCGGCGACGTCGTCGCGCGGGAAGGCCGTGTCTACGAGTTCCGCATCCGCGAACGCAAGAGCCTGAACAACGGACAGGGCATCCACTGGCCCGACCTGCCCGAGGGTGCGCCGATCCTGGCGCTGGAGTGCCTGCATTTCAGCGACGGAACGCCGATCCAGCATGAACGCCGCCTCGTCAGCCTGGACGCCGTGCCGGAGGTGGCGGAGGAGCCGTTCGACAGCGTGGCTCCCAGCCGCTGGCTGGTCGACCGGGTGCCCTGGTCGTCGGCCGACCACACGGTGCGCGCGGTCAACGCCACGGCGGAGATGGCGGCGCTGCTGGGGGTGGAGGCCGGGGCAGCCTGCCTGTCGATCCGGCGGCAGACCATGCATCTGAGCCGGCCGGTGACGCTGGTTCATTTCCTCTCGGTCGGCGACCGGTTCAGCCTCAGCGGCTCGTCGATCACCGACAGCGCGACCGAGTTGAATTTGTAAACACAAAAGGACCGGCTACAGTCGGCCGGCCACGACAGGGGACCACTCACGATGGAGAGCAAGGGTATGGTTCGGACGATGTTCAAGGCGGCGCTGCTCGGCGCCACTCTGCTGGTGACCGGTGCCGCCGCCGGCACGGCGATGGCCGACACGCTGGCCGACGTGAAGAAGGCCGGCGTCCTCACCGTCGCCACCGAGATGCAGTTCCCGCCCTTCGACTTCCTCGAGAACAACGAGTACAAGGGCGTCGACCGCGACCTGATCGACGAGGTGGCCAAGGAACTGGGCGTCAAGCCCAAGTACATGGACCTGCCCTGGACCAGCGTCCTGCCCGGCCTGGAAGCCAAGAAGTTCGATCTGGTCATCGCCCCGGTGACGATCACGAAGGAGCGCATGAAGCGCTACGCCTTCACCGTTCCGATTTCGGAAGCGACCGCCGCGATGATGAAGCGCGCCGACGACAAGACCATCAACAAGCCGGAGGACATCGCCGGCAAGAAGGTCGGCGGCGGCAAGGGCACCTCGCAGCTGGCGCAGGTGAAGGAGTTCGGCCAGACCCTGCCGACCCCGCCGGACGTGCGCGAGTATGTCGACAGCAACCAGTCCTACGCCGATCTGGCCGCCGGCCGCATCGATGCCTCGGTCAACTCGCTGCCGAACCTCGCCTTCGCCGCCGCACAGCGCAAGGAGACCTTCGCCGTCGTCCTGCCGCCCTTCGGCAAGCCCTCCTACTTCTCGTGGGTCGGTCGCCTCGGCGACGACGACAAGAGCCTGATCGAGGCGGTCAACGCCGCACTCGTGAAGATCCAGAAGGACGGCCGCATGGCGACCATCCAGAAGAAGTGGTTCGGCGTCTCGCAGGAACTGCCGACCACCGTTCCGGAACCGCAGCTGTAAGGTAGAGCGGACCATCCCCTCTCCCCCATGGAGAGGGGATGGATCGCGGATTCGCCGGAATTGAAGGCCCATCAATGAAGTTCAGCGTCATCATCGACGCCCTTCCCCATCTGCTGGGGGCGGCCGTCACGACCGTCTGGGTCTCGCTGCTCGGCGTGCTGCTGGGACAGGTGATCGGTCTGGTCGTCTGCGTGGCGCGGCAGTCCGGCGGCCGGGCGGCGGACTTGGCCGGCGGCGTCTATGTCAGCTTCTTCCGCGGCGTGCCGCTGCTGATCCAGCTTCTGCTGATCTACTACATGCTGCCGCTGATCGGCATCGACGTGCCGCCGCTGGTCGCCTCCATCGCCGCGCTCGGCCTCGCGTCGGGCGCCTATGTGTCGGAGATCTACCGCGGTGCGCTCAACGCCGTCCCGCACGGTCAGTCGGAGGCGGCGCTTGCGCTGGGCTTCCCCGGATCGTCGATCTGGACGCGCATCCTGCTGCCGCAGGCCTTCCGCATCTCGGTGCCGGCCCTGGTCAACGAACTGATCCTGCTGCTGAAGGCGTCCTCGCTGATCTCCGTCGTCGGGGTGGCGGAGTTGACGCGGACCAGCCAGACCATTTCGGCCGCCAACTACCGCCCGCTTGAGATTTACCTCGCGGCCGGCGTCATCTATCTGGCGATCAACGGCGCGCTGGCCCTGTTCGGCACGCTGGTCGAACGCCGCCTGCAACAGGCCTGATCCGATGTTGGACCTCTCCCTTCTCGTCCAGTACGGCCCGGCGCTGCTGCGCGGCTTCGGCATCACCATCCTGTGCTGGGGCGCCGGCTGCCTCATCGGCATGGTGCTGGGCTTCGTCCTGATGCTGCTGCGCCGGATCCCGGTGAAGCCGCTGCGCTGGGTGATCCGCGCCTATATCGAGGTGATCCGCGGCACACCCTTCCTGATCCAGCTGTTCCTGCTCTACAGCGGCGGTCCGTCCATCGGCCTGCGGCTGGAGGCGACGGCGGCCGGCATCCTCGGCCTCGGCATCTACGGCAGCGCCTATTTCGCCGAGATCTTCCGCGCCGGCTATCAGGCGGTGCCGAAGGGGCAGGTGGAAGCGGCGCTCAGCCTCGGCATGTCCTATGGCTCCATCCTGCGCCGGGTGATCGTGCCGGCCATGCTGGTATCGACCATCCCGGCCATCGTCAACATGATGGCGATCCTGACCAAGGAAACGGTGGTGCTGTCGATCATCACCGTGCCGGAGTTGATGTACGAGATGCAGACAATGGCGGCGGAGACCTTCGCCACCTTCGAGACCATCGTCGGCATGGCGCTGTTCTACTGGCTGCTGGTGGAGGTGGTGTCGCGTCTGGGCCGCCGGCTGGAGGCCCGCGTCACCCGTTTCCTGACCCATGCGTCGCCGCAGGACTCCTCGACCCAGACCGCAACCGCGAGGGCGTGATGACCACCGTTTACGAAACCGCCACCTCGCCCCATTCCGCCGTCGCCGGCGATGCCGCGCCGATGGTCACCATCCGCGGCGTCAGCAAGAGCTTCGGCACCAACGAGGTGCTGCGCGACATCGACCTGACCGTCAACAAGTCGGAGGTCGTCTGCCTGATTGGCCCCAGCGGATCGGGGAAGAGCACGCTGCTGCGCTGCATCAACTTCCTTGAGGTCTACGACCGCGGCGAGATCCGCATCGAAGGCAAGCTGGTCGGCTACACCGAAGAGACGCCGCGCCGCCGCCTGTCCAACCGCGACCTGCGGAGCTTGCGCCGCAACGTCGGCATGGTGTTCCAGCAGTTCAACCTGTGGCCCCACATGACGGCGCTGGAGAATGTGGCGGAGGCGCTGGTGCAAGTCCGCGGCATGGACAAGGCCGCAGCCACCGCCCACGCCCGCCGTATGCTGGACCGGGTGGGTCTGGCCGCCAAGGCCGACAGCTACCCCGCACGTCTATCGGGTGGCCAGCAGCAGCGCGTCGCCATCGCCCGCGTCATCGCGATGGAGCCCCACCTGATGCTGTTCGACGAGCCGACCTCGGCGCTCGACCCCGAACTGGTGGGCGAGGTGCTGCAGGTCATGCGCGATCTGGCAGCGGACGGCATGACCATGGTGGTGGTGACCCACGAGATGGGCTTTGCCGCCAACGTCGCCGACAAGGTGGCCTTCCTCGACCACGGCCGCATCGCCGCCTTCGGCACCCCGCGCGAAGTCTTCCACGAATCCACGGAATCGCGGGTGCAGCAGTTCCTGCAAACCTATCATGAACGCAACAGCTTCTGATTTCCCGTCAGGTGGGAGGCACTGATTGCCGTTTCACGTTTGAAAGGCAACAGTGACAAGCGGAATGGCCCCTGCCGACAGTTCCAACCGCTAATTATGAATTCCTCGACGGAGCGGCCCGACAGCCGCTCCGGTTTCGCGCTCACAGGCGCGCCACCGCTTAATGAGTGAAGCGATTTTCCGAAAAACAACCGAATGTTGCGACTGGAGAAGCGGGTCCGGATTTCCAGGCGGCAACCCCAGGCTGCCCGTGAACGCCGCGTTCCGAATGCGGCAGCAAGGTCATGAAATTTCTTAAAGAAGCCTAAAACAGTTCCGTTTCCGCCAGATTTGGGACACAGGCAGCAATGTCGCTGCGGCAATTGGTCACTGGCGGCCGCAATTGCGCACAATTTCTCCACCCCGGCATTTGCTCGAAGGAAGTAGTCTGTTTGAAGTTTGCCACGTCCGTGCCGAGTGCAGAGATGCTCGGCCGCAGGATGCGGAAGCAAACTCCTGCAATCGCAATGGAACTTGTAAAACATGGCTCCCGGTCCTACTCCGACCTGCATCCTCCGCGGCACGTTCGTCCATTCGATATTCGGCGATGTCCCTGTCGAGAGCCTGAAGATCGGCGACATGATCAAGTCGTCCCTCACCGGCGAATTCCGCGCCATTCGCTGGATCGGACGCCGACTGATGGCCGGCTCTTCCTTCGATACGGAGCAGCTGCGCAAGGTCCATCTGCCGGTGCGGATCGCCCGCGATGCCATCGCGCAGGGCCTGCCCGTCCGCGACCTGTACATCTCCCCCAGCCATGCGCTGCTGATCGGCGAGTATGGCGTCTCGGCCCGTCTGCTGATCAATGGTTCGTCCATCCGGCAGGTCGACGCGATGGAGGAGTTCGAGTATTTCCATATCGAACTCGACAGCCATGACGGCATGTATGCCGAGGGTCTGCCGGTCGAGACCTATCTCGAAGCGGACAACCGTCAGGCTTATGACAATGCCGGCGAGTACGAGACGCTGTACCCGGGCGACGATCCGCGCGTTCAGGAGCCCTGCGTGACTATCGACATTCCGCTGGCTGCATTGGAGCAGATCCGCGCGAACGTCAACAAGCGCGCCGAACACCTGACGCTCGCGGAGCTGGTTTGACCTCTCGTCAACCGCACCGGCAAGTCACCCAGTAGAGTTTCTGAAGGGGGCCGTCTGCAAGGACGGCCTCCTCTGCTTTCTTGGCCAGAGTGGGCGCTGTCCCCGTCCTTCACGGCCGGACCGGCTTTCGGACCGGCGGAGCAGGACTGCGAGGACGCCATAAGTTGCCGGTCCAGCAACTTCACCTCTGGCACCCGGCCCATAGACCCGCTAAGAAACTTTCGCACACGCAACAGAACTGCACTGCGAAAGCTCGTCCCCCGTCGATGATCGAACTCCGGTCCGTCACCCACGCCTATGGCGACCGTCCCGTCCTGCACGATCTGTCGCTGCGGCTGGGGGAGCGGCGCATCGCCATTCTCGGCGGCAACGGGTCGGGGAAGAGCACGCTGGCACGGCTGCTGAACGGGTTGATCGTGCCAACCGCCGGCAGCGTCGCCGTCGACGGTTTGGACACCCGCACCGACGGCCGGACCGTGCGCCAACGGGTGGGGTTCGTCTTCCAGAATCCCGACACCCAGATCGTCTACCCGACGGTGGAGGAGGATCTCGCCTTCGGGCTGAAGGCGCGCAAGCTGCCGAATGACGAGATCGCCCGCCGCGTCGCCGGGGCGCTGGAGCGCTACGGCCTCGACCGCTACCGCCACCAGCCGGCCCACCAGATGAGCGGCGGCGAGAAGCAACTGCTCGCCATCGCCGGGGTGCTGGTGCTGGAACCGGCCTATGTGATCTTCGACGAGCCGACAACCCTGCTCGACCTGCGAAACCGCCGCAAGGTGATCGAGCTGTTGCGCGGACTGCCGCAGACGGTGATTGTCGTCACCCACGACCTGGACATGGTGAAGGACTTCGACCGGGCGCTGGTGCTGGAGGATGGCCGCGTCGTGGCCGACGGTCTGCCGGCCGAAACCGTGCCGGCCTATGTCGAGCGGCTTGGCTGATGCTGGGACTTTACCTGCATCGGGAGTCGGTCATCCACCGCCTGCCGGCGGGGGCGAAGCTGGGCGGGCTGCTGCTGGTGACCATCATCGTGCTGGCGCTCCCCGGCGCCTGGGGAGCAGCAGCAGCCGGACTGATCGGAGTTGCGGTTCTGGCGGCGGCGAGGCTGCCGGCCGGCCGGGTGCTGAAGGAGCTGCGGGCGCCGGTCGTCATGCTGACCCTGCTGTTCGGCTTCCAAGCGTTGCTGACCGGCGGCGGGTGGGAGGAGACGGCGGTCGCCGTTGCCCGTTTCGCCGCCCTGATCCTGCTGGCGACCCTGGTCACGCTGACCACACGCGTGATGGACATGGTCGATCTGTTCGAGCGCTTGTTCGCCCTGTTGCGACCGGTCGGGGTCAACCCGGCCAAGATGGCGCTGATGCTGGCGCTGACCATCCGCTTCATCCCGCTGCTGGGCGAGCAGGTGCGCGAGGTGCGGATGGCCCAGCGCGCCCGCGGCGTCGAGCGCAACATAGCCGCCCTGTTCGTTCCGCTGCTGGTCAAGATCCTCACCATGGCCGATGATCTGGCCGCCGCATTGGAAGCGCGCGGCTATGATCCGTCAGACTCCGGATCGCAGGCCGCAGCTAAAAACACCACACAACGATAACGTCACCAGCCGAAGGAAGCGTCCGCAATGCTGTCCACCCGCGACCTCGTCCTCTGCGCTCTGTTCGCCGCCCTGCTGGGCGGGCTTGGCATGGCGCCGCCGATCCCGCTCGGCTTCCTGCCGGTGCCGATCACCGCGCAGACGCTGGGCGTCATGCTGGCCGGCACCATCCTGGGGGCCAAGCGCGGCGGCATCGCCGCCCTGCTGTTCGTGCTGCTGGTTGCCGCCGGACTGCCGCTGCTGGCCGGCGGGCGTGGCGGCATCGGCGTGCTGATGGGGCCGACCGGCGGATTCGTGCTGTCCTGGCCGATTGCCGCCTTCGTCACCGGCTGGCTGGCGGAGCGCTTCGCCACGAACGCCAACCCGATCCGCCTGTTCGCGGTCAGCGTCGTCGGCGGCATCCTTGTCGTCTATGCCGGCGGCATTCCCTGGCTGTCGCTGGTCGCCGGCCTGCCGCTCGAGAAGGCCGTCTTCGGCTCGCTCACCTTCGTGCCGGGCGACCTGATCAAGGCCGGCATCGCCGCGGTCGCCGCAGCGGGCGTCCGTCGGGCCGGCATCCTGCCGATCCATGCCTGAAAGAATGGCGCCTGATCGACCGTCCTTGAACGGCGGCATCACCGGGGCGGACAACCTCGCCCGCCCCTTCGCGCTGGCGGCCGGTCGCACGCCCGGCCATTCCGCCCTGGTCTTCGATGGCACAGCTGTGTCCTACGCCGCCCTGCTGGAGCAGGTGAGGCGTGCCGGCGCCGGTGTGGCCGCCTTGCGGACGGACGCCACGCCGCCGCGCGTGGCACTGAGCCTCGGCAATCGTGCGGAGCTGCCGGCCCTGTTCTTCGGCATCGTCGCGGCCGGCGGCATCGTCGGGCTGCTCGATCCCAAATGGAGCGCCGCGCAGACCGCCGCGGCGCTGGACACTTTCCGTCCCGATCTTCACCTGACTGCGGAAACCGCCGCCACCTGGATCGCCGCGCAGCCGGCGGGCTGGAGCATTCCGGCGGTCGATCCCAAGACGCCCTTCCTTGTCGGCTTCACCTCCGGCACCACCGGGCGGCCGAAGGCCTTCATCCGCAATCAGGGATCCTGGCTGGCGACGCTGGAGGCGAGCCGGGTGGAGTTCGGCATCGGGGCCGACGATGTCGTGCTGGTGCCGGGGCCGCTTGTCCATGGCCTCGGCCTCTATGGCGCAGTGGAGGGGCTGTCGGCCGGCGCCACGATCCGCGTGCAGCCGAAATTCGACGCGGTGGACGCGGCGGCGCAAATGGCTGAGTGCGGCGTCACCACGCTTGTGCTTGTGCCGACGATGCTGGTCGGCATCCTCGACGCGGCGGAACGCGAAGGCCGGCACTTCCCCGCCCTGCGCCGGGTGGTCTGCTCCGGCGCGAAGCTGGCGCCGGCCGTGCATGACCGGCTGGCGGCGCTGTGCCCCGATGCCGCTGTGCTGGAGTATTACGGCGCATCGGAACTGAGCTTCGTCAGCCTGCGCTCTTCGCACGAGGGCGCTCCTGCGGACAGCGTCGGCCGCCCCTTCCATGGGGTGGAGCTGAGCCTGCGCGACGACGACGGCAATCCGGTCGAGCGGGGCCGGCCCGGCACCGTCTGGGTGCGGAGCGGTATGTTGAGCGACGGCTATCTCGGCACCAGCGACGGCGCCGGCTATCGCGAACGGGACGGCTGGGGCACGGTCGGCGATTACGGCTGGATCGACGGCGACGGCTGGCTGCGGCTGGTCGGGCGGGCGGGCGACATGGTCATCACCGGCGGCCTGAACGTCTATCCGGCGGAGGTCGAGGCAGTCCTGCGCGCCCACCCCGCGGTTGCGGAGGCGGTGGTGTTCGGCCTGCCCGACCCCTATTGGGGCGATGCCCTGTCCGCCGTGGTCTGGTGGCGCGGGTCCGGGCGCGCGTCGCTGGCGGACCTGCGCGGCTGGTGCCAGGAGCGGCTGGAGGCCTACAAGGCGCCACGGCGGGTGTTCGCGGCGGCCGACATGCCCCTGACCGGCAGCGGCAAGATCGCCCGCGCCGATGTCCGTGAGCGCGCCAAGGGTGGCGGGCTGGAGGCGGTGGAATGAGCAACCTCCCGATCATCGTCGCCGCACGCAGGACGCCGGTCGGCCGCATCGGCGGCAGCCTGTGCGAGCTTCCGGTCGAGGATCTCGCCGCACCGGTCATCCGCGCCGTGCTGGCCGATGCCGGCCTTGACCCGGCCGAGGTGGACGAGGTGCTTCTGGGCAACGCGGTGGGACCCGGCGGCAATGTCGCGCGGCTGTCGGCGCTGGCAGCCGGGCTGCCGGTGTCGGTGCCGGGCGTGACGGTGGACCGGCAATGCGGGTCCGGGCTGGAGGCGGTCAACCTCGCCGCCCGGCTGGTGCAGTCCGGGGCCTGCGACGTCGTGCTGGCCGGCGGGGTGGAGAGCACCAGCACCGCCCCCTGGCGCGTCGCCAAGCCGTCCAGCCTCTACCGCAGCCCGGCCTTCTACGACCGCGCCCGCTTCGCCCCCGACGAGATCGGCGACCCGTCGATGATCGAGGCAGCGGAGAATGTTGCCGCCGCCTATGGCATCGACCGCGCGCGCCAGGACCGCTATGCGCTGGACAGCCACCGCAAGGCCGTTGCCGCGCAAGCCGCCGGACGGTTCGACCGGGAAATCGTGCCGCTCACCCTGCGCGACGGCCGCGTCATCGACCGCGACGAATGCCCGCGCGCCGGCACAAGCCTCGACAAGCTGGCGGCGCTGCGGCCCATTCTCCGGCCGGACGGCACCGTGACCGCCGGCAACGCCTGCCCGGTCAATGACGGCGCCGCCGTGGTGGTGGTGGTGTCGGAGCGAAAATTCCGCGAGCTTGGCCTGACCCACGGACTTGCGGTGGTAGACAGCGCCGCGGCTGGCGTCGATCCGAAGCTGCTCGGCACCGGCCCGGTTCCGGCGGTGAGCAGGCTGCTGACCCGCAATCCCGGTCTGTCGGTCGCCGACATAGACCTGATCGAGTTCAACGAGGCCTTCGCCGCCCAGGTGCTGGCCAGCCTCGACGCGCTGGGCATCGACCAGTCCCGCGTGTCCGTCGGCGGCGGCGCGCTGGCGCTCGGCCATCCCTATGGCGCGTCGGGAGCCATCCTGGTGACTCGCCTCTTCACCGAGCTGCTGTTCCCGGCGGCGGGCACGTCGCCCCGCCGGGGGCTTGCCACGCTCGGCATCGGCGGCGGGCTGGGGCTCGCCACACTTCTGGAGCCAGTTTGAATGACCAGTGCCCCCGCGGCCGGGGATAGTTTCCGGTCCGCTTTCCGCCACCGCGCCTTCGCCCTGTTCTGGTGCGCGCGGGTCTGTTCGATGCTGGCGATCCAGATGCAGGTGGTGGCGGTCGGCTGGCAGGTCTACGCCATGACCGGCAACCCGCTCGACCTCGGGCTGGTCGGGCTGTTCCAATTCCTGCCGACCCTGGCGCTGGTCCTGGTGGCCGGCCATGTGGTCGACAACAACGACCGCAAGACGGTGCTGTTCGGCGCCCTGTCCGTCGAAATGACCGCTGTCGCCGCCTTGTTCCTGCTGACCATGGCGGGGGCGCTGTCGCCGCACGCGATCTTCGCGGTGGTAGCGCTGATCGGCCTCGCCAAGTCCTTCGAAGGGCCGGCCAACCAGGCGATCCTGTCGGCAACCGTGCCGCTGGAGGATCTGCCCAATGCCGTCGCTTGGCAGTCGTCCGGGGTGCAGGTGGCGCAGATCTCCGGCCCAGCCCTGGGCGGCCTGCTCTACATCGCCGGCCCGGCGGCGGTCTATGGCGTCAGCACGGCGATGCTGGTGCTGTCTGTCCTGCTGATCGCGGCCTGCCGGCCCCGCCCGGTCACCATGACCAAGCGCGCCATGAGCCTGACGAGCATGCTGGCCGGCGCCGCCTTCATCCGCAGCCGGCCGGAGATCCTGGGCGCCATCTCGCTCGACCTGTTCGCGGTGCTGCTGGGCGGGGCGACGGCTCTGCTGCCGATCTATGCCCGCGACGTGCTGTTCGTCGGGCCATGGGGCCTCGGTCTGCTGCGCTCCGCCCCGGCGCTGGGGGCGCTCGCCATGGCGATGGTCATCACCCGCTGGGGCGTGAGGCGCCATGCCGGACGCTGGATGCTGATTGCCGTCGCCGGGTTCGGCGTCGCCACCATCGCCTTCGGCCTGTCGGCCGATCCGGTGCTGTCCTTCATCGCCCTGCTGGCAGTCGGCGCCACCGATCAGGTCAGCATGTTCGTGCGCCAGACGCTGATCCAGCTCTCCACCCCCGACGAGATGCGCGGCCGCGTCGGCGCCGTCACCTCTCTGTTCATCGGTGCGTCGAACCAGTTGGGTGAGTTCGAATCCGGCAGCGTCGCGGCGATGATCGGTGCGGTGCCGGCGGTGGTGCTGGGCGGCGTCGGCGCGGTCGGGCTGGCCGGGCTGTGGGCGGCGATGTTCCCGGCGCTGCGGCGTGTGGACAGGCTGCTGGGGCGGTAGCGGCATCGCGCAGAGGGAAACCTCGTAGGCATATGACCGCCGCGAGCATTGCTCAACCCTAGACTTCCCAAAATTCCATACTTATACTTCAGGGTGTACTCCGTAAGTTACATTCCTCCGCCCCAGGCGGAGAATGCAACGGGCCAGTTTTGCTGCAAGGCTGCCATCCCACGAGCCATACCCACCGCAAATTTGCCTCCCATTCCGACGTCCGGCGATTGGTCGCCAAACGGGACACAGGGCGTCGACCGGCGCTGCAAAGCCATAAGAGGAAAGAGGATTCGAGATGAGCACCGTTGTCGCAAATGTGCGGGTCAATCTGTCTGGAAGCGGTGATATCGCTGGGGCCGATTTCGACAACTATTCTCTTCTTTCGCAAAGTCCTTCTCAGATCACCATCCGCTTCACCAGAAATGGCGCGCCGGTGATGGACGTCGCGGTCGGAGGTGTTCTGAACATCACCGATTCAAACGTTTCGGGCCGCATCACGTCCATCACCGCGACCCAGCCGGGAGGCGGGCCTCTGGTGTCCTTCAGCAATGCCAACCTGAGCTTTTCCAGCATCTATGGCCTTGCGAACGCCCTGACCACCTCATCGATGCTGGCCGGCAACGATCAGATCTTCGGCTCGTCCCAGTCGGACATCCTGTATGGCTATTCGGGAAACGACTACATCAGCGGCGGCGGGGGTGATGACCTCATTGCCGGCGGATACGGCATCGATACCATCGACGGCGGTGAAGGAACGGATACAGTCATCAGCAGCCAGTATTACTATTCCGACAGATTGGTCAGCTACAATGGGCAGGCCGGGCTTCTCGACAACAACAATGGATCGGACTTCCTGTCGAACGTCGAATATGTACGCTTCTACGACCGGACCGCAGCGGTTTCCAGCGCCAGGAGTTTCGATCCGTTGAGCTATCTGGCGGCAAACAGGGATCTGGCCGCAGCATTCGGCACCGACCAAACGGCCGCCTTCAATCATTATGTCCGGAGCGGCTATATGGAACCCCGAGCAACCACCTTCGATGCCGCGGGATATCTGGCTTCCAACCCGGACCTCGGCGCGGCCCTGGGCCCGAACACCACTGCGGCCGCCGTGCATTACATCAACATTGGGCGATTGGAAGGACGCAACACGTACTTCAACACCATGGCCTACATCGCGGCCAACCCCGACTTGATCCAGGCATTCGGCACCAACACCACTGCGGCAGCCCTTCATTACGCCACCAGCGGACGGCTGGAGGGAAGAAAGACTACCTTCGACGCCTCCGCCTATCTGTCGCGGAACCCCGATCTGCAACGCCGGCTGCCCAATGAAATCGCAGCGACGGCGCATTACGTCACGTTCGGCTATCGGGAAGGCCGGGCTACCGCCCCCCTGTCCATCGTCACCGGACGGCCCGTTTCGATGGCGGCATTCGATGCCCCGTCCGGAACGCTGGCGGCCGCCATTTGAGAAAGCTGCCGCGGGCCTTGCCCCAGCCCGCGGTATGAGCCGGCCATCAGGAATACCGGATCGTCACCTTGTCCGCCGCCTGCTTGGCCCGCATCCGCGCGTCGTCGGTGTCGGTTCCGGTGGCGAGCGCCACACCCATGCGGCGGTTCTTGCGGGTGGTCGGCTTGCCGAACAGGCGGACGTCGACCTCCTGCTCCGCACTGCCAAGGCTCAGCGCATCGGCCAGACCCTCGATGCGGAAACTCTCGGATTCGCGGTCGGCCAGGATGACGGCGGAGGCCGACGAGGCACGGCAGACGATGTTGGGGATCGGCAGGCCGAGGATGGCGCGGGCGTGCAGTTCGAATTCCGACAAGTTCTGCGACAGCAGCGTGACCATGCCGGTGTCGTGCGGGCGCGGCGACAGTTCGGAGAAGACGACTTCATTGGCCGTCACGAAGAACTCGACGCCGAAGATGCCGTAGCCGCCGAGATTGTCGACGACGCGGGCCGCCATCGCCTTGGCGTCGTCCAGCATCGCCTGCGGCATGGCGACCGGCTGCCAGGATTCCTGGTAGTCGCCGCGTTCCTGCCGGTGGCCGATCGGCTCGCAGTAGAGGATGCCGTCGCGGGTGCGGACGGTCAGCAGCGTGATTTCGTAGTCGAAGGCGACGAATTCCTCGACGATCACCTTGCGGCGGTCGCCGCGCATGTTCGCCACCGCATAGTCCCAAGCGGCTTCCAGCCCGGCGGCGTCCCGCACCGTGCTCTGCCCCTTGCCCGACGACGACATCACCGGCTTGATGACGCAGGGGAAGCCGGTGTGCTCCGCCCCGGCGCGGACCTCGTCCAGGCTTTCGGCATAGCGGTAGCGCGAGGTGCGCAGGCCGAGTTCCGTCGCGGCGACCTCGCGGATGCGATCACGGTTCATCGTCATGGTGGCGGCACGGGCCGACGGCACGACGGTGGTTCCGGCATCCTCGAACTCGTGCAGCACCTCGGTGCGGATCGCCTCCACCTCCGGCACGATGAAGTCGGGGCGATGCTTGGCGATGGCGGCGCGGAGGGCGTCGGCGTCGAGCATGGAGAACACCTCCGCCCGGTCGGCGACCTGCATCGCCGGGGCGTTGGCGTAGCTGTCGCAGGCGATGACCTCGCAGCCCAGCCGCTTTGCGGCGATTACGAATTCCTTGCCCAGCTCACCGGAGCCGAGCAGCAGGATCCTGGCGGTGAACATCCACGCACTCCCCATTTTGGCGACAGCAGGCCGACCATAGGGCTTCGTCCCCGCCGGGCCAAGCCCCGTGGTGTGCAGCCGGGCATGCGTTCAGGGCAGCGAAAGCTCGTCGAGGCAAATGTTTCTAAAAAGAAATTATAATGGTACTGGATGAAAAACTCCGCCTGTGTGTTCATGCATGAAAGGTCCCGTATGCTGGGAGGCGGCGATGGAAAAAGCGGTGCGGCACGGAGTCTTCGGCGGCAGGACGGTGTTGGCCGCTTGCCTTGCGGTGTCGCTGGCCCTGCCGGGCTGCGCCGGCAACGGGAACGGCAATGACGACATGACGGGCGCCCTGCTGCTCGGCGCCGCGGTGGTCGGGCTGGGCGTGCTGGCGGCGACCGCAGGCGATGACGACGACGACCGGGATTACGAGCGCGACCGGCGCCACCACCGCCGCGGCGGCTACGACAACGGCTACCATCACGGTAATGGCTATTATGGCGGACGGGGCCGGGACGGCTACAGCCGCTATGCCGGCAACGGCCAGTGCGACGACGGGCGCTACCGCACCTCCAACGGCGGCCGGGCGGCTTCGGGCACCGACGAGTGGGACTGCCGCCGCTTCGGAGACGGGCGGAAGTGACCCGGAAGCTCCCCCTTCAGCCGCGGCGGCGTCCCTCAAGGTTCTTGCGGACGATGGCGGCGATGATCACGAGGAAGGCCAGCAGCCGCAACAGATAGACCCAGCTCTGCTCCTCCCGTTCCAGCGCACCGAGCGCCAGCACGGTCTGGTTCACCGCCAGCAGCGCGAAGGCCAGCGCGAAGGATGCGAACAGCGCGTCGCGCGTCCGCTTCCAGAAGCTGAGGAAGAACAGGCCGGCCACCGCATAGAGTGCCGCGATCGCCCCGGTGAAGAAGCTGTAGGTCGTCGGCAGCATCACTCTGCATCCCAGATGAAGCCGTAGAGCAGAATGCCCAGTCCGGCGATGGTGGAGAACTGGCGGAGCGGCAGCAGGTCGACCTGGGTCGGCAGGACGACGACATCGATGAACAGCAGCAGGTTGTTGATCGACAGGCAGACGAAGCACAGCGTGCTCCACAGCAGAAGCCGGCTGCGCGACCGCAGGTAGCTGCGCAGCAGAAGGACCATGCACAGCAGGCTGGCGGCAAAGCACAGCAGATAGACCGCGGAAATCACGGTGCCCATGTCAGTTCCCCCACCCCGCTCTCCCGCATGGGGAAGAGGTCGGCCGATGCATGGGTTCGGATTGGAAAGCGGCGATCATGTCGTTCACTGGCATCAGTCGTTGAGGCGGAAGCGGAAGGAATCGGCGAAGATCTGCACTTTGTTGCCGGGAGCCGCGAAGATTTCCCGGATAACGGCGGAGGGGCGGGTGGCATAGGCCTGCTCGATCTCGTCGACCCACTGGTCGAGAATCGGCACCGCCGGATGATAGCGGTGGCGCCCATCCGCCAGCGCCGCCACCAGCCCGGCCCCCAGGAAACCGGCAAGCGCCTCCTGCACCACCACCTCGCTGCCCCGCAATTCCCGCACGAGATCGTCGTTGGACCATTCGCGCTCGGGGTTCCGGCGCAGGAGAAGCAGCATTTCAAGCGCCCAGACCGAACGGATGGAGGTTCGAAGCAGGGTAAGCGCATCGTCGGACAAAACCATGAACCAGAACCTGACCTGATATGCACAATCGGCGGCGTGGGACGGCGCCGCCATCGATCCCCCTCGTCAGCCCCGGACGGCCTCCGCCGGCGCGAGGGGGGACTGCAGATCCAGCGCACGGCGCAGCGCGCGGGCAAGATCGCCGTCGCGATAGGGCTTGGCCAGCGTCTCCGCCCGGCCCAACACCGCCCCCAGCACGGCACCCGGATCGGTGCCATCGTCTGCCGGGATGGCGGCGCCGGCCTCCGGTTCCGGCGCACTGGTTCCGTTGGCATAGCCCGAGGCGAACAGGATCCGCAGCGAAGGGTGGCGGCGCAATCCCTCGCGCGCCAGTTCGCGCCCGTTCAGGCCGCCCGGCATCACGATATCGGTGAACAGAAGATCGACCGGCTGGCGGTCCAGCAAGGTCAGCGCCGCCTCCGCCCCATCGGCTTCCAGCACGCGGTAGCCAAGCGCACCCACGGCCTGGACAGCGACGGCGCGCACGTCGGCATCGTCGTCCACCACAAGCACGGTCTCCCCGCGGCCGGCGAACGCCTCGACGGCGCCATCCTCGTCGGAGGCCGTGCCGTGGACCGCGTCCACTGCCGCCCGCGGCAGGTAAAGGCGGAATGTGGTGCCGACACCCGGACTGCTGTCGATGCCGATCAGCCCGCCCGACTGCTTGACGAAGCCATGGATCATGGCAAGGCCGAGGCCGGTGCCCTTCCCGGCTTCCTTGGTGGTGAAGAAGGGTTCGAAGGCGCGTTCCAGCACGTCCGGCGGCATGCCGCACCCGCTGTCGGACACCGACAGCAGGATGTAGTCGCCGGCCGGGACGGACATGCCATGGCCGGACTGCGTTTCCTCGAAACGGGCGTTCTCCGTGCGGATGCGCAGGGTGCCTCCGCCGGGCATGGCGTCGCGGGCGTTGATGACGAGGTTCAGCAGGGCCGACTCCGCCTGCGAGCGGTCGACCGACGCGGTCCACAGCGGCTCCGCATCGGCGGCAGGAGCCTCGATGGCGATGGCGACGCCGCCGCCCAGCGTGCGCTCCATCAGCTCGCCCATGCCGGCGACCAGGGCGCCGAGATCGACCGGCTCCGGATGAAGCTGCTGGCGCCGCGCGAAGGTCAGCAGGCGCCGCGTCATGTCGGAACAGCGCAGCGCCGCCTGCAGCGCCATCTCCGCCCGCTTCGCCGCCTTCGGATCGTCGGCAAGGCTGGGGACCAGCCGTTCGAGGCTGCCGATCACCACCATCAGCATGTTGTTGAAGTCATGGGCGATGCCGCCCGTCAGCTGGCCCACCATCTCCATCTTCTGGGCATGGGCGAGCTGGCGCTGGGCCTGGCGCGTCTCGGTCACGTCCAGGATGGTGCCGAACAGCTCGGCCGGCTGGCCGTCCTCGTCGCGCACCACCACCGCCTGGTCCAGCAGATGCCGCTCGCTGCCGTCCGGGCAGCGCCAGCGGTATTCGACCGTCGTCAGCCCGGTGTCGTGGATCGAGTCCAACTGGCGCAGCACGCGGTTGCGGTCGTCCGGGTGAAGCCCCGCTTCCCAGTAACCGGGATCGTCGATGAAGCGGGCGGGCGGGCAGCCCAGCACCGACTGGGCCGTATCGGACAGGTAGCGGAAGGGAATCCCCGGCGTGAGATCCGCGGTGTAGAGCACGATCGGCAGCTGTCCCAGGATCAGCGCCTGCCGTTCCTCCGACCGGCGCAGCGCCTGTTCTGCCTGCCGCATCTCGCGCCGCACCCGCTCGTTCTCGTCCAGCAGCCGCTGCTTGGCCTCGACCTCGCGCTTCACCGCCTCCGTCTTGCGGTAGAGGTCGACGAAGACCGACACCTTGCATTTCAGGATGTGCGGATCGACCGGCTTGAACATGTAATCCACGGCGCCGCTGGCATAGCCGCGGAAGATGTGCGTCTCGTCCTTGTTGATGGCGGTCAGGAAGATGATGGGGATGTGGCGCGACTTCTCGCGCAGGCGGATCAGTTCCGCCGTCTCATAGCCGTCCATTCCCGGCATATGGACGTCGAGCAGGATCAGCGCGAAGTCCTGGCGCAGCAGGTGCTTCAGCGCTTCCTCCCCCGACCGCGCCAGGACGAGCTGCGCGTTCATGTCCTCCAGCGTCTCGCGCACGGCGAACAGGTTCCGCGGGTCGTCATCGACGATCAGGATCGCCACGTCGGCCTTGTCGGGCTGCGGAGGAGCGTCGGTGGTCATGCTTTCCCATCCCGCGGGGGCACCGGTCGCCGGTGCGGGGGCGGCGGCCGGAACGGGTGCCGGTGCGGGCGGTGCCACATCCGGCGGCAGAAGCGTCTGGCGCACGGCATCCTTGCCGGCCGCCTGGACGCTGGTGGTGCCGAGCAGCCGCGAGCGGCTGACCGCCGGCACCGGAAACGCCGGCGGCAGCACGAACGGCCCGCGCCGCGCCACCCGTGCCGGGCGCAGCTTGCGCCGGGTCATGCCGGAACTCCGCCGCGCGGCTGCGGCCTGCCGCCCTTGGCGGTCCAGATCCGCAGCAGGGACAGCAGATGGTCGATGTCCACCGGCTTGGCGATATAGTCGGTCGCTCCGGCTTCGATGCACTTGTCGCGGTCGCCCTTCATCGCCTTGGCGGTGACGGCGATCATCGGCAGGGTGCGGAACTCGTCGATGCTGCGGATCGTGCGCATGGTTTCGTAGCCGTCCATTTCCGGCATCATGATGTCGACCAGCACCACGTCGACGCCCGGGTCGGCGCGCAGCCGCTCGATCCCCTCGCGACCGCTTTCGGCATGGAGAACCTCGATCTTGTGGGCCTCCATCACGCTGGCGAGCGAGAAGATGTTGCGGATGTCGTCGTCGATCACCAGCACCCGCTTCCCGGCCAGCGAGGGGTCATGCTGGCGCAGGTCCAGGATGCTGCGCCGCTTGTCGTCGGGCAGCTTGTCGACGGCGCGGTGCAGGAACAGCGCAGTTTCGTCCAGCAGGCCGGCGGGCGACCGGGCGCTCTTCAGCACCACGGTCTCGGCCAGCCGGCGCAGCCGCGCCTCGTCCTCCGCCGTGATGTCGGAGGCGACATAGACCACCACCGGCATCCAGGCGAGCGTGTCGCGGGTGCGCAGCCATTCCACCAGTTCGAAATCGGCGGCGGAGGGGCCGGGCAGCGTCGGGCTGGACAGGTCCAGCACCATGCAGTCGAACCGGTCGGCCGACAGCGCCGCCATCGCCGCCTCGATGGAGGTGACGGTGTGGGTTTCCACGTCGCCGTTGCCGATCAGGGCGGCGACGGCGCCCGGCTGCGGGTTGTCCTTCTCCACCACCAGCAGCTTGCGGTGATCGCGCTCCTTGAAGCTCTTCACCCGGTTCAGGGCGTCGAAGATCGCCTCGCGCTCCACCGGCTTTTCCGAATAATCGAAGGCGCCCATCGACAGGCCGCGCCGCCGCTCGTCCTTGGCGGAGATGACGTGGACCGGAATGTGGCGGGTCTGCGGATCGCGCTTCAGCAGGTCGAGCAGGGCCCAACCGTCCATGTCCGGCAGCCCGATGTCGAGCAGGACGGCGTCCGGCCGGTATTTGCGCGCCAGCGGCAGCGCCGCCGCCCCGCCGGCCGACAGAACGGTGCGGAAGCCCTTCTCCCGCGCCAGATCGATCAGGATCGAGGCGAAGGTCGCGTCGTCCTCCACGATCAGCACCACCGGCTCGCCGGCACGGATGCGCTCGCGGTCGTCGCCGGCCGGCTGCATCTCCAACAGGGCGAGCCCTTCCTGCGGGCCGGACGCCACCACCGGGCGGGTGGCCGCCTCCGTCCGCTTGGTCAGCAGGCCGGCGGGAGCCAGCGCGGTGCTGGCCGCGAGGACCAGCGGGTTGGCGGCTTCCTCTGCGACGTCATAGCTGCGCGGGACATAGAGCGTGAAGGCGCTGCCCTTGCCGGGCGTGCTGGTCACCCGGATCTCGCCGCCCAGCAGGCGGGCGATCTCGCGGCTGATCGACAGGCCGAGGCCGGTGCCGCCGTATTTGCGGCTGGTGGTGCCGTCGGCCTGCTGGAATGCCTCGAAGATGATGCGCTGCTTGTCCTCGGGGATGCCGATGCCGGTGTCGATGACGGTGAAGGCCAGCACCGACGACGCCGCGTTCAGCGTCGGGTGCGCAGCACTCCAGCCCTCCGTCGCCGGGGCGACGCGGAAGGTGATGCCGCCGACGTCCGTGAACTTGAAGGCGTTGGACAGCAGGTTGTTCAGCACCTGGGCCAACCGCTTCTCGTCGGTCTGGATGCTGGCGGGCAGCGTCTGGTCCATCTCGATGGTGAAGGCCAGCTTCTTTTCCTGCGCCACCTGCGAGAAGGTGCGCTCCACATGGTTGCGCAGGTCGCCCAGCACGACCTCGCCGATCTCCAGCGTGACGGTGCCGGATTCGATCTTGGACAGGTCGAGAATGTCGTTGATCAGGCCCAGCAGATCGGAGCCGGCGGAATGGATGGTGCGGGCGAAATCCACCTGACGTTCCGACAGGTTGGTGTCGGGATTGTCGGCCAGCAGCTTGGACAGGATCAGCAGGCTGTTCAGCGGCGTGCGCAACTCGTGGCTCATGTTCGCCAGGAACTGAGACTTGTACTTGGAGGTCAGTGCGAGCTGTTCCGCCTTCTCCTCCAGCGCCGCCTTGGCGAGCACGACCTCGCGGTTCTTGCGCTCCACCTCGATGTTCTGCTTCTCCAGCTGTTCGGCCTTCTCCTCCAGCGCCTCGTTGGTGGTGGTCAGCTTTTCCTGCTGGGCCTTCAGCAGCTCTTCCGACTTGCGCAGCGAGGCGGCCTGCTGTTCCAGCCGCTCGTTGGTGGTCTTCAGCTCCTCCTGCTGGCTCTGCAGCTCGGTGGTCAGGCGCTGCGACTGCTTCAGCAGGCCTTCGGTGCGCATGTTGGCGGCGATCGTGTTGAGCACGATGCCGATGCTCTCGGTCAGCTGCTCCAGGAAGCTTTGATGCGTCTCGCTGAAGCGGCCGAAGCTCGCCAGTTCGATCACCGCCTTCACGTCGTCCTCGAACAGCACCGGCAGGACGATGATGTTCAGCGGCGGCGCCTCGCCCAGGCCGGAACTGATGGAGACATAATCCCGCGGCACGTTGGTCAGCAGGATGCGCTTCTTCTCGTACGCGCACTGCCCAACCAGACCTTCCTTCATGTGGAAGCGGTTGGACAGGTTCTTGCGCTCCTTCAGCGCATAGGAGGCGACCATTTCCAGCAGCGGTTCGTCTCGGTCGCGGGTGGCGACGTAGAAGACGCCATGCTGCGCGTTCACCAGCGGCGCGATCTCCGACAGGATCATGTTGGAGACGGTGACCAGATCGCGTTCGCCCTGCAGCATGCGGGTGAACTTGGCGAGGTTGGTCTTCAGCCAATCCTGTTCCGCGTTCTTCAGCGTGGTATCGCGAAGATTGCGGATCATCTCGTTGATGTTGTCCTTCAGCGCCGCAACCTCGCCCATCGCCTCCACGGTGATGGAGCGGGTTAGGTCGCCCTTGGTCACCGCGGTGGCGACCTCGGCGATGGCGCGCACCTGGGTGGTCAGGTTCGCGGCCAGCTGGTTCACGTTCTCCGTCAGATCCTTCCAGAGACCGGCGGCGCCCGGCACGCGGGCCTGGCCGCCCAGCTTGCCTTCGATGCCCACCTCGCGCGCCACGTTGGTGACCTGATCGGCGAAGGTCGCCAGCGTGTCGATCATGCCGTTGATGGTGTTGGCCAGCGCAGCGATCTCGCCCTTTGCGTCCACCGCCAGCTTGCGCTTCAGGTCGCCGTCGGCGACCGCGGTGACGACGCTGGCGATGCCGCGCACCTGCCCCGTCAGGTTGGCCGCCATCATGTTCACGTTGTCGGTCAGATCCTTCCAGGTGCCGCCGACGCCCTCCACCTTCGCCTGACCGCCCAGCTTTCCTTCGGAACCCACTTCGCGCGCCACTCGCGTCACTTCCGAGGCGAAGCTGTTCAACTGGTCCACCATGGTGTTGATGGTGGATTTCAGTTCGAAGATCTCGCCCTTCACATCGACGGTGATCTTCTTCGACAGGTCGCCCTTCGCGACCGCGGTGGTCACCTCGGCGATGTTGCGGACCTGACCGGTCAGGTTCGCCGCCATCATGTTCACGTTGTCGGTCAGGTCCTTCCAGGTGCCGGCAACCCCCTTCACCTGCGCCTGACCGCCCAGCTTGCCCTCGATGCCCACCTCGCGCGCCACGCGGGCGACTTCGGAGGCAAAGCTGTTCAACTGGTCCACCATGGTGTTGATGGTGGATTTCAGCTCGAGGATTTCGCCCTTCACATCGACGGTGATCTTCTTCGACAGGTCGCCGTTGGCGACCGCCGTCGTCACCTCCGCGATGTTGCGCACCTGACCGGTCAGGTTCGTCGCCATCGCGTTCACGTTGTCGGTCAGGTCCTTCCAGGTGCCGGCAACCCCCTTCACCTGCGCCTGACCGCCCAGCTTTCCTTCGGAACCCACCTCGCGCGCCACGCGCGTCACTTCCGAGGCGAAGCTGTTCAGCTGGTCCACCATGGTGTTGATGGTGGATTTCAACTCCAGAATCTCACCCTTCACGTCGACGGTGATCTTCTTCGACAGGTCGCCGTTCGCGACTGCCGTCGTCACCTCGGCGATGTTGCGCACCTGACCGGTCAGGTTGGTCGCCATCGCGTTCACGCTGTCGGTCAGGTCTTTCCACGTCCCGCCGACGCCCTTCACCTGCGCCTGACCGCCCAGTTTTCCTTCGGAGCCCACCTCGCGCGCCACGCGCGTCACTTCCGAGGCGAAGCTGTTCAGCTGGTCCACCATGGTGTTGATGGTGTTCTTCAGCTCCAGGATCTCGCCCTTCACCGGCACGGTGATCTTCTTGGACAAGTCACCGTTGGCGACCGCGGTCGTCACGTCGGCGATGTTGCGGACCTGACCGGTCAGGTTGGCCGCCATCAGGTTCACGCTGTCGGTCAGGTCTTTCCACGTACCGCCGACGCCCTCCACGCGCGCCTGACCGCCGAGCTTGCCCTCCGAGCCCACCTCTCTTGCGACGCGCGTCACTTCCGAGGCGAAGCTGTTCAGCTGTTCCACCATGGTGTTGATGGTGGATTTCAACTCCAGAATCTCGCCCTTCACATCGACGGTGATCTTCTTCGACAAGTCACCCGTCGCGACGGCGGTGGTCACATCGGCAATGTTGCGGACCTGACCCGTCAGGTTCGCCGCCATCATGTTCACGCTGTCGGTCAGATCCTTCCAGGTACCGCCGACACCTTCGACCTTCGCCTGACCGCCCAGCTTTCCTTCGGAACCCACCTCTCTTGCGACGCGCGTCACTTCCGAGGCGAAGCTGTTCAGCTGGTCCACCATGGTGTTGATGGTCGATTTCAGCTCAAGGATTTCGCCCTTCACGTCGACGGTGATCTTCTTCGACAGGTCGCCCTTGGCGACGGCCGTCGTCACCTCCGCGATGTTGCGAACCTGACCGGTCAGGTTCGCCGCCATCACGTTGACGTTCTCGGTTAGGTCCTTCCAAGTGCCGGCGACGCCCTTCACCTGCGCCTGACCGCCCAGCTTGCCTTCGATCCCCACCTCGCGAGCCACGCGCGTCAGTTCGGTGGTGACGGTGACGAGCTGGTCCACCATGGTGTTGACGTTGCGGGCGGTGCGCAGGAATTCGCCCTGCAGCGGACGGCCCTCGATCTCCAGCGCCATCGTCTTGGACAGGTCGCCCTTGGCGACGGCACCGATCACGCGGGCGATTTCCGTCGTCGGCTGGATCATGTCGCCGACAAGCGTGTTGATGCTGTCGACACAGGTTTCCCACCCGCCGGATGCGTTGTTCAGCTTGGCGCGCTGGCTGATGCGGCCTTCCTTGCCGATGGCGACGCTGAGCCGGCTGACCTCGGTGGTGAGGTTCTGGTTCAGCTCCACCACGTCGTTGAAGGCGGCAGCGATCTCGCCGTCCATACCGGTCAGGTCGAGTGGCAGCCGCACGGAGAAATCGCCCTTGCGCAGTTGTCGCAAGGCCATCAGCAGAACCTTAGGATCCAACGCGTCCGCCGTCTCCACCATCGCCGTCATGCCGTTCCCCATCCGCGCGCCGGCCCACCATGGGCCGCTTTCCGCCACAGCCATGGATCACCCCGGTACCATCCCGGAGCGCGATCCAATAAACGCAACCCGTTCCAACCAGAAAACCGAATACCCGCAGCCCGCCTGCGCGCACCCGAGCCTGAGCCGGCGAGTGACCGCGCAGTCCTACATCCCCGCACGATGAAGTAAAGGCGTTTCCGGTCAATTTAGCCTTTCGTAGGCACCCCGACTTCCGGCCTAGTGACTACGCCTATGACTTAGGACGGATGTTGGAGTTTCTTGAGCTTGGCGGCCTTTGTCACGCGATTTGCCCCTGCGCAGGACAACCTTCGTTTTAGACGACGACGCTTTGTTCGCAGACACTGGCCCACTGCGTCATGAACTGGCCCGTTCAGAAGAGCCCTGCTGAACCATCGTATAAGGCGCGGAACGATTCGATGACCGACCTCGTTATGGATCCGAACCACGGCGGGATCATTCGACACGCAGCCAACTCCCGCAGGGCGAGGCCACCTCAACTGTCGTCGTCGTCACAGACCAGGGCTTGACCATGATTCTCTGGACGATTCCCATGCAGGCATCGATGTACTGCATGCTTTCCTGGATGCGCGCCTGCAACAGCGGCGCAGCCCTGGCCCATTCCTTTACCCGGCTGCCGGCGCTGGGCCCACCCCGGCCGGCGGCGGACGTGCTGCCCTTTCCCATGCAGCGGGTGGCGCGCAGCGGCAGCTTCGGCGGTCCGGCCATCGTGATCCCGCTCGGCCGACGCTGACGCCTCGTCCTCGACCCGCTCACGCAATCGTGTAGAGAGCGTGATTTGCCGGCGGCCTGCCGCAGACCTATGGTTATTGGCAGGAATGGTCCGTTCGGGAGAGGTCGATGCTGTTCAAATTCCCCACCCCCTCGCAGGCCCGCGAGGTCGAGGTGACTCCGCGGGACCTGTATATCACCCGCCGCAGCCTGATGGCCGGCGGTGCCGCCGCGATGGCGCTGGGCAGCCTGCCGGTGTGGAGCGGCAATGCCTTGGCAGCATCCTTCCAGGTGCCGACCACGATCAAGCCGGCCGATCCGAAGTTCGATCCGACGACGCCGATGAAGTCGGCCACGACCTACAACAACTTCTATGAATTCGGCACCGGCAAGGATGATCCCGCCGACAATGCCGGCACGCTGAAGACCCGCCCGTGGGAGATCGCCATCGGCGGCGAGGTCGCCAAGCCGATGACCATCGGCATCGAAGACCTGCTGGAATTCCCGATGGAGGAGCGCATCTACCGCCTGCGCTGCGTCGAAGGCTGGTCGATGGTGATCCCTTGGGTCGGCTTCTCCCTGGCCGAGCTGCTGAAGCGGGTGGAGCCGACCGGCAGCGCCAAATACGTCGCGTTCCAGACCCTGAACGATCCCAAGCAGATGCCGGGCCTGCGCTCCTGGGTGCTGGACTGGCCCTACACCGAAGGTCTGCGGCTGGACGAGGCGATGCACCCGCTGACCATGCTTGCCGTCGGCATGTATGGCGAGGTGCTGCCCAACCAGAACGGCGCGCCCGTCCGGCTGGTGGTGCCATGGAAGTACGGCTTCAAGTCGATCAAGTCGATCGTCAAGATTTCGCTGGTGAAGGATCAGCCGCCGACCGCGTGGAACAAGTCGCAGCCGCGCGAATACGGCTTCTACTCCAACGTCAATCCCGAGGTCGACCATCCGCGCTGGAGCCAGGCGACCGAACGGCGCGTCGGCGAATTCTCCCGCCGCAAGACCCTGCCTTTCAATGGGTATGCCGAGGAGGTCGCGTCGCTCTATGCCGGGATGGACCTGAAGGCGAATTACTGACATGGCCATCCCTGCAGCCGCCGGCGGCGTCGATCTGCGCGCCGCCGCCAACGCCGCGCTCGCGTCGCGTTGGGCCAAGCCCGTCGTCTTCATCCTCTGCCTCGTCCCGCTGGCCTGGACCGTCCGGCTCGCCTACACGGGCGAGCTGGGGGCGGAGCCGGTGCTGGAAAGCGTCAAGGCCAGCGGCTTGTGGGCCTTGCGCTTCCTGTTGATCGCGCTGGCACTGACGCCGCTGCGCATGCTGACGGGGGTGGCGGGGCTGGCGCGTTTCCGGCGGATGCTGGGGCTGTTCGCCTTCTTCTACGCCACCGTCCACCTGTCCACCTATGTGGGGCTGGACCAGTTCTTCGATTGGACGGCGATCTGGAAGGACATCGTCAAGCGGCCCTACATCACGGTCGGGATGGGCGCCTTCCTGATCCTGACGGCGCTGGCAGCGACCTCCACCGACGGCATGGTGAAGCGGCTGGGCGGGAAGCGCTGGCGCGCCGTGCACCGGGGCGTGTTCGTCGCCGGGCTGGCCGGCTGCCTGCACTTCATCATGTTGGTGAAGGGCTGGCAGACGGCGCCCCTGGTCTATGCCCTGATCTGCATCGGGCTGCTGGCCTTCCGCCGCTGGCCGGTCCGTCTGGGGCGGCGGAAGGACCCGCAGGCCCGAACAGGCCCGGTCAGAACACGGCCCGCAGCAGCCCCACGGTCCGCCGAAGCGCCAGCACGGCACTTTCCGGATGGAAGCTCCCCCGCTCGTCGCAGTTGAAGCCATGGCCGGCCGGATAGACATGCACCGGCAGCCACGGATAGCGCGACCGCACCCCCTCCGCCACCGACAGCGGGATGGCGTGGTCCTGGTCGCCGAAATGAAGCAGGGTCGGCACCCGCGGCGCGCTGTCCAGCGTCTTGCCGATCTCGCCGCCATAATAGCCGATGGCGGCGCGCAGCGGCAGGACCGCCGCAGACGCCCAGGCGATGCTGCCGCCCCAGCAATAGCCGACGATGGCCGCAGCGCCGTCACCGCCCAGATGGGCCAGCGCCGCCGCGACATCCTGTAGCGCGTCCGCCGTCGGCACCGCTCCCTTCAGTGCGATGCCCCGCTGGATACCGGCCTCGTCATAGGCCAGTTCCACCCCGCGTTCGGTACGGTCGAACAGATCGGGGGCCACGGTGGTGAAGCCCTGCTGGGCGAAGCCGTCGCACACACTGCGGATATGGTGGTTGATGCCGAAGATCTCCGGCGCCACGATCAGGCGTCCGATTTCCTCGCCCTTCGCCGGCGCCCAATAGGCACGAAGCCGATGGCCGTCCGCGGCCTGGAGTTCGATCCAGCCCGCCGTTGCGTCATTCATGTCCCGAACCCTTCGTCTTGCGAGACCGTCCATGCGGTCATTGCCGCCAATCATAAGAGGATCGGCCCCAAGGGCAACTGGCGACAGGGCAGCGCTGAAGCTCGACTGTCATATACTCACTTCCGTCCGTATTATTGCTTCGTCACCGTACGGATTACCGCCAGTGGTGGCGGGCCATCAACGTCGAGGTCGACCGTGCGCAGATTAGCTTTTCTCGCCGTTTTCGCCGCCCTGGCCGGCGCCGCCGTTTCCGCCCAGGCCGCGGACACCTACAAGTTCAATCTCCACAACAAGTCGTCGGACTACGTCATCAACGGCTTCCGCACCTTCGAAGGCGGAGCGTGGAGCAAGAACTGGATCGACTTCAAGCTGAAGCCCGGCGAGTCCGCCGAGATGGACTGGGGCAGCGACGAAGGCAACTGCGTCGTTCCCTTCAAGGTCGACTGGGTCGGCTATGAATCGGAAAAGTTCAGCGTCGACTGGTGCAAGGTGAAGAACGTCTACATGAAGGATCAAGGCTTCAGCTTCGACTGACGGCTGACGGGCGCCGCGGCCGACCGCGGTGCCCCTCCGGCTGCCAGGCTATTCCGGCCAAGCGGCTGACCCAGCAGTTTCGCCAATTGCAGGAACCGTGAGGCCAAAGGGTTTGTCTTACGCCAGATCATTCCGACGGTCCGGGACGGTTGCGGATCGTTGAAGCGGACGACGGACACCGAGCCGGAGCCGGTCTCCATATCGACAGCCATCTCCGGGACCAGCGTCACGCCCATTCCGGCCCTGACCATCTGGACGAGCGTGGAGAACGAGTTCGCTTCCAGCGCCTTGCGCGGGGAGGAGGACGGCATGTTGCAGAAGGACAGGGCCTGGTTGCGGAAGCAATGCCCCTCCTCCAGCAGAAGCAGCCGCATCTCGCGCAGCATTTCTCCGCTGGGCACCGGCTTTCCGGCGTCCTCGGCCGGGCGGACCAACAGGAAATCCTCCTTGAACAGCACCGCCTCGGTCAAGGACGGCTCGAACACCGGCAATGCGGTGATCGCGGCGTCGAGCCGCCCCTCGGCCAGTTCTTCGATCAGTTTCGACGTCAGCGCCTCACGCACCTCGATCTCGACATGGGGATGCTCCCGCTTGACGACCGCGATCACCGCCGGCAGCAGGTAGGGTGCGATCGTGGGGATCATGCCGATGCGCAACCGGCCGCTGATCCGGTTCTGCGACAGCTGTGCAAGCTCCCCCAACTGATCGACGGAATGCAGGATGTCGCGGACGCGCAAGGACGCCTCCTGCCCGAAGGCCGTCAGCCGCACGCTCCTGCTGCCCCGTTCGACGAGCGCGGCACCCAATGCCTCTTCCAGTTCCTTGATCTGCATCGACAGGGCCGGCTGTGAAACCGCACAGGCGGCTGCCGCACGTCCGAAATGGGCGTGATGCGCCAACGCGTCGAAATAGCGGAGCTGCCGGAGAGTCACTGAACCTGGAATCATAAGTTCACCTTATCGCAGCAATCAAGAAAGACCATTTTACCTGATGGTTGGCAAGGCATACAGTTTTATCACTCAGCAGACTTGCCGCCACCTGAACCCATGAGCGTTGCAGGAGGGAACGATGGACGCGAGGACCGACGAAAGCGCAGGCAAATGTCCATTCACCGGGGGCGGCGGTCGCAGCCGCAGGAATCGCGACTGGTGGCCGAATGCCCTCGATCTCGAGATGCTTCATCGCAATTCGCCGCTGTCCGACCCGATGGGCAGGGACTTCGACTATGCCAAGGAGTTCCAGTCCCTTGATCTCGATGCGGTAATCAGGGATCTGCACGCCCTGATGACCAACTCCCAGGACTGGTGGCCTGCGGATTTCGGCCATTACGGCGGCTTGATGATCCGCATGGCATGGCACAGCGCCGGCACCTACCGCATCACCGACGGCCGCGGCGGCGCCGGCACCGGCCAGCAGCGCTTCGCGCCGCTCAACTCCTGGCCGGACAACGCCAATCTCGACAAGGCGCGACGTCTGCTGTGGCCGATCAAGCAAAAATACGGGCGCAGACTGTCCTGGGCCGACCTGATGGTCCTGGCCGGCAACGTCGCTCTGGAATCGATGGGTTTCAAGACCTTCGGCTTTGCCGGCGGCCGCGTGGACGCGTGGGAGCCGGAGGAACTGTTCTGGGGTCCGGAAGGAACCTGGCTCGGCGACGAGCGCTACAGCGGCGAACGCCAGCTCGCCGATCCGCTGGGCGCGGTGCAGATGGGGCTCATCTACGTCAATCCGGAGGGGCCGAACGGCAATCCGGACCCCGTGGCAGCGGCCAAGGACATCCGCGAAACCTTCTACCGCATGGCGATGAACGATGAGGAGACCGTCGCGCTGATCGCCGGCGGCCACACCTTCGGCAAGACGCACGGCGCAGGCGATCCATCCTTCATGGGTCCTGAACCGGAAGCCGGAGCGTTGGAGGACCAGGGACTCGGCTGGAAATCCAAGCACGGCACGGGATACGGAGCCGATGCCATCACCGGCGGCCCTGAAGTGATCTGGTCGCAGACGCCGACGAAGTGGAGCAACCACTTCTTCGACAACCTGTTCAAATTCGAATGGGAACTGAACAAGAGCCCGGCAGGCGCCTGGCAATGGCAGGCGAAGGATGCGGAGCCTTCGGTCCCGGGCCCCTGCCCCGGATCGGCAAAGCGCCTGCCCACGATGCTGACGACCGACCTGTCGCTGCGCTTCGACCCGATCTACGAGAAGATCTCCCGGCGGTTCTATGAGAATCCGGACCAGTTCGCCGATGCCTTCGCCCGCGCCTGGTTCAAGCTGACCCATCGCGACATGGGGCCGGTGGTGCGCTATCTCGGCCCGCTCGTTCCGAAGGAAACGCTGATCTGGCAGGATCCGATCCCGCCGGCCGACCATCCGCTGGTCGATGATGCCGACATTGCGGCGCTCAAGGCGCGGATCCTCTCCACCGGTCTTTCAATTTCACAGCTGGTCTCGACGGCCTGGGCATCGGCCTCCACCTTCCGCGGTTCCGACAAGCGTGGCGGCGCCAACGGTGCGCGCATCCGCCTCACCCCGCAGAAGGATTGGGAAGTGAACGAGCCGGCGCAGCTCCAGACCGTGCTGCAGGCGCTGGAGGCCATCCAGGCCGACTTCAACGCATCCGCCGGCGGCAAGAGGATCTCACTCGCCGATCTGATCGTCCTGGCCGGCGGTGCGGCGATCGAGAAGGCCGCGCAGGATGCCGGCTTGACCTTGCAGGTCCCGTTCTCGCCGGGACGTATGGATGCGTCGCAGGACCAGACCGATGTCGACTCCTTCGCGGCGCTCGAACCGCGTGCCGACGGCTTCCGCAACTACATCCACAGCAGGAAGCAGCAGTTCATGATCCCGGAGGAGGCCCTGGTGGACCGGGCGGCGCTGCTGCGGCTGACCGGGCCGGAGATGACCGTCCTCGTCGGTGGGCTGCGCGTGCTCGGCGCCAATTCCGGCGGCTCCAGGCATGGTGTTCTGACCGGCCGGCCGGAGACGCTGACGAACGATTTCTTCGTCAACCTGCTCGACATGGCCACGGAATGGCAGCCCCCGAATGCCGACGGCATCTATGAAGGGCGGGACCGCAAGTCCGGGGAGAGCAGATGGACGGCGACCCGCGTCGACCTGATCTTCGGGTCGCATTCACAGCTCCGCGCGTTCGCGGAAGTCTATGCGTGCGGCGATTCCCACGAGAAGTTCGCGAAGGACTTCGTTGCCGCCTGGACGAAGGTCATGAACGCCGACCGCTTCGATCTTGCCCGGCCGGTTCACTGACGTTGACAGTCTTGGAGGGTGGCGGCCCGCCGCAGAATGGCGGGCCGCTTCCGGAAAAATCCGGCCAACCTGACCCCGGGAGGACACGCCGACAACCGGAACCGAGAAAGGAGAATGGAGGCTCGATCATGGACGACCGCGAAATACGGACCGATCGCGACTGGCTGATCTTCATCGAAAAGGACATCGATGTTCTCGATCAGCAGATCTACCACGCGACATGGACGATCAGGCAGTCGCAGACGGCCCTTGAACGACTTTCCGCCGCGCGAGACTCTCTTCTCGCCCAGGCACAGGAGATTTTGGACCGCCTCGACGGGAAGCCGACCGCCTGAACCCAGCCGCTTGAACATTCTCTCGTCGCACCCGCCGGCTGGCGCCCCCGGGAGCGGAGGCGCCGTTCATTTGCCGAGGTCAGGTAGCGTTCCGATCAGCTTTCGTGAACTGATGAGCCGGAGCCTCAGCCTTCCGTGACACGACGCGCAGAAGCAGGGCGCCGGCGGTCGCCGACACAAGCGAACCCGTGAAGACACCGACCTTGACCGCATCGCCGAGCTCGGGCGAAGTGGGGAAGGCCAAGGCTCCGATGAACAGGCTCATGGTGAAGCCGATGCCGCACAGCAGGGAAACACCGAAAAGCTGCGCCGTGTTCGCATTGGCCGGCATGTCGGCGAATCCCAGGCGGATGGTGATCCAGGCGGTTCCGAACACACCGACCATCTTTCCCAGGAACAGGCCGAGCGCGATCCCCAGCGGGAGAGAGCCCGTCAGGATCGACGCATCCATGCCGGCAAAGGACACACCGGCATTCGCAAAACCGAAGACCGGGACGATCAGATAGGCCACCCAGCCGTGGATGCCGTGCTCCAGCCGGTGCAGCGGAGAGTGCATGTCGTCCGGCTTGCCCGGCGCGGGACGAAGCGGAATCGTCAGCGCAAGGGTGACGCCCGCCAGCGTCGCATGGACGCCCGACAGGAGAACCGCACCCCACAGGCCCGCGCCGAGAACGAGGTAGGGCCAGAGCGTATGGACACCGAAGCGGTTCAAGGCGATCAGCGCCGCCAGGATGAGCCCCGCCGCACCCAGGGCCGGCATCGACAGGTCGGCGGTGTAGAACAGGGCGATGATGACGACGGCGCCGAGATCGTCGATGATGGCCAGGGCCGTCAGGAAGATCTTGAGGGAGGTCGGCACGCGCGGCCCGAGGAGCGACAGGACGCCCAGGGCAAAGGCGATGTCCGTCGCTGCCGGAATGGCCCAGCCACGGATCGTTTCCGGATTGCTGCTGTTGAAGGCCACATAGATGAGGGCGGGCACCAGCATGCCGCCGGCCGCCGCCACGCCCGGCAGAATCCGGCGCGACCATGAGGAGAGCTGTCCGTCCAGCATCTCCCGCTTGATCTCCAGCCCGACCAGCAGGAAGAAGACCGTCATCAGGCCGTCATTGACCCAATGTCCGATGCTCAGCCCCAGCACATAGCTGTGCAGCGTATTGAAATAAACGCCCGACAGGGGAGAGTTTGCAACGATCAGGGCAAGCGCCGCAGCGACCATCAGAAGAATGCCGCCCGACGCTTCGCTTTTCATGAATTCCCTGAAAATGGAAATTGGGCGCGGGAGAGAGGGTTGCGTCTTTTCCACCATGGAATTCTGTCCTTATTCGATTTCTGTCACAGCTGCTCTATGCCTGCCATTTTGTCGCAGACAGCGTTTCTCGGTCTATATGGGTAACTACGGACGAAAAACAGGGTATGACGCCCTGGAGAATTTATCCCGGGGCGTCACACTCCGCATTCCGAGACGGCTCGGAGATCAGGTCAGGAATTGGTAGTAGAGGACGTAGAGCGTCAGCAGGACCAGGCTGCCCGTGCCGGCCCACGCCCAGGCGAACTGGAACTTGCTCGGCAGAAGCTCACGCTCGAAGTCCGAGGTGAAGTTGTCCTTGACCGCCTTGATGGTCAGCCAGAACAGCACCGGCGAGAAGACCAGCGCCATCACCGACGCGACCTGGACCACGAAGATCGGCTCGGGCAGCCCGAAGACCACGGCGACGCCTGCCACCAGCCACAGCACCTGCATGCCGCGGTACAGAAGCTTGCGCATGCGCGGGTTGTCCCAGTCCCGCTTCAGCCGCACGGCGCATTCCTCGAAGATGCGCGCCTGACCGTCGAAATAGGTGAAGACGGTGGAGAACAGGGCGGCAACGCCGCCGGCGATGATCACCGGGAAGATCCACGCGCCGAAGGTGTCGGTGTAGATGCGCGCGATGGTCGTGCCCATCTCGCTGCCCTTGGGCACCAGCCCCATCGGGTTCAGCACCGCCGCGCCGACGATCAGGAACACCATGCCCGACAGCATCGAGATGATATAGCTGATGTTCATGTCGCGCTTGAACAGGATCAGGCTCTTCTTCATGTAGTCGGGGTCCATGTGCACGGTGTGCCCCTGGGCCCGCATCTCGTTGACCTTGACCATGCCGGCCTTCTTATCGACCGCCCAGTTCGACTGCATGGGCGCGACTTCCAGCGTGGTGGGGAAATAGCCGAACATGGCGCCGAACAGCAGCATGGCACCGACCGGCGGCAGCGTCGGCAGCAGACGTGACAGATACTCGGCCGGCGGCGGCGCCTGCAGCGCGAACGCCACGAAGCAGGACACGGCGAAGATGATGATCAGCAACTTGCAGATGCCCTCGACCGCCTTGTAGCTGCCCAGCCACAGGATGGCGACGGTGCCGAAGAGGATGGTGACGGCCCACGCCTCCATCGGCATGAAGGGGAAAGCGGCCCACATCAGGGCGGCGCAGCCGAGCGCGCGCCCGGCGATGCCTACCGTGTTGGCGAGGCCCTGGAAGATCATGAACCACAGCGGCCAAGTGCCGACGCGATGGTAGGCGTTGATGATGGTCTCACCCTTCACCATCGTGTAGCGGTGGGCGAACTCGAAGGCGCAGTATTTGATGATGTAGGCGGCCAGGATTACCCACAGGAGATCGTAGCCGAAGCGGGCGCCGGCGGTCGGCGCATGCATGATGTGGCTGGCGCCGATGCCCGTCATCGCCGCTGCGATGCCCGGTCCCATCGCCTTCCAGGTGTCCATGAACCCGGTGCCCGGCGCTTCCAGCCGGATTTCCTTCTTTACGGCCCCGCCGTCGGCTGCGGTGCCGTCATACACTCCATCGACGGCGATGGCTGCGCTGTTTGTCGAACTGATACTCATTCCCTGTCCCTCCCTGCAATGAGCGTTGGACCGATCAAGGTCCATTGGCTCAGTTCCGCATGGATCCTTCCCGATCCTTGTTCGGGAGCAGCGGGCAACCGTTCCGCTGCGAACATGTTTGGTATGCCAAATATCAGATACACGCAGGGAAAAATATCCGCCGTCATTCCGGGTTTTTCACCAACAAAAAAATGTTCCGAACATAGGGATTAAAATTGAACCTCGTTCGTACGGCAGTACAGCAGCAGCTACTCTGAAGATGCTGATCAACATAGAATCAGGTATTGCCAGATCAAATAATATCTCTTATATGAATCTCGACTTGGCGCGCTTGAGCCACGCGCCAATGTCTCTCCCAGAAGGCTGTCCCGACAGGGGGCGGGACAGCCTTCAATTCTCATGCGTGGCTTTATTTTGCTAATTCATTCTGCTGCACTTGAAGAGCGGCGCAGAACCTCACCGGAAACTCGGAAGGCATCACACGTCTTCTTCGAGCTGCCGTTTATTTGCGCGCGAATGTTCTATCTGTTCAGGAGCGTCGCTCAGACCGCTAATCGGCCTGAATGCTGCGCTTATCCCTCCGGCCGACGGCGCGTCGGCCATGACGCCCTGTCCCTTCGATCAGGATAAGCATCCCGTCCTACCTTCGGCGGCTTTCGCAGTACGTGCGCAAAGCGGCCGCATGCATTGGGACCGATCAGTCCTTCGTATCTGGATCTCCGCATCCCTGCTGTCAGCATCTCGACCGGACGATTTCCCGCTGCTGGCCCGTTTTTCCGCTTTGTAAAAGGAAACGACCGGTACGGGATTAAAATTGTGTATGCTTTCAGTCAGGGTCGATGTAAGCGCGAGCCGAAATGCTCGCCCACCTGTTTTCTGGGCAAGTTCAACCTTAAAAATCGGGGCAGCGGGATCAGGTCCGCGGCGTTGCGAACCGAATGCACAAGGAATGCTATCTTGTTGGAGCCGATCTCACTCGCCGTTGCGCTTTGTCTCGCCACCTTCGCCGCGACCATCGCCGCATCCGCGCTGACGTCGGTTTGCCAACGATACCGTGCGCCGGACACCTTCACGGGATCCGTTCAGACCTTGAGCCGCCCAGCCAACATGAACCGTCCGCCCAGGCGCGTCGGTCGCCTGTTCATGTCCGTCTGCCAGACCAAGGACTGAGCCAGGGCACCTTCAGGCATGGGGCTGCCCGGAATAGAGAATGGGCCGCGACATGGTCACGGCCCATTCTTTTACTCATTTCAAGGAGATCCCTCGTCGGGCAAGCCATACAGCCCGAAATGGGAGGCGGCCTTCGCCGCCCTGGCGCCTCGCTCACGCACTGGCGGCCTTACAGGGGGCCGTACAGACGGGACTTGTCGCACCAAGCGTTCATGAAAGACTTGAAAGCCTGGACGAAGGAAGAAAAGCCCTTCTTCGAGTCAAAATCCGAGACTGTCGCGTAGGTCATGATTGCCTCCATGGGTTAACGAAGAACAAGATAGACTGGTATACCAAATACCAGAAGCGCATTCCACGCAACCCACGGGCGGCTTAAACACATGACAACTTGAACAGCCAGCTGATTGTTTGCCATGTTAACATATTTTACTGCTGACGATAGGCGTTGACCTTGAGGTCTGCCCATCCAAGAGATCAGGCATAGAGGACGAACAGCAGCACTCCGCCCAACAGCAGCCGATAGATAACGAACGGGGTCAGGCTGGCGCGACGAACCCATGCCATCAGCCCGCCGATCGTGAGAAAAGCCGCGACGAAAGCGAGCCCGGCCGCGAGCAGCGCGTCCCATCCCAATGTCTCGCCTTCGCCAGCCAGTATCACTTGAACCGCCGCAAGCCCTCCCGCGGCGAGGATGGTCGGTATCGACAGCAGCATGGAGAAGCGGGCTGCGCTTTCCCGGTCATAGCCGAGCATGCGCGCGGCCGTCATGGTGATGCCGGAGCGACTGGTGCCCGGGATGAGCGCGAAGGCCTGCGCAACGCCGATGATCGCGGCATGCCTTGGACTCATTTCGGCGACGGTCCGCGTCTGGCCGCCGCGTGCGTCCGCAATGTACAGAAGAATGCCGAATCCGATGGTCGCCGCCGCAATGACTCCCACACTGCGGAGATGGGTCGCGATGAGGCCGTGAAGCAGAAAACCAGTAAGGATCACCGGCAGCGTACCGATGACCAGCAGCAGGCACAGACGACGCGCATCCGTGGGTCGCCCTCGCAGCAGGTCCCACCCTCCCTGCGTCATTGCCAGACTGTCCTTCCAAAAGTAGGCGATGACGGCACCCAGCGTCCCGACATGCAGGGCGATGTCGATCGTCTGGCCCTGATCGGCCCATCCCGCCAGTTGAGAGGCAAGAACCAGATGACCAGATGAACTGACCGGCAAGAACTCGGTAATGCCCTGCACAAGAGCCAGGCTTATGAGGAATTCGATATCCACGCCTTCTTCTTTCTTTGGGAGGCAAAATGCCCAGGCCACACTTGTGCAGCCGCGCGCGTTCGGCCGGCGACAGCGAGGAAAAGCCTCGGTCGGCGGACAAGCTGCAGCTACCATTCCAAGAATGGGGGGCGTTCGGAAATTACCGAATGAAAGATCTTTAATTTACTGAAATGGTGGACATTTCCAGGCCTCCGACCTGGACGTCAGATCGGATGCCGCAACAGAATCCCGGCGAATACCGGTTTATGGTTGGTTCCGTGAGGAATGATGGTCCTCCAGATCAGGCTCGGTCCTTCACCGCCCCGATCAGGAATTCCTTGTTGCCCTCCGGCCCGGTGATCGGGCTTTCGGTGATGTCCAGCACACGCCAGCCCGGCCGCGCGTCCAGCCAGGCGCGGATGCGATCGCAGACTTCCCGATGCAGCTCCGGTTCGCGCACCACGCCGCCCTTGCCAACGCGGCCCTTTCCAACCTCGAACTGCGGCTTGATCAAGGCGACCAGCCGGCCACCGGGCACCACGAGGTCCAGCGCCGCCGGCAGCACGGTTTCCAGCCCGATGAAGCTGGCGTCGCACACGACGAGGTCGATCGGGTCGGGGATTTCGGCAGTCGTCAGATGACGGGCGTTGGTCTTCTCCAGCACCACCACGCGCGGATCGTTGCGCAGCTTCCAGGCCAGCTGTCCGTGGCCGACATCGACGGCGAAAACCTTGGCGGCGCCGCGGGTCAGCAGCACGTCGGTGAAGCCGCCGGTGGAGGCGCCGACATCGACGGCGGTCAGGCCGGCGGGATCGATGGCGAAGACGTCCAAGCCCTTCACCAGCTTCAACCCACCCCGCGATACCCAGGGATGATCCTGCCCCTTGACCGCCAGAGGGGCTTCGGCCGCGATCAGGTCGCCGGCCTTGTCGATGCGCTTGGTGTCGGAATAGACCAGCCCGGCCAGGATCAGCGCCTGCGCCTTGGCCCGGCTTTCCGCCAGCCCACGCTCCACCAGCGCCACATCCGCCCTTATCCGTGCCATGCCCTCAGCCCTTCGCTCATGCCCTTGCCGACGCATTCCTGACGCGGAACGGCCGGAAGGGCAAGCCTCGGGGACCGGATTCGTCAGGCGGCGGGGAAGTCGACGGTCACGCGGGTGCCATAGGGGCTGCTGTCCGCGGTCAGCTTGCCGCGCAGCTGGCCCACGAAGGCGCGCACCACCTTCAGCCCCAGCGTGGTTGCACGGGTGATGTCCAGCCCGGCCGGCAGGCCGGTGCCGCGGTCGGAGATTTCCAGGCGGACGGTACCGCCGCCGGTACGGCCGAGCCGCACATCGATGGTACCGGGAGCCCCGGCCGGAAAGGCGTGGCGGGCGGCGTTGCCGACCAACTCGCTGACGATCAGGCTGAAGGGGATGATGGACTCCACCGGCATCTCCATCGCCTCTGCGGCGACCTGGATGCGGTGGGCGCCGGGAAGTGTCGCTTCCAATTCCTGGCAGAGTTCGCGCAGATGCTGTGCCATGTCGACGGTACCGGCGCGCAAAGCGCCGTGGGTACGCTGATGGGCCTGGGTGACGATGCCGACACGGCCGCCGGCGCTCTGAAGGGCGCGGCGGACCTCGGGATCCTTGCTGGACAGCGTCTGCAGGGTCAGCAGGCTGGAGACGAGCTGCAGTGTGTTTTTCAGCCGATGGCTGACGTCGCGCAGGCGCCGGTCATGCTCGGCGACCGACTCCGGCGTCTCATCCGCCGTGACGATCAGGGCGCGGACCACGCCGTTGAGGCCCAGCATCGGGGTGACGCGCACATCCCAGAACCGTTCACCGTCCGGCGCACGGTCACCCGCAGCCCGGCTGCGCTGCGGACGGCCGCTGTTGCGCGCCTCCGTCAGCAGCGCCGGGGACAGGGCGGGAAAGCTGTCCGTCATCCCGGAGCCCGCAACCACCCCCAACGCGCGGAAGGCTGCGTTGGCGAAGCTGCAGCAGTCGCCCTCCCCCTCCACCAACGCGGTCGGAGTCGGAGTCTGGTCAAGCAGGCAACGCAGCAACGCCGGATCGTCGATGCCGGAGCCGCTGGCTTCCACCGCCCGCCCCGCGCCGGGATCCGTCCCGAATTCCGCGTTCCGGTACGCCGTGACCGCCATGATGTGCGCCATCGCCCCTGATCCCGTAGCCGTCCCGTATGCTGCCGGCGCATCCACTGTTACAGAGGAGCTACCATTCCAGCCTGGGCAGTGTAAGGCGTCGCTCGCGCTCGGCACCAGTCCAACAACCCGAAACTTTTCTAGACAAATGGCATTACGACATTTGGATGGTTTCGGATGGTTTAGCGGTGTGGATCGGAGGTCAGGCCCGTGCGGCGGCACTCTCGATGCCCAGCGCCTGGAGCGCGGTGTGGACGATGTGCTGAGCGGTCAGGCCGGCCGTTTCATACTGCTTGGCCGGCGCGTCGTGGTCGAGATAGAGGTCGGGCAGGACCATCGGGCGGATCTTCAGCCCGCCGTCCAGCAGGCCCGACGTCGCCAGGAACTGCAGCACGAAGCTGCCGAAGCCGCCGACCGATCCCTCCTCGATGGTGATCAGCACCTCATGCTCGAGCGCAAGGCGGCGAACCAGATCCTCGTCCAGCGGCTTGGCGAAGCGGGCATCGGCCAGCGTCGTCGACAGGCCACGGGCCGCCAGTTCCGCCGCGGCGCGCCGGGCCTCGCCCAGGCGGGTGCCATAGCTGAGGATGGCGATCTTGGTGCCTTCCTGCAGGATGCGGCCCTTGCCGATCGGCAGGACGCTGCCGCGGTCGGGCA
>JAFAFA010000027.1 GCA_023423695.1 Pseudomonadota bacterium | reverse complement strand
AAGATCGAACCGCTAAGCTGCTGTTCTTGCTTCCGTTTCTGCCGCCAGCGCCGCGCTTCGTTCAGCGCCCCGCCGTCGGTGGACCGGGTTATAGGCGCCCTCCCCCAAACCACGCAAGCGCTTTTTTGCGCCTCGATGAAAAATTCCTGACGGTTCGTTTTTCACCGGAGCCTGGAGCGGATTCAGTGTAAGGGAACGACCCACCAACCGCGGCGTGGCCGGCGACCGTCCGAGCGCGCCAATCCATAGTGTTCCCATAGGGTTCACCCCTGCGGTCTTGTGTCGGTTGACAGGGTCGGACCGGTCCAGCATCGTCCGATCCAAAGGCTTAACACCTTCGGTGATGGCCAGTGCCGGCCGCCTGCTGGGCAGCCCCAGGGGTTACAGGAGGAGGATGACGGTGCGTTCGAGGCTCTCCCGCCTTCCCACGCTCGCCTTGCTTGCCATCATGACGGCCGGTGTGCTGACGCCTGCGGCGGTTTCCGCGCGCGGCGCCGATGCGCCGAACGGCCGCGGGCCCCAAATATACAAGCCTGCGGTCAAGCCGAACACGGGAGCGGAGGACGCGTCCGAAGCCAAGGACGATGCCAAACGCAACAACGGCAACAACGATGGCGGTCCCGCCGGTCCGCTCGACCGCCGCACCCTGTCGATCGGCCGCGGCGACACGCTGATGGATCTGCTGGCCGAAGCGAATGTTCCGGCGAACGACGCCCATGATGCGGTCGCCGCTCTGCGCGACGTCTACAATCCTCGCCGCCTCCAGGTCGGCCAGCGCGTGACTGTCCTGTTCGAGCCGCGCCGCGGCGGCGCCCGCAAGTTCATAGGCTTGGAGTTCGCGCCCGATCCGCTACGGTCGGTGTCGATTGCGCGCAAGGGCGATGCCGGCTTCACCTCCAGCCAGATTGAGAAGCCGGTGACGCGCAAGCCGGTCGCGGCGCAGGGCGTCATCCGCTCCAGCCTGTTCGAAGCGGGGGCGCAGGCCGGGGTTCCGATCTCCGTCATGATGGCCTTCCTGCAGAACTTCTCCTACGACGTCGACTTCCAGCGCGACCTGCAGCCGGGCGACCGGTTCGAGGTGATGTATGAGAAGCTGATCACCGCCGAGGGCACCGAGGCGGGTGAAGGCGAGTTGCTGTACGCGTCGCTGACGCTGAGCGGCGACGACATGCCGATCTACCGGTTCAAGACCCGCGACGGGCGGGTCGACTATTACAATGGCGACGGCGAGAGCATCCGCCGCGCCCTGCTGCGCACCCCGATCGACGGCGCCCGCATCACGTCGGGCTTCGGCATGCGCCGTCATCCGATCCTGGGCTTCAGCAAGATGCACAAGGGCGTGGATTTCGGAGCGCCGTCGGGAACGCCGATCTACGCCGCCGGCCGCGGCACCATCGAGTTGGCGGAGCGCAACAGCTCCTACGGCAACTATGTCCGCATCCGCCACAACACCGAGATCGCCACCGCCTACGCCCATATGAGCCGCTTCGCCAAGTCGATCCGGCGCGGCGGGCGGGTCGATCAGGGCGACATCATCGGCTATGTCGGTACCACCGGACGCTCCACCGGCCCACACCTTCATTACGAGGTGCTGAAGGCCGGGCAGCAGGTGAACCCGCGCTCCGTCGACCTGCCGACCGGCGAGAAGCTGGAGGGACGGGAACTCCAGAACTTCCAGCAGGCCCGGCGGGTGATCGACAAGCTGTTCGAGGATTCCCGCGGCGGCCTGCAACTGGCGCGCACCCCGGCGCCGGCCTCCCCGGAGGAGAAGGGCTGCAACAAGGCCACAAGCTGCTGATGGCCGGCCGCTGATCGGCATGCCGGCGGCGATGGCCGCCGGTGATGGCCGCAAGGTTGCGCCTATTCCTTGTTCATCATGGTCCGGATGGCGCCGACGAATTGCCGCGCGGTGTTCTCGTCATCCAGCATCTTCTGCAGCTTTTCACGGATGATCATCGCCTTCGGCCGCTGCTGCATCGCGCGTTCGATGGCGACGTCGGCTTCACCGGGCTTCAACGGTTCGAGGTCGGACATGGCGGACATCCCGTGCGGAAAGGCTGTGTCGGGTCGGCACGCAGGTAAGGATAGCCGGATCCGGTCAGGCCATCATCAGGCAAAGATCATCAGGGGCGTCAGGGTCAGCGATACTGCCCGACCGTCTCCACCGCCTCCCCGCCGGTACCGAGCTTGAACTCGGTGACGCCGGGGGCGGTGTCGGGATTGATGCCGCCGAGGTCGAGCGTGCGGACGCCGCGCTGCTTCAACTCCTGCATCGCCTTCCACAACACCAGCCGCATGGCGCCGCTCTTGCGGCCGGACTCGTCGGCCCAGCTGATCTGGCTGGTGGCGCAGATGCCGTGGCGGAAGAACAGGCCGCAGGCCACCGGCTTGCGACCGTCGAGCGCCGTCACCATCAGCGCCCCATCGGCGCGGCCGCCGCCTTTGACCATGGCATTGCGCAGGCGGACGGCCAGCGGACCGGTCATGGCGCGGAAGCCCTTGCCCAGTGCCTGGTCGTGCTCCTGCTTCATCAGCCAGGGCAGGTTGTCGGCCTTCCAATCGACGTCGAGGACGAGACCGGCCTTCTCCGCCCCGCGCAGCCGCTGGCGCCAATCGCGGGCAAGACCGGCACGCATCGCCTCCTCGTTGCGGGTCAGGTCGAACCAGACGGTCCGGTAGCCGGGGCCGACCTTGCGGAAGCCGCAGCGGGCAAGCAGCGCCTCCGTCTCCGGTCCGGCGGGCAGTTCCGGCAGAAGGCTGGCGCGGCTGAGCGGCGAGCGCGGGCAGGCCCGCCGCAGCAGGCGGAACACCGGCTCCAGAGTGTCGGCATCGGGGATCGTGCCGTCGAGCCAGAGCGGACCGCGGTAGCACTGGCGGTCGTGGAACAGCTTCAGCATGCGGCGGTCGAGCGTCTGGACGAGCCCCAGCGGCTCGCCGCCGCGACGGATCACGCCCAGCCGCGGAACATGACCATAGGTGCGGCCCATGGCGCGGCCATAGGCGAAGCTCTGCAGCAGGGTCGAGCGGGGGGCGCGGGCGAACAGCGCGTCCCAATCGCCGACCGTGCCCTCGTTCCAGGCGATGTCGATGTCCGGCATCGGCGCCTCCGATGAATCAGGCTGCCGGATCAGGCCGGCGGCAGGGCGGAGGTCGCCTCTTCCACCTGGGCGAAGGTCGGACGGTATTCCGGTTCCAGCACGTTGCGCGCGTATTCGACCGAAATGGCGGGCGCGTAGCCGGACAGATGCGCGATCAGGCCGGTCTTCATCGCGTGATAGTACCTGCCTTCGGCGTGGTAGATGTTCTTCAGGCCGCTGGCGATGGGGGCGAGGAAGCCGTAGGCGACCAGAATGCCGGTGAAGGTGCCGACCAGCGCGCCGCCGATCAGCTTGCCCAGCACCTCCGGCGGTTCGGTGATCGAGCCCATGGTGTGAATCACGCCCAGCACCGCGGCGACGATGCCCAGCGCCGGCACCGCGTCGGCAACCGCCTGGATGGCGTCGGCGATCCGCTGGTGTTCGTGGTGCATCGTCTCGATATCCTCGTCCATCAGGTCGACCAGTTCGTGGGGGTTGTCGGCGCCCAGCGACATCAGACGGAGATAGGTGCAGAGGAAGGCGATGGCATGGTGATCGCCGTAGAATTTCGGGAACTGCTGGAAAAGCGGGGAGTCCTCCGGCTTTTCGATGTGCTGTTCCAGCGCCAGCAAGCCCTTGGTCTTCGCGATCTTGAAGACCTGATACATCATCGTGAGGACCTCCAGGAAGTCCTCCTTCTTGTATTTCGGACCCTTGAAGAGGTGGCCCAGCTCCTTGCCGGTGTGGGTGACCACGGACTTGGGATTGGCGATGAAGAACGCCCCGGCGGCCGATCCGAGAATGATCATGAACTCGAACGGCATCCACAGCACGCCCATATGGCCGCCGCCGAGGATGTAGCCGCCGAACACGCTGACCACCACGATGACCAAACCGATGATCACGAACATCCGGTCTTCTCCCTACCCCTACCCGCCACGGACCGCAGGATGCATCCAACCGACAGAAGGCCGGAGATCGGTTGAGTTTCCGTAAACCATCCGAACGGTCTACCGCCTTCGCGACGGGCCGCGCGATCCTAGCGGTGCGGATGGGTCCTGTCACGAAAGGACTGGCGGTGCAGGCTTTTCAGGTCTTGCGGACCGGCGGTCGGGCGGAGGCAGGGTGCTGGGTGAGGCCGGAGTGGTGACCGGGGCGGCAGGGAGGACACAGGATGGTCACAGCCGGAACGCAAAAACGCCCCGGCGGCCGGACGGGCCGGACAGCCCGGGGGGTTCGAAACAGGGGATCGTCAGCGGAGCGGAATGTTCATCTGGACGCTGACGCCCGGCGGCGGGGGCGGCGGGGCATAGACGACGGCGGGCGGCGCATAGGACGGCGCGTAGACAACCCGCGGCGGGGGCGGCGGAGCGGGAACCACGACCACCGGCGGCGGTGCGCCATAGATGACGACCGGGCCGTCGTCATGGTGATGATGCTTCTTCTTGTGCTTGTGATGGCCCCAGGCATGGCCGCGGCCATGGTCCCCCGGATCGGCGAAGGACGGCGTCGACAGCGCGGCGCCGAGCAGCAGGACGGCAACCGCGGCACCGGCCGTCCTGGCGACCGCCCCGGCCACACGGCGCACGGCCATCTCCGGCATCCGGGGGTGCTGCATGGTGGCTCCGGCGTTCATCGGCCTGTTCTCCTTGGATGGGCTTGCGGCTGGGCTTGTGGCGGCTGGGTGTTGACGGTGGCGGCGATGTGGACAGGGACGGGGCGGAGGGCCGCGTACCCATTTCGATGGGGTAAGCTCTTATGCTCAGGCTTTGGCTGGACCGGGTGAGACATTTTTCGGGCGGCGTCCGGCTGAAAGGAGGGCGGGCGGCGGTCTGGTCGCCGCGCATCCTTACCTATGAAGCTGTTGTGCGGGGGGCGGCATCGCTACCCATCCGGTGGGGGTAGGCCGGATGCAGCGGGCGGATGCCTGATCCTGTTCGCCGTCCGCCTGATCCGATAGGCACCGGAGAGCGTATGAGGCATCGTATGTAAGGATGTCGCCATCCCCCGCGTTTCCGACGCCGCCGATATCGACCCCAGCCGCAGAGCCATACCGATGACCGTCCGGACCCGCTTTCATACCGTCACACTGGCCGCCGTGGCTGCGGTCCTTTCCATGATGGGAGCCACCAGCGCCATGGCCGCCAGCAGTGCAACCAATGCCTACAGCTTCACCTTCCAGGGCATCGACGGACAGCCGCTGCCGCTGTCGCAGTTCGAGGGCAAGGCGATCCTGGTGGTGAACACCGCCTCGCAATGCGGTTTCACCCCGCAATACAAGGGCTTGCAGGCGCTGTGGCAGAGCTACCGCGACCGTGGGCTGGTGGTGCTCGGTGTGCCGTCCGACGATTTCGGCGGGCAGGAGCCGGGGAGCGCGAACCAGATCAAGGACTTCTGCGAGGTCAATTATCGGGTCGACTTCCCAATGACGGACAAGACGGTGGTGTCGGGCGACGGCGCCCACCCCTTCTACCGCTGGGCCTCGGACGAGATGGGCTTCCTCGCCAAGCCGCGCTGGAACTTCCACAAATATCTGGTCGGCCCGGACGGCAGGCTGGTGTCCTGGTTCTCCACCGTGACCGACCCCGAAGCGGACAAGGTGCGCGAGGCGATCGAGAAGCTGCTGCCGGAGAAAGCGCCGAAGTCGTAGGGAGAAGCCAACGCTGCCCCTTCCCTACTCCACCGCCTGACGCAACGCCGCGGCACCCGCCCAGGGGGCGAGCGGCAGCGCGGCGGCGAGGATGCCGGCGAGCAGCAGCAGGTGCGGGCGCGGCGTCAGGCTGTTGATGGCGGCGTCGATGGCGCCGGCGCCGAAGATCAGCACCGGGATGTAGAGCGGCAGGATCAGCAGCGACAGCAGCACGCCGCCGCGCCGTGCCCCCAGGGTCAGCGCGGCGCCGATGGAGCCGATCAGGCTGAGAATCGGCGTGCCCAGCGTCAGGGTCAGCACCAGAACGCCGAAGCCCTGCGCGTCCATGTTCAGCAGGACGGCCAGCAGCGGCGCGGCGACGATCAGCGGCACGCCGGTCACCAGCCAATGGGCCAGCGTCTTCGCCAGCACCGCGGCCTCCAGCGGCAGGGACGACAGCGACAGAAGCTCCAGCGAGCCGTCCTCGTAATCGGTCTGGAACAGCCGCTCCAGCGACAGCAGCGAGGCGAGCAGCGCCGCCACCCAGATCACGCCGGCGGCGATGCGGGCGAGGATGTTCGGCTCCGGCCCGACGCCGAAGGGGAACAGCACCACGCACAGGACGAAGAACATGACGGCGATGGTGGCGTCCGACCCCTGGCGCAGGGCCAGCCGCAGATCGCGCGCCACAAGGCGCAGGAAACGGCTCATGGCGCGGCTCCCTCTTCTTCAAGATCTTCGCCGCCGCCCTCTTCATCGTCGGCGTAGGGGGTGAAGTCGTCCAGATGCAGTTCCTCGCCGCCGGGGGTGGCGATGTCGGTGTGGGTGGACAGCACCACCATGCCGCCCTCGGCGCGGTGTTCGGCGATCAGCCCCTCGAACAGGGCAATGGCGGCACGGTCGAGCGCCACGGTCGGTTCGTCGAGCAGCCACAAGGTCGCCGGTGCGGCCAGCAGCCGCGCCAGGTTCAGCCGGCGCTTCTGTCCGGCCGACAGGTAGCGGCCCGGCACCCCGGCGATGTGCGGCACCCCCAGCCGGGCGAGCGCCGCCCGCGCATTGGCGGCCGGATCGGCGGCCCCGGCCAGCGCCGCCCAGAAGGCGAGGTTCTCCGCCGCCGTCAGCACCGGCTTCACCGCGTCCAGATGGCCGACATACTGCACCCGCGCCCGGTGGCCGTCGGGATCCTCGGCAACCGATACTCCATCCCAGCCGAGCGTGCCGCGCAGCGGCTTCAGCAGCCCGGCCATCACCCGCAGCAGGCTGGACTTGCCGCTGCCGTTGGGGCCGAGCAGCACCAGCGCGCCGCCGGGGGCGACGCGGAACTCCAGCCCGGTGAAGACCAGCCGGTCGCCACGCAGGCAGGTCAGCTCGGATCCGGAAAAAACGGGCATGGGACGGGTCGCGCCTCCGGTTGAGGGAGGCGCTGCTATAGCACAGGGCGGGGGAAAAGCCGGAGCAAGAATGGCGTCGCCGCGGCAAGAGCCACGCAAAGAAAAAGGCCACCGCGAGGGGGTTCTCGCGATGGCCGCGCGCCCGGCCGGGTCCGGCCAGACGATGCTCGGTGGAACGGCGTCCGTTCGTCGCTGCGGTGGCGCTAGGGGGGACGCCGATGCGCGCGACATGCGTCGCCGGTTGCTTGAGATAAGGTCTATAGGGAGAAAGTGGCAAAATTTGGATGGAGTTCGAGCAATCGGACGTTGTCCTGCGGCATTCGGACAGCCTCGCAGCGCTGCGCTCCCATGCGCGGGATGCAGCGCGGGGGTGCCGGAGACGGCGGGACAAATGCCGGACCGCTTGTGCTGAATCAACGCCTTACCATGCCACGCTGCCGCATCGTGGCCCTGACGTTCCCCCGTTCGCGGGGAGCGTTTCGGCTTTCCTGGAGCCCGTCCGGGACATGCCGGCCCCCTGCCCAATCGTGTTCAGCAAGCGAGTCCTCCCATGTCGGCCTTCACGTCGGCCTTCGCAGACATCCTCCAGGCCATGCCGCCGATCGCGCGGGTGGTCCTCATGCTCGGCCTCGTGTCGGCGGCCGGCGTGGCGCTCGGCCATATCAAAATCCGCGGGGTCGGGCTGGGGATCGGCGGCGTGCTGTTTTCCGGCATCGCCGGCGGCCACATCGCCAAGCAGGCGGGCATCGCCTTCAATCCGGAGATGATGGACTTCATCCGCGACTTCGGGTTGATCCTGTTCGTCTACACCATCGGCATCCAGGTCGGTCCCGGCTTCTTCGCGGCGTTGCGCCGCACCGGGCTGGCGCTGAACGGGCTGGCGCTGCTGATGGTTGGGTCGAGCATCCTGCTGACCGCGGCGCTGGTCTCGTCGGGGGCGCTGTCGCTGGGGTCCTCGCTGGGGGTGTTCGCCGGTGCCGTGACCAACGCCCCGGCGCTCGCCGCCACCCAGCAGGTCCTGACGGAGGTCGGGGCCGACGCGGCGGTGATGGCCCTGCCCGGCCTCGCCTTCGCCGTCACCTATCCCTTTGGCATCGCCGGCAACCTGCTGGCGATGGCCGCCGTCCGCATCCTGTTCCGCATCGACCCGGAGGCGGAGGCCGCCCGCTTCGAGGAGTGCCGCCGCGCCGAGGTGTCCAGGCTGGAGACGATGGATCTGGCCGTCCGCAACCCGGAGCTTGAAGGCAAGGCGCTCGGCTCCATCGACCTGCTGTGCGGCCAGGGGGTGATCGCCTCGCGCCTGCTGTGCGACGGCAAGCTCTGCGTCCCGCATGACGGCACCCGCCTGAAGCTGGGCGACGTGCTGCATGTGGTCGGGCCGCGGCCGAAGCTGGAGCAGGTGCGGGCTCTGCTGGGGCAGGAGTTCGACCACCCGCTGACCACCAAGGGCACCGACCTGAAATGGGAGCGCATCGTCGTCACCAACAACGGCGTGCTGGGCAAGTCGATCGCCGCCCTGAACCTGCAGGAGGCCCATGACGTGGTGGTCAGCCGCGTCAACCGGTCGGGCGTGGAGCTGGTGCCGACGCCGGCGCTGAAGCTGCAGTTCGGCGACATCCTGACGGTGATCGGCCGGCCCGAAAGCCTCGCCTCCGTCGGGCAGGTCTTCGGCAACTCCGCCCGCAAGCTGCAGCAGGTGGAGATGATCCCGCTGTTCCTGGGCATCGCGCTGGGTGCGGCGCTGGGCGCCATTCCGATCTTCCTGCCGGGAATGCCGGCGCCGCTGCGGCTGGGCCTCGCCGGCGGGCCGCTGATCGTGGCGTTGATCCTGGGCCGCATCGGCCATATCGGACCGCTGGTTTGGTTCATGCCGCCGGCCGCTAACCTGGCGCTGCGCGAGATCGGCATCGTCCTGTTCCTGGCCGTGCTGGGCATCGCGTCGGGCGACCGCTTCGTCGCCACGCTGTCGAGCGGCGCCGGATGGCCCTGGATGATGTGGGGCGTGTTGGTGACGCTGGTACCGCTGCTGCTGACCGGGCTGATCGCCCGCGGACTGATGAAGCTGAACTTCCTGACCATCTGCGGCGTGCTGGCCGGCGCCCAGACCAACCCGCCGGGGCTGGCCTACGCCAACGCGCTGGTCGCGTCGGAGGCCCCGGCGCTGGCCTATGCCACGGTCTATCCGCTGGCGATGTGCCTGCGCATCCTGGGGCCGCAGATTCTGGTACTTTTGTTGTGGTGACGCATCATTTTCCGACACAAGCGGCACAACGTGCGCGGCGTGTGAAATCCGCGTTGCGGAACGCCTACGCGCCGGTCTAGCCTGTGCCGCAATGGTCAAACCATAACCAGTCCCCACAACCCTGCCGGTTCCCACGCATGCATCGCCATCCGCCCGTCAGCGACTCCGCACCCGCCGCCGTCGTCGTGGAGGATTTGCACAAGCGGTTCGGCGAGCTGGAGGTGCTGAAGGGCGTGTCGCTGACCGCGCGCGAAGGCGACGTGATCACGCTGATCGGCTCGTCGGGCTCGGGCAAGAGCACGCTGCTGCGCTGCATCAACATGCTTGAGATCCCGGACGACGGACGCGTCGTCATCGGCGGCGAGGCCATCGCGCTGAAGAAGACCCGCCGCGGCGCCACCGTCCCCGCCGACACGCGTCAGGTGGAGCGCATCCGCACGAGCCTCGGCATGGTGTTCCAGAGCTTCAACCTCTGGACCCACATGACCATCCTGGAAAATGTGATCGAGGCGCCGGTGCATGTCCTTGGCGTGCCGAAGGCGGAGGCCATCGACCGCGCCCGCGGGCTCCTGGACAAGGTCGGCATCCTGGCGAAGGCCGACGCCTACCCGGTCCAGCTGTCGGGCGGGCAGCAGCAGCGCGCGGCCATCGCGCGCGCGCTCGCCATGCAGCCGAAGGTGATGCTGTTCGACGAACCGACCTCGGCGCTGGACCCCGAGCTGGTCGGCGAGGTTCTGCGCGTCATCCGCCAGCTGGCGGATGAAGGCAGCACGATGATCCTGGTGACGCACGAGATGGGTTTCGCCCGCGAAGTGGCGTCCAAGGTGGTGTTCCTGCACCAGGGGCGGATCGAGGAGGAGGGGTCACCCGACAAGGTGCTGACCGACCCCGACTCGGACCGGGTGCGGCAGTTCCTCTCGCGCCATCTGTCCGGCGCGGCGTGAGGGGACGGGGCAGAGGGCAGGACCGGACCGTCAGAAACAGCCCGGCCCCCGAAAAGGGCCAAAGAACGGGCGAACCGAACAGAGGAGTGTGTTCGTTGAAGAAGATCGTTTCGGCCCTGGCGCTGGGCGCCATGATGGCTGTGGCCGCGGCGGGCGCCGCCGGCGCCAAAGAGTGGAAGACGGTCCGCATCGGCAGCGAGGGCGCCTATCCTCCGTGGAACGCCACCGATACCTCGGGCAAGCTGATCGGCTTCGAGATCGACCTCGCCAACGACCTGTGCAAGCGCATGAAGGTCACGTGCGAGTTCATCGCCCAGGATTGGGACGGCATCATCCCGGCCCTGCAGCAGGGCAAGTACGACGCCATCATGTCGGCGATGACCATCACCGACGAGCGCAAGAAGGTCATCGACTTCTCGACCCCCTACGGCACCGAGCCGTCGGTCTTCGCCGTGCCGACCGACTCGCCGCTGGGCAAGGCGCTCAACCTCGGCGCCGACCGCGTCGACCTGAACGACCAGGCCAAGGCCAAGCCGGTGCTGGACAAGCTGGCCGAAGCGCTGAAGGGCAAGTCCGTCGGCGTCCAGGTGTCGACCATCCAGGCCGACTTCATGGACAAGCATCTGTCGAAGGTGACCATGCGCACCTACGACAAGATCGACAATGCCGGCATCGACCTGAACTCCGGCCGCGTCGACGCCATGTTTGGCGACCGTTCGGTGGTCGAGGCGGTGCTGAAGGCCACGCCGGGCAAGATGGTCGTCGTCGGCCCGAACTTCATCGGCGGCGTGATCGGCGAAGGCATGGGTGTCGGCCTGCGCAAGGACACCGCCGACCTGAAGGCGATGTTCGACAAGGCCATCGGCGAGGCTCTGAAGGACGGCACCGTCAAGAAGCTGAGCACGCAGCATTTCGGCTACGACATCTCCCCCAAGTAAGGCGACCATGCAAGGCGGACCAGCGGTCCGCCTGTCTGATCGGAACGGCGCCCGGCGGCCCTTGCGGCAACCGGGCGCCAGCCGTTCCCTGATCGCCGTTAGCTGACCCCGTACGGCCGGCCTTCCGCGCCGCGCCCGGCGGGCCTTACCGGGCGTGCCAATGCTGGAACTCCTTTCCTTCGGTCCCAATGGCTGGGGCGGACAGCTTCTGATGGGAACCGCGATGACGGTCGCGGTCGCCGTGTCGGCCTTCGCCTTCGGCATCCTCGTCGGATCGCTCGGCGCCTCCGCCAAGCTCAGCCATTCCATGGCGCTGAACGTGGTGGCCGACATCTACACCACGGTCGTCCGCGGCATCCCCGAACTGCTGGTCATCTATCTGCTGTTCTTCGGCGGCAGCAGCGTCGCCACCTCCATCGCCGCCGCCTTCGGCTATGACGGGCGGGTCGACCTGAACGCCTTCACCATCGGCGTGCTGGCTGTCGGCCTGATCTCCGGCGCCTATTCGACGGAGGTGATCCGCGGTGCGGTGCAGTCCGTCCCCTTCGGCCAGATCGAGGCGGCGCGCGCCTGCGGGATGAGCCGCTGGCTGATCCTGCGCCGGGTGCTGGTGCCGCAGACCTTGCGCTTCGCCCTGCCCGGCCTCGGCAATGTCTGGCAGCTGACGCTGAAGGACACGGCGCTGGTGTCGGTGACGGCCTTGGCGGAGCTGATGCGCGTCACGCATCTGGCGGCCGGCGCCACGCGCCAGCCCTTCCTGTTCTACGCCACCGCCGCGGTGCTGTACCTGATGCTGACCACCGTTTCGACGGCGCTGTTCAACCGCGCCGAAATCTCCGCCAACCGCGGCGTCCGGAGGGCATGAGGCCATGAACTGGCAACTGATGTGGGACAGCCTGCCCCGCATGCTCGGCGGGCTGTCGCTGACGCTGCAGCTGATCGTCGGATCGCTGGCGCTGGGCGCGCTGGTCGCCTTCGGCGTAGCGCTTCTGCGGCTGTCGGGCAACCGCGTGGTGGAGATGCTGGCCGCGGCCTATGTCTTCGTCTTCCGCGGCACGCCGCTGCTCGTGCAGATCTTCCTGGTCTATTACGGTCTGGGCCAGTTCGAGTTCATCCGCGAGAGCATCCTCTGGCCCTTCCTGCGCGAGCCCTACTGGTGCGCCATCCTGGCGCTGACGCTGAACACCGGCGCCTACACCAGCGAGGTGCTGCGCGGCGCCATCCTGTCGGTGCCCCAGGGGCAGGTGGAGGCGGCGCGGGCCTGCGGCATGTCGCGGGCGCTGGCCTTCCGCCGCATCGTCCTGCCGGTGGCGATCCGCCAGATGCTGCCGGCCTACGGCAACGAGGTGATCCTGATGGTCAAGGCGACCTCGCTCGCCAGCACCATCACGCTGATGGAGGTCACCGGCATCGCCCGCCGGATGATCGCCCAGACCTTCGCGGTCTTCGAGCTGTTCATCGTCGCCGGGGCGATCTATCTGGTGCTGAACTTCGTCGCCACCCGCCTGATCAAGTTCGCCGAATGGCGCCTGACCCCCTATCTGCGGGCACGGGCGTAAGTAAGGATAGGGCGTCAAACGCCCTCTCCCGCCCTCGAGGTTTTCCCTTCTCCCCCTGGAGAGTGGGTCGGGATGAGGGGGACGCACAGCGGCGATCCCCGAGTATCCTTACCTGAGATACGAAAACGCCGCGGCTCGTCCCAATGACGGCCGCGGCGCATTTCCTTCAACCCTCTTCCCCGGCGGGAGAGGGACCATCACCTCACTGCCCCAGCATCTCGAAGGACGGCGGCGCCGGGTCGACCACGCGCGATCCGTTGGGCGTGATCTCCATCACCGCCAGCCCGCGTTCGACCATGCCGTCGGCGCGCAGGCGGAACAGGCCGTCCAGCCCCTCGAAGCCATTCGGGTTGGTCATCGCCATGCGGTCGAAGGGCACCGGGCCGCCGCTGCGGGTCAGCACCGCGGCGATGGAGGTCGCATCATAGGCCAGCGTCGCGATGCGCGGCGGCTTGCGGCCATAGACCTGCTCGAACTGCGACTCGAAGCGGGCGCGGGTCTGCGGCGCCGGGGCGGCATACCAGGCGCCGACCAGCGCCGGCTCCTGCCCCAGCGCGCCTTGCGAGCTGTCGTCCCACAGGCCGGTGCCCAGCAGCTTGACCTGCTGCGGCTGCACGCCGTTCGTCGCCAGCGCCTGGGCGATGCCCTGGGCGCGCTGACCGCCTTCGGCCAGCATCACCGCCTGCGGCTGCGGCGTCACCTGCGCGACCTGCTTGGCCGGAACCGACAGGTCAGTGACGGCCGGGTCGTAGCGTTCGACCTGCGTGGTCATGGTGCCGAGCCGCGGGCCGACGGCCTGCATGGCATTGACCACCGCGTCGCCATAGGGGGAGCGCGGCGCCAGCACGGTGAAGCGCGTCACCCCGCGCGAACGGGCGAAGCCGGCGACGCGGCTGACCTGATCGGCCGGGACGAAGCCCATCACATAGGTGCCGTTGCCGGCCTGGGTGGCGTCGTTGGTGAAGGCCAGCACGTCGACGCCGGCATTCTGGGCGATCGGGCGCACCGCGGCGACGTCGGCGGCGAACAGCGGGCCGACGATCAGGCGGGCGCCTTCGGCCAGCGCCTGGCGCGCGGCGTCGGCCGCACCGTTCGGCGTGCCCTTGGTGTCGCGCGGCAGAAGCTGCAACTGGTCGCCGGCCATGTCGAACAGCGCCATTTGCGCTGCGTCCAGCATGGCCTGTCCGATGGCGGCGCTCTGGCCGCTGAGCGGCACCAGCACGGCGACCTTGACCGGTCCAGCCTCCGGCAGGGGATTTACCGGAGCCGGAACCGGTTGCGGCGCTTGTGCCACCCGCGGCGGCGCGCTTACAGTCGAACAGGCCGACAACAGGCCGGCGACCAGCAAGGCTGCCACGCCGTGACGTTTCAGACCCTGTGAGAAAGCTGTTGCCAAGCGTGCCACCAATCATCTCCACATCTGCTGAAACGGCCGCCGATACCGAAGGCGAGACCCAAGGCATGGTTCAAAGCGGCGCTCAAGGTAGCCCCCTCGCCGCGCCAAGTAAACTCGCGGGCGGACTCCATGTCGTCGCTACCCCCATCGGAAATGCCGCCGACATCACGCTCAGGGCGCTCGACACGTTGAAGCGGGCCGACGCCATCGCCTGCGAGGACACGCGCGTCACCGCCAAGCTGATGGGCATCCACGGCATCCACACACCCTTCGTCTCCTACCACGAACACAACGCCGCAAAGATGCGTCCGGTCCTGATCGAACGCATGAAAAAGGGCGAGGCCATCGCGCTGGTCACCGATGCCGGCACGCCGCTGGTCTCCGACCCCGGCTACAAGCTGGTGCGGGAGTGCGTGGCGGAAGGCGTGGCGGTGACCACCCTGCCCGGCGCCTCCGCCCCGCTGGTGGCGCTGGTGCTGTCCGGCCTGCCGACCGACCGCTTCCTGTTCGCGGGCTTCCTGCCGAACAAGAGCAGCGCGCGCCGCGCCACCGCCGGCGAGCTGAAGGGCGTGCCCGCCACGCTGGTCTTCTTCGAATCGCCGCAGCGCCTGCCGGAGTCGCTGGCCGACCTGGCCGAGATCCTGGGCCCGCGCGAGGCCGCCGTCGCCCGTGAACTGACCAAGCTGTACGAGGAGGTGCGGCGCGGCACCCTGCCGGAACTGGCCGCCCATTACGCCGAGGCCGGCCCGCCGCGCGGCGAGGTCGTGCTGGTCATCGGACCGCCGGGGGAAGAGGCGACGCCCGGCGAGGCCGACGTCGACGCCCTGCTGCGCGAGGCGTTGACCCGCCTGTCGGTGCGCGACGCCGCCGCCGACGTCGCCGCCCGCACCGGTCAGCACAAGCGCACCGTCTATGCCCGCGCGCTGGAACTGCAGCGCGAGGAGAAGACGAAATGACCGACCTGGATGCGCGGCGCCTGCGGGCGGAAAGCCTGGGCCGCCGGGCGGAGGCGCTGTGCCGCCTGTCGCTGCGGCTGCGCGGCTACCGCATCCTGGCCAGCCGCCTGCGCACGCCGATGGGCGAGATCGACATCGTCGCCAGGCGCGGAAAGACCATCGCCATCGTCGAGGTGAAGGCGCGGGGTGACTGGGACACCGCCAACGAGGCGCTGAACGCCCGGCAGCGCGGCCGGCTGGCCCGTGCCGCCCATGCCTTCCTGGGCGCCAACCCGCGCTATGCCGGCTATGTCTTGCGCTTCGACGTGATGCTCGTTACCCCTTGGGCCTGGCCCCGTCATCTGGTCGATGCCTGGAGACTGTGAGGGGACGAATTTGAGGGGGCGACAGTCTTGAGCAACCGCGCGGAAGCCCGCGATATCCTGCGCCGCATCGGCGACCAGCCGGACGACGAGATTGATCTGGCCGAAGCCGCCCTGGCGCTGGGCGCGCTGGAGCTGCCGAACGCCGATCTTGCCCCCTACCGCGCCCATATCCGCGCCATCGTCGAGGATCTGGCCGCCCGCGTCGCGGCGCAGGATCGCACGGAAGACAGCCTGGAAGCACGCATCGCCCATCTGCATGCGGTGATCGGCGGGCGCCACGGCTATTCCGGCGACCACGACACCTACGATGACCTGCAGAACGCCAACCTGCTGCGGGTGATCGACCGCCGGCGCGGCCTGCCGGTGGCGCTCGGCATCCTCTATATGCACGCCGCCCGCTCGCAGGGCTGGCCGATGGTGGGACTGAACTTCCCCGGCCATTTCCTCGTCCGCATCGAGAAGGACGGCGCCCGCGCCATCATCGATCCCTTCAACGAGGGGCAGACCCGCAGCGTCGTCGACCTGCGCGACCTGCTGAAGGCCACCGCCGGCAGCGCCGCCGAGCTGGAGCCCGGCCATTACCAGCCGGTGTCGAACCGCGACGTGCTGCTGCGCCTGCAGAACAACATCAAGCTGCGCCACCTGTCGGCGCACGAGGTGCCGAAGGCGCTGGAGGTGCTGGAAGCGATGCGCCTGTTCGCTCCGCACGAACCGTCTTTGTGGCGCGAGACCGGCCTTCTGGAGGCCCATGCCGGCAACCTGAAGGATGCAATCACCGCGCTGGAGACCTTCATGGCGCTGACCGGCGACGACCATCACCGCCACCAGACCGCCTCGCTGATCCAGCAGTTGAAGAACCGCCTGAACTGACCCCGTTTGCAGAGGTCCGGAGACCCGTCATGAGCCTCGCCGTCGCCTTCCAGATGGACCCCATCGAGTCGATCAACATCGACACCGATTCCAGCTTCATGATGGCGCTGGAGGCGCAGAAGCGCGGCCATCGCCTGTACCACTACCACCCGCGCGACCTGATCCTGACCGGCAACCGTCTGACCGCCCGCGTCCGCGAGATGACGGTGGTGCGCCAGCGCGGCGCCCACTACACGCTGGGCGAACCGGTGATGACCGACCTGTCGACGATGGACGTCATCCTGCTGCGGCAGGACCCGCCCTTCGACATGGCCTACATCACCTCCACCCATCTGCTGGAGCATGTGCAGCCCAAGGTGCTGGTGATCAACGACCCGGCCGAGGTGCGCAACGCGCCGGAGAAGCTGTTCATCACCAAGTTCCCCGACCTGATGCCGCCGACGCTGATCACCAGCGACAAGCAAGCGATCCTGGACTTCCGGGCGGAGCACAAGGACATCATCGTCAAGCCGCTGTTCGGCAACGGCGGCGCCGGCGTCTTCCACCTGAAGCCCGACGACGAGAACCTGGGCTCGCTGCTGGAACTGTTCACCCAGCTCTACCGCGAGCCGGTGATCGTACAGAAGTACCTGCCGGAGATCCGACAGGGCGACAAGCGCATCATCCTGGTCGACGGCGAGCCGGTGGGCGCGGTCAGCCGCATGCCGCTGGAGGGCGAAGCCCGCGCCAACTTCCACGCCGGCGGCAGCGCCAGGAAGACCGAACTGACCGCGCGCGAGCGCGAGATGTGCGCCGCCATCGGTCCGGTGCTGCGCGAGAAGGGCCTGGTCTTCGTCGGCATCGACGTGATCGGCGACTACATGACCGAGATCAACGTCACCTCTCCCACCGGCATCCAGGAGATCAACCGCCTGAACGGCGTGCAGCTGGAAGCCCTGCTGTGGGACGCCATCGAGCGCCGCCGCGCTGCCAAGTAAGGATATGGCGCGCGGGAACGCAACGAGGTCTTGTGCAATTTTCTCGGGAAGATGAAGCCCTCATACCCTTGCAGGGCATGACGGTTGATATTACCTTGAACCGTGGGAACGGCGGGCTGCTTCCCCGCCGTTCCCTGGTCCAGCCTAACCGCGGAGAATATCAAGCACGCGCTTGATGATCTCCAGGATCAGGACCAGAAGGGTAAGGATCTCTCTCATCCTTCATCACCTTCTCGTGTGGCGGGGGCGGCGGGTCCGCCACCTCCCGACCACACGAACGCGGCGGTAGCGCATAGGCGCAGCCAATACAACCGGCGCCACCCGCCCGCGACGATGCGCGCGGACGCCAGCCGTGAGCGCTGCGCGCCTTGACCGGCGGACTTCGGGGGGCGATAACTGCCGCCTCCCAGAGTTTTCGAGCGAGACCACCCGTGAACCGCATTTTCTCCGGCATGCAGCCGACCCGGCAGCTTCACCTCGGCAACTATCTGGGGGCGCTGCGCAACTGGGTGGAACTGCAGAACAGCTACGAGTGCATCTTCTGCGTCGTCGACCTGCACGCACTGACCATCGACCAGGACCCGGAAGTCCTGCGCAACAACATCCGCGAGGTCGCCGCGGCCTACATCGCCGCCGGCATCGACCCGGACAAGAACATCCTGTTCAACCAGTCGGTCGTCTCCGGCCATGCCGAGCTGGGCTGGATCCTGTCCTGCCACACGCCGCTGGGCTGGCTGAACCGCATGACGCAGTTCAAGGAAAAAGCCGGCAAGCAGAAGGACATGGCCAATCTGGGCCTGTACGCCTACCCGACGCTGATGGCCGCCGACATCCTGCTGTACAAGGCCACCCATGTGCCGGTGGGCGAGGACCAGAAGCAGCATCTGGAACTGGCGCGCGACATCGCCGGCGCCTTCAACCGCCGTTACGAGACCGAGTTCTTCCCGCTGCCCGAGCCGCAGATCCTGGGCGAGGCGACGCGGGTGATGAGCCTGCGCGACGGCAAGAAGAAGATGTCGAAGTCGGACGAGTCCGAATATTCGCGCATCAACATGACCGACGACGCCGACACCATCGCGCAGAAGATCCGCAAGGCGAAGACCGACCCGGAGCCGCTGCCGGAAACCGTGACCGAACTGGAGGCCCGTCCCGAGGCCGACAACCTCGTCACCATCTACGGCGCGCTGGCCAGCCAGTCGCGCGAGCAGGTGCTGGCGCAGTTCGCGGGTGCGCAGTTCTCCGACTTCAAGAAGTCGCTGGTCGACCTGTCGGTGGACAAGCTGGCGCCGATCACCACCCGCATGAAGGACCTGCTGGCCGACAAGGCGGAGATCGACCGGCTGCTGAAGAAGGGCGGCGAGCGCGCCGCCGCCATCGCGGAGAAGAACCTGAACGACGTGAAGGACATCATCGGCCTGCTGCGGCCGTAAGGATGCCCTGCGCGTGACGGCTCCCATCCTGATCACCGGCTTCGCGCCGTTCGGGCTCCCCCCGAACGGCGAAGCGGATCACTCTCCCGCCGGGCATCCCTGGGCAGCCGACCCGACCGCCCTGCTGATGGACCGGCTTTCGGGAGAGCCGGGGGTCGTCACCGCCACCCTGCCCCCTCTCTATGACGCCTGCGGCGAAGCCTTCGCCGAGCTGCTGGCCGAACACCGGCCGCTGGCGGCGCTCGGCTTCGCCTATTGGGAAGCGAGCGATTACATCCGGCTGGAACGTCTGGCCTGGAACCGCGACGAAAGCCCGCTGGCCGATGCCGCCGGTACGGTGCGCGAACACGCCGACATCGTGCCGGACGGGCCGACCGCCTATGGCAGCACCCTGCCGGTGCCGCGGGTGATGCGGGAATTGTCGATGGCCGGGCTGCCGGTGACCTTCGGCGATTTCTCCGGCGGCTTCCTCGGCAACCATCTGTTCTACCGGGCGCGCCACATCATCGAGAGCGCCGACCTGGATATCCCCTACGGCTTCTTCCACATGCCGCCGCTGCCCGAACGGGCGGCAACGCTGCGCCGCTTCGGCGGCCTGAGTTTGGAACGGCAGGAACTTGCGGTGCGCACGCTCGTGCGGATGCTGCGCACGGCGCTGAACGGAGTCGCCTGAAAGCGGAGATCAGGCGGTTTTGGCGGGGCGGCGCTGGTCGGGCGGGTTCACGATGGCGCGCAACGCGTCCAGGAACTCGCGGCCCTTGTCGGTCAGGGTGACGATCTTGCGGCGGCGCTCGCGCGGATCTTCCTGCGCCTGCACCAGATCGAGGCCGGCCTTGCCGAAGCTGTGCCAGCGGCTGAGCGCCGCGACGTTGCGCGACGCGGAGGATTGGGCAATGCCCAGGCGTTCCGCCAGTTCGCCGATGGAAATGCCTTCGCTCTGCGCGATGGTCATGAAACTCAGCGCATACTGGATGGGCAGATCGGGGTCGAGCTTGCGGAACGCCTCAAGCACCTGGACGACGGTAAGGACCTCGTCATGACGAACGCGGGCCGGCATTCAGCAGGTCTCCGCGGCGCCGCGCGCTATGCAGCGCGGGAGGGTGGTCCCCAACGGGCCGGTGTGTAGATGATGTTCAGGCGTCCAAGCCATAGGATGACTTCTCCGTTTTCACGCCTCAGGTCGAAGGACCCGGCCGGCGATGCCCAGCGGGCGTGTTCAACGAAGAGACGGTGACCGCAAAAACCCAGAAAGACACACATGGGATCCTCTCGATATCCGGAATTCACGTTCGAAGGGTGCGGGAAGAAGGCGGACCGGCTGGGCATGATTGGCGGCAGTGACGGCCGGATCGCCCGATCGGCGAGTCCAGGCGGTGGTTACGATGGCTTTCATCGATACTCTCCAGGGGTTGAGTGATGCCGGCGTGAGAGACCGGCGGATCCGGTATCGCCGCTCAGCGGTACGGTTGCAAGGTCAAAAATGTCCGCGCGTCCGATAGGTTCCGATCGCGGATGTGAAAAGGCGGAAGGCGGCACGCGGGTGGAGGCTCTTCGCCGTCCCCGGCCTCTCCGTCCGCCAGTCCGATGTCGCGCCGCAGGTGGTCGCACAATCGGCCCGGCCCGGAGGATGCCCCGGAATCGAGCCAGCGGCTCCGCAACGCCGTCCACAAGGTCGGCATGATCTGCTCCTTTGCCTGAAAGGCCCCGACCGTCGGGGCTTCTGGAGGCGAAATAGTTCCGCTATCGGATGTGTTCCGTCAACCTGTCCGTCGGTAAACCGGCCCGTCCATTTGGGAGCGGCGTGACCATTGCCGCACGCCTGTGGCAAATCGGCACCTCTCGCGCGCGGTTTCGCCAGCGGGCGGGATGGCGGCGGGCGCCTCTGGACAAGCGGGGGGCTGGTCGGTCAAACAAAGCCGTCGACAAACGCCTTCGGCGGTACTCCGTCCATCGGCTCCCTATCCATCGGTTCCGGATCGTCCATTCGTGTTGATCGCCCTTCCCCCCCTATGGCCGAAAGCGGTGCGCTCCGCCCTGACGCTGCGGGCGGTGACGATGGCCGTCGCGATGACGGCGGCGATGACGGCGGCGCTGTGGACCGGTCCGGCGGCGGCGGAGGCGCGCTTCACCCCGGGTCCCTGCTGGTTCACCGTGCCGGAGGGCGAGGCGGCCTTGTGCGGAACGGTGGCGGTTCCGGAGCGGCGCGACCGTCCCAACAGCCGCAGCATGCGCCTGCCGGTCGCCGTCCTGCTCAGCACCGCGCGCCAGGCGGCCCCCGACCCCGTGCTGTTCCTGGAGGGCGGCCCCGGCGCTTCCCCCTTCGGCAGCGGCGAGGCGACGGAAGAGCGGATGGAGGTGTGGTGGGAGCTGTCGGCCCCCTTCCGCCGTACCCGCAACCTGATCCTGTTCGATCCGCGCGGCGTCGGCCGGGCGGAGCCGGACACCGACTGTCCTGAACTGGACGGCGTCGCCCCCACCCGCGGCACCCGGCCGCTGACGCGCGAACAACGGGCGGCGGCGGAACGGACGGCGGTCAGCGCCTGCGCCGCCCGGCTGACGGCGGCCGGGCTGGACGGCACCCAGTTCTCCACCCCCGTCGCGGCGGAGGATGCGCTGGACATCGCAACCGCACTGGGCGCCCAGCGGATCAACCTGTTCGCGGTGTCCTACGGCACGCGGGTCGGGCTGGAGATTCTGCGACGGCAGGGCGCCCGTGTCCGCACCGCGGTGTTCGACAGCGTCTATCCGCCCGACGTCAACGCGCAGGAGGAAGCCGCCTGGCTGGCGCAGCGGGCCTACCGCCGGCTGTTCGACGATTGCGCCGCCAACCGCGGCTGCCGGTCGGCCTTCCCCGATCTGGAAAAGCGTTTCCTCGATCTGGTGGAGCGGCTGGAGCGCAACCCGGTCGACATGGTCGTCGGCGACCACGAGACACGCCGCGCCTTGCGGATGACCGGCGGGATGGCGATCGCCGCCGGGCTCGAAGCCCTGGCGATCAGCGAGGCGGTCCCCCTCGTGCCGACCATCATCGACCGCGCCGCCCGCGGCCAGTATGCGACCCTGGCGGAATGGGCGCCGACCAACTGGCTGGGCGACCCGGAAATCGCCGACGGGCTGGTCTTCTCCACCGAGTGCCGGGAATCGGTCAACAGCGCCGAACCGCTGAAGCGCGCCGACAATGCCCGCCGCTATGCGCCCTACGGCCTCGTCGCCACCGACGATCCCGGCCAGCGCGTCTGCCGCCTGTGGCACGCCGGCCACCAGGAAGCGGCCGAACGGCTGCCGGTCGCCAGCCCGGTTCCGGTCCTGCTGCTGTCCGGCGCCTACGACCCGGTCACCCCGTCGGAATGGGGCGACCGCGCCGCCGCCACCCTGCCCAAGAGCCGCCATCTGGTCTTCCGCGCCGCCAGCCACATCGTGACCTCCAGTGAGGATTGCGCCATGGCCGCCGCGGTCACCTTCGTCGAGCAGGAGTCCGTGCCGGCCACCGTCTGTCCGGGAGCGGCCAAGCCGCCGGTGTTCGAGCGGCCGTGATTGACGGTGGGGGGAGTGCCGGCTGCGGTTGCCCCCACCCTTCCCAGGCTCACGCCTGGGCCCCTTCCCTCCCCCGCTGGGCAGGGGAGGGAGCTTCCGGAGCTTTGCAAATGTGCGGCGGCAGTCCCTCCCCCGCGAGGGCGGGGGAGGATAGGTGGGGGTCTAACCTCACCGAGAATCAGCCCCTCACCGCCCCGGCGCGATCCGCCGATAGCTCAGCGCCTCGGCGATGTGGCGGCGCTTCACCCCCTCCATCCCATCCAGGTCGGCCAGCGTCCGCCCCACCCGCATCACCCGGTGGTAGCCGCGGGCCGACAGTTTCAGCCGCTCCGCCGCTTCGGTCAGCAGGGCGCGGCCGGGGGCGTCGGGCGAGGCCACCGTTTCCAGCAGTTCGCCGTCCGCCTCGGCGTTCGTCCGCACCGCCCGGCCGGCCGGGTAAGGACCGAAGCCGCCATAGCGTTCCGCCTGGATGGCGCGGGCGACGGCGACGCGGGCAGCGATTTCGGCGCTTCCTTCCGCCGGAGGCGGCAGGCTGAGGTCGGCGGGGCTGACCGCCGGCACGTCGATGTGCAGGTCGATGCGGTCGAACAGCGGCCCGCTGATTTTCGACTGATACTCCATGGCGCATTTCGGCGCGCGGGCGCAGGCGAGCGAGGCGTCGTCGAGATGGCCGCAGCGGCAGGGGTTCATCGCCGCCACCAGCTGCACGCGCGCCGGATAGGTCACATGGTGGTTGGCGCGGCTGACCACCGCCTTGCCGGTCTCCAGCGGTTGACGCAACGCCTCCAACAGCGGGCGCGGGAACTCGGGCAACTCGTCGAGGAACAGAACGCCCTGGTGTGCCAGGGAGATTTCCCCCGGCTTGGCCCGCGTGCCGCCGCCGACCAGCGCCGGCAGGCTGGCGGACTGGTGCGGAGCGCGGTAGGGGCGCTGGCGCAGCAGCCGTCCCTCCTCCAGCAGCCCGCCGACACTGTGGATCATCGACACCTCCAGCGCCTCCGCCGGGTCGAGCGGCGGCAGCAGGCCGGGCAGGCGGGCGGCGAGCATCGATTTGCCGGATCCGGGCGGACCGATCATCAACAGATTGTGCGAGCCGGCGGCGGCGACCTCCAGAGCCCGCTTTGCGGTCTCGTTGCCCTTCACGTCGCGTAGGTCGGGCGGCGGCGCGTCCTGTTCCTGCAGCCGCGGCTTGGGCGGGGTCAGCACCTGGGTGCCCTTGAAATGGTTGATGAGCGCCAGCAGGTTGGCCGGCGCCAGCACGTCCAGATCGGGACCGGCCCATGCCGCCTCCCCGCCGCAGGCAGCCGGGCAGATCAGGCCGCGATCGTTGGCCAGCGCATCAATGGCGGCGGGCAGCACGCCGGCCACCGGGGTAAGGGCGCCGTCCAGCGCGAGTTCGCCCAGCGCCACATAGCGGGCGATCTCCGCATCCGGCAGCACCCCCATCACCGTCAGAAGGCCGAGCGCGATCGGCAGGTCGAAATGGCTTCCCTCCTTCAGCACGTCGGCCGGGGCGAGGTTGACGGTGATGCGCTTGGCCGGCAGCGCCAGCCCCAGCGCATGCAGCGCGGCGCGCACCCGCTCCCGGCTTTCGCCCACCGCCTTGTCGGGCAGGCCGACGACGGTGAAGGCGACGATTCCCCCGGACATCTGGACCTGGACGTCGATCCCCAGCACCTCAATGCCCTGGAACGCCACCGTGTTGATGCGCGCAACCACCAATTCACCCCGGAAGAGACGCCCGTACGGGCTGAATGCACGCGATTGTAGTCATTGCCATATCATTGCGCCAGCGCGGGATGCCGGTGCCGGATGTGTATCCGCCGCCTCCCCGTCCCCGGCATGCCCGCCCGGCGCAGGGAACGGTTGCCGCGGCCGGTCGGCCGCCTAACATGAGGGCGAACGCATTCGCGGCCGCATTCCCGGCACGCATCGTCGAAAAGGATCCGCCACCGTGCAGCTTCACCTGAGCACCTGGGCCGAGGTCGAGGCCTACCTGAAGACCTCCAAGGGCATCATCATGCCGATCGGTTCGACCGAGCAGCACGGGCCGAACGGGCTGGTCGGCACCGACGCCATCTGCGCCGAGTTCATCGCGAAGGGGGTCGGCGACGCCACCGGCGCCCTGGTCGGCCCGACGATCCCGGTCGGCATGGCCGTCCATCACATGGAGTTCCCCGGCTCGATGACGCTGAAGCCGTCGACGCTGATCGCGGTGCTGCGCGATTATGTCGGCTCGCTGGCCGAACACGGGTTCGAGCGCTTCTTCTTCGTCAACGGCCATGGCGGCAACATCGCCACGCTGCGCGCCGCCTTCTACGAGATCTATGCGGAGAACCGGGCGCTGCGCGGCCGCGACGCGCCGGACCTGCGCTGCACCCTGGTGAACTGGTGGGAGAACGGCGAGGTCGGCCGCCTGTCGCGCGAGCTGTACCAGGGCAAGGAAGGCTCGCACGCCACCCCCAGCGAGGTGTCGGTCACCCAATACGCCTATCCAGATTCGATCAAGACCGCGGCGATGGAGCCGGAACAGGCGCCGGCCGGCGGCTTCCACGACGCCCGCGACTTCCGCCGCCGCTACCCGGACGGCCGCATCGGCTCCGCTCCCGGCCTTGCCCGCCCCGAACACGGCCAGCGCCTGTACGAGGCGGCGGTCGGCGCCATCGGCGCCCAGTACCGCGCCTTCCTGTCGGAGCAGTAAGGGCGGTCGCAAGGCCGCAGGGCTTCTTCGCCCCGCACGTTGATTCGGCGGTTGGACCTGCCTAAATTCGGACCGGTCGACGGGATTCCCGATCCGCGTCGGCCAAGTGCGAAACGACGGCCCAGAAAAGACCGCCAGACGTCCATGATCAACGAGCTGAACCAGCGATCGCGCGAAATCTTCCGGCTGATCGTCGACGCCTATGTGGCGTCCGGCGAACCGGTCGGCTCGCGCACCATTTCGCGGCGGCTTGGCATGGCCTTGTCGCCCGCGACCATCCGCAACGTGATGGCCGACCTGGAGGAGCAGGGGCTGCTCTACGCCCCGCACACCTCCGCCGGCCGCATCCCGACCGACGCCGGCCTGCGCATGTTCGTCGACGGCCTGCTGGAGATCGGGTCGCTGACCGAGGACGAGCGCGCCTCGATCGAAGCGAAATGCGCCGCCTCCGGCCGCGCCTTCGCCGACGTGCTGGGCGAGGCCTCGACCATGCTCTCCGGCCTGTCGCACTGCGCAGGCCTGGTGGTGGCGCCCAAGACCGACCGGCCGCTGAAGCACATCGAATTCGTGTCGCTCGGCCCCGGCCGCGCCCTGGTCGTTCTCGTGAACGAGGACGGGCTGGTCGAGAACCGGGTGATCGAAGTGCCGATGGGCGTTCCCACCTCCACCCTGCAGACGGTGTCGAACTTCCTCAGCGCCAAGCTCGCCGGCCGCACGCTGGACGAGGCGCGGCAGGAGGTCCTGCAGGAGATCGAACAGCAGAAGACCCAGCTGGACGAGCTGTCGCGCAAGGTGGTCGCCGCCGGGCTGGCCACCTGGGCCGGCAGCGGCGGGTCGAATGCCGGCCAGTTGATCGTCCGCGGCCAGTCCCGCCTGCTGGAGGACGTCACCGCCCTGTCGGACCTGGAGCGCGTGCGCGCCCTGTTCGAGGCGCTGGAGACCAAGGAGACGATGCTGCGCATGCTGGACGCCACCGGCCGCGGCGACGGCGTGCAGATCTTCATCGGGGCGGAGAACGTGCTGTTCAACCACTCCGGCTGTTCGATGATCATCTCTCCCTTCCAGAACAGCCGCGAGCAGGTGATCGGCGCCATCGGGGTCATCGGCCCGACCCGGATCAACTACGCCCGCATCATTCCGCTGGTGGACTACACCGCCAAGGTGGTCAGCCGGCTGATCGGCTGACCGCCCTCGCCCCACCCGCCTCACTCCCCGCCGTACTGACCAAGCAAGAATTGAGAAAACCATGAGCGAAGAGCAGAACAAGCCCGCCGACGCCACCGTGGAGCCGACCGAGGCCACCGCCGAGACCGCCAACACGGCCGCCGCCAACGGTGCCCCCAATGGTGCCGATGCCGGTTCGCCCGAGGACCGCGTCGCCAAGCTGGAGGCGGAGGTCGCCAGCCTGAAGGACCAGCTTCTGCGCGCCATGGCGGAGACGGAGAACACCCGCCGCCGTGCCCAGCGCGACCGCGAGGACGCCAGCAAGTTCGCCGTGTCCAGTTTCGCCAAGGAGCTGGTGTCGGTCGCCGACAACCTGCGCCGCGCGCTGGACGCCGTCCCGGCCGAGGGCCGCGAGCAGGACGAGATGCTGAAGGGCCTCGCCGTCGGCGTCGAGGCGACCGAGCGCCAGCTGTTCGCCGCCTTCGACCGCGCCGGCATCAAGAAGCTGGACCCGGCCGGCGAGCCGTTCGACCCGAACTTCCATCAGGTGATGTTCGAGATCGAGAACACCGGCAAGGCCGCCGGCACCGTCGTCCAGGTCCTGCAGCCCGGTTACACCATCCATGGCCGCCTGCTGCGCGAGGCGATGGTCGGCGTCGCCAAGGGCGGTGACGCCGGTGGGCAGCACGTCGATACGAAGGCGTAAAGATATAGCTTCTACAAAGATCCCGGTGCCGCGGCGATGCTGGTGGGCCGGGATCTTCGCGTTTGCGGAATTGGGGATGCTACCGGTTGACGGTCGGAGGGAAATTGCCTAGGCCTTCCGTACGATCTTTTCGGCCGAGCAACCGGAGCCGCCCCCAATGCCCAAGAGCGTCCTGACCGTCGACGATTCCAAGACCATCCGCGACATGGTCGGCTTCACGCTGAAAGGCGCCGGCTATGAGGTGGCGGAGGCGTCGGACGGCAATGCCGGTCTGGCCTTGGTCAACCAGCGCAAGTTCGACTGCATCATCACCGACCTGAACATGCCGGGCCTGGACGGGCTGGCCCTGACCCGCGCCATCCGCGCCTCGGCCACCAACCGCGCGACCCCGGTGCTGCTGCTGACCACCGAAGCCGACCCCGCCAAGAAGACCGCCGGCCGCGAAGCCGGCGCCACCGGCTGGCTGGTGAAGCCGTTCAATCCGGAAAAGCTGGTGGAGACGGTGCGGAAGGTCTGTCCGTAAGTTATCCAGCGCTTTGCCCCTCCCTAACCCTCCCCCGCCGCAGGCGGGGGAGGGTTAGGGAGGGGGCATCCGCCGCGCCACCAGAAACTCCCCCGCCGGGTCATGCGCAGCGAAGCGCCGCTGGGCCTTGCCACGGTCGACGACAGCGTAGCAGTAGACGCAACCGTGCGGACAGCTGTCGTAGTCGCCGATGTCGCGGCTTTCGGCGCACAGGCAGCCGGGACGGTTGCCCTTCTCCCGCGCCGCCACGGCATAGCCTGCCACGTCCGACAGCCGCACCGCATCGACGCAGCGGGCCGGCACCGTGCCTGGGGTGTCCGCCAGCTCCGGCTGGGTGCAGAGGGTCAGCGCCACCCCCTCCCCCGCCGCGATCCCGGCCAGATCCGCCAACAACGCGCGCTTCTCCCCCGCCTCCGGGTCGCGCCAGCCGATGCCGGCGGCGGCGAGGTTGCGGGCGGTTTTGCGGTAGGGCTGCAGAAAAGACACCACCACCTCGTCGGTGACCCCGCGCAGCGAGCGGGCGATGGTGGCGAAGGTCTCGCGGTGCCGGTGTGGCGGTGTGGCGTCGGTCAGCACGATGGGGTCGTAGCGCCAGACCGCCGCACGCGGCCCCCAGCGGTCGCGCACCCGCTCCATATGGCCGACGGCGGTCTCCCAGGTGGGGACCGAGCGTTCCAGCGCGGTCGGCAGGCCGGTGACGCTGTACTGCACGACGAAGGGAAAACCCCGTTCCGCCACGCTGTCGAGCGCGCCGAGGAACGGTCCAAGATTCTTGGTCCAGAAGATGAATCCATCGACCGCCGGACGGGTCAGGTCGATGCGGTAGGTCTGGCCGCCATAGGGATTGACCATCCGGCAGAAGCCGGCGTCCAGGCGGTTCAGGAACCAGCGCCCGTAGAAGGCGGGAATGTCGGTCTTGTAGCTGGCGGAGATGATCATCCAGCCAGCATGGGAATGCCGGCCCGCCGCATCAAGGGCGGGCCGGCGTCATAGACAGGCGGACCTTACTGGACGGCGCGGACTTCGACCACTTCAGGGATGTAGTGGCGCAGCATGTTCTCGATGCCGTGCTTCAGCGTGGCGGTGGAGCTGGGGCAGCCGGAGCAGGCCCCCTTCATCGCCAGATAGACCACGCCCTTCTCGAAGCCCTGGAAGGTGATGTCGCCGCCGTCCTGGGCGACCGACGGGCGGACGCGGGTGTCCAGCAGCTCCTTGATCTGCTCGACGATCTCCTCGTCGTCGGCGTTGGACGCCGCGGCATGGCCGTCGCCGCCGTCCTCCAGCAGGACCGGGCGGTCGGCGGTGAAATGCTCCATGATGACGCCGAGGATCGACGGCTTCAGCAGGAACCAGTCGCGCGCGTCGGTCTTGGTGATGGTGATGAAGTCGGCACCCAGGAACACGCCGACGATGCCCTCGATCTCGAACAGGCGCTGGGCGAGCGGCGAACGGGCGGCATCCTCGCGGCTGGTGAAGTCGGCGGTGCCGCGTCCGAGCACGTCACGCCCCGGCAGGAACTTGAGAGTCGCCGGGTTGGGCGTCTGCTCGGTCTGAATGAACATGGTCTGGTCCTCCATCGGCGGCGGAATGGAACCGCCGGCGCGCCCGGGATTGGGCCGCGGCACGATTGGGGGAAATTTGGGCCGAAACGCCGGGCGGATCAAGGACCCGGGCTGTGTGGGTATTCGGCATCCGGCATGCGCCGCTATCCTTACCTGCGTGGCGTCAGGTGATCGCGTCGAGCGCCTCGTTGCTGAGGCCGCCGGGGACGATGGTCAGCGGGATGCGCAGGCGCCCAAGCCCGCGGCCGGTGTAGTAGGAGATCAGCGGGCCGGGACCTTCCGGGTCGGTGCCGGCGGCGAGGACGAGGATGGAGATGCTGGGCTCCTCCGCGATCAGGGCCAGCACCTCCTCCAGCCGGTTGCCTTCGCGGACATAGAGCGCCGGCAGGGTGCCGGTCAGCTGGTTGACCTCGCGTGCCAGCTTCTGCAGCTTCTGCTCCGCCTCGGCGCGCTGTTCCTCGCGGATCAGGTTCTCCACCGCCAGCCAGTGCTGCATCTCGCCCTGTTCCAGCACGGTCAGCAGCGCCACCTTGCCGCCCGACTTGCGGGCGCGCAGACAGGCATAGCGCAGCGCCACCTTCAGCTCGGGGCTGTCGTCGACCACCACCAGGAAGATGCGCACGGGCGGGGGAGTCTGCGTCGCGTCGGTCATCTCGGTTACCCTCTCGGCTTAGACCCGGCGGAATGCGGCGCCGGCCGCCCAGCCGGCCGCGATGGCGCCGATGACGGCGGCCACCCCGTAGGTGACCGGGCGGTTGCGGGCGAAGTCCGACACTTCGGCGCTGAACCCGATCTTGGACACCACCAGCGGCGTGGTCTGGGCGCTGACCACGTCGCCGTCACGAATCAGCAAGGCTTCGACATTGTACAGCCCGGTCGGGACATTGGCCGGAAAATAGATGTTGGTGCGGAACAGCCGCTCGCCCAGGAAGGCGACCTGTCCCATGGAGATGGCGTACAGCCCCTCGCGCTGCTTGTTGCGGATCAGCGCGCTGCGGTAGGCGGCAAGCTGTTCCGGCGGCAGGGTGGCGTCGGCCGGCAGCTGCAGCTGCGGCAGGCCGAGCTGGTGGCGCTCCAGCACCGGGCGGCCGACCAGCTGGTCGAGCGGGCGGCTGACCGCCACCGTGTAGAAGCTGGGCACCTGATCGAAGCGCAGGCTGTCGGTGTTCATCCACATGCCGGCCACCCGCTCCTTCCGGCGGACGGTGGCGGGCGCCCGCGGACCGGTGACGACGATGGCGACGTCGCCCGCCCCGTCGGTGGTGCCGAACAGCACGACCTCCGTGCCCGTGAATCCGGTGGTGATGGCGATCAGGTGGCTGGACAGGTCGGCGACCAGCTGCTGCGCCCACACCGTCGCCGCCACCGTGCCGCCCAGCAGCAGCCCGGCCAGCGCCGCCACGCCCTGGACCAGCCTGCGTTTGCCCGAGCCGGCCATCACCGCACCCCCATGGTCAGGGTGAACAGGTCGTCGGGACGCGAGAACAGGTCGAAGGCCAGCTTCAGCGCAACCGCCACAACGATCGTCGCCAGCGCCAGCCGGGCGTTCTCGCCGCGCAGGCGGCTGCCGGCCTTGGTGCCGAACTGCGCGCCGACCACGCCGCCGATCAGCAGAAGAAGCGCCAGCATGGCGTCCACGGTCTGGTTGGTGGCGGCCTGCAGCAGGGTCGCCGCCGCGGTGGTGAAGATGATCTGGAACAGCGAGGTGCCGGCGACCAGACCGGCGGGCATGTTCAGCAGATAGATCATCGCCGGCACCAGCAGGAAGCCGCCGCCGATGCCCATGATCGCCACCAGCATGCCGCCGACCGCCCCGATCCCTGCCGGCAGCAGGGCGGAGATGTAGAGCTTGGAGCGCTGGAACCGCATCTTGAAGGGCAGGCCGTGCAGCCAGATGTGGCGGTGCAGCTTGCCGCGCTTCGCCGTCGGCGCGCGGCGGCGCAGGATGGCGCGGCTGCTCTCCACCAGCATCATTCCGCCGATGGTGCCCAGGAAGAAGACGTAGGACAGGGTGATGGCGATGTCGATCTGGCCCAGCCGCTGGAGGATGCCGAAGATCCACACCCCCACCGCGGTGCCGACAACGCCACCGCCCAGCATCACGACGCCCAGCTTCACGTCGACATTGCCGCGCCGCCAGTGGGCGAGCACGCCCGACACGCTGGCGGCCACCAGCTGGTTGGCCTGGGTGCCGACGGCGATGGCCGGGGGAACGCCAATGAAGATCAGCAGCGGCGTCATCAGGAATCCGCCGCCCACCCCGAACATTCCCGACAGGAAGCCCACCAGCCAGCCCATGCCGAGCACCAGCAGCGCGTTGACCGACATCTCGGCAATCGGCAGGTAGACTTGCATGGAGGGGCGATCTGTCGGAAGCGGCGGGACCGGCAGCTTACCCGAGCCGGCGCGGTGGCGGAAGACCGCAGCACCGGCCTTTGGGGCTAAAGCGGATTGCAATCCGCTTTGGGCCGCGACGGCGGTCCCGGCCGCTCATGCGGCCGAAGCCCGACCGGCGAATGAGGTCAAGTGACTCCAAAGCGAATGCAAATTCGCTTTAGACCTCAGGACACCGCCGCGTGGAAGAACACCTGATACCCCGCCTTGTGGGGAAAGACATGTTCGGCCTCGCGCCGGGCGGACTGCACGTCCAACGCATGCACCACGATCCGATTGCCATAGCGCCAGGCCGGGTTCACCGGCTTCCCGGCGGCGCGGGCGGCGGCGGCGACGGTGGTGTCGTACTGCACCTCCGCCCGGAAACCACGCCGGTTGGCGGCGGGGGTGCCGAGGATGTGCAGGAACACCGGCGGCTCCTTGTCCAGCGTGTCGATCTGGCGCTGGAGATGGTTGACCCGCTGTTCGGCGGCGGACAGGCGGCCCTTCGCCTCCTCCAGCCGGCAGATCAAATCGGCCAGCGCCTCCGCCTCCGCGCGCCGGCGCTCCTTCAGCGGCAGAACCGAGCGCCGCAGCCGCTCCAGCCCGGCCGCACGTTCCCAGCCGCGGCGGAAGCCGACCCAGCTCAGGTGGCACAGCACCGCCAGCGCTGCCACCAGCGGAACCACCGAGTCGAGGATCGTCCGCACCGCCTCCATCACCGCACCATCCCTCTTGCCTTCATGCTTGCCCTTGGCACGTCCGTTGCTGAACCGCCGGCAGGCACGCAGCAAGGAGCATGCCGGAGGAACGGAGGGGCGGAAGGTTGCGCGCGGACGGCACGACACGGGGGATGCGGCGATGACGTCGGACGCGCCGCTGCTGCACGGCCTGGAGATGGTGATCCTGCTGGCCTGCCTCAGCTGGATCACCGTATCGGTCATCCGGATCGGCCACCGGGTCGCCGCGGTCCAGCGCCGCAAGTCGCAGCTGCGCCAGGGACGGACGGAGCTGACGCAGACCACCGAGGCGCTGCGCCGCGACATGCGCCGCAACGAGGCCGAACTGCGCCGGACCGAAGAGGCGATCGCCGTGCGCGCCGCGCAGGCGACGGAGCTGCAGAGCCGGCTGAACGAGCTTCGCCGTCACGGCCTCAGGGAATACACGCTGCTGAACGAACGGTTCGGCGACAAGGACCGGCTGTGGCTGCTCACCGTCCCCCGGCCCGACCGCCCGGAACGCTGGGCGGTGGCCGCCCCCGACAGCGGGACGGCGCTGGCGCTGCTGTGCGCCAGGATCACCGTTCCGGAACGGCCGGTGGTGGACGATCAGCTCAACTAGGCCAGAACGGAACCGGCCGCAGTTGCAGAATGCAACGCGGCCGGCAACGTGATCGCGAATTGACGCGCAATTCGCGCTTACAGAACGCCCTTCGAAGCGACCAGCTCGCGCAGGTTCACCTCCGGCCGGGCGCCGACATGGCTGATGATCTCCGCCGCGGCGATGGCGCCCAGACGGCCGCAGACCGCAGGCGGGAGGCCGCGGGTGTGGCCGAACAGGAAGCCGGAGGCATAGAGGTCGCCGGCGCCGGTGGTGTCGACCACACGCTCGACCGGCTCCGCCGCGACCTCGACCACCTCGCCGCCGGAGACGATGACGGCGCCCTTCTCGCTGCGGGTCAGCGCCGCGGTCTTGCCCAGCCGCTTCACCGCGGCCAGAGCGTCCTCGAAGCGGTCGGTGCCGTAGAGGGCGCCGATCTCGTGCTCGTTGGCGAACAGGATGTCGACATGGCGCTCCACCAGATCGACGAACTCGGCATGGTGGCGGTGGACGCAGAAGCTGTCCGACAGCGACAGCGACACCTTGCGGCCGGCGGCATGCGCGATCTCCGCCGCCTTGCGGAAGGCTTCCTTGGCGCGGGGCGGATCCCACAGATAGCCTTCGAGGTAGGTCACCTGCGAACCGGCGATCAGCGCCTCGTCGATGTCCTCCGGACCCAGCTCGACGCAGGCGCCGAGATAGGTGTTCATCGAGCGCTGGGCGTCCGGCGTCACCAGGATCAGGCAGCGCGCGGTCGGCGCCCCGGCGACCAGCGGCGCGCTGTCGAAGGCGACGCCCGAGGCGCGGATGTCGTGGCGGAACACGTCGCCCAACTGGTCCTTGGCGACCTTGCCGATATAGGCGCCGCGGCCGCCGAGCATGGCGATGCCGGCCATGGTGTTGCCCGCCGACCCGCCGGAGACCTCGACGCCCGGACCCATGCGGCCGTACAGCTCCTCCGCACGGGCGGCGTCGATCAGCGTCATCGCCCCCTTCTCGATGGTGTTGGCGGCGAGAAAGGCGTCATCGGCGTGGGCGATCACGTCCACGATGGCGTTGCCGATGCCGGTGACGTCGTAGGCGGCATCGTGGATGGAGGTGGCCATGGGCTTTCCTGACAGGTCTGGCGGTGAAGGCGATGTTGCGGCGCGAGTATAGCCGCCGCCGCCCGCATCACAAGTGCGGCTCCTGGAAGCACTCCCGATGTTCCCGGTTGCGTCCGTGGCGACAGTAGCTTGCATGATGAAAGTGACTATGCCACTGTCGCCGCCATGCGACGCACCCGACTGACCGATGTCCCCTGTCCGATCGCCCGCGGCCTCGACGAGGTCGGGGAATGGTGGTCTCTGCTGATCCTGCGCGACGCGATGCGCGGCCTGACACGCTTCGACGAGTTCCAGCGCAGCATCGGGCTCGCCACCAACATGCTGACCCGCCGCCTGCAGGCTCTGGTCGAGGCCGGGCTTCTGGAGAAGCGGCCCTACCAGGAACGCCCGCTGCGCCACGGCTATCATCTGACCGACAAGGGACGGGATTTCCTGCCGGTGCTGGTCGCCATGGCCGACTGGGGCAGCCGCTGGCTGCTGCCCGGCGGAGCGTTCCGGCTGGTCGACCGCGAGACCGGCCTGCCCGTCGACCCGGTGCTGATCGACCGGAACAGCGGCGAAGCGGTCCGGCCGGACCGGCTGCGTCCGGAATTGACGATCCCTGCAAAGGACGAAACGGAATGAGACGAGTCGTGGTCACCGGTCTGGGGGCGGTCACACCGCTCGGTGCCGGCGTGATGCCGAGTTGGCGCGCCGTTCTGGACGGGCGGAGCGGCATCCGGGCGATAGCCGGGATCGATGTCGCCGACCTGCCCTGCCGCATCGCCGGCCAGGTGCCGGAAAGCGGCGATGCGGCCCCGGATGCCGTCTTCAATGCCGATGCGGTGGTGCCGCCGAAGGACCAGCGCAAGATGGACCGCTTCATCCTGCTGGCGCTCGCCGCCGCGGAAGAGGCGGTGTCCGATGCCGGCTGGCGCCCGACGGAGGCGGAGGCGCTGGAGCGCACCGGCGTTCTGATCGGCTCCGGCATCGGCGGCCTGCCGGGGCTGGCCGAGACGGCGCTGACCCTGCACGAGAAGGGGCCGCGCCGCATCTCGCCCTTCTTCGTGCCGTCGATGCTGATCAACCTCGCATCGGGCCACGTGTCGATCCGCTATGGCTTCCGCGGGCCGAACCACGCGGTCGTGACCGCCTGCGCGACGGGGGCCCACGCCATCGGCGACGCGGCCCGGCTGATCGCCATGGACGATGCCGACGTCATGCTGGCCGGCGGCAGCGAGGCGGCGCTCTGCCGGCTCGGGCTGGCGGGCTTCTGCGCCGCCCGCGCCATGTCCACGGGGTTCAACGACGACCCGGCCCGCGCGTCCCGCCCCTGGGACCGCGACCGCGACGGCTTCGTGATGGGCGAAGGAGCCGGCGTGCTGGTGCTGGAGGAGCTGGAGCATGCCCGACGGCGCGGAGCAACGATCTACGCCGAGGTCACCGGCTACGGCCTGTCGGGGGACGCCTACCACATCACCTCCCCGGCGGAGGACGGCAACGGCGCCTTCCGCGCCATGCGCGCCGCGCTGAAGCGGGCGGGACTGGCGCCGGACGCCATTGATTACGTCAACGCCCACGCCACTTCCACCCCGGCCGGCGACCCGGTGGAGATCGCGGCGGTCAAGCGCCTGTTCGGTCCGGCGGCGGCCGGCCTTTCGATATCCTCGACCAAATCGGCGACCGGCCATCTGCTGGGAGCGGCGGGTGCCGTGGAAGCGATCTTCGCCATCCTGGCCCTGCGCGACCAGGTGGCCCCGCCCACCCTCAACCTGGACGCACCGTCGGAGGGCTGCGACCTCGATCTCGTGCCGCTGCGGCCGAAGGAGCGGCGTATCCGTCACGTCCTGTCCAACAGCTTCGGTTTCGGTGGAACCAACGCCGCGCTGGTGTTCAGCCCCATGGCGTGATCGGGGTGACGCAAGGGGGGACTGGAACCCGGAGCCCGGCCACCGTAGATATGCGGGCGGCCGCGCGCCCTTTCCCCCACCGCCTCACGGACCGCCGATGATCCGCGCCCTTTTCCTTGCCTTCGCCCAGCTGTCCGATCCCCGCGTGCGCCGGGTGGTGTGGACCGGGGTGCTCGTCTCGGCGCTCGCCTATGCGCTGCTGGCCGGCGGGATCTGGTGGGCGCTGTCGGTGACGCCGCTGACCGGCTATGGCTGGCTCGACACCATCATCGACCTGCTGGGCGGGCTGGGGGTTCTGGTGGTGGCGTGGCTCCTGTTCCCGGCCACCGTCGGCACGGTGTCGAGCTTCTTCCTGGACGAGGTGGTCGAACGGGTGGAGGCGCGCCATTATCCCGCCCTGCCTGCTCCGCGCCAGGCTGGCTGGCTCGAGGAGTTGGCGACGGCGCTGCGATTCCTGATCCTGGTTCTGGCGATCAACCTGGTGGCGCTGCCGATCTACATCTTCGCGCCGGGCCTGAACCTGATCGTCTTCTACACCATCAACGGCTATCTGCTGGGCCGGGAGTATTTCGAGATGGTCGCCCACCGGCGGCTGGACCGGACGTCGGCGCGGACGCTGCGGCGGTCCCGGCCGCTGAAACCTTTTTTGGCCGGGGTCGCCATCGCCTTTCTTTCGACAATTCCCTTCGTCAATTTGCTGGTCCCGGTCGTCGCCAGCGCCTTCATGGTTCATGTCCTACAGTCCATGTCGGCTCCCCTTGCGGCAGGCCGGACGACCGTGATACGCCGCTAGGCGGCACGGCCGCACACCGTCGCCTGCCCGGCGGCGCCCTTCCGGCACCGGGCCTCCAGCCCTCCGGCCCATCCCGCCACCCGTATGTCCAGATTGGGGGAACCGCTCATGCTGTTCGGACGAAAGACTCCGCCCGCCGCTCCCAAGGCCGACAGCCTCGCCCAACCGCAGCCGGGTGCCCGTCCGTACGCACCGGGCGAGGCCGGCGCCGTCTCGTCGCCGCTCGCCTCGCTGAACAATCCGGTTCCCGGTCAAATTCCGGGCCAGATGCAGGGCGGCGACCCGTCATCCGCCGTCGCGGCCGGAGCCGGCGCACCCAGCATGGCCCACGCGCTGGCCGATGCGCAGCACGCCGCACCGGCTTATCCCGATATGCCTTCCGCCTCGAAGGGACCCGACATGAACAGCATTCCCAAGCCCCCGACCGCGCCGTCCGTGCCCGGCGCCGGTTTCAAGACCGATGTGCCGCGCCGCGTCGTCGACATGCCGGGCACGGCCCCGCGCCAGCCGTCGATGCCCGTCGCCGCCCCGGCCGCCGCCGCTCCGGCTCCGGCCGCCCCGGCAATGCCCGAGCAGCGCCGCCTGACCGTCGGCCGCGACATCTCACTGACCGGCGAGATCGGCTCCTGCGACGTTCTGGTGGTCGAGGGCACGGTGGAGGCCAAGCTGCGCGAAGGCCGTCTGGTCGAGATCGCGGAGTCCGGCCTGTTCAGGGGCTCGGTCGACATCGAGGAGGCCGACATCGCCGGCCGGTTCGAGGGCGACATCGCCGTCCGCGGCCGTCTGACCGTGCGCTCCACCGGCAAGATCACCGGATCGATCCGCTTCGGCGAACTGGCGGTCGATGCCGGCGGCCAACTGATCGGCGACATCCAGATCTACGGCGCGGGCACCAAGCCGGCCGCCGCGCCGGTCACGGCCCCGACGCAGGCCGAACAGGCCCCGGCGGCCGAAACGGTCTGAGCCGCACCAAACACGAAAACGCCCGGCTGGCTCCCGCCATGCCGGGCTTTTTCGTGTCCCGACTTCGTTCGTGAGGCACGGATCAGGCGATGACCTTGTCCTTGAAGGCACAGAGGTCGGCAACCGGGCAGATCGGGCAGTCGGGCTTGCGGGCCTTGCAGACATAGCGGCCGTGCAGGATCAGCCAGTGGTGGGCATGGCGGCGGTAGAGCTTGGGCACCGCCTTCAGCAGCTTGGCCTCCACCGCGTCGGGCGTCTTGCCGGGCGCGAGCCCGGTGCGGTTGCCGACGCGGAAGATGTGGGTGTCGACCGCAATGGTCTCCTCCCCGAAGGCGACGTTCAGGACGACGTTGGCGGTCTTGCGGCCGACGCCGGGAAGCTGCTCCAGTGCCTCGCGGTCGCGCGGCACCTCGCCGCCATGGCGTTCGATCAGCAGTTCCGACAGGCGGATGACGTTCTTGGCCTTGGTGTTGAACAGGCCGATCGTCTTGATGTACCCGCGCAGCCCCTCTTCGCCCAGCGCCACCATCTGTTCGGGCGTGGTGACGATTTTGAACAGCGGGCCGGTGGCCTTGTTCACGCCGACGTCGGTCGCCTGGGCCGACAGGACGACGGCGACCAGCAGCGTGTAAGGATTGACGTATTCCAGCTCGCTCCGGGGTTCCGGGTTGGCGGTGGACAGACGGCGGAAGAATTCCTGGACGGCGGCGGGCTTCATGGCCGCCACCATAGCCGCAACGGCCGGAGTTGCGCCAGCGCCGGGGAAGCAGGTGCCGGGATGCGGCGAACCGAACCAGACCGCAGCGCTTCATCGCGGATTGCGACAGAAATGGAGAGAAATCACACCAATCCAACAGAATTCGTCGCAGGAATGGCGCTTCTCCCCGGATCCGGCCGTGGCGTATGATTTGCGGCATAGAAAGACACCGGCCGTACGCCTGCGCTTGAACCATGGATCTTTTTGGTTGTGCCGCTCGGACCGGATAAGGGTATACGGATATGACCACATCTTATCTTGTGGACGTCAGGGACTGGGGACTGCACGTCCGGTTGCAGGGTTCGCTGTCGATCGGCCAGCGCGATGCCGTTGCCCGGCAGGTGGAGGTGCAGTGCGCCAACCTGGGCAGCCGCGGCACTCCATGGAGCAGCCTGATCGAGTTCGACCGTTTCGAAATCGACGACTTCCGGCCCGAGATCGTGGTCGCCCTGATGAAGCTGGCGCGGCGCTGCGGCCAGCTGCGTTGTGCGGTGGTGATGACCGACTGGCATTGGGCCTCGGTGATGGCCGATGCGATGATCGCCGCCGGCACCGACGATCAGGCACGGATCTTCGTTCAAGCGGCAGGCGACGGTACGGATGAGCCGGTCGGGGACCTCGCCGGCGGAATGCCGGCCGCCGATCTTGCCGGGATGGACGGCGTCATGGCCTGGGTGCTGCACGGCGGCATGGTGCCGATGGTGTCGAAAGCGGCATAACCCCGCCGTTCCAACACTTATTCGGCGGGGCGCTTTTCAACGGGCGGTTTTCAGCGGCGCACCGGTCGTCTAGTATTGCCGCCATGCCCATCGACATCTCCGATTCCCGGCCCGGCGACCAGCCCCACGGCCGGCCGGACGGTCAGGCCGGCGACACTCCCCAGGGGGATCACGCCGGCGGCGGTCCCGTGCGCGTGTTCTTCGACGCCATCCTCCACCCCCACCGCAGTCTGGGCCGCAACGGCTACCGGGTGGTGATGACGGTGGTGATCCTGCTGAATCTGGTCGTCGCCGGCATCTTCGTCGCCAACGGTGCCTGGCCGGTGGTGCCCTTCTGCGGGCTGGACGTTCTGGCGCTGTGGCTTGCCTTCCGCGTCAGCTACCGCTCCGCCCGCCAGTATGAGCGGGTGCGGCTGACCGAAACTTCCTTGACGGTGCAGCGGGTTCATTGGAAGGCACCGGAGCGGCGCTGGTCTTTCCATCCCTATTGGCTGCGGATCACCCACAACGAGCGTGCCGACCACGACCGCCGCGGTCCGGCCGGTCAGGTCACGCTGAGTTCGCACGGCCAATCGGTGGGCGTCGGCAGTTTCCTGTCGCCGGCCGAGCGGTCCACCTTTGCCCGCGCGCTCGACGACGCGCTGCGCAGCTGGCGCCGCCCGCCCTGCCCGCCGGCGCCGGCTGGATAAGGGCTGCCGGATGAGGACAGCCGGGTAAGGATCAGCGTCGTTCGGGCGATTGCCGTCCGGCGGGATCCGGCAGGCCGCGTTCTTCCAGTTCCTCGTCGACCTCGCGTTCCACTTCACGCTCCACCGCGCGCTCGACCTTCTTGTCGATGCGGTGGCCCAGGCCGTCGGCGGTCTTCGCCAGGCTTTCGAAGCTGGTCTTCACCTTGGCCAGTTCGGCTTCCGACTTCTCTTCCAGGTCGATCATGCCGTTGCGCGCCGCCTTGGTGGCGCGGATCAGCTCGTCCAGCTTCAGGTGGATGGCCTGGGTGTCGCGGTTCTGGGCGTTCTGGATGATGAACACCATCAGGAAGGTGACGATGGTCGTGCCGGTGTTGATCACCAGCTGCCACGTGTCGGAGAAGTGGAACAGCGGCCCGGTCAGGCCCCAGACCAGCACCACGGCGAAGGCGGTGACGAAGGCGCCCGGCCGCCCGGACAGGTGCTCCGTCCAGCGGGCGAAGCGAGAAAAGGCATCGGTGAGCATTTCGTGGCAGGCTCCGGTTCATCGGGCGCAAAAAGAAAACGCCCGGCAAAGCCGGGCGGTTCCCTTTCCGTACAACAGGACCTGTACTTTGGTTTGGAGCCTTTGCTCCTTGCGACCTCTGCCCTTTACGAGCCTTGGCTGAGCGCCTCCGCCAGCGCGCGGTCGTGCGGGTTCTGGCCGACGACCAGCTGCATCGACTGGGTCGGCATGGCGATGCCCAGCTCGTCGAACTTCTTCTTCAGCAGGCGGTTGAACTCGCGGCTCACCCCCCACTGGCGGGTCGGACGGGTCTTGAACTGAGCCAGGATGTTGATGCCGGTGTCGGACAGCTTGTCGACGCCCAGAACCTCCAGCGGGTTCAGGATGTCGGCGGCGAACTGCGGCTGGGCCTGCACCTCGGCACCCGTCTCCTTCAGCACGGAGATGATGCGGTCGGGATCCTCGCGGTTGGACACCGTGACGGTGAACAGCGTGACCGAGAAGTCCTTGCTCATGTTCTTCACGGTGGTCACCGCGCTGAAGGGCACGGAGTGGACGGCGCCGGCGCCGTCGCGCAGACGGATGGAGCGGATCGAGATCGCCTCCACCGTGCCGGAATGGCCGCCGCCGACATCGACCACGTCGCCGACCGACACCGTGTCCTCGAACAGGATGAACAGGCCGGTGATGATGTCCTTGACCAGCGTCTGCGATCCGAAACCGATGGCCAGACCGACGACACCGGCGCCGGCCAGCAGCGGCGCGATGTTGACCCCCAGTTCCGACAGGGTGATCAGCGACACCATCGTCACCAGCAGGATCAGGAAGGCATTGCGCAGCAGCGGCAGCAGCGTGCGCATGCGGGCGCTGCGTTCGATGCGGGTGCCGTTCTTGTCGGTGGCGCGCAGCAGATGCTCGATCAGCGCGCTCACCACCTCCCAGGCGACGATGGCGCCGGCCAGCAGCAGGCCGATGGAGATGGTGCTGCCGACGATGCGGCGGCCGGCGGCGGATTCGACCAGCCCCAGCGTGTCGACGCCCCAGCCGTTTAGCGCCGCGCCCAGCGCCACCAGCCAGATGATGATCTTGCCGATGCGCTGGACGATGGGAAGATAGTGGAAGGCGCGGTTGTGCAGCTGCGGCAGGTTGCCGGCCAGATCGCGGTTCATGGTCAGGCTCCGGCGCAGCGCCCGGTTCAGCCCGCCGACCAGCAGCCGGGCCACCACCACCGCCACCACCGTCACCACCGTGCCGCGGGCCAGATACTCGAAGCCGCCATAGACGTTCAGCACCCAGACGCCCAGCGTCACCACGACATAGAGGATGGCAAGGACGTGCCAAATCTCGGCGAAGCGGCGGCGCGCGGTACGCAGGACCGCCCCCTGCCCTTCCGCCTCGCGCCGGGCGGTGGCCAGCGGGTCACCGTCGCCCGACAGCGGGTTGCCGCGCATCCACTCGGCCACGGCGACGCGGTTCTGCAGGATCAGCGCGATCGTCATGGCGGCAAGCACCACGCCCAGCAGCTTCAGCAGCGCGCCATAGGCACCCAGCGGCAGGCCCAGCACATAGGCGCCTTCCGCCAGGAAATAACCGTAGACCGCGACCGCGATCAGGCGGCGTGACCAGACGTAACAGCGGCGCGCCCCGGTATCGCTGGTCTGGACCAGCCGCAGGTTGGGCGCGTCGGGGGCGAAGGTCATCCGCACCAGGATCAGCAACGCCTGGGTGATGACGGTGGCGTTCACCACCGCCAGCGCCACCAGCCGCACCCGCGGCGCCGGTTCTGTCACCGACAGGATGGTGTAGGCGACGACGATGAAGCCGACGATCGGCGCCAGTTCCAGCACCGCGCGGCCGAGCAGCATCGGAATGCGCAGCAGGGCGGAGCCGACATGGCGGGAGGCCAGCGCGTGGCGCGGCCGGGCGAGCAGCCAGGCGATGCCGCGGGCGGCGACGGCGCCGATGCCGAGGATCATCGCCAGCTGCAAGGCGATCTGCACCCAGCGCTCGCGCGCCATGTCGTCCTGCACCTGCCGCTGCACCCAGGACAGGGCGCCCGGCAGGTCGGCGAAGACGTTGGCGACCTGCACCAGCTGACGGCTGACGACATCCATGCGCGCCGCCAGGAAGGCCAGCGCCCGGGCGCCGATGGTCTGCGGCAGCGCCGATTCGCCTTCCGCCTCCTTGGCCTGGGCCAGCCCGCGCTGGGCGGTGATCAGGTTGCGCAGCTGCGTGACCAGCTGCGACCGGGCGTCCTGGTTCTCCAGCGTGCCGACCAGCGCCTCCAGCTGCTGCACGGTCGCCTCGTCGACCACAACCGGGGCCGCAGCCGCGGGGGCGGGCGCGGCGGCGGGTGCCGGAACGGCGCCGGGCACGGGCGAGGCGGCCAGCGCGGCCGGCCCCGCTCCGGCCAGCAGGGCCGCGAGCAGCAGGACGGCAAGGCCGCCGGACAGGAACAAACGCCAAGCGCGTGCCCAAACGCGTGCAGGGGGGTTTGCGGCGGGCGTTGCAGACCGGATCATCGGCAAATCACTCGGGTGGTCATCGGGAAGCGGGCGGTATGGAACGGGGCGGCGGAAAGCGGCCGGCCGGCACCCTGGCGTGGAACTGTGGCTCCAATATGCCGGGTTCCGGGAAGTTAGTTCTCCCGCTTCCGCTTGCCAACCCGACTGTCTGTTCCTTTTTTAAGCGGGACCCCTGCCGGACGGACCGGACAGGCAGAAGAGGACGAGCCATGAGCGATACACCCCCCAAACCGGACATGAGCACCGGATTGGAACCGGGCCGGGAGGTCGAACAGGAGGGCGCCATCCGCGACAAGCTGGTCGCCACCAAGGAGCAGTGGGCCCGCGACGGCCGTGCGCTGACGGGCCATGCCGCCGACCCGGCGCGCGACCGGCTGCCGCCCGGCCAGCGGCTGGTGACGGACTGGCCGGTCCTGGATCTCGGCATCACGCCGAAGGTGACGACGGCGAACTGGACGCTCGCAGTCGACGGGCTGGTGGAGAACCCGCTGTCCTGGAGCTGGAAGGATTTCCAGGCCCAGCCGCAGGAGAGCTTCGTCTCCGACATCCACTGCGTCACCACCTGGTCGCGCTACGACAACCGGTGGGAGGGCGTCGGCGCCCGCCGCCTGCTGGAACTGGCCCGTCCGAAGCCGGAGGCGCGCTTCGTCGTCTTCCATTCTTTCGACGGCTACACCACCAACGTCGCCCTGTCCGACTTCGACGACGACGGCGTGCTGCTCGCCACCACCTGGGAAGGCCAGCCGATCAGCCGCGACCATGGCGGGCCGGTGCGCATCGTGCTGCCCAAGCTGTATTTCTGGAAGAGTGCGAAGTGGGTGAAGCGGATCGAGCTGCTGGCCGGCGACCGCAAAGGTTATTGGGAGGTCCGCGGCTACAACAACCACGCCGACCCGTGGCTGGAGGAGCGCTATTCCGACTGACGCCGTGAAGCGGCTCTTCCCCCAAAAGCCACTTTCACCTTGGCAACGAAACCGTTAAGGTGCGGCGCAAGTGGCCCCGTAGCTCATCAGGATAGAGCGCGAGTTTCCTAAACTTGAGGCAGCAGGTTCGAGTCCTGCCGGGGTCACCACCATTCCGGTTTCAATGCGCGGCAATCAATGTGCGACGATGGCGCAGACCGCCGCCCTCGTCGCCTTCGCCAGATCGGCCGGTGCCAGCACGATCTGCAGACCGCGCCGGCCCCCGTTCACCACCATTTCAGGCAGCGCTTCGGCGCTCGCGTCGATGAAGGTCGGCAGCGCCTTCTTCTGGCCCAGCGGGCTGATGCCGCCGACCAGAAATCCCGTGGTCTTTTCCGCCAGCGCCGGGTCGGCGAGGTCGGCCTTCTTCGCCTTGGCCGCAGCGGCGATGGCCTTCAAATCAAGCTTGGCCGCGACCGGGATGACGGCGCAGGCCAGCGCCTTCGGCTCCAGCTGGACGATCAGGGTCTTGTAGACGATGGCGGGGTCCAGCCCCAGCGATTCGGCCGCGTGCAGGCCGATGGCGTCGGCCGACGGGTCGTACTCGTACTCCATCAGCCGGAAGGCGACGCCCGCCGCCTTTGCCGCATTGACCGCCGGTGTCACCTTCGCCGCCATGCCCCACACCGCTCACTGGAAAACAGCGGCGGGAGCTTGGCAGGCGGCGTTGTGGGTGTAAAGCCCTCTGGACCTCACTCCATCCCGCGCGAAGACGGGTTGCCGATCATCGTCAGGAATTCGCGGCGGGTGGACGGGTCGGTGCGGAAGGCGCCCAGCATGCGGCTGGTCACCATGGTGACGCCGGTCTTGTGGACGCCGCGGGTGGTCATGCACTGGTGCTGCGCCTCGACTACCACGGCGACGCCCTCGGGCTGCAGGACCTCGTCGATGGTGTTGGCGATCTGGGCGGTCATCTTCTCCTGGATCTGCAGACGCTTGCCATAGGCCTCGACAAGGCGCGCCAGCTTGGAGATGCCGACGACCCGGCGGCGCGGCAGATAGGCGACATGCGCCTTGCCGATGATCGGCACCATGTGGTGCTCGCAGTAGGACTCCACCCGGATGTCGCGCAGCACGACCATCTCGTCGTAGCCGTCGGTCTCCTCGAAGGTGCGCGACAGGATCTCCACCGGGTCGATGCCGTAGCCGGCGAAGAACTCCTCGTAGGAGCGGACGACGCGGTCGGGCGTGCCGACCAGACCCTCGCGCGCCGGATCGTCGCCGGCCCAGCGGATCAGGGTCCGCACGGCTTCCTCCGCTTCCGCGCGCGACGGGCGGTCGACCGCCTCCGGCCGGGGATTGCCGGGGCCGCGAAGCACGTTGTCCACGCCCTGGGGCTTGGCGAGCGGGGTCTTGGAAGCCGTCACGGGAACATCCTTTCCATTGCTGGGTAGCGCACTGCGCAGACCGGCGGCGGCAGCCGGGCCGGGATCGTGCAATGCGCCCATCATGTCTAGCTCGATACGGAACCTGAGCCTCGGCGGATCAACCGGATGGCTGACAGGACGAAAGGAACCATTTACGAACGGAGTGGCCGCACCTGCTCCGCTTCGGTCGCCTGCGCCTTTCGGAAGCCCCAAGATGGGACGGGTCCTATGGCCTTCAAGCACGCAGCAAGGTACGGGCAGCCATGCGGCTTGTCAAAGCCAAGTGTTGAATGCCGCTAAATCCACACAAATTCTGTTGTATTACTTGCCTGCTTTTGATTTCCGGAGTCTGCCTTGCCGCAACCGGCTTTCCCGGATCAGTTCAGCTGCATCGGCTGGTGCGGGCTGTCGAGCGAGAAGGCCGGTATCGTCACGTCGAAGGCGCGGCCGTCGGCCCCTTCCATGCCATAGCTGCCGGCCATGATGCCGGACGGCGTGCCGAGCGGCGTGCCGCTGGTGTATTCGAAATGGTCGCCCGGCTCCAGGACCGGCTGTTCGCCGACCACGCCGGGGCCCCGCACCTCCTGCACGCGGCCCATGGCGTCGGTGATGCGCCAGTGGCGGGTGCGCAGCTGCACCGTCTCGCTGCCCTCATTCTCGATGCGGACATGATAGGCCCAGACGAAGCGGCCTTCGGCCGGGGCCGACTGGTCTTCCAGGAACACGGGCTGGACGGTGACGCGGATGTCGTTGGTAACGGCGGTGTACATGTCTGGCGATCCTGGCAGACGATCCGAAGGCGGCGCCGGCCGAAAAAGGGCCGGCGGCTGGGAAGTCCGGGTGGCTGGGCGGCGATTCAGCGCAGAATAAAGTCGGCCTTCCCCACTGTCCAGAACCCGGCCGGACAATCCTGCGACATCCCCGCATTGGATTGGATACAGTCATGCATCATCGCCGGGTCTCCACGGTCTTGCGGCAGGGGGGCGACGATGATATATGCGCAAGTCCCAGCAACGGCCGAAGAGCCTTGTCCATGTCTCGTTCGCACGCCCTTCGCATCCGACGACGGAGCCTCGCACCGCGCATTGCGGTTGCGGCCGTCCTTGGGTCGCGTGCGAACGCCAAAGGCACAACGGGGACCTGACACCCCCGGCCTTCCGGCGGCGGCGCGATCCGCCCTTCAGAAGCCTTCTGAGAAGACCTTCTTCCCGCCGGGAGCCCCACGCATGATCATCACCGTCGAAGAGCCGAAGCACGCCGCCGCCATCGAAGCCCTGCTGGACGCGTCGTTCGGCCCGGACCGCTTCACCAAGACCGCCTACCGGCTGCGCGACGGCGTCGACTCGATCCCCGCCTTGAACCTCGTCGCCATCGAGCATGACGAGCATGGTTGCGAGGTGGTGGTGGGCACCATCCGCTACTGGCCGATCCTGGTCGGCGGCGCCACCCAATCCATCCTGCTCGGCCCCATCGCGGTCGCCGCCCATCTGCAGGGCAGCGGGCTCGGCAGCAAGCTGATCCGGATGAGCCTGAACAAGGCGGTGGCGCTGGGCTACAAGTCGGTGATCCTGGTCGGCGATGCCCCCTATTACGAGCGGTTCGGCTTCTCCCGCGCCCTGACCCTGGGCATGGAGATGCCGGGTCCGGTCGACATGAACCGGCTGCTGGGACTGGAACTGGTCGAAGGCGCGCTGTCGGGGGCCGCCGGCATGATCGGCAAGCCCCTGCCGGCCGACGCCCAGGATGCCGCTGCCGGCGCCGTGCCGGTGCTGGTGCCTGCCCTCGGGATGACTGCCGACATGCCGGCGGGAGACACCCCCGTCCCTTTCAGCGCCCTGTTCAACCGGACGGCGGCGGAGCGACTTTGGACTGACCGCGTGCGGCGGACCGACTGGTTCTGGCGCGGCGGGCTGCAGGCCGGGGTGGCGTGAGCATTTGGGCTCTTGGTCCGGATTGTGGAAACGCCCTGTTTGCAAATAGGGGTGGGGCGAAGCGGGATTGACTCGATTCGCCCCACACGCGATACCATCTTTTCAGGAGCGACGCCGGATGGACGGCGTGCCGCGCGCCACGCAGCATCGTGAGCGCGCTATTCGTTTTTGTTCTGAGCGGAAGGGTGCGGGTTGACCAAGAAGCTGTTCATCAAGACCTGGGGCTGCCAGATGAACGTGTACGACTCCGCCCGGATGGCGGACGTCCTGGCACCGCTGGGCTACCAACCGGTCGATGAGCCGGACGGCGCCGACATGGTGATCCTGAACACCTGCCACATCCGCGAGAAGGCCGCCGAGAAGGTGTTCTCCGAGCTTGGACGCCTGCGCCAGATGAAGGACCGCAAGGCGGAGGCCGAGGACGGCCGGATGATCCTGGCGGTCGCCGGCTGCGTCGCCCAGGCCGAAGGCGAGGAGATCGTCGCCCGCGCCCCCTTCGTCGACATGGTCTTCGGCCCGCAGACCTACCACACCCTGCCGGAAATGGTGGCCAAGGCCAGCCGCGCCGCCGGCAGCGTGCTGAACACCGATTTCCCGGCGGAATCCAAGTTCGACTTCCTGCCGGAGGAAGCCGGCAGCCAGGGCGTGTCCGCCTTCCTGGCGGTGCAGGAAGGCTGCGACAAGTTCTGCACCTTCTGCGTCGTGCCCTACACCCGCGGCGCGGAGTTCTCCCGACCCGCCGGCCAGATCCTTGCGGAAGCGAAGCGGCTCGTCGCCGGCGGCACGCGCGAGATCAACCTGCTGGGCCAGAACGTCAACGCCTGGCACGGCGATGGGCCGGATGGCACGACCTGGGGCCTCGGCCGCCTGATCCGCGAACTGGCGGAGATCGACGGGCTGGCGCGCATCCGCTACACCACCTCGCACCCGCGCGACATGGCCGACGACCTGATCCGCGCCCATGCCGAGGTGCCGCAGCTGATGCCCTACCTGCATCTGCCGGTGCAGGCCGGGTCGGACCGCATCCTGGCGGCGATGAACCGCAAGCACACCGCCGACGATTACCGCCGTCTTGTCGACCGGCTGCGCAGCGCCAAGCCCGATCTGGCAATGTCCGGCGACTTCATCGTCGGCTTCCCCGGCGAGAGCGACGCCGATTTCGCCGCGACGCTGAAGCTGGTGACCGAGATCGGCTATGCCCAGGCCTATTCCTTCAAATACAGCCCGCGCCCCGGCACCCCGGCCTCGGTCGAGGGATCCCGGGTGCCGGAAGAGGTGAAGGAAGCCCGGCTGGCGGCGCTGCACCAGCTGCTGGACGCCCAGCAGGTCGCCTTCAACCACGGCTTCGTCGGCCGCAGCGTGCCGGTCCTGTTCGACCGCATCGGCCGCCGCGACGGCCAGCTGCTCGGCCGCAGCCCGTGGATGCAGTCGGTCCATGCCGAGGCGAACGAGCGGCTGCTCGGCCGCATCGTCGAGGTGCGGGTCGATGCCGCGCGGGCCAACAGCCTCGCCGGCACGGTCATCACGGGTGAACACACCACCGCCTCTCCCTTCCAGCCTGCCGTAACCTTGGAGGCAAGCGCTTGAACGGTCTGCCCGAACGGCGTATCGACGTTCAATTCGATGACAACCGTCTTCTGCCGATGCTGTACGGGGAGCATGACCGCCACCTCGCCCGCATCGAATCCCTTCTGGGCGTGTCGCTGATCTCCCGCGGCAACACCCTGACCATCTCCGGCCCGTCCGAAGCCGCCGAAACGGCGCGGACGGCGCTGAACGGTCTGTATGGCCGGCTGACCCGCGGCCAGACCATCGACAGCGGCGAGGTCGACGGCGCCGTCCGCATGGCGACCGCCGATGCCGGTTTCGCCGGTGTGTCTGTCGGCGAGGAGCCGCGCGCGCCCGGCCCGCAGGCGACGATCACCCGCGCCGAGATCGCGCTGCGCACCCGCCGCCGCGGTCCGATCACCCCGCGCACCCCGACCCAGGCCGCCTATCTCCAGGCCCTGGCGGAGAGCGAGCTGGTCTTCGGGCTCGGCCCGGCCGGCACCGGCAAGACCTATCTGGCGGTTGCGCAGGCGGTGGCGCTGCTGACCACCGGTCAGGTCGACCGCATCGTGCTGTCGCGCCCGGCGGTCGAGGCCGGCGAGCGGCTGGGCTTCCTGCCCGGCGACCTGAAGGAAAAGGTCGATCCTTACCTGCGCCCGCTCTACGACGCGCTGCACGACATGCTGCCGGCGGAGCAGGTGAAGAAGCGGCTGGAGTCCGGCGAGATCGAGATCGCGCCGCTGGCCTTCATGCGCGGCCGGACGCTGGGCAACGCCTTCGTCATTCTGGACGAGGCGCAGAACACCACGCCGATGCAGATGAAGATGTTCCTGACCCGTCTCGGCGAAGGCGGGCGGATGGTCATCACCGGCGACATCTCGCAGATCGACCTGCCGTCTGGCACCCGGTCCGGCCTGCGCGACGCGCTGGACATCCTGCGCGGTGTGGAGGGCGTGCGCTTCGTCCGCTTCACCGACGCCGACGTGGTCCGCCACCCGATGGTGGCGCGCATCATCCGCGCCTACGATCAGGCCGATGCCCGCGAGGCCGCGCGCAAGCAGGCCCGCCGCAGCGGTTCCGAACCCGGAACGATAGACCGTGAGGCCGGTATCGTTGGGGAGGAGGAATGACCAGCGCGGTCGATATCACTGTTTCACGTGAAGCCGGCGACTGGGGCGAGGACGCCGAATGGCTGGCCGAGCGCGCGGCGCTCGCCGCCCTGGGCGCCGCCTACGACGACGAGGAAGGACCGGCCGAGCTGTCGGTCGTCCTGGCCGACGACGCGCTGGTCCACAGGCTGAACCGCGAGTATCGCGGCAAGGACAAGCCGACCAACGTGCTGTCCTTCGCCCTGACCGAAGCGGAGGAGCCGGAAGCGCAGGACGGCATGCCCGTCATGCTGGGCGATGTCATCCTGGCCTATGAAACGGTCGCCCGCGAAGCCTCCGAACAGCGGAAAAACTTCAAAGACCACATGACTCACCTTGTGATGCATGGTGTTCTGCATCTGCTGGGCTATGATCATGAGACAGACGACGAGGCCGAGGAGATGGAGGCGCTGGAAACCCGGTTGCTCGCCAGCTTCGGAATCGCCGACCCCTATGCCGCCAACCACCAACCGCCGGACCGATGAGCGAAATATCCGACAGTCGCACGCCCCGTGATGACCACGGGGCCGAAGACCATTCCCTGGGCCACCTGTTCAAGGGGTGGCTCCGCACCGTCTGGGGCGGCCGCGAGGACACATCCCTGCGCGGCACGATCGAGGAACTGATCGCAGGCCTGGACGATGCCGCCAGCGAGGACGGCGAGGATTCGCTGGGATCCGGCGAACGGGCGCTGCTGACCAACATCCTGAAGCTGCGCGACCGCACCGTCGCCGACGTGATGGTGCCGCGCGCCGACATCATCGCGGTCGAGATCGACACGCCCTTCCCCACCCTGGTCCAGCGCGTCGCCGAGGAAGGCCATTCCCGCCTGCCGGTGTTCCGCGAGACGCTGGACGACGTGGTCGGCATCATCCACATCAAGGATGTGCTGACCCTGCTGGCGAAGCAGGCGATCTCGCCGGAGGGCCTGCGCCACCGGCCTGACCTGACCGGCATCATCCGCGAGGCGAAGATCGTCGCCCCCTCCATGCATGTGCTCGACCTGCTGGTCCAGATGCGCCAGACCCGCCAGCACATGGCGCTGGTGGTGGACGAGTTCGGCGGCATCGACGGCCTCGTCACCATCGAGGATCTGGTGGAGGAGATCGTCGGCGAGATCGAGGACGAGCATGACGAGACCGCGGCGCCTCGTCTGGTCGAACGCCCCGACGGCAGCCTGATCGCCGACGCCCGCCTGCCCATCGAGGATTTCGAGCACCGCGTCGGCCCGGTCCTGTCCGAGGAGGAGCGCGAGGACATCGACACGCTCGGCGGTCTGGTCGTCTCCATCGCCGGCCGCGTGCCGGGGCTGGGCGAGCGGCTGGTGCATCCGTCCGGCCTGGAGTTCGAGATCGTCGATGCCGACTCCCGCCGCCTGAAGCGCCTGCGCGTCCACAACGTTCCGGTCAACAGTTCGGAACTGGCGGAGACGGCATAACGTCTTCGGGGTTGTCCCCACCCTGACCCTCCCCCGCCATCGGCCGGCCAAAGGCCGGTCCGATCGTTGAGGGGACTTCCTCCGCTTCGCGATTGCATCACGCCATAAAGCGTTCTACCCCCCCCTCCACCGCTGACAAGCGGAGGAGGGATGGGGAGGGGGCAATGCGCAGACGCCACTCCCCCCACAACCCAGCCCAGCCGACAAGCACCTTGGCGCCCCTGCCCGGCCGCATTACCTATGGCGCCGCTTGCCCTTGCCGCTGCCGGAGTTTCCGCCTTGACCGCCACCGACACCCTGCCCGTCCCGGCCCGGCTGGGCCGCGTCTCCGCGCGGCTGTCCGCGCTGACCGGATGGCGCCGGATGACCGCCGCGATGATGCTGGGCGGGCTCGCCACGCTGGCGCTGCCGCCGGCCGATGTGCTGCCGGTGCTGTTGGTCGCCTTTCCCGGGCTGATCTGGCTGCTGGATGGTGTCGAGACGAAGAAGGGCGCCTTCGCTGTCGGCTGGTTCTTCGGCTTCGGCCATCACCTGCTGGGACTCTACTGGATCAGCGCCGCGCTGTTCACCGACATCGAACGGTTCTGGTGGGCCTTGCCGCTGTCGGCGGTCGGCCTGCCGATCCTGCTGGCGATGTTCAGCGGCGGCGCCACCCTGTGCTTCCACCTGCTGCGCCGCCGCGGCTTCGGCGCCGGGTTGGGACGGCCGCTGCTGTTCGCCGCCTGCTGGTGCCTGTGGGAATGGCTGCGCGGCCATGTCTTCACCGGTTTCCCGTGGAACCTGATCGGCTATGGCTGGATCGGGGTGCTGCCGGTGCTGCAGAGCGTGTCGCTCTTCGGCATCTATGGCCTGACGCTGGTGACGGTGCTGGTCGCGTCGCTGCCCGCCGCCCTGGCCGACCGCGACACCGCTCCGCGCCGCGCCTGGGCCAGCGTCGCCGCCGGGCTGACCCTGCTGGCCGTGCTCGGCGGCTGGGGAGCCTGGAGGCTGGCGGATGCAGTCGACGAGCCGGTGCCCGGCCTGCGGCTGCGGCTGGTTCAGGCGGCCATCGACCAGCGGCTGAAATGGGCGCCCGGCGAGCGCGTGCAGAATTTCCAGAACCATCTCGCCCTGTCGGCCGCCCCTCCCGCCGATCCCGCCGCCCCGCCGCCCAACATCGTCATCTGGCCGGAGACCGCCGTCCCCTTCTTCATCGAGGACGACGCACGCGTGCGTCAGGCGATGGCATCCGTGACCCCGCCGGGCGGACTGCTGATCACCGGAGCGCCCCGCACCATCGTCGGCGAGGACGGCGAGCGGCGCTACTACAACGGCATGGTGGCGGTGGACGGCAGCGGCGCTGCGGTCGCCAGCTACGACAAGTTCCACCTCGTTCCCTTCGGCGAGTACATGCCGCTGCGGCAGTGGCTGCCGGTCGGTGCCATCGCCGGAAACGGGGCGGAGTTCTCCGCCGGGCCGGGGCCACGCACCCTGCATCTTGGGAGCAGCGCGGCCGGCCTGCCGCCCTTCAGCCCGCTGATCTGCTACGAGAGCATCTTCCCCGGCGCGGTGGTCGACGTCGCCGACCGTCCGCAATGGCTGCTGAACCTGACCAACGACGCCTGGTACGGCCGCACTGCCGGCCCCCACCAGCACTTCGCCATCAATCAGGTCCGCGCGGTGGAGGAAGGGCTGCCGCTGGTCCGGGTGGCGAATACGGGAATATCCGGGGTGGTGGACGCCTACGGACGTGTGCAACACTTGCTCGGCCTGGGTGAACGGGGCGTCATCGATACCACGTTGCCGAAAGCGCCATCCGGCATCACAGCCTATGCCCGCATGGGAGACTGGATTTTCGGCATAGGGCTTCTGGGCTGTTTTCTGGTGGCCTTGGTCTCGCGATATCACCGCTGATGCAGCATTACGGGCAATAGGCCCACCACAAGCGGGACAATTTCGTGTAACCGGCTTGACCGGAGCGGGCTTGACTGCATACGTGGATATGTCGTAACTAGGTTGCACAACCGTTACAGGGATAAACGAGATGCAGACTGAAACTGGGGCGCCGCGCGGGCGCCGTGCGGGTGCCGGCCGTCCGAAGACCGGAAAGCCGAATCCCATCGATGTCCATGTCGGATCCCGCGTCCGTCTCCGCCGCACGCTCCTCGGCATGAGCCAGGAAAAGCTGGGCGAGGCGATCGGTCTGACCTTCCAGCAGGTGCAGAAGTACGAACGCGGCGCCAACCGCATCGGTGCGTCGCGTCTGTTCGATCTCAGCCGCGTGCTCGACGTGCCGGTCTCCTTCTTCTTCGACGACATGCCGGCCGATGCCGCCGCTGCCCGCGTCGAGGACGATGATGAGTCGGGTGCTTCGGAGGAGCGGTCCGCCGCTGCCTACGAGCCCGATCCGATGGCCAAGCGCGAGACGCTGGAACTGGTCCGCGCCTATTACAAGATCAGCGACCCGTCGGTGCGCAAGCGCCTGTTCGAGTTGACGAAAGCGGTCGCCAGCGCTGCCGTCGCGGAAGCGGCGGAATAACTTCTGCCGGTTGGCGCACGGAATGCGATACCCACCGAAAGGGGATGGTGCGGCGCGCCCGCGCTCCCCCCTTCGTGTGGCGTGTGCGCTGATTGGTCCGGTCCCTTACCGCCGGTAGTCTTCTTGACCGCGGGTGAATTCCTTGTCAAAACCGGTTTTGGACCGGTGTCTGCGGCCGCTGTACCGGTCTGCCGTTTCGGCTCATGAAATAGCGTGCCGCCGAATGCCGAGGTTTCCCGTGGCAAAGCTCAACTACGTCTTCACCAGCGAGTCCGTGTCGGAAGGTCATCCCGACAAGGTCTGCGACCGCATTTCCGACGCCATCGTCGATCTTTATCTTTCGCACGACCCGCAGGCCCGCGTGGCCGTCGAGACGCTCGCGACCACCAACCAGGTCGTGCTCGCCGGCGAAGTCCGCGGCCCCGACAGCATCAAGGCCGAGCAGCTGGTCGAGGTCGCCCGCGCCGCGGTGAAGGACATCGGTTACGAGCAGGACGGCTTCCATTGGGAAAAGATGGACGTCAAGTGCTTCGTCCACTCCCAGTCCGCCGACATCGCCGTCGGCGTCGACGCTGCCGGCAACAAGGACGAGGGTGCGGGCGACCAGGGCATCATGTTCGGCTATGCCTGCCGCGAGACCCCGGCCCTGATGCCGGCGCCGATCTATTACAGCCACGCCATCCTGAAGTCGCTGGCCGAGGCGCGCCATTCCGGCGCCGCCCCGCAGCTGGGCCCGGACGCCAAAAGCCAGGTCACCCTGCAGTACATCGACGGCCGCCCGACCCGCGCCACCGCCATCGTGCTGTCGACCCAGCATGCCGAGGGGCTGGACCAGGACGCCGTGCGCGAGATCGTCCTGCCGCACATCGTCAACTGCCTGCCGGAAGGCTGGATGTGCGATCCGAAGAACCTGTACGTCAACCCGACCGGCCGCTTCGTCATCGGCGGCCCCGACGGTGACGCCGGCCTGACCGGCCGCAAGATCATCGTCGACACCTACGGCGGTGCGGCCCCGCACGGCGGCGGCGCCTTCTCGGGCAAGGACCCGACGAAGGTCGACCGCTCGGCCGCCTATGCCGCCCGTTACCTCGCCAAGAACGTCGTCGCGGCGGAACTGGCGGAGAAGTGCACGATCCAGGTCTCCTACGCCATCGGCGTGTCGAAGCCGCTGTCGGTCTATGTCGACACCCACGGCACCGGCAACGTCGACGAGGACCGTCTGTCCGACGTGCTGCAGCAGCTGGTGGACCTGTCCCCGCGCGGCATCCGCACGCATCTGGGCCTGAACAAGCCGATCTACGCCCGCACCGCCGCCTACGGCCATTTCGGCCGCGAGCCGGAGGTGGACGGCGGCTTCTCGTGGGAGAAGACCGATCTGGTCGGCGACCTGCGGAACGCCTTCCTCTAAGGCGCCTTCGCGGCATAGTATCCGCAGCCGATGCGGAAAAGACGGCAGGGGCTGGAAACGGCCCCTGCTTTCTTTTGCGCTTTCCTCATTTCCATGCAGCGTTCCGACATGACCGACGACAGCACCTCCGGTTCCCTTTCCGAAAGCTCCAACCGCCTGTTCGGGCGCCGCAAGGGCCGGCCGTTGCGCAAGCGCCGGACGGAACTGATCGATACCCTGCTGCCGCAGCTTCAGATCGCGCTGCCGAAGCCCGGCGACAGCCTGGATCCGGCCGGGCTGTTCGACCCGCCCAAGCGCGAGGTCTGGCTGGAGGTCGGGTTCGGCATGGGCCATCACCTCGCCTGGCAGGCCGGGCGCAATCCCGATGTCGGGTTCATCGGTGCCGAGCCCTTCCTCAACGGCATCGCCGGCCTGCTGGGCATGGTCGACGACGAGACCTTGGGCAACGTCCGCATCCAGCCCGACGACGCCCGGCCGCTGCTGGACGCCCTGCCCGACGCCTCGATCGGCCGCGCCTTCGTGCTGTTCGCCGATCCCTGGCCGAAGAAGCGCCATGCCGACCGCCGCTTCATCGGGCCGGAGAACCTGCCGCGGCTGGCCCGCGTGCTGAAGGACGGCGCGGAGCTGCGCCTGGCCAGCGACGACATGGGTCTGGTGCGCTGGATGCTTGAACACACGGTCAAGCATCCCGATTTCGAATGGACGGCGCGCCGCCCGTCGGACTGGCGCGTCCGGCCCGACGACTGGCCGGCGACCCGCTACGAGGAAAAGGCCATCGCCGCCGGCCGCAAGCCGGTCTTCATGCGGTTCGTGCGCCGCCCGCGACGCTGACGCATACCCGTTCCGCTTGAGATTCCTGCCGGCAAAGCCAATCAGGCCCGAAAAGGCTTGCGGCATCGGGCGGAATGACTATATTCAGCCTCTGAGAACCCATACGGATCGGCGGCCCGGGCAACCGGGCCGGCGAGACGCTTTGCGGGTGGGCTTTTGCCCACTTATTTTTTTATCAGCGTGTGGAAACGCGCGCTTCTTGAACCTTGTTGTGGAAACCTCGTCCGGTTCGATCCCGGCCGCAGGCTTTGGGTTAGGTGGAATGGACGCTACAGGTCGCATCGAACAGATCATCACGCCGTCGGTCGAAGCCATGGGCTATGAGGTCGTGCGCGTTCAGATCTCAGGCGGCCAGCGGTCGATTCTCCAGATCATGGCGGAGCGCGCCGACGGCGCGCCCATGACCGTCGAGGATTGCGCCGACATCAGCCGTTCCGTCTCGGCCCTGCTGGACGTGGAAGACCCGATCCGCGAAGCCTACACGCTGGAGGTCAGCTCGCCCGGCATCGACCGGCCGCTCACCCGCCTCAAGGATTTCGAGCGCTTCGCCGGCTTCGAAGCCCGGCTGGAGAGCCGCATGGCCATCGACGGCCGCAAGCGTTTCAAGGGCATGCTGAAGGGCGTCGAGGACGGCCTTGTATGCGTCGACACCGAACAGGGACCGGCCCGGCTGGAGTTCGACAACATCCTGCGCGCCAAGCTGGTGCTGACGGACGAGTTGATCCGCGCCAGCCAGGAGCAGCAGGAGGGCCCGCAGAACTGACGGTCAGGGTCCGCCAAGGACACGCCGATCAGGATGCCTGCCCCCGAAAGCCGAACCGACATCCCGCCGAACCGACCGGACATCACGCAAGACCGGCATCACACAAGACCGAGCCAGGAAGTGTAACGGATGGAATTGCTGCAAGTCGCTGACGCGGTCGCCCGCGAAAAGAACATCGACCGGGACGAAGTCCTGGAGGCGATGGAGCAGGCGATTCAGAAGGCCGGCCGCTCCAAGTACGGCCACGAGCACGACATCCGCGCCCGGATCGACCGCAAGACCGGCGACATCCATCTGACCCGCCACCTGGAGGTGGTCGAGACGGTGGAGAACGAGGCGACGCAGGTCACCCTGCCCTACGCCCAGCGCCGCAAGGCGGGCGCCAAGATCGGCGATTTCCTGGTCGATCCGCTGCCGCCGATCGATTTCGGCCGCATCGCCGCCCAGACCGCCAAGCAGGTGATCGTGCAGAAGGTGCGCGACGCCGAGCGCAAGCGCCAGTTCAACGAGTACAAGGACCGCAACGGCGAGATCGTCAACGGTCTGGTCAAGCGCGTCGAATACGGCAACGTCACCGTCGACCTGGGTCGCGCCGAAGCGATCCTGCGCCGCGACGAGTTGCTGCCGCGCGAGCATTTCAAGAACGGCGACCGTGTGCGCGCCTATATCTACGACGTCCGCGAGGAACCGCGCGGACCGCAGATCTTCCTGTCGCGCACGCATCCCATGTTCATGGCGAAGCTGTTCGCCCAGGAAGTGCCGGAAATCTATGACGGCATCATCGAGATCCGGGCGGTCGCCCGTGATCCGGGCAGCCGTGCGAAGATCGCCGTCCACAGCAACGACAGCTCCATCGACCCGGTCGGCGCCTGCGTCGGCATGCGCGGCAGCCGCGTCCAGGCGGTCGTCGGCGAGCTGCAGGGCGAGAAGATCGACATCATCCCGTGGTCGGGCGAGGCGGCGACCTTCGTCGTCAACGCGCTCGCCCCGGCCGAGGTCGCCAAGGTCGTGCTCGACGACGACAATCACCGCATCGAGGTGGTGGTGCCCGACGACCAGCTGTCGCTGGCCATCGGCCGCCGCGGCCAGAACGTGCGCCTCGCCTCGATGCTGACCGGCTGGGACATCGACATCCTCACCGAGCAGGAGGAGTCGGAGCGCCGGTCGGAGGAAATCCACAGCCGGTCCGCCCTGTTCATGCAGGCGCTGGACGTCGACGACGTGATCGCCCATCTCCTTGTCGCCGAGGGATTCACCTCGGTCGAGGAGATCGCCTTCGTCGAGACCGAGGAGCTGGCCGAGATCGAAGGCTTCGACGAGTCCGTCGCCGACGAGCTGAAGCAGCGTGCCCTCGCCTTCCTGGAAGTCCAGGACGAGCAGGCGAACGAGCGCCGTCTGGAGCTGGGCGTCGAGGACATCGTCGCCGAGCTGACCGGCTTCAGCGCCACGCAGCTGGTGAAGCTGGGCGAGAACGGCGTGAAGACGCTGGACGATCTGGCCGATCTGGCCGGCGACGAACTGGTCGAGATCCTGACCAAGGACGGCGCCAAGGATGCTCCTTCGGAGGAAGAGGCGAACGCGATCATCATGGCCGCGCGCGCCCACTGGTTCGAGGGTGAAGAACAGGACGGCGCCGCCGCGGCCCCTGCCGCAGATGGCAGCGCCGGTGGTCAGGGCGCGCAGGCCTGACCGGCAGCAATGCCGGTTGGAACTGCGCCCGACAGGAACGATTATTCGGGACCGCGCGAGCGGATGACGATCGGATGACCGAACGGAACGACGAACGGACACCGACCGCCGCCGCGGATGCGGTGCCGGATCAGGAATTGGCACAGGACGAAGGTGCCGGGATGGAACACCTGCCGGCCGACGACGAGAAGGGGCCTCTGCGCCGCTGCATCGCGTCGGGCACGGTCGGGCCGAAAGAGGGCATGATCCGCTTCGTGATCGGCCCCGACGGCGAGGTGGTTCCCGACCTGGAGGAACGTCTGCCCGGCCGCGGCCTTTGGGTCACGGCCGACCGGGATGCCCTGGCGAAGGCCATGGGTAAATCCGTTTTCGCCAAGGCGGCCCGTCGGGCGGTGAAAGTACCGCCCGATCTGGCCGAGCGGCTGGAACGGCTGCTGGAACGGCGGTGTCTGCACGCGTTGGGCCTTGCCCGCCGTGCCGGCCACGTTCTGGCAGGGTATGAGAAGGTGCGCGAGGCGTTGAGGGCCAACCAGGTCGGCCGTGCGGGTCCCCCGCCGGCCCTGCTGGTCGAAGCTGCGGACGGCTCGCTGGACCAACGCGGCAAGGTGACTGCGCTCGCGCCGTCGCTGCCGGTGATCGATCTGTTCGAGTCCTCGGCCTTGGCCGCGGCGCTGGGACGCGATCATGCGGTGCATGCCGTGGTGGCGCGAGGCAGGCTGGCCGCTGGGCTGGTCCGCGAAGCGGCACGCCTGAGGGGGCTGAAAGGCCCTCAGGGGCACCTGGACCTGAAAGGTCCCCAAGGGGACCGGGATGCGCACCAGGATTCTGATAAGGGCTTGGGAGTCGGCGATACGGCCGGCCGGCCTGCGATGTAACGTCTGACCATTCGGGAACCGATGACCGACAGCAACGACCAGGACCAGAAGAAAGTCTTGCACCTAACCGGCGCCAGCAAAGGAAAGCTGGAGTCGAAGAAGCCGGTCGAGACCCAGGTCCGGCAGAGCTTCTCCCATGGCCGGTCAAAAGCGGTGACCGTAGAGGTCAAGCGCAAGCGTCATGTTGAAAAGGGCGCCGTGCCCGGCGTCGCCGACGGCGGTGCCGCCGCGCGTCAAGCTGCCCAGGGCCTGCCCATGCGCGGTGCGCAGGGCCAACGGCCCCGCGGCGGCGGTGCCCCTGCCGGGCGCCAGCTGACCCGCGAGGAGCTGGAATCGCGCCTGCGTGCGCTTCGCGGCGCCGCGGCGTTCGAGGAACAGCGCCGGATCGAGGCCGAGGAAGAAGCGGTCCGCGCCGAAGCGCGCGCCGCCGAGGCCGCGGCCCGCGCCGCCGAAGAGCCCGAAGCCGCTCCGGCCGCCCCCGCCGAAGCCGCTGCTGCTGCCCCGGCCCCCGCCGCTTCCGACGCTCCGGCCCAGGCCGAGCCGGAAATGCCGCCGATCATTCTGGACGCCGACACCTTGCGCCAGCGCGAGCTGGACGAGATGCGCGCCATCCAGGAAGCAGATCGCAAGGTCGCCGAAGAGGCCGAACGCCGCCGCAAGGAGGAAGAGGCCAAACGCAAGGAAGCCGAGGAGGCCAAGCGCCGCGACGCCGAGCCGGCGCCCCGCCGTGATGGCGGCCGCGACGGTGCGCCCCGCGACGGCGCCCGTCCCGCCGGTGCCCGTCCGGCCGGCGACCAGCGCCCCGGTGGTGCCTCCGCGCGTCCTGCCGGCGACGCTGCTCCCGGCCGTACCCTGCCGGGCGCCGGTGCCCCGCCGGCCCGCGCGGTCGAGGAGGAGGACGACAACCGCCGCAAGGGTGGCCGTGGTGGCGCCCCGGCCAAGGCCGCTCCCGCCCGTCCGGCCGCCAAGGCTCCTGCCGGCGCCGACCGCCGCAAGGGCACCAAGCTGACCGTCTCGCAGGCGCTCAGCGACGACGGCGGCGACCGCACCCGGTCGCTGGCTGCAGTCCGCCGTGCCCGCGAGCGTGAACGTCTGCGCCAAATGAGCCGTCAGGAGACCGCGAAGGTCACCCGCGACGTCGTCCTGCCGGAGGTCATCACCGTCCAGGAGTTGGCCAACCGTATGGCCGAGCGTGGCGCCGACGTCATCAAGGCGCTGATGCGCATGGGCGTGATGGCGACCATCAACCAGACCATCGACGCCGACACCGCCGAGCTGGTCATCACCGAGTTCGGCCACCGCGTCCGCCGCGTGTCGGAGTCCGACGTCGAGATCGGCCTGCGTGCCACCGAGGAAGAGGGTGCCGTCCTGGTGCCGCGTCCGCCGGTCGTCACCATCATGGGCCACGTCGACCACGGCAAGACCTCGCTGCTCGACGCGCTGCGTCAGACCGACGTGGTGTCGGGCGAGGCAGGCGGCATCACCCAGCACATCGGCGCCTATCAGGTGCAGCTGGAGTCGGGTGCGAAGATCACCTTCATCGACACGCCGGGTCACGCCGCCTTCACCGAGATGCGTGCCCGCGGCGCCAACGTCACCGACGTGGTCGTGCTGGTGGTCGCCGCCAACGACGGCGTCATGCCGCAGACGATCGAGGCCATCCGCCACGCCAAGGCGGCCAAGGTTCCGATCATCGTCGCCATCAACAAGTGCGACCTGCCCGATGCCAGGCCGGAGCGCGTCCGTCAGGAACTGCTCCAGCACGAGCTGGTGGTCGAGGAGATGGGCGGCGACGTTCTTGACGTCGAGGTGTCGGCCAAGGCCAAGCGCAACCTGAACAAGCTGGAAGAGGCCATCCTCCTCCAGGCCGAAATCCTCGAGCTGCGGGCCAACCCCGAGCGCGCCGCCGAAGGCGTCGTCATCGAGGCGAAGCTGGAGCGTGGCCGTGGTTCGGTGGCCACCGTGCTGGTTCAGCGCGGCACGCTGAAGGTCGGTGACGTGTTCGTGACCGGTGCCGAATGGGGCCGCGTCCGTGCACTGATCAACGACCGCGGCCAGAACGTCAACGAGGCGGCCCCGGCCGTCCCCGTCGAGGTCCTGGGCCTGAACGGCACGCCGATGGCCGGCGACGACTTCACCGTCGTCGAGTCCGAAGCCCGTGCCCGCGAGATCGCCGAGTTCCGCCAGCGCAAGAAGCGCGAAGCGGTGGTGGCGGCCTCGGCCCGCGGTTCGCTGCAGGACATGTTCAGCCGCATCCAGGCCGGCGAGGCCAAGGAACTGCCGGTCGTCATCAAGGGCGACGTGCAGGGCTCGATCGAAGCCATCGCCAGCTCGCTGGAGAAGCTCACGGCCGAGAACACCGAGGTCAAGGTCCGCGTCCTGCACAACTCGGTCGGTGCGATCAACGAGTCCGACATCACGCTGGCGAATGCGTCCAACGCGATGATCATCGGCTTCAACGTCCGCGCCAACCCGCAGGCCCGCGATCTCGCCAAGCGCGACGGCGTCGAAATCCGCTACTACTCAATCATCTACAACGTGATCGACGACGTGAAGGCGGCGCTGACCGGTCTGCTGTCTCCGACGCTGCGGGAACGCTTCATCGGCTACGCGACCATCCGCGAGGTGTTCAACATCACGAAGGTCGGCAAGGTCGCCGGTTGTATGGTCACGCAGGGCGTCGTCAAGCGCGGCGCCGGCGTCCGCCTGCTGCGCGACAACGTCGTCATTCACGAAGGCACGCTCAAGACGCTCAAGCGCTTCAAGGACGAAGTCAAGGAAGTGCGCGAGGGTTACGAGTGCGGCATGGCCTTCGAGAACTACGACAACATCCAGGCCGGCGATCAGATCGAAGCCTTCGAGATCGAGGAAATCGCTCGCGAGCTGTAACCTGTTCGGTACGCCCGATCCCTTCCGGCATCCTGTCGGGGCGGATCGGGCGACCTTCTTCGCTTTGAAGGGCGCGGGATCAGTCCTGCGCCCTGTTCCTATATTGGGGTGTTCGCCACTGCCCTGCTTCCGCCCGGCGGAAGTGGTTGGGGTGGGAGACTGACGGCGCCCATATGTGTGATCGGCCGGTGAGCTGACGCAGCCCGGCAAGAGACATCGACGAAAGACACGTACCATGGCCAGCAAGAAGCGCGGCGCGTTCATCGCCGGCAAGCCCCCCTCCCAACGGCAACTGCGCGTCGGCGAGGAGGTACGCCACGCCCTCGCCGACCTGTTCCGCCGCGGGGACTTCCACGATCCGGAGCTGGCCTCGCTGAACGTCACGGTCACCGAGGTGCGGATCAGCCCCGACCTGTCCAACGCCACCGTCTTCTATTCGACGCTGGGCGGCGAGCGGATGGAGGAGGCCCAGGTCGCCCTGAAGCGGGCCGCCGCCTTCCTGCGCGGACAGGTCGCGCGCATGGTCAACCTGCGCCACGCCCCGACGCTCAGCTTCGAAGGCGACACCTCCTTCGACTATGCCCACCGCATCGACAGCATCCTGCACAGCCCGGAGGTTGCCCGCGACCTGAGCGGACATCCGCTGGGCCGCGTCAATGGCGACGACGACCATGACGAGGATGAGGACGATTCCTGGGACGAGGAGGACGATCTCGGCCCCGATGAGTCTGACGAGGACGACGACCTCGACGATGATGACCGCGCCATGCTCGACGACGAGGACAAGGCCGAGGACAAGGGCGAAGGCGACGACGAGAGCCGGGGTGAGAGCCAGGGTGAGAGCCGGGGCGGCCGTCGTGGCTCGTAAGCGCAAGGGCACGCCGATCCATGGGTGGGTCGTGCTGGACAAGCCCGAGGGCATGACCTCCACCCAGGCGCTGTCGAAGGTGCGCCGCCTGCTGAACGCCGAGAAGGCCGGGCATGGCGGCACGCTGGACCCGCTGGCGACCGGCATCCTGCCGATCGCGCTGGGCGAGGCGACCAAGACGGTCTCCTACGCCATGGACGGCGCCAAGACCTACCGCTTCTCCATTCGCTGGGGCGAGCGGACCACCACCGACGACCGCGAGGGCGCGGTGATCGACCGCTCCGACCACCGGCCGACGACCGAGGCGATCCGCGCCGCCCTGCCCGCCTTCCTGGGCGAGATCCAGCAGGTGCCGCCGCAGTTCTGCGCCATCAAGATCGATGGCGAGCGCGCCTACGACATCGCGCGCGAAGGCGACGCGGTCGATCTGGCCGCCCGCACCGTGCGCATCGACCGCTTCGAACTGGTCGAGGAACCGGACGCCGATCATGCGGTTTTCGAGGTCGATTGCGGCAAGGGCACCTATGTCCGCTCGCTGGCCCGCGACCTGTCGGAAGCGCTGGGAACGGTCGGCCATGTCGGGCTTCTGCGCCGTTTGCGCGTCGGCTCCTTCACGCTGGACCGCGCGATTTCCCTGGACGAACTGGCCGCCATGGAGCAAGGTGCGGCCGTCGAACGACTTCTGTTGCCGATCGAGACCGCGCTGGACGACATCCCGGCGCTGGCCCTGACGGAAGCGGAAGCGCACCGACTGAGGCACGGCCAGACGGTGGCTCTCCTCACCCGGCAGGATCGTGAACGGCTGATGGCGGTTCAGGGTGCTGACGGTGGGGATGGCACCGTCATTGCGCTTTTCGGCGGAACGCCGGTGGCGTTGGCCCGTGTCGAGGGGGCGGAGGTCCGTCCGGTGCGCGTGCTCAACCTCACGTGATTTAGGAGACCCCGATGTCGATTACGCCCGAGCGCAAGCAAGAGCTGATCAAGGAATTTTCCCGCGGCACCAACGACACCGGTTCGCCCGAGGTCCAGGTGTCGATCCTGACGGAGCGCATCAGCAACCTGACGGAGCACCTGAAGGGCCACAAGAAGGACTTCCACTCCCGCCGTGGTCTGCTGGTGATGGTCGGTCAGCGCCGCCGTCTGCTCGACTACCTGAAGAAGAAGGATCAGTCGCGCTACGCCGCTCTGATCGAGCGTCTGGGCCTGCGCCGCTAACGGCTGCGCCGTCCCGCTGACGGGTTCGGGTTCCCCTGGCCGGCCACCGGCCGGGGGGTTTCCCTCCAGTCCAGCTGAGCATGAAGCCGTCGTCCACCTGTATCGTTCCGGAACACCTCATTGGTTATTGGCAATAGAAACTCGATCTTGAGCGTTTCGTGACGGACAGGCCGGCCCGATTATTCGGGGACCGGCCTTTTTTGCATCCACGACGCCTCTATCTTGATTCGTTCATTCCTGTTGTCGAACACCATATCTCCAGTTTTCTCGCGGGGTCCTACGACCGATGGCCCCGGCCTTGGGCGGCAATCCGGCCGTCGCAGGGTGTCGGATGGAAGGAAAGAATCCATGTTTACTGTTCATCGTAAAGAAATCGAATGGGGCGGGCGCAAGCTGGTCCTGGAAACGGGCAAGATCGCTCGTCAGGCCAACGGCGCGGTTCTGGTCACCTATGGTGACACCACCGTCCTGTGCACCGCCGTCGCCGCCAAGGCGCCGAAGCCGGGCGTCGATTTCTTCCCGCTGACCGTCAATTACCAGGAAAAGGCTTTCGCGGCCGGCAAGATTCCCGGCGGCTTCTTCAAGCGCGAAGGCCGTCCGACCGAGAAGGAAACGCTGGTCAGCCGCCTGATCGACCGTCCGATCCGTCCGCTGTTCGCCGATGGCTTCCGCAACGAGACGCAGGTCGTCTGCACCGTGCTGAGCCATGACCTGGAGAACGATCCGGACATCGTGGCGATGGTCGGCGCCTCCGCCGCCCTGACGATCTCCGGCATCCCGTTCCTGGGTCCGATCGGCGCCGCCCGCGTCGGCTACAAGAACGGCCAGTACGTTCTGAACCCGACCATGGACGAGGTCGAGGACAGCGACCTGGATCTGGTCGTCGCCGGCACCGTCGAAGGCGTGCTGATGGTCGAATCGGAAGCCAAGGAGCTGACCGAAGAGGTCATGCTGGGCGCCGTCATGTTCGGCCACACCAACTTCCAGCCGGTGATCGAGATGATCATCGATCTGGCCGAGGAAGCCGCCAAGGAGCCGTGGGACCTGCCGGAGCCGGCCTATGACCGCAAGGCCCTGAAGGCCCGCCTGCGCGAGACCGTCGGGTCGGACGTGGAAGCCGCCTACACCGAGACGGTGAAGCAGAGCCGCTACGAGAAGGTCGGCGCCGCCAAGGCGAAGGCGCTCGAGACGCTGGCCGAGGAATTCGACACCCAGTCCATCGGCTTCGAGTTCAAGGAGCTGGAGGCCGACATCCTGCGCGGCGCCGTCCTGAAGACCGGCCGCCGCATCGACGGCCGCGACACCAAGACCGTGCGCCCGATCGTGTCGGAAGTCGGCGTGCTGCCGCGCGCCCACGGTTCGGCCCTGTTCACCCGCGGCGAGACCCAGGCGCTGGTCGTCACCACGCTGGGCACCAGCCAGGACGAGCAGATCATCGACGCGCTCGAAGGCGAGTACCGCGAGCACTTCATGCTGCACTACAACTTCCCCCCGTATTCGGTGGGTGAAGCCGGCCGCATGGGCAGCCCGGGCCGCCGCGAGATCGGCCACGGCAAGCTGGCGTGGCGCGCCATCCACCCGCTGCTGCCGAAGAAGGAAGACTTCCCCTACACGCTGCGCGTCGTGTCGGAAGTCACGGAGTCCAACGGCTCCTCCTCGATGGCCACCGTCTGCGGCACCTCGCTGTCGCTGATGGACGCCGGCGCGCCGCTGGCCCGTCCGGTCGCCGGCATCGCCATGGGTCTGATCAAGGAAGACAGCGGCTTCGCCGTCCTGTCCGACATCCTGGGTGACGAAGACCACCTGGGCGACATGGACTTCAAGGTCGCCGGCACCGAGGTCGGCGTCACCGCCCTGCAGATGGACATCAAGATCACCTCGATCACCGAGGAGATCATGAAGATCGCGCTGGGTCAGGCCAAGGACGGCCGCCTGCATATCCTGGGCGAGATGTCGAAGGCGCTGACCGGCGCCCGCGAAGGCGTCAACGAAAACGCCCCGCGCATCACCGTGATCAACATCCCGAAGGAGAAGATCCGCGACGTGATCGGCTCCGGCGGCAAGGTGATCCGCGAGATCGTCGAGCAGACCGGCGCCAAGATCGACATCGACGACGACGGCACCGTCAAGGTCTCGGCCGTCGATCAGAAGAAGTCGGACGCCGCCATCGAGTGGATCAAGGGCATCGTCGCCGAGCCGGAGATGAACGTCGTCTACACCGGCAAGGTCGTGAAGGTCGTCGATTTCGGCGCCTTCGTGAACTTCCTGGGCTCGCGCGACGGCCTCGTCCACATCTCCGAACTGGCGCAGCAGCGCGTCGGCAAGGTGTCGGACGTCGTGTCGCAGGGTGACTCGGTGAAGGTCAAGGTCATCGGCTTCGACGACCGCGGCAAGGTCAAGCTGTCGATGAAGCAGGTCGACCAGGCCACCGGCGAAGACCTGACCAAGAAGGCGGAGTGATCCGTCTCTCCCGGTTCGGGTAATGAAAAAGCCCCGGCTCGCAGGAGCCGGGGCTTTTTTCTTTCTGCGGCGCCGTCAGCGCCCGCCGGACACGTCGAGGATCGCGCCGGTCGTGTAGGACGCGGCATCGCTCAGCAGCCAGACGGCGGCCTCGGCCACCTCCTCCGCCCGCCCGGCACGGCCGAGCGGAGCGTTGACGCCCAGGCGCTGGGCGCGGCCGGGCTGTCCGCCGCTGGCATGGATCTCCGTGTCGATCAGGCCGGGGCGGATCGCATTGACGCGGACACCCTGCGGCCCCAACTCCTTCGACAGCCCGATCGTCAGCGTGTCCAGCGCCGCCTTCGATCCGGCATAGTCCACATACTCGAAGGGCGAGCCGAGCCGGGCCGCCGCCGAGGACATCAGGACGATGGAGCCCGCCCCCCGCGGCGCCAGACGGCGCGCACTCTCCCGCGCGCAGAGATAGGCGCCGAAGACGTTCACCTCGAACACGCGGCGCATCCGCTCGGCGCTCATTTCGGCCAAGGGGCAGGATGGCGCGACGATGCCGGCATTCACCACCACGCCGTCGAGCGGCCCAAGCTGCTGTTCCGCCGCCTCGAACATGGCGACGACATCCGCCTCGACCGCCACGTCGCCGCGCAGCGTCACGGCCCGGCCGCCCGCCGCCCGCACCGCATCGGCCGTTTCATCGGCGGCGGCTTCGTTGCCGATGTAATTGATGCCCACCGACCAGCCGCGGCTGCCGGCCAGCACAGCGGTGGCCTTTCCGATCCCGCGCCCGCCGCCGGTGATAAGGATGGTTTTCATGACTCCCTCTGGATTGAGCCTCAACCACTGCGACAGTATGCTTGCCCGAACCGGGTGAACACCCCGAACAAGCGGTGCATTCCATCGCTGCCCCTGTCCCTCACCCTCCGGTTTCATGTCGCGCGCCGAACGTCTCCTCGATCTGATGCAGGTTCTGCGGCGGCACCGGCAGCCGGTCAGCGGCAAGTCGCTTGCCGACGAACTGGGGGTCAGCCTGCGCACGCTCTATCGCGACGTCGCCACGCTGCAGGCGCAGGGCGCGATGATCGAGGGGGAGCCGGGGGTGGGCTATCTGCTGCGCGCCGGCTTCCTGCTGCCGCCGCTGATGTTCACCGAGGAGGAACTGGAGGCGCTGGTGCTGGGGTCGCGCTGGGTGGTGGACCGCGGCGACAGCCGGCTTGGCGGGGCGGCGCGCAACGCGCTCGCCAAGATCGCCGCGGTGCTGCCGCCGGACAAGCGGGAGGGCCTGGACGGCTCCACCCTGCTGGTGGGTCCGGGTGAACCGATCGCCGCAGGGGATGCCGAGTTGGCGACCATCCGCAGCGCCATCAGGACGGAGCGCAAGCTGGAGATCGCCTATCGCGACCGCGACGGGTCGGAAAGCCGGCGTGTCGTCTGGCCTTTCGCGCTGGGATTCTTCGACCGGGTGCGGGTGATGGTGGCGTGGTGCGAACTGCGCCAGTCCTTCCGCCATTTCCGCACCGACCGCATCCTTGCGCTGACCGCCAGCGACACTCGCTATCCCCGTCGCCGGCAGGCGATGCTGAAGGAGTGGCGCGCGGCGGAGGGTATCCCGCAGTAGCGATTGACGTGAGGGCTGACAGCATGCTGACGGAAACTGTCAGCATGTGGGCCTAGTCTTGGCTGTGCCGGTGAGGGCGGCGAACGGAACCGCCCCACCCCAATCCTTCAAGACCGGAGCCAGCCATGACCGCGACCCAGACCGCCACCAAGACCGCTACCGCCAAGCTCGCCCTCGATTTCGTCCTGCTCCACGTCGACAGCCCGGCCGCCAGCGCCGCTTTCTACGCCGACCTGCTGGGCCGGCCGCCGGTGGAGGCCTCGCCCACCTTCGCCATGTTCAAGGCGAGCGAGGGGCTGATGCTGGGACTGTGGTCGCGCCACACCGTGGAACCGGCGGCGACCATGCCGGGCGGCAGCGAGATCGCCTTCACCGTCGCCGACGAGGCCGCGGTGCGCGACCTCCACGCCGACTGGAGCGCCCGCGGCCTGACCATCCTGCAGCCGCCGACCGCGATGGATTTCGGTCATACCTTCGTTGCACGCGACCCCGATGGGCACCGGCTGCGCGTGTTCGCCCCCCATCAGGAGGAAGCCCAGTCCGAACAGGTGCGGTCGTGAGCGGCGGCACGCGGACGGGCAGCTGGATCGCGGTGGCCAGTGCCGAGCATGTGCGGCGCGGCCGGGCTGGCGGCTTCATGCAGGTCTGCCACGGGAAGGCCGCACCACTGCGGCGGATCCGGCCGGGCGACCGGGTCGCCTACTACTCCCCCACCGACCGGTTCGGCGCGGCGGACGGGTTGAAGGCCTTCACCGCCATCGGCACGGTGCTGCCGGGCGAACCCTACGCCTTCGACATGGGCGGCGGTTTCGTCCCCTTCCGGCGCGACGTCTCCTGGTGGCCGGCGGAGGAGGCACCGATCCAGCCGCTGCTGGACCGGCTGGAGCTGACCGCCGGAGTGCGGAACTGGGGCTATCCCTTCCGCTTCGGACTGCTGCCGGTCAGCCCTGGCGATTTCGACCTGATCGCCGGGGCGATGCGGGCGGCCATGAGCGAGGACATGCGGGAGGGGCTGGCCGCCTGACCGAAAAAGATCCGTCGGGGGGACGGGATGAAAAGCCCCTCCCCCGACGTCATCTATAGGCAATGAACCGAATGCCGCCAGAGGCTTGGGACCACTCATACCTTGGTGTCAGAGTACGAACGAATGGCGGTTCTTCCTGACCGAGATCAAGGCGAAACCCCTCGCAGTCCGCCATACATGCGCTTATATCGTCCGCAAGCCTGACCAAGGTCACCTGTACCGAGGCCATCGTTCTATGCATCGCTTCGCCAATCCCGCCCGCTTCCTGCGCCTGTCGGCCGTGCTTCTGCCGTGGTGCGCCGGGGCGACCGTGATCCTGACGATCCTCGGGCTGTGGCTCAGCCTGTTCGGTTCGCCGCCCGACTATCAGCAGGGCGAGACGGTGCGGATCATGTACATCCATGTGCCCGCCGCCTGGATGAGCCTGTTCGTCTACACCAACATGGCCGTCGCCGCGGCGTGCGGCCTGGTGTGGAAGCACCCGCTGGCCGACCTGTTCGCCAAGGCCGCCGCCCCCATCGGCGCCGGCTTCACCTTCGTCTGTCTGGTGACCGGCTCGCTGTGGGGAGCGCCGATGTGGGGCACGTGGTGGGTGTGGGACGCCCGGCTGACCAGCGTGCTGATCCTGTTCTTCCTGTATCTCGGCTACATGGCCCTGGTGAACGCCTTCGACGATCCGCAGCGCGGCACGAAGGCCGGCAACGTCCTGCTGCTGGTCGGCATCGTCAACGTGCCGATCATCAAGTTCTCGGTCGACTGGTGGAACACGCTGCACCAGCCCGCCAGCGTCGTGCGCATGGGCGGCCCCAGCATCGACCCCACCATGCTGACGCCGCTTCTGGTGATGGCCGGTGCCTTCACCGCGTATTTCCTGACCGTGGTCCTGCTGCGCGTGCGCACGGAGATCGCCCAGCGCAAGATCCAGACGCTGAGGCTTTCGGTTGCCGGCGACGGCGCGGTGACGGACGGGATGCAGGGCTGAGGACGCGGGGAAAAGACGATGAACGAATTCTTCCACATGGGCGGTTACGCCGCCTACGTCTGGCCGGCCTACGGCATCGCCACCCTTGTCCTGCTGGGCCTGCTGGTCGCCACCTGGAGGGGGCTGCGCAACGCCGAAGCGACGCTGAAGGCACTGGAAAGCGCCCGCCCGGCCCGCCGCCGCACCCGCAACGCCGGCCGTAAAACGGCCGATCAGAACGCCGGAACGCCGGCGGAAGCGAGCGAAGGATGACCCGCAAGAAACGCCGCCTCTACATGCTGGGCCTCGCCCTCCTGGGGCTGGGCTCGGCGACCGCCCTGGCGCTGACCGCCTTCCAGGACAACATCGTCTTCTTCTACAGCCCGACCCAGCTGCAGACGCAGCAGGTGGGCGACCGCAATTTCCGCCTGGGCGGGCTGGTCGAGGAAGGCAGCGTGCAGAAGACGCCGGACGGCCTCACCACCTCCTTCCGCGTCACCGACACCGCCCACACCATCGACGTCCGCTATCGCGGCCAGCTGCCCGACCTGTTCCGCGAGGGACAGGGCGTGGTGGCCGAGGGCAAGCTGACCGGCGGCGTCTTCGTCGCGCGCGAGGTGCTGGCCAAGCATGACGAGAACTACATGCCGCCCGAGGTGTCCGAAGCGCTGAAGCAGGCCGGGGTCTACAAGAACCCGGCGGAGTCCGAGACGAAGACCGCGAAGAAGGAGTAGCGGGACCGTGATCCCCGAACTTGGCCATTACGCGCTGGTGCTGGCGCTGTTCGTTGCGCTGGTGCAGTCGGTGCCGCCGCTGGTCGGCGCCGCCACCCGCAACGGCGCCTGGATGAACGTCGCGGTGCCCGCGGCCATCGCCCAGATGCTGCTGGTGCTGGTCGCCTATGCCGCCCTGACCTGGGCGCATGTGGTGTCCGACTTCAGCGTGCTGAACGTGGTGCAGAACAGCCACTCGGCCAAGCCGATGCTCTACAAGGTGTCCGGCGTCTGGGGCAACCACGAGGGCTCGATGATGCTGTGGATCGTCATGCTGACGGTCTTCGGCGCCGCCGTGGCCATGTTCGGGCGCAACCTGCCGCCGACCTTGAAAGCACGCGTGCTGGCGGTCCAGGGGCTGATCGGGATCGGCTTCCTGCTGTTCATCCTCATCACCTCCAACCCCTTCATCCGCGTGGTTCCGGCGCCGATCGACGGCAACGACCTGAACCCGCTGCTGCAGGATCCCGGCCTCGCCTTCCACCCGCCCTTCCTCTATGCCGGCTATGTCGGCTTCTCCATGGCCTTCTCCTTCGCCGTGGCCGCCCTGATCGAAGGGCGGGTCGATCCCGCCTGGGCGCGCTGGGTGCGGCCCTGGACCCTGGCGGCGTGGTCGACCCTGACCATGGGCATCGCCATGGGCTCCTGGTGGGCCTATTACGAGCTGGGCTGGGGCGGCTGGTGGTACTGGGACCCGGTGGAGAACGCGTCCTTCATGCCCTGGCTGGCCGGCACCGCGCTGCTGCACTCCGCCATCGTGGTGGAGAAGCGCGACGCGCTGAAGAGCTGGACCATCCTGCTGTCCATCGTCACCTTCTCGCTGTCGCTGATGGGCACCTTCCTGGTGCGCTCCGGCATCCTGACCTCGGTCCATGCCTTCGCGGTCGATCCCAAGCGCGGCGTCTTCATCCTGGTGCTGCTGGCGATCGCCACCGGCGGTTCGCTGCTGCTCTACAGCCTGCGCGCGCCGTCGCTGAAGGCCGGCGGCCTGTTCGCGCCGATCAGCCGTGAAGGCGCGCTGGTGCTGAACAACCTGCTGCTGTCGACCGCGACGGCGACGGTGTTCATCGGCACGCTCTATCCGCTGTTCCTCGACATCCTGAACCTGGGCAAGGTGTCGGTCGGCGCCCCCTTCTTCAACGCCACCTTCATCCCGGTCGCCATCCCGATGATCGTCGCCATGGTGGTCGGCCCCTTCCTGTCCTGGAAGCGGGCGGATCTGTGGGCGGCGCTGAGCCGGCTGTGGATCGCCGGCGTCGCCGTGGTGATCGCCGTCGCCATCACCGCCTATGTCAAGGCGGGCGGCGGGCCGCTGCTGGCGCTGGTGGGGATCGCGCTCGCCGCCTGGGCCTTCGTCGGCTCTCTCGTGGAGTTCGCCGACCGCATCGCCCTGTTCCGCACCTCGTTCCGGAACAGCTGGCACCGCGCCGTGCATTTGCCGCGCAGCGCCTGGGGCATGACCATCGCCCACGCCTGCGTCGGTCTGTCGATCCTCGGCATGACCGGCACCTCTGCCTGGCAGACGGAGTCGATCACGGCGATGAAGCCGGGCGACCGGGCCATTGTCGCCGGCTACGAGTTCCGCTTCGACAGCATCGGGCTGGTCGACGGCCCGAACTTCAAGGCGGAACGCGGTGTCTTCACCGTCACCGAGGATGGACGGCAGATCGCCACCCTGACGCCGGAACGCCGCAGCTACAGCACCACCCGGATGACGACCACGGAATCGTCCATCCACACCACGGTCTTCTCCGACCTGTATGTGGCGCTGGGTGACCCGACGCAGAACGGCACCGCCTGGATCGTCCGTATCTACCACCACCCGCTGGTGCCGTGGATCTGGATCGGCGGCGTGGGGATGATGCTGGGCGGGCTGGTCAGCCTGACCGACCGCCGGTTCCGCATCGGCGCGCCGGAACGCCGCCGTACGGACGGCAAGTCGGCTCCGCTACCGGCCGAATGAGGACCAAGACACCATGCGCCGCCTTCTGTACCTGCTGCCCTTCCTGCTGTTCATCGGGGTGGGCATCGCCTTCTACCTGGGGTTCCAGCGCGATCCGCGCGACATCCCGTCGGCCCTGATCGACAAGCCGGCGCCGACCTTCGAGCTGCCGGCGATCCCGGGCCAGCCCGCCACCGGCGGCCTGTCCTCGGCCAAGCTGACGGGCGACGTGACGCTGGTGAACGTCTTCGCCTCCTGGTGCATTCCCTGCAAGGCGGAGCATCCCGTCATCACCCGCCTGTCACGGGAACAGGGGGTGACGGTCTTCGGCATCAACTACAAGGACAAGCCGGAGGACGCGCTGACCTGGCTGGCGCGCAACGGCAATCCCTATGCCGCCATCGGCGCCGACCAGGACGGCCGGGTGTCGATCGACTGGGGCGTCTACGGTGTGCCGGAAAGCTACCTGATCGACCGCCAGGGCCGGATCCGCTTCAAGCATGTCGGCCCGCTGACCCCGCAGGTGGTGGAGGAACAGCTTCTCCCCATGGTCAAGCATCTGAGGCAGGGCTGATGACGCGCATCCTTCCCGCCGCCCTGCTGGCGCTGTCGCTCACCCTGCCGGCGCTGACCCCCGCCCTGGCCGTCCAGCCCGAAGAGGTTCTGCCGGACCCGGCGCTGGAATCCCGCGCGCGTGCCATCAGCCAGGAGCTGCGCTGTCTGGTCTGCCAGAACCAGTCAATCGACGACAGCAACGCGCCGCTTGCCCGCGACCTGCGCGTTCTGGTGCGCGACCGGCTGCAGGCCGGCGACAGCGATGCCAAGGTGATGGAGTACGTCACCGACCGCTACGGCGACTATGTGCTGCTGCGCCCGCCCTTCAAGGCGACCACGCTGGTGCTGTGGATCGGCCCCTTCGCCGTGCTGCTGCTGGGGGCGATCGGCACCTTCCTGTTTCTGCGCGGGCGGCGGGGTGCCGCCGCCGGCGCCGACACCGCTCCCCTGAGCGCGGATGAGCGGCGGCGGCTGGATGCCCTGCTGCGGAAAGACGACTGATGCTGTTCTGGATTCTCGCCGCCGTCCTGACCGCGGCCGTGCTGCTGTTCATCGTGCCGCCGCTGCTGCGGTCCGGTGCCGCCGCTCCCGACCGCGACGCCTTCGACCGCGAGGTCTACCGCGACCAGCTGGACGAGCTGGAGCGCGACCGCGCACGCGGCCTGATCAACGACGCCCAGGCCGAGGCCGCCAAGGCGGAGATCGCACGGCGCATGCTGGCGACCGCGGAGAAAAGCGGTTCCGCTGCGACCCCGGCGCCGCCGCGCAGCGCGCGCGTGCTGGCGGTGCTGCTGGCGCTGATGCTGCCGCTCGGCGCGCTCAGCGTCTATGTCCTGTATGGCCGCCCGGATCTGCCGGCACAACCGCTGGCGTCGCGCAACCTGGAACAGGAACGCGGCGGTCCGCCCAAGACCGTGCTTGCGGCGATGGACAAGCTGAAGGCGCAGCTGGCGGAGAATCCGAACGACCTGCAGGGCTGGCTGATCCTGGGTCAGGCCTATGCCAAGATGGGCCGCAACGCCGACGCGGCGGATGCCCTTCGCCATGCCGTCGCCCTGAACAAGGACGATGTCGAGCTGCAGGGCCTGTTCGGCGAGACACTGGTGTCGGCCAACGACGGCATGGTTCCGGAAGAGGCGGTGAAGGCCTTCGACGCCGTGCTCGAGAAGGAGCCGAAGGACCCGCGCGCCCGCTTCTTCGCGGCACTCGCCCGCTATCAGGCCGGCGACCGCCAGGATGCGCTGAACCGCTGGGGCGCGCTGATGGCGGAATCGCCCGCCGACGCGCCGTGGGTCCCGGTACTGCGCGACCAGATCCGCGAGGCCGCGATCGCGCTGGACATGGACCCGGCCAAGGTGACGCCGCAGCCGCTGCCGGCGGAGCAGAAGCCCGCCGGCCCCGTCGCCCAGGGCCAGACCGGCCCGACCGGGCAGGCGGCCGAGGGCCAGAGCCAGGACGAGATGATCCGTGGCATGGTTGCCGGCCTTGCCGCCCGGCTGGACGCCGATCCGTCGGACGTCGAAGGCTGGCTGAAGCTCGCCCGCTCCTACGGCGTGCTGGGCGAACCGGCGAAGGCGCTGGAGGCCGCCCGCAAGGCGCGCGAACGGGCACCCGACCGCGCCGACGTGCAGGTCGTCTACGCCAACGCCGTGCTGCAGACCCAGCCGCGCAACGAGACGCCCAAGCCCCTGCCGGAGGAGGCGACCTCCGCCCTGCGTCTGGCGCTGAAGGCGGAGCCGGAGAACAAGGACGCGCTGTGGCTGCTCGGCCTCGACGCCATGATGTCGGGCCGCAAGGACGAGGCCGCCGCCCATTGGGGCAAGCTGATCGCCCAGTTCAAGCCGAGCGATCCGGAATACACCCTGTTGAAGGGACGTTTGGACGCGTTGAAGGCGGGCAGCTGAAGCCTTCCGCCGACGCCCTTTCAATTCTCCCGGCGCCTTTTCTTTCGCGTTGCGGCAACACACATTGACAGGGGCGGGCCGACGGGCTTTATCCGTCGGCACCGCCCTTTTCGTTTCCGCAGAAGGTTCCGCGCCGATGACCCGCAGACGACTGCCCACGCCCGACGAGCGGCGCTTGTGGCGGCTCGCCATGCGCGACGCCGAACCGATGCCCGGCCGCCACGTCGAGTCCGAGCCGGAGACCCTGCCGACCATGGCGGAACTGGTGGAGGAGCCGGTGGCGACCAGCCTCGCCCCGCCGCCAACCGCCAAGCAGCTCCCCTCCCCGCCCCGTCCGGCCCGCGCGGCCCATCCGCCGCTGACGCCGGGGTCCACCGCCAACATCGACCGCCGCACCGGCGACCGCTTCCGCCGCGGTGAACTGGAGATCGACGGCCGGATCGATCTGCATGGCATGACCCAGGCGCAGGCGCACACCGCACTCGCCTCCTTCGTCCACCGCGCCTGGAACGAGGGGCGGCGCTGCATCCTGGTCATCACCGGCAAGGGCAGCTTCGGCGGGTTGGGCGTGCTGCGTCAGGCCACGCCCCGCTGGCTGGCGGATCCGGCCCTGCGTCCGATGGTGCTGGCGATCCAGCCGGCCCGGCCCAAGGATGGCGGCGACGGCGCGTTGTATGTCTTGATCAAACGGCGGCGCGACCGTAAGGACTGAGTCCCAAACAGTCAGGGACTTCACATGACTCCGTTCGGCGAACGGGTCCGGTCGCTGCGCAACGCCAAGGGCGTGACGCTGAAGCAGATGGCGACGGATCTGTCCATCTCGTCCGCCTATCTGTCGGCGCTGGAGCACGGCAAGCGCGGCCAGCCCTCACCCCAGCTGGTCCGGCAGATCTGCGCCTATTTCGGCATCATCTGGGACGAGGCGGAGGAGCTGGAACGGTTGGCGGATCTGTCCCATCCCCGCGTGACGGTCGATACCGCGGGCTTGAGCGCGAAGGCGACGGAGCTGGCCAACCGGCTGTCGGAACGCATCGGCGACCTGGACGAGGAGCGGATCGACGCGATCCTGGCGATCCTGGACGCGGTGCCGCTGAAGAAGGGTGCACGGCGGCGGGCGGGGGCGCGGCGGCGGTAAGGAGTTGTGGGGGTGTCGGCTGGCGATCGCCCCCACCTAACCTCCCCCGCTTCGCAGGGGAGGGACTGCCGCCACCTTCCCGAACAAGCACTTATCCCCTCCCCTGCCCAGCTCTCGCACAAAGCTATGCTTTGTGCTGACGCGGCAGGCGGACCGTAGGTCCGCTGAGAGCGGGGGAGGGTTAGGGTGGGGGTTTAACTCCCCTCAAGCCTTGCCGATCATCCGCCCCAGGTCGCGCCCGGCGAACAGGTGGATGTGCAGGTGGGGCACTTCCTGGTGCGCGGCCTCGCCGCAGTTGGACAGGATGCGGTAGCCGGGGCCGTCGGCGCCGACCATGCGGGCGACCTCGCCCACAGCACGGAACAGGCCGGCGATCTCGGCCTCCGACGCCTTGGCGGTGAAGTCGTCCATGTCGATGTAGGCGCCCTTCGGGATCACCAGCACATGGGTCGGCGTCTGCGGGTCGATGTCGTGGAAGGCGAGCGCGTGCTCGGTCTCGTGCACCTTCTTGCACGGGATTTCGCCGCGCAGGATGCGGGCGAACACGTTGCTGTCGTCATAGCTCTTGGCCATCGCGTGCGTCCTCTTTCTGGGGAATCCCGTTCAAGCCTTGCGGGATTTCTTCTCGTCGATGCCGCTGGTGCCCTCGCGCTGGGCAAGCTTGGTCCAGACCTCCGCCGGATCCAGCCCCAGGTCGGCCCACAGCACCAGCAGGTGATAGAGCAGGTCGGCGGATTCGGCGGCCAGCGCCGCCTTGTCGCCGCGCACCGCCTCCAGGATCGCCTCAACCGCCTCCTCGCCCACCTTCTGGGCGATCTTGGCGGTGCCGCGGCTGTAGAGCTTCGCGGTGTAGGAGGTCTCCGGATCGGCGCCCTTGCGGCCCTGGACGGTGACGAACAGGCGGTCGAGCACCTCGGCGCCCAGCGGGGCCGGCGCCTTCTCTGCGGACCTCTCCGCCGCCTTTTCGGCCGACTTCTTGTCACCCATTCGCCGTCTCCAACGCCCGGGCCGGGCGCACCGGGATGCCGGCGGCACTCAGCGCCGCCTTGGCCTGACCGATGGTGTAGGTGCCGAAGTGGAAGATCGAGGCGGCGAGCACCGCGGTGGCGTGGCCCTCGCGGATGCCCTCCACCAGATGGTCGAGCGTGCCGACGCCGCCGGACGCGATCACCGGAATGCGGATCGAGTCCGCCACGGTGCGCGTCAGCTCCAGGTCGAAGCCGCTCTTGGTGCCGTCGCGGTCCATCGAGGTCAGCAGGATTTCGCCGGCTCCCAACGATTCCATCCGCTTGGCCCAGTCCACCGCGTCGATGCCGGTGGCGTTGCGGCCGCCGTGGGTGAAGACCTCCCATTTGCCGGGAGCGACCTTCTTGGCGTCGATGGCGACGACGATGCACTGGGCGCCGAACTTCTCCGCGCCCTCGCGCACGAAGTCGGGGCGATGGATCGCCGCGGTGTTGATCGACACCTTGTCGGCGCCGGCCAGCAGCAGCTTGCGGATGTCGTCCACCGTGCGCACGCCGCCGCCGACGGTCAGCGGCATGAAGACCTGCTCCGCCGTCCGCCGCACCACGTCGAAGATGGTGTCGCGGTTCTCGTGGCTGGCGGTGATGTCGAGGAAGGTCAGCTCGTCCGCGCCCTCGCGGTCATAGACGCGGGCCTGCTCCACCGGATCGCCGGCATCGACGAGATCGACGAAGTTGACCCCCTTCACCACCCGGCCGTCCTTGACGTCCAGGCAGGGGATGACGCGCATCTTCAGCATCAGTCGGCGTCCTCGACGGCGGTGGCGGAGAGCAGGGCCAGCGCTTCCCGGGGATCGATCCGGCCATCGTACAGCGCACGGCCGCAGATCACGCCCTCGATCCCGGTGTCCTCCTCCAGCTTCAGCGCTTTCAGGTCCTCGATGGAGGAGACACCGCCGGACGCGATGACCGGCGTGGTCAGGTGGAAGGCGAGGTCGGAGGTCGACTCCACATTGACGCCACCCATGGCGCCGTCGCGGTTGATGTCGGTGTAGATGATGGCGGCGACGCCGCAATCCTCGAACTTCAGCGCCAGATCCAGCGCCTTGATGTCGGAGGTCTCGGCCCAGCCGGCCACGGCGACATAACCTTCACGGGCGTCGATGCCGACGGCGACCTTGCCCGGGAACTCGCGGCAGGCGGTCTTGACCAGATCGGGGTCACGCAGAGCCACCGTGCCCAGGATGACGCGGCTGACGCCCTTTTCCAGCCACATGCCGATGGTGTTCAGATCACGGATGCCGCCGCCGAGCTGCACCGGGATGGTGACGGATTTCAGGATGCTCTCGACCGCGGCGCCGTTCACCGGCTTGCCTTCGAAAGCGCCGTTGAGGTCGACCAGATGCAGCCATTCGAAGCCCTGGCTCTGGAACAGGCGGGCCTGTTCGCCGGGATCGGTGTTGAAGACCGTGGCCTGGCTCATCTCGCCGCGCAGCAGGCGGACGCAGGCACCGTCCTTGAGGTCGATGGCGGGGTAGATGATCATCGCTGGCGTCTTCCTATGGCGTTGCTGGCGGTTATTGGGCGGGCGGCTGGTGGGCAGGCTGGAGGTCTTTGCAGTAGAAATGGCCGGCGAGCGGCTTGCCCTGCACCAGCGCATAGAAGGGATGGGTTCCCCAGCGCCTGAAGCCGAGCGATTCATAGAGCGCGATGGCCGCCTCCTGGGTCACGCGGACATCCAGGTTCAGCACCTGGAAACCGGCGGCGCAGGCTTCGTCCACCACCGCCATGGTCAGCCGGCGCGCAAGGCCGTGGCCGCGTGCCCAGGGGGCGACGAAGCTGGTGGTCAGCTGGGCGGCATGGGCCTGCGCCTCGTTGTTGCGCGGCGGCTTGACCAGCTGGGCGGATCCGGCCACCACCCCGTCCAGGCGGGCGACGAACAGCACCCGTTCCGGCACCACCAGCACGCCTTTCCAGAACCGCTCCATCACGTCGCGCGGCGGCGGCTCGACCCAGCCGAAGCCACCGCCGGCCCGGATGGCGTCGTCGGCCGCGTCGCACAGGTCGTGCAGGTCGGCGGTCTTCAGCGCATCGACCTTGTCGATGGCGATCTCGGCCATCGCGTCAGACCTTCCAGCGCAGGAAATTGGCGATCAGCGCCAGACCGGTCGCCTGGCTCTTCTCCGGGTGGAACTGGGTGCCGACCAGATTGTCGCGCCCGACCACCGCGGCGAAGGGACCGCCATAGTCGGCCGACGCGATCAGCGTATCGGGATCGGCCAGCTTGAACTGATAGGAATGGACGAAATAGGCATGGCTGCCCTCCGGCAGCCCAGCCAGGACCGGGTGCGGATGGCGGATGTTCAGCTCGTTCCAGCCCATATGCGGGATTTTCAGGGACCGATCCGCCGGCTCCAGCTTCACCACCTCGCCCCGAATCCAGCCCAGCCCCTCGGTCACGCCATATTCGCGCCCACGTTCCGCCATCAGCTGCATGCCGACGCAGATGCCCAGGAAAGGTCTGCCGCGGCGGTGCACCACCTCTTCCAGCGCTTCGAGCATGCCGGGGACCTCCGACAGGCCGCGCTTGCAATCGGCGAAGGCACCGACGCCCGGCAGAACCACGCGGTCGGCGTGGAGGACCGCATCGGCGTCGGAGGTGACGAGGACATTGTAGGAGGCTTCGGCTTCGCCGGCCGCGCGCTCGATCGCCTTGGCGGCGGAGCGCAGGTTGCCGGAGCCGTAATCGATCAGCGCGACCGTTTCCATGAACGTGACAAACCTTCCGATAGGACGGCGGAGGGGGTTTTTGATTGGACCGGGGTCCCCGCCGTCAGAGCGATCCGCCGAGCGTGCCCTTGGTGGAGGGCACCGCATCGCGCTTGCGCGGGTCGATCTCCACCCCGGCGCGCAGCGCGCGGGCAAGCGCCTTGTAGCAGCTTTCCACGATATGGTGATTGTTCTCGCCATACAGGTTTTCGACGTGCAGCGTCACGCCGGCGGCCATGGCGAAGGCCTGGAACCACTCACGGAACAGCTCGGTGTCGAAATCGCCGATCTTGTCGCGGGTGAAGTTCACCTTCCAGATCAGGTAGGGCCGGTTGGAGAAGTCCAGGGCCACCCGCGTCAGCGTCTCGTCCATCGGGACATAGGAATGGCCGTAGCGCTGGATGCCCTTGCGGTCGCCCAGCGCCTTCGCCACCGCCATGCCGATGGCGATGCCGGTGTCCTCGGTCGTGTGGTGGTAATCGATGTGCAGGTCGCCATCTGCCAGGACCGTCAGATCCATCAGGCTGTGCCGCGACAGCTGCTCCAGCATATGGTCGAGGAAGCCGACCCCCGTCTTGACGTCGTAGACGCCGGTGCCGTCAAGGTTCAGCGCGACCCGGATCCGGGTCTCTGTGGTGTTCCGCTCGATCGAGGCGCGGCGGCCGCCGTTGATGGGGGTCTGGTCCATGGCGGTTTTGTAGCAGGAAGCATCCCTGCGCGCCAGCATCCGGCACGATTGATGCGCGGCTTGTCCATTCCGACGATTGTCCTACGAAGGTGTGCGGAGTACCTTGCTTCACACTCACTGCGTGCATAGCCGCTTATGATGCCCCACCAGCGCCCATTCGCCGCACTCCCTGCAACGTTCCTGGTACTGCTTCTCGGCTTGCTGCCAGCCGGCTGCGGCGGTAGCTCCCCGCCCCCGCAGGCCGGCAAAACGGCGCCGCCGGTCGCTGCCGGGACCACGGCCCCTATCCGCTTCGGCGAGCTTGCCATCGGGTCGATGCGGCGCGGGATGCAGATCGGCCGCTATGTCTGGGGCATCGACTGCGCCCCGCCCTATGACGATGTCTATTGGACCAGCGGCGTCAACATGCGCCGCGGTTCCACCTTCGAGGAGCGGTTCAGTGAGGTGATGACCGCCGCCGGCTTCGACGTTGTCGGGCGGCCCGGGGGTCCCGACAGTCCCGACGGCAACCGCAGCCGAGCCCGTTTCACGGTGCAGGGCGACCTGCGCGACGTGCAGTTGGAGTTGTGCCACCGCGTCAACTGGCTGACCGGCAGCAGCAAGGGCAGTTCCGGCACCGGCAGCGTCAAGGTGGAATGGACGGTCTACGACACGCGCGGCGGCGGGCTCGTCCACCGCATCGTCACCACCGGCGCCACGGCGCAGGAGCGCGGCGTGCCCCAGGGCGACACCCTGCTGATGGAGGAGGCGTTCGCCGCCGCGGTGGAAGCGCTCGCCGCCGATGCGGGATTCCGCGCCCTGCTGTCGGGCGGCCCCCTGCCCGCTCCGGCGACGACGGCGGCAGCGATGGTTTCGACAGCAGCACCCACCGGATCCGGGCCGATCCCGCTGACTCCGGCGGTTGCCACTCCGGGTTCAGCATCCCCTTACCCATCGGCGGGCCGGCTTTTGCTGCGGACCGGATCCGGGTCCGACCGGGTCGCATCGGCGCGGGTGGCCGTTGGCGGCTCATCGGGCCTTTCCCATGGGTTCGTCATCGGAGAGACCGATGTGGCGGGCGAGGTGCAGGCCGTGCTGCTGGCTCCCCTCCCCGGATCCGACCCCACGGTCACCGTTCGGCCGGCACGCGGGGTGGAGTTGACCGGCTGGGTGGTTGGGCGCGATGCGGCGAGCGGCTTCGCGCTGGTGAGGGTGCCGGCGCGGCTGACCGCCCTTCCCGTCCGCACCGGGACCTTGCGCGTCAGCGAGCCGGTGCGGGCGGTCCCCGGCGGACGGGGCAAGGAGATCGAGGGGATCGTCGGCGGCCTGCGATCCGGAGAGAGACACGGTGCCACGATGATCCAGGCGGATCTGGGCTCCGCCGCGCTGTTCTCGGCAGTGACGGAGGCCGGCGATCCTCTGCTGGATGCCGACGGCATGCTGGTCGGCTTGGCGCCGTCCGCCGGCCGCTCGGTGGCCACGCCGGCCGGGCTGGTCGAGTTCCTGGCGGTCGGTCCGCTGCTCGACCGGCTGGGGGCGGATCCGGCGGGGCCGAGCCTGTCCGCTCCGCCATCCAAACAGGATCGGTCAGGCCGCAACCGGGCTCAAGCAACGGAACGGAAGCGGCAGGGCTTCGGCAGTCCGTCCGACGCTTCGGCCGATCCCTGGGTGGAGGATGGGGAGCTTGACAGCGATGTTCTTGACGGGGACCGCGCCCCTCCCACATAGACCGGATGCCCTGCCGCCGTGGCTCAAGGGGGTTTGTGCCTTCATTATGGTGCGCCTTTCCGGGGCGGCGGGCGGCTCCCCTTTTCCTGCATGGTTTGCGCATGACCTACCCAGCCTCCAATCCTCACGATCCCATCCAATGGCACGGCACCACCATCCTGTCCGTGCGCAAGAACGGTCAGGTGGTGATCGCCGGCGACGGGCAGGTCTCTGTCGGCCAGACGGTGATGAAGGCCAATGCGCGCAAGGTCCGCTGGCTGGCTGGCGGCACGGTGATGGCTGGCTTCGCCGGCGCCACCGCCGACGCGCTGACCCTGTTCGAGCGGCTGGAAGGCAAGCTGGAGCAGTATCCCGGCCAGCTGACCCGCGCCTGCGTGGAGATGGCGAAGGACTGGCGGACCGACCGCTACCTGCGCCGCCTGGAAGCGATGATGGCGGTGGCCGACAAGAGTGTCAGCCTCGTGCTGACCGGCAACGGCGACGTGCTGGAGCCGGAGGACGGGCTGATCGGCATCGGCTCCGGCGGATCCTACGCCCTGTCGGCGGCCCGTGCGCTGATCGACATCGACGGAATGGACGCGGAGGCCGTGGCACGCAAGGCGATGAGGATCGCCGCCGGCATCTGCGTCTACACCAACGAAAACGTCACCCTGGAAAAGCTGTGAGCGCCATGACGAGCCCGACCGTCTCCTCCGACACCGCCGCCTTCAGCCCGCGCGAGATCGTTTCCGAACTCGACCGCTACATCGTCGGCCAGAACGACGCCAAGCGCGCGGTCGCCATCGCGCTGCGCAACCGCTGGCGCCGGCAGCAGCTGCCGGAGGGCCTGCGGGAGGAGGTGCTGCCGAAGAACATCCTGATGATCGGTCCGACCGGCGTCGGCAAGACCGAGATCGCCCGCCGTCTCGCCAAACTGGCCCAGGCCCCCTTCCTGAAGGTGGAGGCGACCAAGTTCACCGAGGTCGGCTATGTCGGCCGCGACGTGGAACAGATCGTCCGCGATCTGGTGGAGGCCGCCATCGGCCTGACCCGCGAGCGGCTGCGCAAGGAGGTCGCCGCCAAGGCCGAGTTGCGTGCCGAGGAACGCGTGCTCGACGCGCTGTGCGGCGACAGCGCCAGTGCCGAAACCCGCGCCAAGTTCCGCAAGATGCTGCGCGAGGGCACGCTGAACGAGAAGGAGATCGAGGTCCAGGTCGCCGACACCGGCGCCGGCAACATGCCGACCTTCGACATTCCCGGCATGCCGGGCGCCCAGATGGGCATGCTGAACCTGAACGACATGTTCGGCAAAATGATGGGCGGCCGCACCAAGACCCGCCGCATGACGGTGGCCGAGAGCTACGGCGTGCTGATGGCCGAGGAGTCCGACAAGCTGCTGGACCAGGAGAAGGTGGTGGCGGAGGCGATCCGCGCGGTCGAGCAGAACGGCATCGTCTTCCTCGACGAGATCGACAAGATCTCCGCCCGCTCCGATGCCCGCGGCGCCGATGTCAGCCGCGAGGGCGTTCAGCGCGACCTGCTGCCGCTGATCGAGGGCACCACCGTGTCGACCAAGCATGGCCCGGTGAAGACCGACCATATCCTGTTCATCGCGTCGGGCGCCTTCCACATCTCCAAGCCGTCGGACCTGCTGCCCGAACTGCAGGGCCGCCTGCCGATCCGCGTCGAGTTGAAGGCGCTGAGCCAGGACGACTTCAAGCGTATCCTGACCGAGCCGGAAGCCAGCCTGATCCGCCAGTACAAGGCGCTGATGAAGACGGAGGAGGTCGATCTCGTCTTCACCGACGACAGCATCGACGAGCTGGCGCGGCTGGCGGCGGAGATCAACAGCTCCGTCGAGAACATCGGCGCGCGGCGCCTTCACACGGTGCTGGAGCGCCTGTTGGAGGAGATCAGCTTTGCCGCCAGCGACCGCGCAGGGGAGACCATTACCATCGACGCCGCCCTGGTGCGCGAGCGGGTCGGCGGGCTGGCGAAGAACGCGGACCTGTCGAAGTTCATTCTGTAAGGGTGCGGGGGGTGCCCGCTTCGGGTGCCCCCTGCTTCACGTGAAACATTCCCCTACCCGCCTGCCGCCACCTTCACGCTCTTCGGCAGCAGCAGCGCATAGGTGCCGCGGCTCTTCATTACCCCCGCCTTCTGTTCCGCCTCCACACCATGGCCCCAGAAGACGTCGCCGCGCACTGGGCCGCGGATAGCACCGCCGGTGTCCTGGGCAATCAGCAGGCGCTGCAGCCGCTGCCGGCCGTCGAGCGGATCCTCCGCATCCAGCCAGACCGGTGCTCCGTAGGGCATGAACTTTGAGTCCACCGCCAGACTGCGGCCGGGGGTGAGTGCCACGCTCTGGGCGCCGTTGGGACCGTCGCCGGTCAGCGGCTGGAAGAAGACGTAGGACGGGTTGACGTTCATCACCGCCGCCGCCTGACCGGGGTTGGCGAGCAGCCAGGCGCGGATGGTCTGGAGCGAGACCTCTTCCCGCTTCAGCGCGCCGCGGTCGATCAGCTCCTTGCCGATGGCAACGTACTTATGGCCGTTCTGGGCGGCGTAGCCGACGCGCATCTCGCCGCCTTCCGCCAGCCGGATCCGGCCCGATCCTTGGATCTGCAGGAAGAAGGCGCCGATCGGGTCCTTCACCCAGACCAGTTCCAGCCCCTTGCCCTTGAGCGAGCCGGCGACGATGGCGGCGCGGTCCTCGTAAGGCTTCAGCCGGCCGTTCACCACCCGGCCGGCGGTGCGTTCCCCCCGCCAGCGGTCGGAGAAATCGCCGAGATCGACCATCACCAGATCCGGCGGCTGGCGGTAGAGCGGAACGGGATAGCCCGGATCCGGCCGGCGGCTTCCCTCCAACTCGGCTTCGTAATAGCCGGTGAACAGCCCCTCCCGCGTGCCGTTGTTGCCGGCGGCATAGGGGGTGAAGTTGGCTTCGAAGAAGGCGCGGGCGGCATCGTCGCCGGGCGGCAGATCCGCCAGCTGGGCGCAAGGACCCTGCCAATCGCCGATGGTGCCGGCCATCCCATTGGGCCCGACCGGCCGGTCCGACGGCTGCGTCCTGAAGCGGGCGCAGGAGCGGGCGAGCGCCGGGATCGCCTGGGCGACCGGATCGGTCCGCCAGCCGGGAAGCTCGGCGAAGCTCAGCGGTGCCAGGGTCAGGGCGTCGGGCGGCGGCTTGGCCTCTTCCCGCTTCGCTTCGTCCTTGGGGGTGCATGCCGAAAACAGCAACGCCACCGCCCCGAAGAGGGCGATGGCGCTGAAACCGGTCCGATGACGGGTGTTCATTACTCGCGGTCGTCCGATCACTGAACCGGCCGCACCTCGACCAGCGACCAGTTCGGATCGCGCGAGCGGATGTTGCGAGCGAAGGTCCAGACGTCGACGTTCTCCACCAGCGCCTTGGGATCGCCGTCGATGACGGTGCCGTCGCGGTCGCGCACCACATTGACCTGATCGGTGACCAGGCGGACGGTGACGAAGGCGGTGCGGCCGGCATCAAGCTTCGCTTCCACCACCTCGGCCTCGCGCACGAACTCGATGCGGGCCTCGTGCTGCTCGCCGGCGGCCTGACGGTCGCGGATGACGCGGGCAAAGCTCTCGTACACATCGTCGGCCAGCAGCGGGCGAAGCGTCGCGGTGTCGCCGCGGGCGAAGGCATCGACGATCATGGCGAAAGCGGCCTTGGAGCCTTCCAGGAAATGCTTTTCGTCGAAGGTCGGGTCGGCGGCGCGGATCTGGTCGATGGAGGCGGCCAGCGACAGCGGCTCGTCCGGAGAGACTGCGACATCAGGACGCGGCCGGTTGCGCTCCGGCAGGGGCACGACATTGTCGGGCTTCGCGGTAGTGGGGGCCGGGGTGAACGGGTTGGGGCGCTGACGCTCCTCCCCCGTCCGGCGGCCCAGGACGCTGCGCAGCCGATAGACGAGGAAGGCCGCGATCATCGCGAAGATCACGATCTCGATGAACACGAACCCATCTCCCATCATCTGTTCCTTCCAACGACTTGAGCCAACGGCTTGAGCGATTTGACCGGCGGAGGCGGCCATGAGACGGCGGATCCGGTGAGCGATCCAACTGCGGCCGCGGCGTCACCGCCTGCCCCACCCCTGGACCTTGCGGACGGGCGGCATTACGTGTTGCTTGCCCGTCAGAAACCGTCATCCCGGATGGAGCCGCCGGCCTTTCGACCGGACGACCTATCCAAACCTAGATAGGGGCAGCGAGCCCGAAGAGCAAGGACACCATGAATCCCCTGCTGTTGATCCTTCTTCTGCCGATCCTGGAGATCGTCGGATTCATCCAGGTCGGCGACTGGATCGGCGCCGGGCCGACCATCGGGCTGCTGGCCCTGTCGGCGGTGGTGGGCGTGCTGCTGGTCCGCCACCGCGGCCTTGCGTCGCTGACCCGTGCGCAGGCCGCGGCGGCCCGCGGCGAGGCGCCGATCGGCACGGTGCTGGACGGCTTCTGCGCCGTGCTGGCCGGCATCCTGCTGATCATTCCCGGCTTTCTGACCGACATATTGGGGCTGGTCCTGCTGATCGGTCCGCTGCGCCGGGGCATCGGCCGCTGGCTGCTGGGCCGCATCGGCGCCGGCATGCCTGTCTTCACCATGGGCGGGACCACCGCCGGCGGGCGGCAAGGCTTCGGAAGCGGTGGTTTCGGCGGTACAGCGGACCGTGGTTTCGGCGAACCGGGGTTCGGACCCGGCGATGCCCGCCGCGCCGACGATCCCTTCCGCCCCGCTCCCGGCGTGATCGACGTGGATTACCGCGACGTGACGCCCGGCGAGGGTGGAACGGGAGATGAAAAGGAGGATGCCGACGCGCCGCGGCTGACCGATTCCCAATGGGGGAAGCACCGCCCCGATGAGCGGCGCTGAGCCGCCGTCCGGCCGGCGGTTTCCGTTGGCAGGACGACCGATCCGTGATAGCCAGCCCGTTGGGCGAAGGCACAACCGTCGCGAACCAAACCCTGTCACCTCACATCCGGGCCGGCCCGCCGCCCCTGCCCTGTTCCAAGCCGGAACCCGGGCCGGGAGGAAGGCCGGCGATTAGGAGTCCGTTATGTCCGATCAGATGAGCAACGGCGCCGAGCAGCAGCAGGCGTCCTCGCTGCCGATGCATGTCCTCGCGCAGTATGTGAAGGACCTGTCGTTCGAGAACCCCAACGCCCCGCAGAGCCTGCTGCCCAACCAGCCGCAGCCGCAGGTGAACATCGGCGTCGACGTCCAGGGTCAGAAGGTCGGCGAGGACATCTACGAGCTGACGCTGAACCTGCGCTGCGAGGCCCGCCAGGGCGAGGCCGTGGCCTTCCTGGTCGAGCTGTCCTATGGCGCCCTGTTCCAGTTCCCCGGCCTGCCGGAAGAGCATCACCGCCCGGTCCTGATGATCGAAGGCGCCCGGATGATCTTCCCGTTCGCCCGCGCCATCGTCTCCAGCGCGACCCGCGAAGGCGGCTTCCCGCCGCTGATGATCAACCCGATCGACTTCGCCGAGCTGTACCACCGCCAGTCGGCCCAGCAGGCCGAACAGCCGCAGCAGCCGCCCTTCTGATCAGGGTTTCCGATCCCAGGCGGATCCGGCTGAGCCGAAAAGAAAAGGGCGGGTGGCTGAATGGCCCCCGCCCTTTTTCTGTGCCGCCCTCCCCCGAAGGAGAGGGCGGATCCGGCATGGCACCTTACTGGTTCATGCTTTCGAAGAACTCGTTGTTCGACTTGGTGTGCTTCAGCTTGTCGACTAGGAAGTCGACCGCGTCGGTCACGCCCATCGGCATCAGGATGCGGCGCAGGATCCACATCTTCGACATCGTGCCCTTGTCGACCAGCAGTTCCTCCTTGCGGGTGCCCGACTTGGAGATGTCGATGGCCGGGAAGGTGCGCTTGTCGGAGAGCTTGCGGTCCAGCACGATTTCCGAGTTGCCGGTGCCCTTGAACTCTTCGAAGATCACCTCGTCCATGCGGCTGCCGGTGTCGATCAGCGCGGTGGCGATGATGGTGAGCGACCCGCCCTCTTCCACGTTGCGGGCGGCGCCGAAGAAGCGCTTGGGCCGCTGCAGGGCGTTGGCGTCGACACCGCCGGTCAGCACCTTGCCGGAGCTCGGCACCACCGTGTTGTAGGCGCGGGCCAGACGGGTGATGCTGTCGAGCAGGATGACCACGTCGCGCTTGTGCTCGACCAGCCGCTTGGCCTTCTCGATCACCATTTCGGCGACCTGGACGTGGCGGGTGGCCGGCTCGTCGAAGGTGGAGCTGATGACCTCGCCCCGGACCGAGCGGGCCATGTCCGTCACTTCTTCCGGACGCTCGTCGATCAGGAGGACGATCAGATAGGCTTCGGGGTGGTTGGTGGCGACCGAGTGGGCGATGTTCTGCAGCATCACCGTCTTGCCGGTGCGCGGCGGCGCCACGATCAGCCCGCGCTGCCCCTTGCCGAGCGGCGCCACCAGGTCGACGATGCGGCCGGTGAGGTTCTTCTTGGTGGGGTCTTCGACCTCCATCCGGATGCGTTCTTCCGGATAGAGCGGCGTCAGGTTGTCGAAGTTGATGCGGTGACGGACCTTGTCGGGCGCATCGAAATTGATGGTGTTGACCTTCAGCAGGGCGAAGTAGCGCTCACCGTCCTTGGGCGAGCGGATCTGCCCTTCCACCGTGTCGCCGGTGCGCAGGCCGAAGCGGCGCACCTGGCTGGGACTGACGTAGATGTCGTCGGGACCCGGCAGATAGTTGGCTTCCGGCGAGCGCAGGAAACCGAACCCGTCCTGCAGCACCTCCAACACGCCGTCGCCGAAGATCGGAATGTCGTTCTCGGCCAGCTGCTTCAGGATCGCGAACATCATGTCCTGCTTGCGCAGCGTGCTCGCATTCTCGATCTGCAGCTCCTCCGCGAACGCCAGCAGTTCGGCGGGGCTTTTGCACTTCAGCTCTTGGAGATGCATCGGATTGCCTGTGAAATCGTCATGCGGGGGAGTGGCCTTGGGGGTATGGGAAGTGCCTGGAATCCCGGCCGACGGCGGTTGGGGGCGGCGGGTGCCGCAACGCGGTTGCGTCGGGTGGGCAGCGGGTGGCGCTTGGACGATCGCGCGCCAGGGCGTCCGGAAAATGGTCGCACGGGAGCGGGTCGCCAGCCACCAGGCCCGGCTCAAGAACAGAGCGTCGGATCGGCAGATGTGGGCGTGGGAGGCCGCGGGGCGAAAACCCCGTGGTCCTGACATGGTTATCGGATCGGCGGGCGCAAGTCAAACGAAAGCGAAACCCGCGCCGGTCGCGGATTCCGCTTTTTCCAGGGTGTGGAAGACTGATCGTTCACGTGCCGCCGGTCAGAAGGGCTTCACGATCACGAAGATGACGATGCCGATCATCAGCAGCGTCGGCACCTCGTTGGCGATGCGGTAGAAGCGCTGCGGCCGCGTGTTGCGGTCCTCGGCGAACTCCCGGCGCCAGCGGGCCATCATCATGTGGCTGGCGGTCAGCAGCAGGACGAACAGCAGCTTGGCGTGCAGCCAACCCTGTTTCATCCATTCCGGCGTCAGCACGATCATGGCGATGCCGAACACGTACGCCGCGATCATCGCCGGGTTCATGATGGCGCGCAGCAGGCGGCGCTCCATCACCTTGAACCGTTCCGACGTGTCCGATCCGGCCGCCACCTCGCAATGGTAGACGAACAGGCGCGGCAGGTAGAGCAGCCCCGCCATCCAGGCGATGATGCTGATGACGTGCAGCGCCTTGATCCATTCGTACAGCACCGGGCGTGTTCCCTCTTTCTTTGCGGTTTGGCCGTTGCGGTTCAGCGCCGCGCCTGCGGGCAGCCGGGGAAGTTGGACGGGCAGATCCGGCCGCCGTTCTGGGCGCAGACCGCCGCCTTTCCTGCAACCAACTGCCTCACCAGCCGGGCCAGCCCGTCGATGAAGCCGGGATGCACCCCCACCGTCGGCACGCGGGTGAAGTGCGGCACCCCCGCCTCCTTGGCGAGGTGGCGGTATTCGATCTCGATCTCCACCAGCGTCTCGGAATGCTCCGACACGAAGGCCATCGGCACCACCAGGATCGGCACGCCGTCCTGGCCCGCGCGGCGGATCTCCGCGTCTGTGCTGGGACCGATCCACTCCATCGGACCGACGCGGCTCTGGTAGCAGTTCACCCAATCCAGATGCTCGATGCCCAGCGCCGCGGCGATGGATTCGGCCGTACGCTCGCACTGCCACTGATAGGGGTCGCCGGAGGTCACCACCTTCTTCGGCAGGCCGTGGGCGGAGAACAGGACGCGCGGCGTACCATGGGCCTTGGCGGCCTCGTACAGCGGCCGGATCAGGTCCGCCGACGCGTCGATGAAGCCGGCCTGGGTCGGGTAGCAGCACAGCAGCCTGGTCGGCGCCGTCAACCCGACGGTCTTCGCCGCTTCATGCCAGACCTTGGCGCTGGAGGCCGTGGTGGTCGTGGAGAATTGCGGATAGAGCGGCAGCAGAACCACCAGATCCGGGTCGTAGGCCTTCACGCGGGCCGCCGTCTCGGCACTCATCGGGTGCCAGTAGCGCATGGCGATGAAGACCTTTGTCTCCGCGCCATCCGCGGCCGGATCTGCCCCCGGATCCGGCCCCCAATCCGCCGCCAAATCCGCCCCGAGCGCCGCCTCCAGCGCCGCGGCCTGGGCCTCCGTGTTCTCCAGCAGCGGCGACTTGCCGCCGAGCTGGGCGTAGATCTCCGCCGCCGGCTTCGCCCGCCGTCCGCTGATCAGGCTGGCGATCAGGAAGCGGAACGGGTTCGGCAGCCGGATGATGGCCGGATCCGCGAACAGGTTGAACAGGAAGGGCCGTACGGATTCCGGCGCGTCGGGACCGCCGAGGTTGAACAGCACGACGGCCACGCGGCGCGGCCGGCCGCCGGGAACGGAGTGCGAGGCGGATGTCTTGGGAGCTTGCTGGATCATGGTGCCCGCTAAACTGGAGCGTCGCCGTGCTTGTGTCCAGACCCCCGCCGTCGCTTTTTCAACCCTTTGGCGCCCGCCGCCGGAAAAGCCGTCAGCCGCGGTTCGGCCACTCCCGCAGGATCCGGGTCAGCGCCGCCACATGATCGGGCGGGGTGGACTGGATCACGCCATGGCCCAGGTTGAACACGAAGGGCCGGTCGGCCAAGGCCTCCAGGATGCCGAGGGTCGCCGTCTCCAGCGCCTTGCCGCCGGTGGCCAGCATGATCGGGTCGAGGTTTCCCTGCACCGGCAGGCGGGGCTGCAGCGTACGGGCTGCCCACACCGGCGAGACGGTGGTGTCGAGCCCGACGGCATCGACGCCGGCGTCGGCGACGTAATCCTCATAGGCGTGCCCGGCCCCGCGCGGGAAGCCGATGATCGGGGTGTTCGGGTGTTTGGCCTTCACCAGTGCGACGATCCGCCGCGTCGGCTCGATCACCCAGCGGCGGAACTCGCCGACCGGCAGGACGCCGGCCCAGCTGTCGAACAGCTGCACCGTTTCCGCCCCCGCCTCGATCTGGCGGCAGAGATAGTCGGCGGTGACCTCGACGATCAGATCGATCAGCTGGGCGAATCCCGCCGGGTCGCCGTAGGCCCAGCGCTTGACGTGTGCATACTCCTTCGACCCCGCCCCTTCCACCATGTAGCAGGCGATGGTCCAGGGAGCCCCCGCAAAGCCGATCAGCGTCGTGCCCTCGGGGATCACGGTGGAGAGCCGGCGCACCGTCTCGTAGACCGGCGCCAGCGTCTCGTGGAAGCGGTCGCGTGACAGGCGCTTCAGGTCCTCGACGTTGCGGACCGGATCCAGCTTCGGCCCCTCCCCTTCCAGATAGGCCAGAGGCTGCCCCAGGGCATGCGGCACCACCAGGATGTCGGAGAACAGAATCGCCGCGTCCATGCCGTAGCGGCGCAGCGGCTGCAAGGTCACCTCGACCGCGAAGTCGGGGTTGTAGCAGAGGTCGAGGAAGCTGCCCGCCTTGGCCCGCAGTTCCCGGTACTCCGGCAGATAGCGCCCGGCCTGACGCATCAGCCAGAAAGGCGGACGCGTCCGCACCTCGCCCGCCAGGGCGGCGAGCATCGGCTTCAGCGGGGGCTTCGAGGTCGGATTCTGAACGGCGGAGCTGGAATCGGACAAGGCGGTGCGTTCCCCTGAATGCGAATCTGGTTTCCGCGATTCCAACACGGAATCGGACGCGGAATCCAGGACGGGTTTATCCCCTCTTCTTCACTATATTTTTTAAAGGGAGAAAGGAAGAGGATGAGGTGGATGGCTGTGGATAACGGTGATCCCCGGGCGGCGCGAATCTATCCACAGATCCGGGGGCTTGTGCGGACATGTGCGCGGATCTGTGGACGATTCGGAGCACTACCCCGGGAAACGGCGGAAATGCTATAGCTGGACGAACGGGAGTCCCGTGGATAACAGCGCGGGCGGGGCCGGATCTTCCCAGCTTCCGAAGCGGTCGGCGGAGTTGTTCTCCCCTTGGCCGTATCGGGGAGGAGGAGTCCCCCGGTCGGGATGAAACGCAGGCGGATCCGGTTGTCCACAGATCTGGGCCGGGTTCTCCACAGAATGTTGGGGACGGATGAAAGAGTTCCACCTACATCTCGTGTCCGATGCGACGGGCGAGACCATCAACAGCGTGGCGCGCGCCTGCGTCATCCAGTTCGACGACGTTCGGCCGATCGAGCATTTCTGGAATCTGGTGCGGACCGACCGCCAGCTCGACCTCGTCCTGGAGGGGATCCGGGACAATCACGGGCTGGTGATGTTCACGCTGGTCGACGAGACGCTGCGCCGCCGCCTGCAGGATTTCTGCCGCGAGATGCAGGTGCCCTGCATCCCTGTGCTCGATCCGCTGATCAACGCGCTCGCCGCCTTCCTGGGCGTGGAATCGCAGCGCCAGCCCGGCCGACAGCACGTCCTGGACGCCGAGTATTTCAGCCGCATCGATGCGGTCGATTTCGCCCTGTCGCATGACGACGGCCAGTCGAACTGGGACCTGCACGAGGCCGACGTGGTGCTGATCGGCGTGTCCCGCAGTTCCAAGACGCCGACCTGCATCTATCTGGCCAACCGCGGCATCAAGGCGGCCAACATCCCGCTGGTGCCCGGCAGTCCGCTGCCCGCCGAGGTCGACCTGCTGACCCGGCCGCTGATCGTCGGGCTGACCAAGGACCCCGACCGGCTGGTCCAGATTCGCCGCAACCGGCTGAAGCTGCTCAACCAGGGCGAAGGCTCCAGCTATGCCGATCCCGAACTGGTGCGCTCCGAGGTTCAGGAGGCGCGGCGCCTGTTCAGCCGGCGCGGCTGGCCGGTGATCGACGTCTCCCGCCGTTCCATCGAGGAGACGGCCGCCGAGATCATGATGCTGCTGGCCCGGCGCCAAAGCGGCAATTTCAGCCCCGAAGGGAAGAAGACGTGAGTGCCCCCTTGCTGGTGCTGGCATCCGGCTCGCGCACGCGGGCGGCGATGCTGGAGCAGGCCGGGGTCAGCGCCATCCTCGACAAGCCGCTGGTGGACGAGGACGAGGTGAAGGCCGCCGGCCGCGCCGAGGGCGTGCCGGCCGACGCGGTTGCCGAGGCCCTGGCCGAACTGAAGGCCCAGCGCATCACCCGTCGCCATCCGGGTGCGCTGGTGATCGGCGCCGACCAGATGCTGGAATGCGAAGGCCGCTGGTTCGACAAGCCGACCGACCGGGTGGCGGCTCGCGCCCAGCTTTTGGACCTGCGCGGCAAAACCCATCGGCTGGTCAGCTGCGCCGTGGTGGTGCGCAACGGCGAGCGGATGTGGCACAAGGTCGACAGCGCCCGTCTGACCATGCGCAATTTTTCCGAATCCTTCCTCGACGACTATCTGGACCGCGTCGGCGACGACGTGCTGCACTCAGTCGGCGCCTATCAGCTGGAAGGGCTGGGGGCGCAGCTGTTCCAGCGGGTCGAGGGCGATTTCTTCACCATCCTGGGGCTGCCGCTTCTGCCGCTGCTCGGGTTTCTGCGCGTACATGGGGTGGGCAAGGAATGACGATGGGCGGGTCGATCAGCGGCAAGGCAAAAGTCGCCGGCGTAATGGGCTGGCCGATCGGTCATTCGCGCTCCCCCCGGCTGCACGGATTCTGGTTGCGGCAGTATGGAATCGATGGGGCCTATGTGCCTTTGGCGGTGGCGCCGGAGCGTGCCGAACAGGCGATCCGTGCCCTGCCCGCGCTGGGCTTTCGCGGCTGCAACGTCACCGTCCCGCTGAAGGAGGTCGCCTATCGCACCGTCGACCGGCTGGACGAGACCGCGCGGCGCATGGGCGCGGTCAACACCATCGTGGTGGCGGAGGACGGCGCGCTGGAAGGCGGCAACACCGACGGCTTCGGCTTCATGGAGAATCTGCGCGCCGAGCAGCCGGGCTGGACGGCGGACCGTGGTCCGGCCGTGGTGGTCGGCGCCGGCGGAGCTGCCCGCGCCGTGGTGGTCGCCCTGCTCGACGCCGGCACGCCGGAGGTCCGTCTGGTCAACCGCACCCGCGCCCGCGCCGAGGAGTTGGCGGCGGATTTGGCCGCGGTGGGGCTTGCCGGCGGCGTGACGGTGGTCGATTGGGTTTCACGTGAAACGGCGCTCGACGGTGCCGCGCTGCTGGTCAACACCACCACCCAGGGCATGGCGGGCCAGCCGGCGCTGGACCTGCCTTTGCGCGCCCTGCCCGTCTCGGCGGTCGTCAACGACATCGTTTATGTGCCGCTGGAAACTCCGCTGCTTGCCGAAGCCAGGGCGCGCGGCAATCCGGTGGCCGGCGGTGTCGGCATGCTGCTGCACCAGGCGCGTCCCGGCTTCAATGCATGGTTCGGCGTCGAGCCGCAGGTGACGGCGGAGCTGACCCGCTTCGTTCTGGAAGGCTGAGGCAGGGCCATGATCGTGCTGGGCCTGACCGGCTCCATCGGCATGGGCAAGAGCACCGCCGCCCGTATGCTGCAGGCGATGGGCGCCCCGGTCTGCGATTCCGATGCGGTGGTGCACGGGCTGCTCGGCCGCGGCGGCCGGGCGGTGCCGGCCATCGATGCCGCCTTCCCCGGCATGGTGATCGACGGAGCCGTCAGCCGGCCGGCGTTGGGCGCCGCGGTGTTCCGCGATTCCGAGGCGCTGAAGCGGCTGGAGGCCATCCTGCATCCGATGGTCCAGGCGGGACAGCGGGATTTCCTCGCCCGTGCAGCACACCGTGGTGCGAAGATCGCCGTGCTGGACATCCCGCTGCTGTTCGAGACCCATGGCGAGCGGCGGGTCGATGCCACCATCGTCGTTTCCGCCCCCTTCGCCGTCCAGCGCGCCCGCGTGCTCGCCCGGCCGGGCATGACGGCGGAGAAGTTCGCCGGCATCCTCGCCCGCCAGATGCCGGATGCGGAGAAACGGCGTCGCGCCGACTACGTCGTGCCGACCGGTGCGGGTCGGCTGGTGACGCGGCGGGCGCTTCAGGGCATTGTGCGGGACGTGACGTCTCGGCCGGGCAGGCATTGGCCGCCGCGCGGCTATCAACCAGGGCAAATCCATCATGCGTGAAATCGTTCTCGACACCGAAACCACGGGCTTCAAGCCGGAGGAAGGCCACCGGCTGGTCGAGATCGGCTGCATCGAACTGGTCAACCACCTCGCCACCGGCGAACGGTTCCACGTCTATCTCAATCCCGAGCGCGACATGCCGCCGGAGGCCTTCGCCGTCCATGGGCTGAGCACGGAGTTCCTGGCCGACAAGCCGCTGTTCAACGACGTCGCCGCCGACTTCGTCGCCTTCATCGGCGACTCACCGCTGGTGATCCACAACGCCGCCTTCGACATGCACTTCCTGAACTGGGAGCTGAAGATCGCCGGCTACCCGGTGATGCCGAAGGATCGCGCCGTCGACACGCTGCTGATGGCCCGGCAGAAGTTCCCTGGCTCACCCGCCACCCTGGATGCGCTGTGCAAACGCTTCGGCGTCGACAACTCCAACCGCACCCTGCACGGCGCCTTGCTCGACGCCCAGCTGCTGGCCGAGGTCTATCTGGAGCTGCTGGGCGGTCGCCAGACCGGCCTGTCCTTCGCCGGCGGCCCGGCATCGAAGGGCGGATCTGCCGGCCCGGTCCGCATCGACCGCCCCTTCCGCGAAGCCCGCGTCTTCGCCGTCAGCGACGAGGAGGCCGCGGCCCATGCGGAGATGCTGAAGAAGCTGAAGAACCCGCTTTGGGCGGTGGAGTAGTTCTACCGGATGCCTCCTCCCCGACCCTCCCCCGCGTTGCGGGAGAGGGTGCCTTCTGCGAAGCGGCGGCAGTCCCCTCTCCCGCGATCGGACCGGCCTTCAGCCTGCCGAGAGGGGGCGAGGGTTAGGGAGGGGGCATTCGCCAGCCGAAACCTTACGGCACCAGCACCGTCGACCCGGTCGTTGCCCGTGCCTCCAGTGCCCGGTGAGCCTCCGCCGTGTCCTTCAGTGCAAAGCGCTGGTTCACCGTGAAGGTCACCCCGCCATTCTTCACTGCGTCGAACAGATCCGCGGCCGAGGCCATCAGATCCTCCCGTTTGGCGGTGTAGGTCGCCAGCGTCGGCCGCGTCACATACAGCGACCCCTTCGACGCCAGCAGCCCCAGATCCAGCGGCGCCGGCGCGCCCGATGCGGCACCGAACAACACCATCAGCCCGCGTGGGCGCAGGCAGTCCAGCCCGTCCAGGAAGGTCGTCTTGCCGACGCCGTCATAGACGACCGGCACGCCCTGCCCGTCTGTCAGGTCCTTCACCCGGGTGACGAAATTCTCGCGGGTGTAGTCGATGGTGTGGTGGCAGCCATGGGCCTTCGCCAGCTCGGCCTTCTCCGCCGACCCGACGGTGCCGATCACCGTGGCGCCGAGATGCCGTGCCCAGGAGCACAGCAGCAGTCCCACCCCGCCGGCCGCGGCCTGTACCAGGATGGTGTCGCCGGGCTGGACCGCATAGGTGCTGCGCAGCAGATACTGCGCGGTGAGTCCTTGCAGCAGCGTGGCCGCCGTCGCCTGTTCGTCGAGCCAGCTCGGCAGCGGCACCAGCCGGTCGGCGGCGATCAGCCGGCTCTCAGCGTAGGCGCCGATGGACATGGCGTATCCGACCCGGTCGCCGACCTTCAGCGTGGTGACGTCCGGCCCCAGCGCCTCGACCACGCCGGTGCCGGCCATGCCGATCACCGCCGGCAGATCCGGCAGCTTGTAGGCGCCGGAGCGGTGATAAGTGTCGATGTAGTTCAGGCCGACCGCGGTCTGGCGGATGCGCACCTGGCCTGGACCGGGCTCTCCCACCTCGATCTCGTCCCAGCGCAGAACCTCCGGCCCGCCGTGTTCGTGGATGCGGATCGCGTGAACCATGGTGGTTTGGTTTCCCTTCCTGTTTGCAGTTCTTGAGAACCTCAGAGCAGCGCGAACTGCTCGGCCGCCGCACCGTTGCCCTGCCCCCTGCTGGAATTCTCTGGGCCGGCATGCCGGCGTTCCAGCGCCAGCAGCCACGCCTTGGTGTCCAGCCCGCCGTGGCCCGAATAGCCGCCGGGCGCCCCGCCGCTGGCCAGAACCCGGTGGCAGGGAATGATGATCGGGATCGGGTTGGCGCCGCAGGCCCCGCCGACCGCGCGCGGCGCGCTGCCCAGCATCTTCGCCATCCCGCCATAAGTCGCGGTGCCGCCATAGGGGATCGCCAGCATGGCATCCCAAACGCTCCGCCGGAACGGGGTGCCTGCCGGCTTCAACGGCAGGTCGAAGCGCTGGAGCCGGCCGGCGAAATAGGCCTCCAGCTGGCGCACCGTCTCGGCCAACACCGCATCGGGTTCGTCTTGGTCGAAGCGGCCCCAGCCGACGGATGTCAGCGCGGATCCGTCCCCGGTCAGCATCAAGGGACCAAGCGGGCTGTCGATGGAAAGTTGCGCCATGGAGTCCTCCCCAGAGATCAGCGTTGGATCAGCTTTTCGTTGCCAGAAGGCCGGCCAGATCCGCCGGCGCGGTCACCGGAGCCGAACAGGTCATGCCGCGGCAGACATAGGCGGTGGCCGCTCCGTCGCGCATCCCCTTCCCTTGTGCTGGATGATTGGCGGGCAGATCCGCCCCCGGCGCCAACATGGTGAGGATACGGTTCGGTAGCGAATGGTCGAGCACCGTGCGGCGCAGCGTCTCCGTCTCCACCGCCTTGGGTGGGCCGACGATGACGATCTGCAGCGGCGCCGTCATCAGTTCCACTGAGTTCAGGAAGGTGGTCAACGGAAAGAAGTTGCGGGTCAACTCGCCGGAGAAGGCGGCGGCGAGCGCGTCCGCCCGCTCGCGATAGGCATCCTCGCCGGTGCGCTGGAACAGCGTGGTCAGCACCGCCAGCATGGTGCCGTTGCCGCTGGGGGTGGCGTTGTCGTAGGCGGTCTTGGTACGGACGATCAGACCTTCCGCATCGTCGGCGGTGAAGAAATAGCCGCCATTGGCGCCGTCCCAGAAATGAGCGTCGAGCGTCGCCACCCAACTCTTCGCCTGATCGAGCGCCGCCGGATCCCCGGTCGCCTCGTGCAGCGCCAGGGCGGCGCGCGCCATATGGGCATAGTCGTCCAGCATGCCCGTGTGCTTGCCCTGCCCATGCCGCCAGCTGTGGCAGAGCCGCCCGTCCGTATCCATCCGGTCGCGGACAAAGGCGAAGGCGCGACCGGCGGCATCCAGCCAGTCCGGTTCGTCCAGCGCCAGGGAGGCGTGGGTCAGCGCCGCGATCATCAGGCCGTTCCAGTCGGCCAGCACCTTGTCGTCCCAGCCCGGCCGCACCCGCTTGGCCCGCGCCCGCAGCAGAATCTCCCGGCCCTTGGCGAGAGTCGCCTCTGTGGTGGCGTCGGCGAGGGTCAGGCCGCCCAGCCGGTTCAGGATGGTCACGCCTTCCCAATTGCCCTGGGGCAGCACCTCGTAAACGCGCTTAAACGCCGCCAGGCCGTCGGCACCCAGGGCCGGGGTCAGCAGCCGGTCGACCTCCTCCTCCTTCCATATATAGAAGAGTCCCTCCTCGCCTTCGCTGTCGGCGTCCAGCGTCGCGGCGAAGCCGCCGCCGTCGGCGATCATCTCGCGCAGCAGCCAGCCGACCGTCTCGCGGATGCGGGTCTCCATCAACGGGTCGCGCGTCTCCTGCCAGACCAGCGTCATCAGGTCGAGCAGCTCCGCGTTGTCGTAGAGCATCTTTTCGAAATGCGGCACCAGCCAGCGTTCGTCGACCGAGTAGCGAGCGAAGCCGCCGCCGAGATGGTCGTAGATGCCGCCCTGCGCCATGTTGGCCAGCGTGTGGGTCACCGCTTCGCGGAACGGTTCGCGCCCGGTGCGCTGCCAAGCCCGCCACAGCAGTTCGAACAGAGGCACCTGCGGGAACTTCGGCGCCGTGCCGATGCCGCCATGGATCGGATCGACCTCCCGCAGCAGGCGCTGGGCCACCTGATCCAGCACTCCGGCATCGACGGCGCCGGCCGACCGGTTCTCCCCCATTCCGGCGAGCGCCGATTTCAGCGCGTCGACATTCTTGCCGACCTTGTCCGGTTCCTGGGCATAGGTGCCGGCGATGCCGCGCAGCACATCGGGGAAGCCGGCCCGGCCATAGCGCGGCGCCGGCGGGAAATAGGTGCCGCCCCAGAAGGGTTCGGCATCCGGCGTCAGAAACATGGTCAGCGGCCAGCCGCCCTGCTGCCCCAGCAGCGCAAGCGCCGACTGATAGATGGTGTCGAGGTCCGGCCGTTCCTCCCGGTCCACCTTGATGTTGACGAACAGCTCGTTCATCAGCCCGGCGATCTCGGGATTCTCGAAGCTCTCATGCGCCATCACGTGGCACCAATGGCAGGCGGCATAGCCGACCGACAGCAGCACCGGCTTGTTCTCCGCCTTCGCGCGGGCGAAGGCCTCCGGTCCCCAGGGCATCCAATGCACCGGGTTGTCCTTGTGCTGCAGCAGATAGGGGCTGGTCTCCCGGCCTAGCAGGTTCGCGCCCAACGGAGTGGCGGGCATGGCGGTGTCCGATCTGTTGGTGTGTCGTGAATCAATAGGTGGCGCCGGGGTGGCGTTGCGCCAGTACATCCTATCTGTATAGTGGGGCATGAGCCGCCGCGGCGCTCAACCCCAAAATCAAATCGGCCGACGCCTGGACCGGTGCCCGATCCGGCGTCCGGCTCCGGCTCTGAAGGGGGTCCCATGAAAATCACCGTCGACATCGACTGCACCCCGGACGAGGCCCGGCATTTCCTGGGCCTGCCCGACGTGAAGCCCATGCAGGATGCCATGATGCACGAGATCCAGGAGCGGATGCGTGCGAACCTCCAGGCCATGGACCCGGAGACCATGCTGAAGACCTGGCTTCCCGCCGGCATCCAGGGCATGGAGCAGATGCAGAAGATGTTTTGGTCCCAGATGGCGTCGGCCCTGGGGCAGGAAGGAAGAAAGTGACCGATCCGAAGCCGTATTTCGAAGCCCACGTTTTTTGCTGCACCAACCGCCGCCCTGACGGGCACAAGCGCGGGTCCTGCGCCGCCCACGGCTCGGAGAAGCTGCGCGACTATATGAAGGCCCGCGCCCGCGAACTCGGCTTCGACGGCAAGGTGCGGATCAACTCCGCCGGCTGCCTCGACCGCTGCGAGTTGGGTCCGACGCTGGTCATCTATCCGGAAGGCGTCTGGTATACCTATCACAGCACCGGCGATGTCGACGAAATCCTGCAGACCCATCTGGTCGAAGGCCGCCGCGTCGAGCGGCTGATGCTGACGACTGAGCAGCGGGAGCTGCGGCCCGAGCAGCGCGGCTGATCCACTCCGATGTTCACCACCATCTTTGCGCTCGCCACCGCCCCCGGCCGATCCGGTGTGGCGGTGGTTCGCATTTCAGGGCCCGAGGCCGGATCCGCCCTCACTGCGCTGACCGGCCGTCCTCTGCCCGCACCCCGCCGCACCGTACTGACCAAGTTGCGGGACCCGTGCACGGGTGATGCGCTCGACGACGCTCTTGTTCTGCGTTTCACCGGTCCGGCCAGCTTCACCGGTGAGGATGTGGTGGAGCTGCACCTGCATGGCGGCCGCGCCGTCGTCACCGGGGTGATCGAGGCGCTCGCCACCCTGCCGGGCTTGCGGCTGGCCGAACCGGGCGAGTTCACGCGCCGCGCATTCGAGAACGGCAAGCTCGACCTGACGGAGGCCGAAGCGGTCGCCGACCTGATCGACGCCGAGACCACCGCGCAACGCCGCCAAGCCTTGAGGCAGATGGAGGGTGTGCTCGGCAAGCTCTATGACGGCTGGCGCGAGCGGCTGACCCGCGCGCTGGCTCATATCGAGGCGGACATCGACTTTGCCGAGGACGATCTGCCCGGCGGCGTCGCCGACGCCGTCCGTCCGGTGATCGCCGGGCTGGCCGGCGAGATCGCCGCGCATCTCGACGACGGCGGCCGGGGCGAGCGGCTGCGCGAGGGGCTGCACATCGCAATCGTCGGTGCGCCCAATGCCGGCAAGTCCAGCCTGCTGAATGCCCTCGCCCGCCGCGACGCCGCCATCGTGTCCGCCCGCGCCGGCACCACCCGCGACATCATCGAGGTGCATCTCGACCTCGGCGGCTATCCGGTCGTGCTGGCCGACACTGCCGGCTTGAGGGAGGCCGCCGCCGACGAGGTGGAGGAGGAAGGCATCCGCCGCGCCCGCGACCGGGCGGCGCGCGCCGACGTGAAGGTGGCGGTGTTCGACGCCACCACCCTGCCCGACCTCGACCCGGCGACGCTGGACCTGATCGACCGCGACACCGTGGTGGTGTTCAACAAGACCGACCTTGCGACCGCCGGCGATCTGCGGCCGGATCTGTCCCCGATCCTGGTCTCCGCCCACACCGGGTCCGGATTGAAGGAGTTGGAAGAGAAGCTGACAGCCTACAGTGCGGATCGGCTTGCCATCGGCAGCGCTCCCTCCCTGACCAGGGCGCGCCACCGCGCGGCGTTGACGGAGTGCCGGGAGTCGCTTCTGCGGGCGCTGGACGCACCGTTGCCCGAACTGGCGGCGGAGGATGTTCGGCTCGCCAGCCGGGCGCTTGGCCGCATCACCGGCCGGGTGGATGTGGAAGACTTGCTGGACGTGATCTTCCGGGACTTCTGCATCGGCAAGTGAGGGTGTGTTTCACGTGAAACAGCGCCTGGGTGGTGAGGCGATGGCGCCACCCCACCCCACGATATCCCCGCTCCGCCTCTTGGATCCCCGCGTCCGTTCGGCTATGGTCCCGCACATGCGAAGCTTTGATGTCATCGTTGTCGGCGGCGGTCACGCCGGCTGTGAGGCGGCTGCGGCGGCAGCGCGCATGGGTGCGCGCACGCTCCTGCTGACCCACAAGGTCGAAACCATCGGCGAGATGTCCTGCAACCCGGCCATCGGCGGTTTGGCCAAGGGCCATCTGGTGCGGGAGATCGATGCGCTGGACGGGGTGATGGCCAAGGCCATCGACCGCGGCGGCATCCAGTTCCGCATCCTGAACCGCAGCAAGGGACCCGCCGTCCGCGGGCCGCGCGCCCAGGCCGACCGCAAGCTCTATCGTCAGGCGATGCAGTCGCTGCTGGCCGAGCAGGAGAACCTGTTCATCGAAGCCGGCGGTGCCGAGGACCTGATCGTCGATGCCGATCAGCGGATTACCGGTGTGGTCACCGGCGCCGGCGAATCCATCCGTGCCGGTGCCGTGGTGCTGACCACCGGCACCTTCCTGCGCGGCCTGATCCACATCGGCGAGGAGCGCACGCCGGCCGGCCGTGTCGGCGAGGCACCGTCCATCGGCTTGTCCGACACGCTGGCCCGGCTGGGCTTCCCGCTCGGCCGGTTGAAGACCGGCACTCCGCCGCGCCTCGACGGCCGCACCATCGATTGGGAGGCGCTGGAGAAGCAGCCGGGCGATACGCCGCCCCCGCCCTTCTCCTACATGACGGAGCGGATCGACACGCCGCAGATCGACTGCGCGATCACCTGGACGACCGCGGAGGCCCATGCGCTGATCCGCGCCAACCTGCATCGTGCCCCGATGTATTCCGGGCAGATCACCGGTACAGGTCCGCGCTATTGCCCGTCCATCGAGGACAAGGTCGTCCGCTTCGCCGAGAAGGAGAAGCACCAGATCTTCCTCGAGCCGGAAGGGCTGGACGATCCCACCGTTTATCCGAACGGCATCTCCACCTCCCTGCCCCGCGACGTGCAACTCGGCATCCTCGCCAGCATGCCGGGCCTGGAGAAGGTGGTGATGATCCGCCCCGGCTACGCCATCGAATACGATTATGTCGACCCGCGCGAGCTGAAGCCGACGCTGGAGACACGCCGGGCGCCGCGCCTGTTCCTGGCAGGCCAGATCAACGGCACCACCGGTTATGAGGAAGCGGCGGCCCAGGGCCTGATGGCCGGCATCAACGCGGCGCTGGCGGCGAGCGGCAACCGCGAGGGCTTCGTCCTCGACCGTGCCGATGCCTACATCGGCGTGCTGATCGACGACCTGATCGGCCGGGGCACCAACGAGCCCTACCGGATGTTCACCTCGCGCGCCGAATACCGGCTGCTGCTGCGCGCCGACAACGCCGACCAGCGGCTGACCGACAAGGGCGTCGCAATTGGTTGCGTCGGGTCGGAGCGTTGCGATGTCTTCGCCGCCAAAAGTACCGCTCTGTCTGCCGGCCGTGCCCTGGTCGCCGCGCTGCAGGCAACCCCGGCCGAGTTGGCCCGCCAGGGTGTCCCGGTCAATCAGGACGGGGTGCGCCGTTCCGCCGCCGACCTGTTGCGGTATCCCGACATCGACCTTGCATCGCTGACCCGCCTGTGGCCGGAATTGGGCGAGATCGCCCCGGAGATCGCCGAGCAGTTGGAGATCGACGGCAAATACGCCGGCTATCTCGGCCGACAGGAAGCAGATATCCGCGCCTTCCGAAAGGACGAGTCCCTCGCGCTTCCAGACGATCTGGATGTCGACGGCATCGGCAGCTTGTCCGCTGAAATCCGCCAGAAGCTGCGCCAGTCACGACCGGCAACTTTGGGTGCGGCGGCCCGGATTCCCGGCATGACCCCGGCAGCTCTGGTCGCCCTGCTCCGCCATGTGAAGCGTCGCGATGTGGCATCGTCTGGGGTAGCTGCGGAATGAACGGGTTCGATGCGGTTGCGTTTCAGGAAACGACGGGTGTTTCACGTGAAACGCTCGACCGCCTGATCGCCTATGAGGCACTGCTGCGCAAGTGGCAGCCAAAAATCAATCTGGTCGGTCCCTCCACTCTGCCCGATGCCTGGAAGCGTCATTTCCTCGACTCCGCCCAACTCTACCCGCTGCTGCCGGAGGGCACACGGGTTCTGGTCGATCTCGGTAGCGGCGCCGGCTTCCCCGGTCTGGTGCTCGCCATCCTCGGTGTGCCGCAGGTGCATCTGATCGAGAGCGATGTGCGCAAATGCGCCTTCCTGCGCGAGGTGGCCCGCGTCTGTGAGGCGCCGGTCACCGTCCATACCAAGCGGATCGAAACCATCACCGGGATCGAGGCCGATGTCGTCACCGCCCGCGCCCTGGCCCCCTTGGCCGACCTCTTCGCCTGGGCGCATCCGTTCATCGGATCGCGCGGCAAGTGCCTGTTCCTGAAAGGCGCGGCGCTGGACGACGAATTGACCGCCACCACGCAATATTGGACACTGGATCCCGAGCGATTTGATAGCCGCACAGATCCGAGTGGAACCATCCTGCGTGTGAGTCACCTTGAGCGTGTGTGAAGACCGTGCCTGACACAGTTGTTCCTCCGCCCTCCTCCCGCCAACCGGACTCCCGAGAGGCTGCCATGTCTGCCGTCACCCGTCCCCTTGCCCGTGTGGTTGCGATTGCCAACCAGAAGGGCGGCGTGGGCAAGACCACGACGACGATCAACCTCGCCACCGCGCTCGCCGTCATCGGCAAGCGGGTGCTGGTGATCGACCTCGACCCGCAGGGCAACGCGTCCACCGGTCTCGGCATTCCGCGCTCCGACCGTCGCATCGGCATTTATGACGTGCTGTTCGACGACGTATCGCTGGAGGATGCCGCCACCCCGTCTTCCGTGCCGAACCTGTCGATCATCACGTCGTCGGTGGACCTGTCGGGCGCGGAGATCGAACTGGTCGGCGCCGAGCGCCGCGAGTTCCGTCTTCGCGAGGCGGTCGCCAACAGCGCGCTTGAATACGACTATGTCCTGATCGATTGCCCGCCGGCGTTGGGTCTGCTGACGCTGAACGCGCTGGTTGCCTCGCATGCCGTCATGGTCCCCTTGCAGTGCGAGTTCTACGCGCTGGAGGGTCTCAGCCATCTGGTCCGCACCATCGAGCGGGTGAAGCGCGCCTTCAACCCGAACCTCGACATCCACGGCGTCGTGCTGACCATGTTCGACAAGCGCAACAACCTGTCGGACATGGTGGCGGCGGACGTCCGCGGCTTCTTCGGGGAGAAGGTGTACGACACCGTGATCCCGCGCAACGTCAAGGTTTCCGAGGCGCCATCGCACGGCAAGCCGGTGCTGATCTACGACATGCGCTGCCCCGGATCCCAGGCCTACATCCATCTGGCGGGCGAGGTGCTGCGCCGTGAGAAGAGACTGACCGCATGATCGACGACACCAAGCAAGGGGGCGCCCGCCGCGCCAGCCTGGGCCGCGGCCTTTCCGCCCTGTTCGGCGAGGCGACCGAGGATTATTCGGCGCTCGACAAGGTGCGGCAGTCCAAGCAGGTGCCGATCGAGTTCGTCCACCCCGGCAAATACCAGCCGCGGCGGAAGTTCGACGAGGAGGCCATCAGCGGCCTCGTCGAGTCCATCCGCGACAAAGGCATTCTTCAGCCGTTGCTGGTCCGCCGTGACTCCGAGGATGCGAACTCTTACGAGTTGATTGCCGGTGAGCGCCGCTGGCGCGCCGCGCAGATCGCCGGCCTGCACGAGGTTCCGGTCATCATCCGCGATCTCAGCGACCGCGAGGCGCTGGAAATCGCGCTGATCGAGAACATCCAGCGCCAGGATCTGACTCCTCTCGAAGAGGCGGAAGGCTACCGCCGCCTGATGGAGGAGTTCGAGCACACGCAGGAGGATCTGGCCCGCGCCGTCGGCAAGAGCCGCAGCCATGTCGCCAACATGATGCGCCTGCTGGCTCTGCCCGATCCGGTCAAGTCGATGGTGCAGGACGGCGCGCTGACCGCCGGCCATGCCCGTGCCCTGCTGACCGCCCCGGATCCGGCCGCGGTCGCCCGCGAGGTGGTCACGCGCGGCTTGAATGTCCGCCAGACCGAAGACCTGATGCGTGGCGACCAACCCAAGGCCAAGAAGGGCAAGGCCGCGAATGACGGGTCCGGCGCCGCGCCGGCGATGAAGGATGTCGACCTGATCAATCTTGAGGAGGAGATCTCCGCCCGCATCGGATTGAAGGTCGCGATCAATCCCCAGGGGCAGCGAGGCACGATCACCATCCACTACCAGACGCTCGACCAGCTGGACGACGTTCTGCACCGGTTGGGCGGAGAGGAGTAAAGGGATTCTGGGGGCTTGCTCGCCCCCTACCCCCGCACCTTCTCCAGATCGATGTAGCGGTAGAACAGCCCGTGCTCTTCCATAGGCGCGCTCGACCAGACTTCGACCCACTCCGCGCCGATGGGCGGCATCAGCGTGTCGCCGTTCACCGCGCTCTCCACGCGGGTCAGATGCAGGCAATCGGCGATGGGCAAAGTCTCGCGGAACAGCGCCGCGCCGCCGATGACGCAGAGCTCCACCGCACCGGACTCCTGCGCCCAGGACACGGCGGCTCCCAACCCGGAGAACCAGCGGGCACCGTCATGGTCGCCGACTGCCGTCTGACGGCTGACGACGAGGTTGTCGCGGCCGGGAAGCGGCCGCAGCGGTAGAGACTCCCAGGTTTTGCGGCCCATCAGCACCGGCTTGCCCATGGTCAGCTGCTTGAACCGGCGCAGATCGCCGGGAAGGTTCCAGGGCAATCGGCCGTCGCGGCCGATCACGTCGTTCATCGCAGCGGCCACAATCAGACTGATGCGCATCCCCTGCCCTTTCCCGGTTCGAAACCAGGAGATCTTACGCCAAAATCGCGCTGAGTACCGCGTTCAGTCGCTGTAGCCCCTCCGATGTCGCAACGAGCCGATCCGCATCCCGGGTCAGGAAGCCGCCCTCGATCAGGCGGGACAAGGCTGCCGGTTCCACGAAATCGTCCAGCGTCCGGCCGGTTTCCTCCACCAGCCGGGCAAGCCGCACCCCTTCGCTGAGGCGCAGCCCCATCATCAGGAGCTCGGTGCCGCGGGAGTTTCGGTCGACCGGGTCGGGAGCGGCGGCACCATGACCATCGCGTTCCACCCGCTCCAGCCAGATTTCCGGGGCACGGTGGGCGCGGGTCGCGAACTTCCCGCCATCCAGCGTCAGCCGGCCATGGGCACCGGGACCGATGCCGACATAATCGCCATAGCGCCAATAGGTCAGATTATGGCGGCTTTCCTCGCCCGGACGGGCGTGGTTGGAAATCTCATAGGCCGGCAGCCCCGCCGCCGTCAGCTGGCTCTGTGTCGCCTCGTAGAGATCGCCGGCGAGATCCTCGTTGGGCAACACCAGATCGCCGCGGGCGTGCAGCGGGTAGAAGGCCGTCCCCTCCTCGATCGTCAGCTGATACACCGAGAGATGGCCGACGGCGTAATCCAGCGCCTGCGCCAGTTCGGCCTGCCAAGCCGCCACCGTCTGGCCGGGACGCGCATAGATCAGGTCGAAGGAAAAGCGGTCGAAGGTCCGCGCCGCCAGTTCGATGGCGCCGGTGGCCTCCGCCGCGTTGTGCTGACGGCCGAGGAATTTCAGGCTGGCGTCGTCCAGCGCCTGAATGCCGAGAGAGACGCGGTTGATTCCCGCGGTGCGGAAGGCACGGAACTTGCCGGCCTCGACCGAAGTCGGGTTGGCCTCCAGCGTCACCTCGAGCCGATCTGCAACCGGCCAACGTTGGGCGACACGGTCGATGATGGCGCCGACCGTGGCCGGTTCCATCAGCGACGGCGTGCCGCCGCCGAAAAAGATCGAGGTGACGGTGCGCCCAGCCGTCAGGTCGGCGTAATGGTCCAACTCGCGCAGCAGCCCGGCCCGCCAGCGGTCATGGTCGACGCGCTCGCGGACATGGCTGTTGAAATCGCAATAGGGGCATTTCGACTTGCAGAAGGGCCAATGGACGTAGATGGCAAATCCGGGCCCATCATAACCAAGCTCAAAAACACTCACCGGAAACACCGCTCCACCAACTGGCGGAAGGCGTCGGCACGGTGGCTCATCTCGTGCTTCCTGGCAGGATCCATCTCGCCGAAGGTCAGGCCGTGGCCATCCGGCAGGAACATCGGGTCATAGCCGAAGCCTTGCGGCCCCCGCGGCGGCCACACCAGCGTGCCGTAGCAGCGGCCTTCCACCGTCTCGACATGGCCGTCCGGCCAGGCCAGCGACAGGGCACAGACGAAATAGGCGCTGCGGTCGGTCTTGCCGGCAAGACCGTCCTCGACTTTTTGCATCGCCATGGCGAAGTCCTTGGTCGGGCCGGCCCAGCGGGCGGAATAGATGCCGGGATCGCCGTTCAGTGCCGGCACCACCACCCCGCTGTCGTCGGCGAGCGCGACATGGCCGGCGGCGGCGGCGGCCTTCGCCTTCAGCTCCGCATTGGCGATGAAGGTGGTTCCGGTCTCTTCCGGTTCGGGCAGGCCCAGCTCCCCGGCCGAGGTGAAAGTGGCGACATAGGGGCCGAGCAGGTCGGCGATCTCGCGCACCTTGCCCTTGTTGTGGCTGGCGATGACGAGGGTGTCGCCGGTGAAGCGGCGGGGAGCGGACATGATCGTGAACCTCTGGCTGATGGGGCCTTACTTGATGCCGAGAACCTGCTTCTGCAACGCCACCAGCTCGGTCACGCCCTTGCGGGCGAGCGCCAGCAGCTCCATGAACTGCGGCTCGGAGAACGGGGTTTCCTCGGCGGTGCCCTGGATCTCGACGATGCCGGCCTTGCCGGTCAGGACGAAATTGGCATCGGCCTGGGCCTTGGAATCCTCATCGTAGTCGAGGTCGAGCACGGCGTTGCCCTGGAACAGGCCGCAGGACACGGCGGCGACCTGATCGGTCAGCGGCATGGTCTTCAGCGCGCCGATCTGCATCAGGTGCTGAAAGGCCAGATGCAGAGCGACATAGCTGCCGGTGATGGCGGCGGTGCGGGTGCCGCCGTCGGCCTGGATGACGTCGCAGTCGATCTTGATCTGCTTCTCGCCCATCGCCGAGCGGTCGGTGACGGCGCGGAGCGCGCGGCCGATCAGGCGCTGGATCTCCTGGGTTCGGCCGGACTGCTTGCCCTTGGCCGCCTCGCGGTCGCTGCGGCTGTGGGTGGAGCGCGGCAGCATGCCGTATTCGGCGGTGACCCAGCCGAGACCGGTGTTCTTCAGGAAACGCGGCACCGTCTCGTCGACGCTGGCCGTGCACAGCACATGCGTGTTGCCGAAGCGCACCATGCAGGAGCCCTCGGCGTAGCGGCTGAAGCCGGGTTCGAGGGAGACGGTGCGCAGTTGGTCGAAGGCGCGGCCGGAGGGGCGCATGGGCATCAATCCGAAGGTCGTTTGCAATCGGCCGGCAAGCTAACGACTCCGCCCGTCGCCGTCCAGCATGGCGTCCCGCCCGGCTCCATGCCCTGATGGGAACCTGCCGCCCTTCTGCGTACACAAATGAATTGGATGGGATGACGAACAAACTGGATGTGTCGCCGATAGGCGGGAAAATGCATGATTCGTACAAAAAGGCACTGATGGAGGCTTGGCGAGTTGCGCGTTCGGCGTATACCATCGCTGCCCCACCGTCGGCAGCGCACCGCACAAAAAGGCATCAACGACGACCGACGGGCAGTACACTCCGTTGAGGAACACGACATCCATGTCCGACACCAAGCGCGTCACCGACGAAGAGGCCCTGCTGCTGCATTCCAGCGGCCGGCCCGGCAAGCTGGAAATCACCCCGACCAAACCGCTGACCACCCAACGCGACCTGGCGCTGGCCTATTCGCCCGGCGTCGCCGTCCCCTGCCTGCGCATCGCCGAGGATCCGTCGCTCGCCTACGACTACACGGCCAAGGGCAACATCGTCGCCATCATCTCCAACGGCACGGCGGTGCTGGGGCTGGGCGACCTCGGCGCGCTCGCCGGCAAGCCGGTGATGGAAGGCAAGGCGGTGCTGTTCAAGCGCTTTGCCGACGTCGACGGCATCGACCTGGAGGTCGACACCCGCGACGTGGACGAGTTCGTCAACTGCGTGCGCTTCCTCGGCCCCAGCTTCGGCGGCATCAACCTCGAAGACATCAAGGCGCCCGACTGCTTCATCATCGAGGAGCGGCTGCGCGAGCTGCTGGACATCCCGGTCTTCCATGACGACCAGCATGGCACCGCGATCATCGCCGCCGCCGGCCTGATCAACGCCTGCGACATCACCGGGCGCAAGATCGAGGACGTCAAGATGGTGGTGAACGGCGCCGGCGCGGCGGGCATCGCCTGCGCCGAGCTGTTCTGCACGATGGGTGTTTCACGTGAAAACATCATCCTGTGCGACACCAAGGGCGTGGTCTATCGCGGCCGCACCAGCGGCATGAACCAGTGGAAGTCGTCCTTCGCCGTCGATACCGACAAGCGCACGCTGGAGGAGGCCGTGGCCGGCTCCGACGTCTTCGTCGGCCTGTCGGCCAAGGGGGCGATGACGCCGGAGATGGTGAAGTCGATGGCGGCCAAGCCGATCATCTTCGCGCTGGCCAACCCCGATCCGGAGATCACGCCGGAGGAGGTTAAGGCAGTGCGCGGCGACGCCATCGTGGCGACCGGCCGGTCGGATTACCCGAACCAGGTCAACAACGTCCTGGGCTTCCCCTACCTGTTCCGCGGCGCGCTGGATGTCCGCGCCACCACCATCAACGAGGCGATGAAGGTCGCCGCGGCCAAGGCGCTGGCGGCGCTGGCGCGCGAGGATGTGCCGGACGAGGTCGACGCCGCCTATTCCGGGCGCCGGCTGCGCTATGGTCCGGACTACATCATCCCGGTGCCCTTCGACCCGCGCCTGATCGTCACCGTCCCGGCTGCGGTCGCCCAGGCCGCCATGGAAAGCGGCGTGGCGCGCAAGCCGATCCTCGACCTGACCAGCTACAAGCACAGCCTGCGCACCCGCCTGGACCCGACGGCGGACAGCCTGGAACTGATCCTGGAGAAGGTGCGGACCAACCCGCGCCGCGTCGTCTTCGCCGAGGGCGAGGAGGAACGGACGATCCGCGCCGCCATGGCTTTCCGCGCCCATGGCTATGGCACTCCGGTGCTGATCGGCCGCGAGGAGGTCATCAAGGAACAGCTTGCGGCGATGGGCCAAGCCCATGTCCAGTTCGAGATCCACAACGCCCGCCTGTCGGACGCCAACCGCCGCTATGCCGACCACCTCTACCGCCGCCTGCAGCGCAAGGGCGCCTTGCTGCGCGACTGCCAGCGGATGGTCAACCAGGACCGCAACGTCTTCGCCGCCTGCATGGTGGCGCAGGGCGACGCCCACGCCATGGTGACCGGCCTGACCCGCAGCTTCGGCGTCGCGTATGAGGAACTCCGCCGGGTCATCGACCCCAAGGCGAGCGAGCCGGTGTTCGGCCTGCACCTGTTCATCACCCGCAGCCGCACCGTCTTCATCGCCGACACCACCGTTCATGTCCGTCCCGACGGCAAGACGCTGGCCGACATCGCCATCGGCGCCGCGGCTAAGGCCCGGCAGATGGGGCACGAGCCGCGGATCGCGATGTTGTCCTTCTCCAACTTCGGCCAGACGCCGCACCCGAACACCGATCCTCTGCGCGAGGCCCTGTCGATCCTCGACAGCCGCCGGGTCGATTTCGAATATGACGGCGAGATGTCGGCCGACGTGGCGCTGGACTACCAGCTGATGAAGCGTGTCTACCCGTTCTCGCGGCTGTCCGGTCCGGCGAACGTTCTGATCATGCCCGGCCTGCATTCGGCCAACATCTCGGCCAAGCTGCTGAACAAGATGGCCGGCGGCCAGATGATCGGCCCGCTGCTGATCGGCTTGGACAAGCCGGCGCAGATCGTCAGCATGGGCGCCTCGGTCAACGACATCGTCACCGCCGCAGCCCTGGCGGCGCATGACTCGCTGCCGTGGTGAGTTGATAGGTTCCCTCCTCCGCGCAAGCGGAGGAGATCCCCTCTCCTGCCCCGGGTGAAGGCATTCAAGGGAATGCCCTCACCCCAGCGTCTTGTAAAAGTAGGTGGTGTCGCAGAATCCACCCTCCGGCCACAGGGCGTAGTTCGGGATGACCCCGACCTTTACCCAGCCGGCGCGCGCGTACAGGCGTTCGGCATCGGGTGAGGCGGTGTCCAGCACCAGCAGGGTCTTGCCGGCGGCGCGGGCGGCATCCTCGGCGGCCTGCATCAGGGCGGCGCCGACACCGCGGCGGCGGGCGTGGCGGTGGACCAGCATCTTGGACAGGTCGGCGCGGTGGGGTTGGTTCGGCGGCTGGGCGACGACCAACTGTACGGTGCCGAGCACGCCCTGCCCGTCCTCCGCCACCAGCAGAATGCGCTCCCCCTGCTCCACCCCCGCCGCCACCTGCCGCCAGAAGTCTTCGGCGGTGGCGCGGTCGAGCGGTGACATGAAGCTGACCGAGGCGCCGCCCGAAACGCAATCCAGCAGCACCTCCGTCAGCCGGGGTACGGCGGCATGGGCTTGCGGGCCCGACAGAACGCGCACCGTCATGGCGGCCCCGCCTTCCCCACCCTGTTGGGCGGAGTCCACACAAGCGCTGTCCATGGCAGGCTCCTTCAGCGTTTAACGGCGTTTAGGGCAGGACGCCAATCAGTGATCAGCGCCACGATGTAGCGGGCGGTGCGGTCGTTGGGATTGTGAAAGCCGGTCGGACGGTCGAGCCGCATGGCGAGGCAGTCGCCGGTGGACAGGCGGTGCATCGTCTCCCCCACCGTCAGGTCGATGGTGCCGTCCAGAAGATAGACCTGCTGTTCCACCGTCGCGGCGCGGTTCCCGCTGTCGTAGGAGACACGGGCGCCGGGCGGCAACTCCACCTCCACCAGTTCGATGGGCGACGGGAAGCCCGGCGGCGACAGGTTCCGGCGTCGGTAGCCGGTGGCGGGGTCCGTCCAGGCGACCTGATCGGCGCGGCGGGCGACGGGGGTGGCGTCTTCCCGCTCCGCTTCTGCGAACAATGCGGCCAGTGTCACGCCCAGTCCGGCGGCGAGCCGATCCAGGACGGACGCGGTCGGGCTGCTCTCTCCCCGTTCGACCAGCGAGATCATGGAACGGCTGACGCCCGACCGTTCGGCCAAGGCATCGAGGGTCAAACCACGGTCCGCCCGCAAGCCACGCAGGCGGGCGGCAAGGCGGCTGTCGATGTCGGTTTTCGCATTCTCCATGATGATAGAATGGGTCTCCATTATATTGGAGTCAACGAGGGACCGCACAGGTCCGGCCATGAAACTTTTATGACCGCCGCGCGGCATGCGCGACGATGGTGTAGAAGGGCTGATCGTCATGCCGCCTGCCCTTCAACCCCAGAGCTGGTGCCGTTCCCATGCGCCTGAAGGCGTCGCCGCCCACCCCGCTGCTGACCGCGATCCTGTTGATGCTGGCGCCCCTGCTGGGCGTGCTGGCCTGGGCGGTGCATGCCGGGGCGCTGCATGGCGGGCTGGCGCTGGCCGCGGCGGCGCTGGCGCTGGTGGGCGCGGTGCTGGTCCTGCGCACCTACCGGCGCGATGCCGATGCGATGACCGACTATGCCGCCCGGCTGGCGGAGTCCGACGAGCCGTTGGCGCCGGCCGGCACGCCGCCCGCCCTGAAGGCGTTGACCGCGACCATCGGCCGGCTGCATCGGGTCGGCCTGCGCCGGGCGGAAAGCGTGCGGATGCAGCTCGACGCCGACGAGGCGGTGATCGACGCCCTGCCCGCCCCGCTGCTGCTGATGGATGCGGAACGGCAGGTGGTGCGCGCCAACCAGACCGCGCGTGAGCTGTTCGGCGACAAGGTGGTGGACCGCGACCTTGCGTCATCCCTGCGCACGCCGGCGGTGCTGGAGGCGGTGGACTCGGTGCTGCGCGGCGGTGCGTCGCGCATCATCGAATTCACGCTGCCGGTGCCGGTGGAGCGCAGCTTCGAGGCGCAGGTGAAGCCCTTCCAGCGGCTGGTGCCGGAACCCGACCCCTCCCTGCTGGACGGCGAGATCGAGGAGGATGCGGCGGCACGTCCGGCCACCGTCGCCCGCATGGCGATCCTGACCCTGCACGACGTCACCGCCGCCCGCCGGTCGGAGCAGATGCGGGCCGACTTCATCGCCAATGCCAGCCACGAGCTGCGCACGCCGCTGTCCTCGCTGCTGGGCTTCATCGAGACCCTGCGCGGCCCGGCGCGCGACGATCCGGAGGCGCAGGACCGCTTCCTGTCGATCATGCACGACCAAGCCAGCCGCATGACCCGGCTGGTCAACGATCTGCTGTCGCTCTCCCGTATCGAACTGGATGAGCATATGCCGCCGAGCGGCAGGGTCGATGTGGTGGAGGAGCTGGAGAACGTCATCGCCGCGCTGGAACTGAAGGCCGCCCAGCGCCGCATCCGTCTGCGGCTGGAGGTGCCGGAGACCCTGCCCTATGTCGTCGGCGACGAAGACCAGCTGACCCAGGTCTTCCAGAATCTGGTCAGCAACGCGATCAAGTACACGCGCGAGGACACCGACGTGACCGTCACCGTGGCGCTGGCCGACGGCGCGGCGGTGGGCTTTGCAGGGCTGCCCACGCCCAGCGGGGCCACGGCGAAGGACAAGCGCGTGGTGCGCAGCGGCACATCCATGGTGTCGGTCTCGGTGCGCGACCGTGGCGAGGGCATCGCCCGCACCCACCTGCCCCGCCTGACGGAACGCTTCTACCGTGTCGATGCCGCGCGGTCCCGCGCCATGGGCGGCACCGGGCTGGGGCTCGCCATCGTCAAGCACATCCTGAACCGCCACCGCGGCCGCCTGACCATCGAAAGCGAGGTTGGGGTGGGCAGTGCCTTCACCGTCTACCTGCCGGCCGAGTCCCCCTCTTCCCCCCGGGGAGAGGGCCGGGGTGAGGGGGAGGCACTGCGTATTTTTCCCAAAGCTCCCGCCGCGCTCCCTCCCTCACCCTAACCCTTTCTCCGGGGGAGAGGGGACTTGGCAGAGTGTGAGAGGGAAAGAGCCGCTCTGTGACTGTGTCATGAAAGTGTCATAAAAACGCAATCAATCGGTCGCCCTCCGGGTCTATGGTCCGCGCCATTCCGATGGACCAGTCTCCGTCTCCTCGAGGAGGGCACCCATGACCACCCGGACGCATGTCACTGCCGCGACCGCCTTGAGTCTGGTCCTCGGCCTCGCCGCCGCCCCCGTTTTCGCGCAGTCGCGCGACCAGCTCCGCGTGGTCGGCTCCTCCACCGTCTTCCCCTTCACCACCGCGGTGGCGGAGGCCTTCGGCAAATCCGGCCAGTTCAGGACGCCGGTGGTCGAATCCACCGGTACCGGCGGCGGGCTGAAGCTGTTCTGCGCCGGTGTCGGTCCGGCCCATCCCGACATCGCCAACGCGTCGCGCCGCATCAAAAAGTCGGAGGTCGACCAGTGCGCCGCCAACGGCGTCACCACGATCACCGAGCTGAAGATCGGCTACGACGGCATCGCCCTGGCCTCGTCCAAGAAGGCGGCGCCGGTGTCGCTGTCGACCGTCGTGCTGTGGAAGGCGCTGGCGAAGGAGGTGCCGGTGAACGGCGCCCTGGTCGCCAACCCCTACAAGCTGTGGTCGGACATCGACCCCTCGCTGCCCAAGGCCGCGATCGAGGTGCTGGGGCCGCCCCCGACCTCCGGTACCCGCGACACCTTCAACGAGTTGGCGATGCTGGAGGGCTGCAAGAAGGTCGAGGAGGTAGCCAAGGCGGTTCCCGACGAAAAGGCGCGCGAGCGTGCCTGCATGACCATCCGCGAGGACGGCGCCTATGTCGAGGCCGGCGAGAACGACAACCTGATCGTCCAGAAGCTGACCGCCAACCCCAACGGCTTCGGCGTCTTCGGCTACAGCTATCTCGACCAGAACCGCGACACGCTGCGCGCGGCGCCGATGGACGGGGTGGAGCTGACGGGGGAAACGGTGGCGGCCGGCCGGTATGAACTGGCGCGCCCGCTCTACATGTACGTCAAGACCGCCCATGCCGGCGTCATCCCGGGCATCCGCGAGTTCATCGGCGAATACACCTCCGAACGCGCGATGGGCGACGACGGCTATCTGGTCGACAAGGGCCTGATCCCCGAGGCGAAGGCGCTGCGCGAGGCGGCCCGCACCCAGGCGGTCGGCCTGACGCCGCTGCGGTTCTGACCACCCATTCTCCCTCCGGGCATTCCGCATGCAGCTGACCCTTCTCGCCTTGATCCTGGCCCTGCTCACCGTCATCGGCTTCATGACCGGCCGGTCGCGTGCGGCGGCGTCCGTCGGCGGGCGGGTGGCGGAGCTGCACTCGGTCCCCTCCTATCACGGCGTCTATGTCGCGCTGTGGGCCGGGCTGCCGGCGCTGCTGCTGTTCGTGGCCTGGACCGCGTCGGAAGGCTGGCTCGCCATGCAGCTGGTCCTGTCCTCCCTGCCGGAGCGGCTGACCACCGGCGACGGCCAGTCGGTCGCCCTGCTGAAGGCCGACATCCTCAACCTCGCCCGCGGCATCGCCACCGGGCGCGAGCCCGACCCCCTGGTGCAGGACGCCGCCCGCCGCTATGCCGCCTTGCGCGAGTTTGCCGACTGGAGCCTGCTGGCGGTCGGCGCCAGCCTGGCGGTCGCCGGCCTCGCCTGGGGCCGTCACCGCATCGGGCCGGACCTGCGCGCCCGCCCGGCGGTGGAGCGGGTGGTGCGGGTGGCGCTGGTCGTCTGCTCGCTGGTCGCCATCCTGACCACGGTCGGCATCGTCCTGTCGCTGCTGTTCGAGGCGCTGCGCTTCTTCACCGTCGTCTCGCCGTTCGACTTCCTGTTCGGCACCCATTGGAGCCCGCAGATGGCGATGCGGGCCGATCAGGTGGGATCCAGCGGCTCCTTCGGGGCGATCCCGCTGTTCGCCGGCACGCTTCTCATCACGGTCATCGCCATGCTGGTGGCGGTGCCGATCGGGCTGATGGCGGCGATCTACATGTCGGAATATGCCGGGCGCGGCGTGCGCACCTGGCTGAAGCCGGCGCTGGAGATCCTGGCCGGCATCCCGACGGTGGTCTACGGCTTCTTCGCTGCGCTGACCATGGCGCCCTTCGTGCGCTCGGTGGGCGAGGCGCTTGGGCTGGACGTCAGTTCGGAATCGGCGCTGGCGGCCGGCATCGTCATGGGGGTGATGATCATCCCCTTCGTCAGCTCGCTCTCGGACGACGTCATCAACGCGGTGCCGCAGAGCTTGCGCGACGGCTCCTACGGCCTGGGCGCCACCAAGTCGGAGACCATCAAGCAAGTCGTTCTGCCGGCGGCGCTGCCGGGGATCGTCGCCGCGGTGATGCTGGCGGTCAGCCGTGCCATCGGCGAGACGATGATCGTCACCATGGCGTCGGGCCTGACCGCCAACATGACCGCCAACCCGCTGCAGGCGGTCACCACCGTCACCACCCAGATCGCCACGCTGCTGGTCGGCGACCAGGAGTTCGACAGCCCGAAGACGCTGTCGGCCTTCGGCCTCGGCCTCGTGCTGTTCCTCGTCACGCTCTGCCTCAACATGGTCGCCCTGCGGGTGGTCCGGACCTATCGGGAAAAATATGACTGACCTCGTCGAGCGGGACGCGGCGGCCGTGACGCCCTCCCCTGCCTCCTCCCCCGGCATGCCGGCGAAGTCGCGCCTCAGGAGCGAGGCCTTCGCCCGCCGTCTGCGCGCCCGTCACGCCGCGGAGCGCCGCTTCCAGCTGGCCGGGGCCGCAGCTGTGGCGATGGCGGCGCTGATGCTGGTGGTGCTGCTGGGCTCGATCGTTGCCAAGGGCAGCACCGCCTTCTGGGAAACGCGCATCCGGCTGGAAGTGACGCTGGACCCGGCGGAGGTGGCCGAGCGCAACTACATGCCCATCCTGCGTCGGGCGCTCCATGCCGAATTCCCGCAGGTGACCGACCGTGCCGGCCGCCGCGTGCTGAACGACCTGCTGTCGTCGGGCGCGCCGTACGAGCTGGAGGCGATGGTCGCGAAGGACCCGGCGCTGGTCGGCACGACGCTGACCGTCTGGGTGCGCGCCGACGACGAGATCGACCAGCTGGTGAAGGGCCGCTACCGCCGCGACCTGCCGGAAAGCGAGCGCGGGCTCAGCGATGCCAGGATCGCCGCGGCCGACGCGCTGCTGGCCTCCGGCGCGCTGGCGCAGGGCTTCAACACCACCCTGTTCACCGCCGGCGACAGCCGGGAGCCGGAACAGGCCGGGATCGGCGGCGCCATCGTTGGCTCGCTGCTGACGCTGTTGGTGACCATGGCGCTGTCGGTGCCGGTGGGCATCGCCGCCGCGGTCTATCTGGAGGAATTCGCGCCGAAGAACCGCTGGACCGACCTGATCGAGTTGAACATCAACAACCTCGCCGCGGTACCGTCGATCATCTTCGGCCTGCTGGGTCTTGCCGTATTCCTCGGCTTCTTCGGCATGCCGCGCTCCGCCCCGCTGGTCGGCGGGCTGGTGATGGCGCTGATGACGCTGCCGGTCATCATCATCGCGTCCCGCGTCGCGCTGAAGGCGGTGCCGCCGTCGATCCGCGAGGCGGCGCTGGGCATCGGCGCCTCGCCCCTGCAGACGGTGCTGCACCATGTGCTGCCGCTGGCGATGCCCGGCATCCTGACCGGCACCATCATCGGCATGGCCCGCGCGCTGGGCGAGACGGCGCCGCTGCTGATGATCGGCATGGTCGCCTTCATCGTCGACGTGCCCCATGGGCTGACCGACAGCGCCACGGTGCTGCCCGTTCAGATCTACATGTGGGCCGACAGCCCCGAGCGTGCCTTCACCGAGCGCACCTCGGCGGCGATCCTGATCCTGCTTGGCGTCCTGATCCTGCTGAACGGGACGGCCGTGATCCTGCGCAAGATTTTCGAGAGACGGTGGTGAGCGCCCCATGAGCATTACAAGCGGCATCCCGAGCGGCATTCCCGGCCAGCTGAAGCTGCGGCCCCGTGGCGATGGACGCGTTGGGCCGCGTTCCGCAGCGGACCTGCCGGCCAAGATGACCACCCGCGGGGTGAAGGTGTTCTATGGCGCCAAGCAGGCGCTGAAGGGTATCGACCTCGACATCCACGAAAACCGGGTGCTGGCGCTGATCGGCCCGTCCGGCTGCGGCAAGTCGACCTTCCTGCGCTGCCTGAACCGGATGAACGACACCGTCGAGGGCTGCCGAGTCGAGGGGCGGATCGCGCTGGACGGCGAGGATGTCTACGGCAAGACCGTGGACGCGGTGCAGCTGCGCGCCCGCGTCGGCATGGTGTTCCAGAAGCCGAACCCCTTTCCGAAGTCGATCTACGACAACATCGCCTACGGCCCACGCATCCACGGCCTGGCTTCCGGCCGGGACGAGCTGGACGAGGTGGTGCAGACCTCCCTCAAGCGCGCCGGCCTGTGGGGCGAGGTGAAGGACCGCCTGCGAGAGCCCGGCACCAGCCTGTCCGGCGGCCAGCAGCAGCGGCTGTGCATCGCCCGCGCCATCGCCGTCAGCCCCGAGGTGATCCTGATGGACGAGCCCTGCTCGGCGCTCGACCCCATCGCGACCGCCCATATCGAGGAACTGATCGACGAGCTGCGGGCCAACTACACCATCGTCATCGTCACCCACAACATGCAGCAGGCCGCCCGCGTGTCGCAGCGCACCGCCTTCTTCCATCTGGGCGAGATGGTGGAGTGCGACGACACCGAGGAGATCTTCACCAACCCGCGCGACGAGCGCACCCAGGGCTACATCACCGGCCGCTACGGCTGAGCCCTGCCCACCCCTGTGCCTGATGCCTGCGCCCCTTCCCTCCTTTGTTGAAAAGGCTGCCCCATGCCGGTTAACGTCGAGACGCGCGCTGTGAACGGAGCCTCCATGAACGCGGCCCTGAAGCCGCTCGTCCTGGTCGTCGAGGACGAGGCCGACATCCTGACGCTGTTGAAGTACAACCTGGAAAAGGAAGGCTTCCGCGTCGCCACCGCCAGCGACGGCGAGGAGGCCCTGCTGGCCGCCGGCGAACAGACGCCGCACATCGTGCTGCTCGACTGGATGCTGCCGCTGATGAGCGGGCTGGAGGTCTGCCGCCAGCTGCGCCGCAACGCCAAGACCCGCGACATCCCGATCATCATGCTGACCGCCCGCGGCGAGGAGGGCGACCGGGTGCGCGGCCTGAATTCCGGCGCCGACGACTACATCACCAAGCCCTTCTCCCCGACCGAGCTGGTGGCCCGCATGCGCGCCGTGCTGCGCCGCGCGTCTCCCGGCATGACCGACGAGGTGCTGACCTTCGCCGACGTGACGATGGATCTGGCCGCCCACCGCGTACGCCGGAACGGACGGGACGTACATCTGGGGCCGACCGAATTCCGCCTGCTGCGCCACTTCATGCAGCATCCCGGCCGCGTCTTCTCGCGCGAACAGCTGCTCGATCTGGTGTGGGGCCACGACGTGTACGTCGAGCCGCGTACGGTCGACGTACACATCCGCCGCTTGCGCAAGGCGATGAACGAAGAGGATGAACTGGACCTGATCCGCACCGTGCGGTCTGCGGGGTATGCGCTGGATACGAAGTCGATGTGAGGGTGCTGGCTTCGATTGCCCCCACCTAGCCTCCCCCGCTCTCAGCGGACCTACGGTCCGCCTGCCGCGTCAGCACAAAGCGAAGCTTTGTGCGAGAGCTGGGCGGGGGAGGGACTGCCGCCGCTTTTCCGCCAAAGTACTTGTCCCCTCCCCCGCCCAGCGGGGGAGGGTTAGGGTGGGGGTCTAACGCAGCGGCAATGGTGAGATTGCCCCCATGATCCTACTCTTCACCGACTTCGGCCTCTCCGGCCCCTACACCGGCCAGATGAAAGCGGTGCTGGCGCAACAGGCGCCCGCTATTCCCGTCATCGACCTGTTCGCCGACGCCCCCGCCTTCGACCCGCAGCTCTCCGCCTATCTGCTGGCGGCCTACGCCCCGGCCTTCCCCGTCGGCAGCGTTTTCCTCTGCGTCGTCGATCCCGGCGTCGGCACCGACCGGCGGCCGGCGATGGTGGAGGCCAACGGCCGCTGGTTCGTCGGGCCGGACAACGGTCTGTTCGCCCTGATCGCCCGCCGCGCAACGTCGCTAAACGCCTGGACCATCGACTGGATTCCGGAGCGGCTCTCCGCGAGCTTCCATGGCCGCGACCTGTTCGCCCCGGTCGCCGCCAGTCTCGCCACCGGCCGTCCTGTCCAGCGCAGCCCGCTGCCTGCTGCGGCCATCGATCACCCCGACTGGCCGGACGAACTGGCGCGCATCGTCTATGTCGATGTCTACGGCAACGCCATGACCGGTATGCGGGCATCCACCCTGCCGGCCGATGCGGTGCTGAACGCCGCCGGCACCCGCATCGCCCGTGCCCGCACCTTCGGCGCCGTCGGGCCGGGGGAGCCGCTGTGGTACGAAAACTCCAACGGATTGGCGGAGATTGCCGTGAACCGCGGACGGGCCGACCATGCGCTTGATCTCAAGGTCGGCGATGCGGTGACCGTGGAAGCCTGAACAATCCCGGACAAAAGAAAACCGCCCGGAAGCGGGTGCTTCCGGGCGGCTGCTGCTGTGATGCGGTGCTTGTCCGATCAGGCGTCTCTAGGATCAGTCGTTGTTGCGCTGACCCAGGAACTGCAGCAGGAACTGGAACAGGTTGATGAAGTCCAGGTACAGCGTCAGGGCGCCCATCAGGGCCAGCTTGCCGGTGCTCTCGTGATCGTAGCCCTCGGCGTAGCTTTCCTTGATCGCCTGGGTGTCATAGGCGGTCAGGCCGGTGAAGATCAGCACGCCGATGGCGGAGATCGCGAAGTGCAGGGCCGGCGACTGGAAGAAGATGTTCGCCAGTCCGGCGATGACCAGGCCGATGACGCCCATCATCAGGAACGAGCCCATCTTCGACAGGTCGGCCTTCGTGGTGTAGCCGTACAGGCTCATCGCCAGGAAGGTCGCGGCGGTGACGAAGAAGGTCAGCGCGATCGACGCGCCGGTGAAGACCAGGAAGATGGCCGACATCGACAGGCCCATCGCGCCGCAGTAGGCCCAGAAGACCATCTGTGCCGATGCGAAGGACAGGCGCTGGATGCCGAAGGACAGCACCATGACGAACGCCAGCGGGGCCAGCATCACCACCCACTTCAGCGGCGTGCCGAAGATGGCCGCCATCATGGCCGGGCTGGACGACACGAGCGCGGCGACCAGGCCCGTCAGGATCAGGCCGGCGCCCATGTAGTTGTACACGCGCAGCATGTGCTGGCGCAGGCCTTCGTCGAAGTATCCCCGATCTGTCGCGCGGCCTGCGGTCGCGAAGCGGTTATAGGTCGGGTCTGCCATGTTGGTTTCCTCGGTGGAATAGGGTGATCCCGTCGGGATGACATATTGGCGAGTCCGCAATTCGGTTCAATAGGAATCGGCAGCGGTTCTCCAAGATGAAAAAGCTTTCACGTTTCGTTTTTGTTATGGCTTTCTGCCATATGGGTCACTCGTTCCGAAGCAATGGCGCGGACGGCTGGCCCAGAGCCCGCCAAGTACCATAGAACCCGAAAGCGAGCGTGATCGCCGTGCTGAGCAAGGCCGTGGTGACCACCGCCGACGGCAGGAAGCTCCACTCCCAATGCATCAGGAAGCGCAGCACCGCCCAGGCGGTCAGCGTGCCGATGCCGCCGGCGATGACCGCGGTCAGCAGGCCCAGCAACCCGTATTCCAGCAGGAAGGCGCGCAGCACGTCGCCGCGCGTCGCCCCCAGCACCTTCAGCACCACCGCGTCATAGACCCGGCGGCGATGGCCTGCGGCCACCGCCCCGGCCAGCACCAGCGTGCCGGCGGCCAGCGTGATGCCGGCGAGGATGCGCACCGCCGTGCCGATATGGCCCAGCATCTCCGACACCGTGTCGAGAGCGTCCTTGATCCGGACCATGGTGATGTTGGGGAAGCGCTGCAGCACGGCGCGCTGCACCTGCGTCTCGGCATCCGGCGTGGCGCGGACCGTGGCGACCCAGGTCTGCGGCGCGCCTTCCAGCGTGCCGGGGGCGAAGACCATGGTGAAGTTGATCGCCATGCTGCTGAAATCGGCGGCGCGGACGTTGGCGACCGTGGCCTCGATGCTGCGGCCCAGGATGTTGATGACCAAGGTCGCGCCGGGTCCGATGCCGAAGGCCTCGGCGACGCTCTGGTGGATGGAGATCAGCGGCGGCCCGGCATAGCCGGTCGGCCACCAGTCGCCGGCGGTGACGGTGGAGTGCTTCGGCAGCGTCGCGGAATAGGTGATACCGCGGTCGCCGGCCAGGATCCAGGCCTGCTCCGGGTTGACCAGCGCCTTTTCGGCGTCCTGCCCGTTCACCCGCTCGATCCGGCCGCGCAGGCTTGGCACCGCTTCGAAGGCGCTGGTGCCGGGGATGCCGGTGACGAGGTCGCGCAGGGGATCGAACTGGTCGCGCTGGATGTCGACGAAGAAGAAGCTGGGGGCATCCTGCGGGATCGTCTCCGACACCCGGCGGGAGAAGTTGCCCTGGATCAGCGCGATGGCGACCAGCACCGTCAGGCCGAGCCCGAGCGACAGCACCACCGCCGCCGTCGGGTTGCCCGGCCGGTGCAGGTTGGCGAGCGCCAGCCGCAATCCCGGCTTCCGGACGCGCCCGACCCGCGCCGCCCCCCAGGTGACCAGCGCCGCCGCGGCGCGGAAGGCGATGAAGGTGGCGATGGAGCCGCCGACGAACCACAGGGCGAAGAGCTTGTTATGGGCGGTCAGCACCGCCAGCCCGGCCAGCGCCACCGCCGAGGCGATCATCGCCAGCGTATAGGGCATGCGCGGCCGGCCGGCCGCCGGGGCGATCACGTCGCGGAACAGGGCGCCGGCCGGCACCTCCCGCGCCCGACCGAGTGGCCACAGCGAGAAGGTCAGCGCCGTCAGCACGCCATAGAGCGCGGCAAGCGCCAAGGCGCCGGGGTAGACGCCGATATGGGCGGACACCGGCAGCACGCCGTCGAGCAGACGGCCCAGCGCCAGCGGCGCCACCGCGCCCAGCGCCAGCCCGATGACGATGCCCAACAGCGCCAGCGCCAGGATCTGCGCCAGATAGAGCTGGAACACCAGGGCGCCCGGTGCACCGATGCACTTCATCATGGCGATGGTGCGGGCGCGCGAATCCAGATGGCTGCGCACCGCGTTGCCCACCCCGACGCCGCCGACCAGCAGCGCCGTCAGCCCGACCAGCGTCAGGAACAGCGTCATGCGGTCGATGAAGCGCTCGATCTGCGGCGAGGCGTTGGTGTAGTCGCGTATCCGCCAGGGGGCATCGGGGAAGCGGGTGCGCAAGGACTCCTGCCACGCCTTCAGGTCGGTTTCCGGCGGCAGCGCCACCTTGGCGCTCCACCAGGTGAGACTGCCGGGTTGCAGCAACCCGGTGCCCTGCAGCGACGGCAGCGCCACCATCAGGCGCGGCCCCAGCGAAAAGGCGTTGGAGGAGGCGCGGTCCGGCTCGCGGTCCAGTACGGCGGCGACGCGATAGGCGCCCTCACCGACATGGATGGTATCGCCGGTCTTCACGCCCAGCCGGTCGACGAGGCTGGCCTCGATCACCGCACCCCAGCGGCCGTCCTTCTGCGCCAGCGCGTCGCGCAGGTCGCCGCCGCCCACCAACGTGACCGTTCCGTAGAGCGGGTAGACGTCATCGACCGCCTTCAGCTCGACCAGGGAGGAACGGACATCGTCGTCGGCACGGGCCATCGCCCGCATCTCGGCGGAGGTCGACACCCGACCGGCGTCGGTCAGCGCCGCCATCTGCTCGTCGACCGGGGGGCTGTAGAGTTGCCGCAACGCGACGTCGCCGCCGAGGATGGAGCGTCCGTCATTGGCCAGCCCGTCGAGCAGCCCGCTCGACACCGACTGCACGGCGGCGATGGCGGCGACGCCGAGGGCAAGGCAGGCGAGGAAGACCCAGAAGCCCTTCAGGCCGGTGCGCAGCTCCCGCCGGGCAAGGCGGAGGGCGAGGCTGAGATTGGTCATCCCGTGACCCTCCCCCTGCGACTGTCCCCTCTCCCCCCCGAGGAGAGGGTTGGGGTGAGGGGGATGCGTGGCGAGGATTGTTTCAGTGACGAAGGCGCTGCGTGCCGGCCTAAGCCACGCCATGCGTCCCCCTTACCCCAACCCTCTCCTCGGGGGGGAGAGGGAGAAACGGCCTGCAGAAGTTCTCCCATCCCTCTCACTCCCCTGCCGCCGCCAGCTTCGCGCGCCGGGCCGCCTGCCCGTCGTCGGCGATGCGGCCATCGGCCAGCCGGACCGTCCGGTCGCAGCGGGCGGCGAGGCTCGGGTCGTGGGTGATCAGCACCAGCGTCGTGCCACGCCGCTCGGCCAGATCGAACAGAAGCTTCACGATGGTGGCGCCGGTGTCGATGTCGAGGTTGCCGGTCGGCTCGTCGGCAAGCAGAAGCGAGGGTTCGGTGACGAAAGCACGGGCGAGCGCCGTGCGTTGCTGCTCGCCGCCCGATAGCTGGCCGGGATAATGGTGGATGCGGTGGCCCAGGCCCACCTGCTCCAGCCCGATGCGGGCGCGGTCGAAGGCATCGGCGACCCCGGCGAATTCCAACGGGATGGCGACATTCTCCAGCGCCGTCATCGTCGGTACCAGATGGAAAGCCTGGAAGACGATCCCCACATGCTGGCGGCGGAAGCGCGCCAGTCCGTCCTCGTCCAGCCGGTTCAACTCCTGCCCGGCGACGCGGACGGTGCCGCCACTGGGGCGTTCCAGACCGGCCATCACCATCATCATGGTCGACTTGCCGGAGCCGCTGGGGCCGACGACGCCGACCCGCTCACCGGCAGTCACCTGGAGATTCACGCCCCGCAGGATGTTGACGGGCCCGGCACCGCTGTCCAATCTCAAATGGACGTCGTCGAGTTCCACGATGGAATCATGGAGGGGTCGGGCGATGGAAGTGGACGACGTTGCAGAGGATTGGACCTTGGACATGCGACTCTCGCACAAGCGGAACGGACCATCGCCATATGGCTCGACCCGCCGGGCTTTCAACATGGGCGCCATCGGCGCTGCGCTCGCCTTCGTATTCGCGTCAGGGGTATCGATGACCGTTCCGACCCGCGCCGACGCCGCGCAGCCGGTGAAGCTTCTGGCGCTGGGCGACAGCCTGACCGCCGGCTACGGGTTGCCGGAACCGCAGGGCTTCACCCGCCAGTTGGAAAAGGCGCTGGCCGACAAGGGTTACAGCGTCACCGTCATCAATGCCGGCGTGTCGGGCGACACCACCGCCGGCGGCAGGGCACGGCTGGACTGGGCGCTGGCCGACAAGCCGGACGCCGCCATCGTCGAGCTGGGGGCCAACGACATGCTGCGCGGCCTCGATCCCGGACAGGCGAAGGACAACCTCGACGCCATCCTGAAGACGCTGAAGGAACGCAGGATTCCGACGCTGCTGGCCGGCATGTACGCCTCTCCCAGCTTGGGCAAGCCTTACACCGACAAGTTCAACGCCATCTATCCCGACCTTGCGAAGACCTATGATCTGCCGCTCTACCCCTTCTTCCTCGACGGGGTGGCGCTGGAACGGTCACTGATCCAGCAGGACGGGCTGCATCCCAATGCCCAGGGCGTGGCGACCATCGTGGAGCGTATCCTGCCCTCCGTCACCGCCCTGCTCGACGGCCTGCCGCAAATCCAGAAGACCACCGAAAAACCCGGAGGCTGACCCATCATGACCGTTACCCTGGACAGCGACACCCGCTTTCACGCCGCCTGCGCCGCCGGGGCGGAGTGGGGGCCGACGGTCAAGGCCTGCCTGGACCGGCTGGGGCCGGTCGCCGGCTGCAACCTGGGCTTCCTCTACCTGACCGACGGGCTGGCGGAACATGCGACCAGCATCGTCACCCTGCTGCGCGGCGTCACCGGCATCCGCCATTGGGTCGGCACTGCCGGCATCGGCGTCATGGCGAATGGCGAGGCCCTGTTCGACGAGCCGGGCTTGGCGATCATGGCCGCCCGCCTGCCGGAGGACAGCTTCCGCCTGTTCCCCACCCTGACCGACGGTCTGGAACCGCTGCGCCACAGTGCCGGCGGCTGGCTGGACAAGCATGGTGCGGCGCTGGCGCTGGTCCATGTCGATCCGCATCATGCCGACATGGCCGGACTGGTATCCCGCCTGTCGGAGGAGGCCGGCGTCTTCCTGGTCGGTGGCCTGACCGCCTCGCGCGGGGAGTTCCCGCAGATCGCCGCCGGGGCCGAGGATGCCGATCCGGTCACCGATGGTGGCGTGTCGGGGGTGCTGTTCGCGCCGAACCTGCCGGTCGCCACCGCCCTGACCCAGGGCTGCCGCCCCATCGGGCCGACACGCACCGTCACCGCCAGCGACGACAACGTGATCCTGGAGATCGACGGCCGCCCGGCGCTGGACGTCTTCAAGGAGGACATCGGTCCGGAGCTTGCCGCCGACCTGCGGCAGGTGTCCGGGCTGATCTGCGCCGGGCTGCCCATCGCCGGGTCCGACACCCAGGACTATCTGGTCCGCGACCTGATCGCCATCGATCCGCGCGCCGGCTGGATCTCCATCGCGGACCGGGTCACCACCGGCCAGTCCGTGATGTTCACCCGCCGCGATCCCGAAACCGCCGCCTCCGACATGCGCCGGATGCTGGACAGCCTCAAGAAACGGGTGAAGGTGACGCCGAAGGGGGCGGTGTATGTCAGCTGCATCGCCCGTGGTCCCAGCCTGTTCGGCACCGCCGATGCCGAGCTGTCGATGATCCGCGAGACCTTCGGCGACATCCCGCTGACGGGTTTCTTCGCGTCGGGCGAGGTATCGCACAACCGGCTCTATGGCTACACCGGCGTGTTGACACTCTTTCTGTAAAGATCATTTCGAATAAGGAACGTTCCGGATGCAGTATCGTCCGCTCGGCCGAACCGGCCTGTCGGTCAGCGCCATCGGCCTGGGCACCATGACCTGGGGCCGCCAGAACACCGAGGCCGAAGGCCATGCCCAGATGGACGCCGCGCTCGACCGCGGCATCAACTTCTGGGACACGGCGGAGATGTACGCCATCCCGCCCACCGCCGACACCTATGGCAAGACGGAGGAGGTGATCGGCAGCTGGTTCCAATCGCGCGGCAAGCGCGACCGGGTGATCCTCGCCAGCAAGATCATCGGCGCGCCGGCCGGCGGCTTCGGCTGGATACGCGATGGCAAGTCGCGGCTGGACCGCGCCAACCTCTTCGCGGCGGTCGAGGCCAGCCTGTCGCGGCTGAAGACCGACTACATCGACCTCTACCAACTCCACTGGCCCGACCGCGTGACCAACCGCTTCGGTGTCCGCACCTACCAGCACAAACCGCAGCATGACGGCGTGCCGATCGAGGAGACGCTGGCGGCGCTGGCCGAATTGGTCCAGGCCGGCAAGATCCGCCATGTCGGCCTGTCGAACGAAAGCCCCTGGGGCGTGATGCGCTACCTGCGCGCTGCCGAGGTCGCCGGCCTGCCGCGCGTCGCCTCGATCCAGAACGCCTACAACCTGCTGAACCGGACCTTTGAGAACGGGCTGTCGGAGATGGCTCTGCGCGAGGATGTCGGGCTGCTGGCCTATTCACCGCTGGCCGCCGGCACGCTGACCGGCAAGTACCTGAACGGCGCGATCCCGCCGGGCAGCCGCCGCGCGCTCGACCACCGGCCGTCGCGCTACACCACGGTCAACGCCGATGCCGCGACGGAAGCCTATCTGGACATCGCCCGTCGCCATGGCTTGGCGCCCAACCAGATGGCCATCGCCTTTACCCTGCAGCAACCCTTCGTCACCTCGTCCCTGATCGGGGCGACGACGATGGAGACGCTGATCTCCAACATCGACTCCATCGGCCTGACCCTGTCGCCGGAGGTGCTGGCGGAGATCGACGCCGTGCACAACCGCATGCCGGATCCGTGTCCGTAAAGCGCCGGCCGCAATTGCCCCCACCCTGACCCTCCCCCGCTTCGCAGGGGAGGGAAATGGATCTTTGTCGACGTTCAGCCGCAGTCCCTCCCCCGCCCAGCTCTCGCACAAAGCTTCGCTTTGTGCTGACGCGGCAGGCGGACCGTAGGTCCGCTGAGAGCGGGGGAGGATAGGTGGGGGTCTAACTCCGCCGATACATGGAGGTGCCCCATGCTCCGCCTGTTCGTCGCCCTCGACCTGACGGAGGAAATTCGCCGGCGGCTGGCCGGGCTGGCCGGCGGGGTGCCCGGCGCGCGCTGGACCGAGCCCGAGAACCTGCACCTCACCCTGCGCTTCATCGGCGAGGTGCCGGAGGATCAGGCGATGGACATCGACGCCGCGCTGGCGGAGGTCCGGGCGCCGGCCTTTCCGCTTATCCTCGACGGGGTCGGCGTGTTCGGCAGCGCGCGCCGGGCGCGGGTTCTGTGGGCGGGGGTGGAGCGCAGCGAGGCGCTGGCCCATCTGCAGGCCAAGGTCGAATCCGCTCTCGTCCGCTGTGGACTGCCGGCGGAGGAGCGGAAATTCTCCCCCCACATCACGCTGGCCCGGCTGAAGGACGCACCGGCCGACCGCATCGGCCGCTTCCTGTCCGACCGCGGTCTGTTCCGCGCCGGACCGATGCCGGTGGAGCATGTCACGCTCTACCGCAGCCATCTCGGCAACGGCGGGGCGGTGTATGAGGCTCTGCGGGAGTATCCGCTGGACACGGCCTAGGCGACGATGCCATCCCAGGGCTGGGGGCCGGAGTCCGCCTTGATGCCGTCACCCGGTCCGATCACCCGGTTCTTGCCGTCCTGCTTGGCGCGGTACATGCGCTGGTCGGCCAGTTCCACCAGGGCTTCCCAATCGGCGGGGTGGTCGGCCGCCTGTTCGGCGATGCCGATGCTGGCCGTCTGCAGGCTGCCGTCCGGCCGTTTGCCGAAACCGGCACGGCGCATCCGTTCCACCGCGATCATGGCGCCGTCCAGCGGGGTGTCGGGCATGACGATCAGGAATTCCTCCCCGCCCCAGCGGACCAGCGCATCGGACTGGCGCAGCAGGCTGCGGATGGTGTTGGCGGCATGGCGCAGGACGCGGTCGCCCTCTTCATGGCCAAAGCGGTCGTTGACCGCCTTGAAATCGTCCAGGTCGACGAAGATCACCGTCAGCGGCTGCGACGTCCGCTCGGCATGGGCGACCTGGAGTTTCAGCAACTCCTCGCCGATGCGGCGGGAAAAGGCGCCGGTCAGCGCGTCGTGCGCCGCCTGCTCCAGCAGGGCGACCATGAAATGCAACTGGCTGATCGCCGCCAGCGTCGCCACCACCGCGATCAGCGCCAGCAGCCACAGCGCGCTGATGTAGGAGGGGAACGGCATCACCAGCGACCCGTAGAAGCCGGCGGCCAGATGAGCGCCGAGCATCGGGGCGGCGAACAGGGCGCCTTCCAGGGCGGTCAGCGGAAAGACGCTGAGACCCGCCACCATGACGAAGGGCAGATAGCCGTAGCCGGCACTGACGGCGATCCGCAGGTCGTCGACGCCCTCGTTGCACAGCAGCGGGTGCGAAATGGCGAAGAACAGCGTCGGGATCGCCAGCAGCGCCGCCAGCCGCCACCAGGCGCAGGTCATGTCTTCGCACGACCGGCGGTCGAAGGCGAGCACCAGGAAGGCGGCGCTGGCGGTCAGGCGCAGGATGATCAGCCAGATCGCCAGCGACCATTCGAAGACGGTCACGTCGATGGCGATCCACAGCGGGGTCAGGATGCCGAAGATCAGCGCCACCATCCGCACGCGCGACTGGATCATCGCGGCGCGCCGCCGCTGCAGGATGGGCGTGTGGTTGGCCGGATGGATCAGCGTGGGCAGTTCGTCGCCGCGGACGAAGGCGTCGACCAGGGCAGCGAGGAGCCTGTCAACCCGCATGCAGCCGCCTGCCCCCGGCTTCAGCCGGGCATGTCGCCAAAGAGTTAGCCATGCTGGGTGATTACACGCGCATGACCATCCCTTCAACGGCTTTCGCGTGAAAATGGCGTTTCGGCCTAGCGAAAGTACGGAAAGCGCCGGCGATGCGACAAAAAGTAACGGGCGGCGCGTCACCGACACGCCGCCCGCTCACAATGACCGTTCCGGAGGGCGGAAAGGCCCCTCAGTCCTTGAGGTCTTCCCAAAGCTCCTTCACCTTGGCGAAGAAGCCTTCCGACTGCGGATTCGACCCTTCTTTGGCGGCGCCCTCGAACTCGCGCAGCAGTTCCTGCTGGCGCTTGGTGAGGTTCACCGGCGTCTCCACCACCGCCTGGATGTACATGTCGCCGCGCTGGGCGCTGCGCAGCACCGACATGCCCTTGCCCTTGATGCGGAACTGGTGGCCGGACTGGGTGCCCGGCGGCACCGTCACCTTGGTGCGGGTACCGTCGATGGTCGGAACCTCCACCGAGCCGCCGAGCGCCGCCGTGGTCATCGGGATCGGCACCCGGCAGTGGATGTTGGCGCCGTCGCGCTGGAAGATCGGGTGCGGCCCGATGGCCAGGAAGATGTAGAGGTCGCCGGCCGGCGCCCCGCGCAATCCTGCTTCGCCCTCCCCCGCCAGACGGATGCGGGTGCCGTCCTCGACGCCGGCGGGGATGTTGACCTGCAGGGTCTTTTCCTTGCGCAGACGGCCGGAGCCGCCGCAGTTCTTGCAGGCGTCCTTGATGACCTTGCCGGCGCCGTGGCAGCCGGGGCAGGTCCGCTCGATGGTGAAGAAGCCCTGCTGCGCCCGCACCTTGCCGTGGCCCTGGCAGGTCGGGCAGGTGATCGGCTGGGTCCCCGCCGCGGCACCGGAGCCGTTGCAGCCGTCGCACTGCACGGTGGTGGGCACGCGGATGGTGGTCTGGGTGCCCTTGAAGGCCTCCTCCAGCCCGATCTCCAGATTGTAGCGCAGATCCTGGCCGCGGCCGGACGCACCGCCGCCGCGGCGCCCGCCCATGAACTCCCCGAACATCTCGTCGAAGATGTCGGCGAAGCCGCCACCGCCGCCGAAGTCGAAGTTGAAGCCGCCGGCCCCGGCGCCCGCGCCCGGACCACGGCCGTTCTCGAAGGCGGCGTGGCCGAACCGGTCGTAGGCCGCGCGCTTCTGATCGTCCTTCAGGACGTCATACGCTTCGCTGATTTCCTTGAACTTCTGCTCGGCGTCCTTGTCACCCTGGTTGCGGTCCGGGTGGTACTGCATCGCCATCTTGCGATAAGCCTTTTTCAGCTCATCCGCGCTGGCGTTCTTCGCCACACCGAGCAGCTCGTAATAATCCTGTTTCGCCATGGGGGCCGACCGCCTTTGAGTCGTTCTGGTCCAAACTGTCCGCGTCGTGCCGGAGCCTGAGCCCAGCATACCGAAGGCCCGCCGCCGGGGAAAGGCGGCGGGCCATCGATGCTCGCGTCAGATCCGTATCAAAAAGAAGCTGGCCGAGCCTTAGGCCGACTTCTTCTTGTCGTCCTGGACCTCTTCGAAGTCGGCGTCGACGACGCCCGGCTCGTTCGGCTGGGCGCCCGGCGCCTCGCCGCCCGCAGCCGGGGCCTCGCCCTGGCCGGCCTTGTACATCGCCTCGCCCAGCTTCATCGAAACCTGGGCCAGCGCGTCGGTCTTCGCCTTGATGCCGTCCAGATCCTCGCTGTCCAGCACCGACTTCAGCTCGGCGACGGCAGCCTCCGCGGCGGTCTTGTCGGAGGCCGGGATCTTGTCGCCGTTCTCCTTGATGGTCCGCTCGGTGGTGTGGATCAGGGCGTCGGCATGGTTGCGGGCGTCGACCAGCTCACGGCGCTTCTTGTCGGCGTCGGCATGGGCCTCCGCGTCCTTCACCATCTTCTGGATGTCGGCGTCCGACAGGCCGCCCGAGGCCTGGATGCGGATCTGCTGCTCCTTGCCGGTCGCCTTGTCCTTCGCCGTGACGCTGACGATGCCGTTGGCGTCGATGTCGAAGGTCACCTCGATCTGCGGCACGCCGCGCGGGGCCGGCGGGATGCCGACCAGATCGAACTGGCCCAGCATCTTGTTGTCCTGCGCCATCTCGCGCTCGCCCTGGAAGACGCGGATGGTGACGGCGTTCTGGTTGTCCTCGGCGGTCGAGAAGGTCTGGCTCTTCTTCGTCGGCACCGTGGTGTTGCGGTCGATCAGACGGGTGAAGACGCCGCCCAGCGTCTCGATGCCCAGCGACAGCGGGGTCACGTCGAGCAGCAGGACGTCCTTGACCTCGCCCTTCAGCACGCCGCCCTGGATGGCGGCGCCGATGGCGACCACCTCGTCCGGGTTGACGCCGCGGTGCGGCTCGCGGCCGAAGAACTGCTTCACCGCGTCGATGACCTTGGGCATGCGGGTCATGCCGCCGACCAGGATCACCTCGTCGATCTCGCTGGCCTTCAGGCCGGCATCCTTCAGGGCCGCCTTGCAGGGCTCGATCGTGCGCTGCACCAGCTCGTCCACCAGGGCTTCCAGCTTGGCGCGGGTCAGCTTGATGTTCAGGTGCTTCGGACCGGTCTGGTCGGCGGTGATGAAGGGCAGGTTGACTTCGGTCTGCGTGGTGGACGACAGCTCGATCTTCGCCTTTTCCGCAGCTTCCTTCAGGCGCTGCAGCGCGAGCTTGTCCTTGCGCAGGTCGATGCCCTGCTCCTTGTTGAACTCGTCGGCCAGATACTCGATGACCCGGCTGTCGAAGTCCTCGCCGCCGAGGAAGGTGTCGCCGTTGGTCGACTTCACCTCGAACACGCCGTCGCCGATCTCCAGCACGGAGATGTCGAAGGTGCCGCCGCCCAGGTCATAGACCGCGACGGTGCCGGTGCCCTTCTTCTCCATGCCGTAGGCCAGGGCCGCGGCCGTCGGCTCGTTGATGATGCGCAGCACGTCCAGGCCGGCGATCTTGCCGGCGTCCTTGGTGGCCTGGCGCTGGCTGTCGTTGAAGTAGGCCGGGACGGTGATGACCGCCTGCGTGACCTTCTCGCCCAGATAGTTCTCGGCGGTTTCCTTCATCTTGGTGAGGATGAAGGCGCTGATCTGGCTGGGGCTGTACTTCTTGCCGTGCGCCTCGACCCAGGCGTCGCCGTTGTCGCCGGAGATGATGCGGTAGGGAACCAGACCCTGGTCCTTCTTGGTCAGCGGATCGTCGAAGCGGCGGCCGATCAGACGCTTGATCGCGAAGAGGGTGTTTTCCGGATTGGTGACCGCCTGACGCTTGGCGGGCTGGCCGATCAGCCGCTCGCCGCCCTGGCTGAAGGCGACCATGGACGGCGTCGTGCGCGCGCCCTCGGCGTTCTCGATCACCTTGGCGCTGCCGCCTTCCATCACGGCGACGCACGAGTTCGTGGTGCCGAGGTCGATACCAATCACTTTGCTCATGTTCAGCCTCTTTCGTTCGGCAGATGCGTGGCGGCCCGTCTGGTCCGGCACCGCCGCGATCCCCATTGGGTCGGTGAAACGTCGGTGGAGCGCTTGAGGGTCTGGCCCATGGAGGTCTGATCCATGAGGTCCGGCCCGTGCTGGCGGAGATATAGGCGGAGCCGTTTCGGGCTGCAACAGGGTGGCGCGCCTTTCGGCCTGCAAAAGAGGGGAAAAAACGCTGCGGTTACGTCCTTCCCGCAGGCGTTGCCGATCCGCGTCCCGTGTCAGTAGAATACCGGTGTATTCAAATCCACAAAGATGAATATCCCGATATTCAACGCATCTGATTCAACTCGTCACAAGCGTTACAAGTGAATAATGGTTCGATCATGAACCATCTTCTGAAGTTAACCTTTCATTAACAAGCAATGGCGTGCAAATCTGCTTCCAGTCAATTCGAGGTTGCTGTGATTATTCATGGAAATGCAAATCTATTAGTGAAACCACAAAGGGAATATGCTATCTCCTTTGCGTTATCGGGGATGACCGCAAGGGGTCGGGCCGGCGACGCTTCCGTCGCGGCCACCATGGCATGCGGTTCCATGCAAAGCTGGTCACACAGGTGCGAAAGGGAAGCGCGATGATGGACGAACGACGCGATGTGGCCCTGGCCATCAAGTCCTGCCTGGACAGCCTGATGAGCGACGCGACGCGTTGCGATCTGGACGACCTCGCGCGCTTCATCAGCCTCGCCGCCCTGGCCGCGGAAGAGGCGGCGGTCGCCCACGATCCGAAGTCCGTCCGCTTGAAGGCGCTCATGGCCACCGGCGCCGGCCACTGCTGACCGGCATACCGGCGTTTCGGGCGGGGCAGCCGCCAGGATCTACAGTATTTCCGCGCTGCGTATGGCGTCGTCGATCCGGCCCAACATTTCGGCGCAGGAGTCGTCGCCATCCATCAGGGCGGGCAGCGCGAAACTGAACATCGCGACCGCCGCCACCGTTCCGGACGCTTCCGCGCGTTCCGCGCCGACCAGCCACAGGTAATGGGTCTCGGCCCGGCCGTCCTCTTCTGTCCGCATCATCGCCTGGGCGATCACCGCGCCGTCGGCACGGCTTTCGACGGTCCGGTCGCCGGCGCGCTGATCCTGCGGCCTGACGAAGCGCAGGGCCATCTCCTGCAGGGTGCCGGCCGCGCCGCCGGAGTCCGGCCGCGGCGTCACCCGGTCGGTCACCAGCCGCAGAACGCCGGCGGCCGGAGGCGGCGGCCGGAAGGTGCCGACGGACTGGCCCTCATGCTCCTCCACATCGACAGCCCAGCCCGGCGGAAGGCGGAACCGCACCGTATCGGCCCAGCCGATGTCGGATCCCGGTCCATTCGTCACTTGTCCGTTCTGCATCTGGGGGCCTTGCGCCATCGCTCCCTCCCGGGGTTGCCGCGCACGCCGCGACGGCGCGCCAAGGCCGGCACCATAGGCGCCACAGGCCGTGCCGCCAATGCCCTATCGGAGCCCTTGGGCTTTAACGATATCCCCGGGGAAACGCTTCAGCCTGTCATTCCGGGATCAGGAACTGTACGCCCAGCCACCGCCAGCGGCCGTCGGCGGTCGGCAGGGTGCAGTTGACGCGGGCGCGCCCCGGCGGGAATGGGTCCTTGATACGAACTTCCACCCGGTCCTCCGCGATGCGTTCCAGCGCGGTGCGGCCCTGGCCGGTGGCGAAGCAGGCCAGCTTTGAGCTGTCCCCCACCCCGTCGGCGATGGTGAAGCCCAACGGGGGCGGGTTGACGGTGACCAAGGGGTCGTCGGGCGTCAGGTCCGACACCGGCAGCGGCAGGGCGTTGGCCGCCAACTCGAACCGGTCGGCGCTGCCATAGGTTTCATTCATGACGAAGCGCGGCAGACCCCAGGGATCGGCCTGGGCGTGCAGCACGCCCGACTGCTGGCCGAAAGCGGCGGCGAAGCCCTGGTCCATCACCAGCTGCCGCACCGCCAGCGAGTATTCCCCTTGCGGGTAGGAGAAGATCGTCGGACGCCGTCCCAGCTCCGCCTGGAAGCGGTCGGACATCCGGCGCAGGTCGGCGGCCAGCTGGTCCGGGCTGCGCGCCAGCATCGACTGTGTCGAGGTGCCGAGTGCGCCGATGGTGACGCCGGCCGCCGCCAGCTGCCGGATTTCGCCCCAGGTCATGTGGGTGGGAGAGCCGCGGTCCACCGCGTCGGTCGCGACGAACAGCGTGAAGGGCAGATTGGCGGCCTTCAGCCGCGGCCAGGCCTCGGTGAAGGCGGAGCGGCTGGCTTCGTCGATGGTGATGGCGACCGTGCGGTCGGGCAGCGGCTTGCCGGTGCGCAGGGCGTCCAGGATCTTCGGCAGCGGCAGGACGCGGTAGTCGCCGTCCGTCAACTCGTCCAGATGCGCTTCGAACTGGTCGATGCGGATGCTGATCGAGGGGTTCTGGTCCTCGCCGAAGCGGTCATAGGCGAAGACGACCGCGCTGGCGCCCGGCGGAGAGGCGGAGTCGGCCATGGCCGGCCGCGACGCCGGCACGAGCGCGGTCCAGACGGACAGCGCGGCGGCGGCGAGAACCTTGACGGCACGACGGAACGGCATGGCGCCCTGCGGAATAGGCTGGCCGGGACGACCTCCGACCCGACGCAAAGGGTGTGCCATAGTCCCCGGCATGCGAACAAGCACCGACCGCCACTTTCCCACCGAGGGCAGCGATGCGGTGCGCGCGTGCAACAATGGAACGCGTGATCCGCAGCACACGCCCTGATACGGGAGGCGTTTTCCGCCGCCCCCTTTACATCAGCCGCCCGCCGCCGGCTGCGTCGGTCAGCAGGGGATAGCGCTCCGCATCCGGCAGCTGGTAATGCCACCATTCTGACGGGTAGTGCTCCCAGCCCGCGGCGACCATCACGCCCAGCAGCTTGGCGCGGTTGCGCTGCTGCTTCGCGGTCAGGTCGCTGCGGCCATGATGCGACCGCTCCGTCATCTCGTCGAAGCCGGTGCCCATGTCCAGCGGCATGCCGTCGGCATCGGCGAGCGTCAGGTCGATCGCCACGCCGCGGCTGTGGTTGGAGCCCAGCCGGGGATCGGCGATGTAAGTCGGGTCGGGAAAGGCCTGCCAAAGCCGCCATTGCGCCTCTGTCGGGCGGAAGGCATCGTACACCCGCAGCCGGCAGCCGATGCCGCGCGCCAGCCGGATGGCGTCGGTCAGCCGGCGGGCCGCGTCGGGGTGCAGCAGGCACACCGCCGACCGGTAGATCGGCACGCCCGACAGGTTGTCGGCGGTGGCGTAGAGAAGCTCCAGGTCGATGTCGAAGGCCGGGGGCGCGATTTCGGTCAGCATGGAAAGGGCAATCGTCGGCGTATTGGAAAGAGGCACGACCTCTAGCATGCCGCCGGCGCCGCCTGCCATGGTCGCGGGTCTGCCATGCCCGGGCCGGCCGGGTGTGCGGGATTGTGCCGGGCCGGCAATCCATGGTGAAGGCAGGCTCGTATGAAGACGGACCGGCGTGGCGGAAAACCCGATACGGCGGCGGTCAAGGGTGGCGGTTGAGGAAGGTGGGGCAATGAAGGTTCTGGGTCTGGATACGGCGACGTCCGGCTGTTCGGCCGCACTGTGGGAGGGAACCGTCGGTTCGGTGGGTGCCGCGCGCGTGACCGTGCGGCGCAGCGCCTCGATGGCGCGCGGGCAGGCCGAGGTGCTGGTGCCGCTGGCGCAGGAGGTGCTGGCGGAGGCCGGCGCCGCGTTCGACGACCTCGACCGCATCGCCGTCACCGTCGGGCCGGGGGCCTTCACCGGGCTGCGCATCGCGCTGGCCGCCGCCCGCGGGATCGCCGTCGCGCGCGATCTTCCGGTGGTCGGCATCACCAGTTTCGACGCCATCGCCCATGGCGTGCCGGAGGCCGAGCGCGCCGGACGCTACCTGCTGGTCGCCGTCGACAGCCGGCGGGCGGAACCCTTCCTGCAGCTCTACGATGCCGCGCTGGCGCCGGTGGGGGAGCCGGCGATGCCGGATCCGGCAGCGATCCCCGGCTGGCTCGATGCGCTGTGCCCGTCCGGTCCGTTGCTGCTGGCCGGCGACGCGGCGGCGGCGCTGGTCCCGCTGCTGGCTGAGCGGTCCGGGCTGGAGGTGGCGGCGGGCGACGGGTTGCCGGACGCTGCGGTGGTGGCGGCGCTGGGGGCCGCCCGTCCGACCGGCCTGCCGGCCGAACCCTTCTATCTTCGTCCGCCCGACGTCACCCTGCCGAAAGCGGCCATCTTGCCGAAGGCGGCTGGTGTCGAGGCCGGAACTGGGGACGGCCTTGTGGACGGATCGGGAAACGGGCCGTGACCGTGCCCGACGTCCGCCTTCACCCTGCCGGCCCGCTGGAGTCCGGGGTGGTCGCCGCCCTGCAGCAGGTCTGCTTCCCCGAGGATCCGTGGGACGAGGCGTCGGTCGCCACCCTGACCGCTCCGCCTGCCGGTTTCGCCGTCATCGCGCTTGACGTGCAGGACCAGCCGGTCGGCTTCGTCATGGCCCGCGTCGCGGCGGAGGATGCGGAGATCCTGGCCATCGGCGTGCTGCCGCCGGCCCGGCGGGGTGGCGTCGGCCGCCTGCTGGTCGAAGCCGCGGTTGCCAAGTCCCGTGACCTGGGAGCGACTGCGCTGTTTCTCGAGGTCGCCGAAGACAATCAAGCGGCATGGACTCTATACAAGGCTTGCGGCTTCTTTTCCGTCGGACGCCGCCCTGGATACTACAAACGACCTGACGGCCGGGTCGCGGCGCTTGTCCTGCGCCGCAATCTCGACGGGGCATAGGGGTTAATTTTTCCGCACGATCAGGCGGTGGATTCCCTGCGGTTCATCCAATCGTTCGGGGTGGACAGACAGAATGCTGTGACCCAACTCCATCAAGGATCGTGGAACGTTTTCCAAGGGCTCGCCTGCATTCAGCCGGACTTCGAGGGTCTGCCCCGCGTCCATCCGCTCCACCATCAACTTGGTCTTGACGAAGGTTAACGGACAAACCTGCGAGGTGATGTCGAGAAACAAGTCTGTGGAGATTTTTTCGGTCACCGATTCCTCTTTGTTCCAAAGGATGGATATTGCACGACGCAGAAAACCTCTTTATATGGTGAGGTACGAATGCCGCGGAGCAAGCTTACATGAGCAACGGGTCCCCTTCCAACGCGCTGTTGTCTCTGACCACGGAGATCGTGGCGGCGCATGTCTCCAACAATACAGTCGCACTGACCGATCTTCCGACCCTGATCGAGCAGGTCTACAAGTCGCTGGCCAACGTCGGCACCGAACCGGTGGTGGCGGAGGAGCGGCCCCAGCCTGCGGTTCCGATCAAGAAGTCGGTCACGCCGGACTATATTGTGTGCCTGGAAGACGGCAAAAAGCTGAAGATGCTGAAGCGCCATCTGAAGACGGCGTACAATATGACTCCAGAAGAATACCGCGACCGCTGGGGTCTGCCGGCCGACTACCCGATGGTTGCGCCGAACTACGCCCGCCAGCGCAGCTCGCTGGCCAAGCAGATCGGCCTCGGCACCCGCGCCCGCCGCGGCGCCTGAGGATCGGAGTTTCCGCAGGGCGGGCGGATGCCGATCACGGCGCCCCCGCTCTGGCCCACCCTCTTCGGGCCCATCCCTTTCCGGTACGCCTTACGTCCCGGGCCGCCGCCCCCCCCTTTCGCGGCCGCCCCGATCGTGGTCACCTGAAAACCGTCGTGACCAGGCGATCGCCCCCAAACCATAGGCCCGATGCCGTTGCCTGCAGGACCGCGGATGCCGGTCCCGGCCGGCCGGCGGCGCCATACGATGTCGGTTGACCGGGAACCGCCTGATCGTGTTATCCCTTGCGCTGCGTGCGACGCTGTTCGTCCCGACGTGGCCGCCCGGGCCCCGGCGGAGACAGCCGGCGCGGCGCATCGTCCCGAACCATCGCAGCGGACCGTCGACATGGCTGATGCAAGCTTGGACCAGCCGGACATCACCCGGACCAGCCCGGAGCGGGGCGAAGCGTCCGCACAGGACGCCATCGGTTCCGATGCGGCGGTCTCCGGCAGGCTCACGGACGGCATCCGCCTGGGCACGCTGGAGGTGCGGCTGGCCCGGTCGGCGGAGGAGATCGATTGGGCACAGGCCCTGCGCTACCGCGTCTTCTATGAAGAGATGGCGGCGGTCCCCTCCCCCGCCATGCAGGCCCAGGGCCGCGACTTCGACGATTACGACGAAGTGGCCGACCATCTGCTGGTCATCGACCATGCGCGCGGCAACGGTCCGGACATGGTGGTCGGCACCTACCGCCTGATCCGCCGGCCCGCCGCCGAGAAGGTCGGGCGTTTCTATTCCAGCGACGAATACGATATCGGCCGGCTCGCCAGCTATCCCGGCGAGGTGCTGGAGCTGGGTCGGTCCTGCGTCGACGCGGGCTACCGCAGCCGCGGCAGCATGCAGCTGCTGTGGCAGGGCATCGCCGCCTATGTCTTCCAGCATGACATCGCGCTGATGTTCGGCTGCGCCAGCCTACCCGGCACCGACCCCGATGCCCTGGCGGAGCCGCTGTCCTACCTGTACCACCATCACCTCGCGCCGCCGGAACTGCGGGCGATGGCCCTGCCGGAACGCCATGTCTCGCTGGACCGTATGCCGAAGGACCGCATCGATCCCCGGCGGGCGCTGAACATCCTGCCGCCGCTGATAAAGGGCTATCTGCGCCTGGGCGGGTTCATCGGCGACGGTGCGGTCATCGACCATCAGTTCAACACCACCGATGTCTGCATCGTGGTGAAGACCGACCTGATCACCGATAAGTACTTCAAGCATTACGAACGTCGCAGCCGCGACAGCCAGGGCAGCTGAGGCGATCATGACCCGTACCGCGCGCGCCCTGGGATCCTCCGGCCGCGGGGCCCTGCGCCTGAGCCTGTACCTGCTGTGGACCCTGCTGCTGATCCCGCTCCAGGCGCTGGCCGTGGCGCGGGGGTGGCGGCTGTGCCGCACCCTGCCCCGCTTCTATCACCGCGTCTGCACCCGTTTGATGGGGCTGGACGTGGTGGTGCGTGGCGAACAGGTGTCCGGCGGGCCGGTGCTGTTCGTGTCCAACCACTCCTCCTATCTCGATATCTCGGTGCTGGGCTCGCTGATCCCCGGTTCCTTCGTCGCCAAGACGGAGGTTGGAAGCTGGCCTTTCTTCGGACTGCTCGCCCGGCTTCAGCGCACGGTTTTCGTCGAGCGCAAGGCCCGCACTTCGGTCGACAAGCAGCGCGACGACATCGGCGGCCGCCTGGATGCCGGCGATAGCCTGATCCTTTTCCCGGAGGGGACCTCCAGCGACGGCAACCGTACCCTTCCCTTCAAGACCGCGCTGTTCGCCGTCGCCGCTCGCCGCATCGCCGACCGTCCGCTGACGGTCCAGCCGGTCAGCGTCGCCGCCACGCGGCTTGACGGCATCCCGATGGGCATCGCCTTCCGCCCCTTTTATGCGTGGTACGGCGACATGGATCTGGTGCCGCACCTGTGGCAGGCCTTCCGTCTGGGCGGCATGACGATCGAGGTGGAATTCCACCCGCCGGTGACCATCGACGGCTTTTCCAGCCGCAAGGCTCTGGCGGACCATTGCCAGCGCGTGGTCGCGGACGGCGTCGCCCGCGCCATTTCCGGCCGTCCCGACGCGCCGGTGCGAGCCAAGGAAACCGCCTCGCAGGCAGCGGCCTCTCCCACTCCAGCCTCCGCTCCGGTGATCAGCGATCCTGCGCACGGGAGTGCTTGATTCCGCTCTTGTATCCGCCGCGTCGGTCGCCTATAAACAGCGGGCGCGCGGGTGTAGCTCAATGGTAGAGCAGAAGCTTCCCAAGCTTACGACGAGGGTTCGATTCCCTTCACCCGCTCCAGTTTCCCGGCCATTTTCGTGATGATATTAGGACATTCCCTCTGTCACGGAGAGTGTCCCATGCCGATGATCTGGGAACGCGGACCCTGTTAGTACTGCGTCCGCATCCGCCGCAAAGGCGTTTCCGAAACCAAGACGTTCGAGAGCCGAAGCGAGGCCGTGGGCCCGCATTATTGAGGGCAAGGTCTTCGGCAACGAGTAAGATGGCCTTCGTTCTCCGGACATTTTGGCGATAGGAACAATCGATGCCGTTGCGGAGTGGCTGATCGACACCAATTCGCACTTCCCGACGATTGAGAGCCGCGGGTAATCGGGCTCCGTCATCTCCCGCCTCCGACCGACGCTCATCGACCCCGGCGGTATGCGACGCCTGGGTCATTTCCGCCTTATCCGAGAACATCGCCGCCATGCCCTCGGCGGCTTGACACTTCCAAGCGTTGATCAGCGTCTGGTGCATACAGTGTTTGGCCACGAGCTGTGGAACAGTCAGCTCGCCCCGGACCGCCACCGGCGCCACCTTCATCTTGAACGTCGCTGAATACCGCTTCCGATTCCGGCTCATCGGGTCCGTCCTTCATCGGCCGAGCCAAGCTGTTCCGACTGTTCGGGAAGCGGGGACCATCTCACCCCGAGGCACGCGGCGTAGGCCGTTTCGCTTCCGGTGTCCTCGCGGGCCGCCTCGAAATCCTGCTCAATCTCGAAGGCCACCCTACGGGGCGCCCGGATGGCGTCGGGGTAGCTGCTGGTCTTCAGGGATCGGTTGATGTGGGTCCGGCCCAGAACCCCCTGGAGGTCGGGGGGAACACGGGTTCGGAATTGCCAGACGGCTCCCCGCAGCCACAGCCCCATGGAACGCCTCTTGGGCGACAGGGATGTGCGACACCCTGGGCGGGCTGAAACGGCGGATTTTGAAGGGGATGGTGGCGATTCGGCCGATGCCGCATGCGACAGGGCGGTGTCACACCGCGGGGAATTCCGCCGCTTCCGGGCGAATTCCTGTGTCGCATCAATGTCTTTGAGGAAAATGGTGGAGCCGAGGAGGATCGAACTCCCGACCTACGCATTGCGAACGCGTCGCTCTCCCAGCTGAGCTACGGCCCCACACTCACACCGTGGCGTCTTCGTTGCCCCGGCGTGGCGCGGATATTGTCCATGACGGGGGGTGCTGTCAAGCGGTTGATTCAGAAAAAATGAAGCGCGCGCGCAATGGCCAGGCTTGGTCTGGCTTGGCTCGGCCCCTGCGTCGGCGGCGTACCGGTCTATGCGCCGCAGGCCACCCGGCCTATCGGCGGGCCGCCGTACTGGACAGGTCTCTCCGCTTATGCTTAGGGTGCCCGGAAAAGGCTGGCGCCCGCTTCGCACTGCGTTGCGCGCGGCCATCCCAAAGAACCGCTATGGAGCTGGCCCGGCATGATCGCGCTGTATATGCTCATCAACACCATTCTGGACCTGTTCTTCTGGGTCCTCATCCTGTCGGCGATCCTCAGCTGGCTGGTGGCCTTCAATGTGGTCAACACGCGCAACCGCGCGGTCTATGTGATCGGCGATTTCCTGTATCGCATCACCGAACCGGTGCTGCGCCCGATCCGCCGCGTCCTGCCCAACATGGGAGGACTGGACCTGTCACCGATCGTGGTTCTGCTGGCGATCTCCTTCATCCAGAACCTGATGGCCCAGTACTGGCCGCGCTTCTGATCGTGGCGGCCTCCTCTCCGCTCGAGGCGGTGGCCGACGGCCTGCGGGTTGCCCTCCGGGTGACGCCCAAGGCGTCGCGCAACGCGGTGACCGGCACGGCCGACACGGCCGCAGGCGGGAAGGTTCTGAAGCTGGCGGTCACGGCGGTGCCGGAAAACGGCAAAGCCAACGAGGCCGTCATAAAACTGTTGTCGAAGGCATGGAAACTGCCCAAGACCAGCCTGACGGTGGTGGCCGGCGCCACCGACCGGAACAAGATACTGCATGTGGCCGGCGATCCGGCGGCTCTGCTGCCGCGGCTGTCGGCCTTGATCGACGATGTGGGCACCGAGGGTGGAGAGTAGCATGGCGGACGCAAAGATCATCGACGGCAAGGCCTTTGCGGCCGGCCTGCGTGCGCGGGTGGCTGACGGTGTGGCGGCGCTGAAGGCCAGCCATGGCGTCACCCCCGGTCTGGCTGTCGTGCTGGTGGGCGAGGATCCGGCCAGCCAGGTCTATGTCCGCTCGAAGGAACGGGCCCTGGTCGAGCTGGGCATGAACAGCTTCGACCACCACGAGCCGGCCGATATGGCCGAATCCGACCTGCTGGTCCTGATCGACCGCCTGAACGCCGATCCGGCCGTGCACGGCATCCTGGTCCAGCTGCCGCTGCCCAGGCATATCGACAGCCAGAAGGTTCTGGCCCGCATCGTGCCGGAAAAGGACGCCGACGGCTTCCATGTCGTCAATGCCGGCCTGCTCGCCACCGGCCAGCCGGGCGCCATCGTGCCCTGCACGCCGCTGGGCAGCCTTCTGCTGATCCGCGACACGCTGGGCCGCGACCTGAAGGGCAAGCGCGCCCTGGTGCTGGGCCGCTCCAACATCGTCGGCAAGCCGATGGCGCAGCTCCTGCTGCAGGCGGACTGCACGGTGACCATGGCCCATTCGCGCACGGCGGATCTGCCGGAGGAATGCCGCCGCGCCGACATCCTGGTGGCGGCGGTCGGCCGGCCGGAGATGGTGCGCGGCGACTGGATCAAGCCCGGCGCCACCGTGATCGACGTCGGCATCAACCGCGTCGCAGCGTCAGAGCCCGGCAAGACCCGGCTGGTCGGCGACGTCGCCTTCGACGAGGCGGTGAAGGTCGCCGGCGCCATCACGCCGGTGCCCGGCGGTGTCGGCCCGATGACCATCGCCTGCCTGATGCTGAACACGCTGGCCGCCGCCTGCCGCGCCGCCGGCGCCCCGGTGCCGGAAGAGGCGGCCCTTTGATCACCGTCCATGCCCGTGCCGAAGACGGGCGGGTGGTGCGCCAGCCGCTCGAACTCGGCGAGGATCTGCCGGTCGACGCGGTCTGGATCGACCTTCTGCGCCCGACGGAAGCGGAGCGTGCCCATGTCGGCGCGCTGACCGGCTTCGATCTGCCGACGCGCGAGGAGATGAAGGAGATCGAGGCCTCCAGCCAGCTCTATGTGGAGGGGGAGGGGATCTACATGACCTCTCCCATCATCTCGCGCGCGACCTCGCCCCATCCGGAGCAGGGCGAGCTGACCTTCGTTCTGACTCCGCGCCACCTGATCACGCTGCGCTACACCGAACCGCTGCCGGTCATTACCTTCGCCGCCCGCTGCGTCCGCCAGCCGGAACTGCTGGCGACGGGGGAGAGCGCGCTGTTCGGCCTGCTCGACGCGGTGATCGACCGGGTGGCCGACGTGCTGGAACTGGTCGGCGGCCGCATTGACGAACTGTCGGCCCGCGTCTTCGACGATTCGCTGGACGGCGGCGGCTTCGGCAAGGCGGCCAAGAAGCCGGACGAGTTGCAGGACGTGCTGCGCGGCATCGGCCGGGCCGGCGACCTGACCCACAAGGTGCGCGACAGCCTTGCCGGTCTCGACCGGCTGGTGGTGTTCATGACTTCGGTCAGCGGCGGACGGTTGAACAAGGAACAGAAGACCGCGCTGAAGACGATGACGCGCGACTTGCGGTCGCTGACCGAGCATGCCGGCTTCCTGGCGCACGAGGCGAACTTCCTGCTCGACGCCACGCTCGGTCTGATCAACATCGAACAGAACGCCATCATCAAGATCTTCTCGGTCGTCTCGGTGGCGCTGATGCCGCCGACCCTGATCGCCTCCGCCTACGGCATGAATTTCAAGCACATGCCGGAACTGGAGTGGAATTTCGGCTATCCCATGGCCATCCTGCTGATGGTGCTGTCGGCCGTGGTCCCGCTCTGGTACTTCCGCCGACGCGGCTGGCTGTAGGTAAGGATAGGCTGCCTGCGCCCCTCGCCAAATTCGACGCCGGTGGGGGCGCCCGCGACGGCAGGTCGCAGTTCCTTGAATTCCCGATTTTGCGAGTGAAATCGCTCCCGCAATATCTATGCGTGCGCCGGAGCGGCGGCGCGGACGGGATGGCGGATTGGCCGCCATCCACGCAGCTTACGAGGAGTGAAGAGGATGATGCGTATCCTCAAGCTCCTGATCCATGTCTGGGAGATCGTCAAGCGGGTGCCTGACCTCTACCGGTAAGGATCGGGCCGTCGGGTTGGGGATGACGGCCCTTGCCCTCCAAGCCTGATATTGCCTCATCCATCCCCGCAGTAACCGCCGGTATAGGAACCTTACCCCGGCAGCCCACCGCCCAGTTCAATCCGCACCTCCACCACGCCGGGCTCGTCCAGGTTCTCCTTGCGGACGAAACCCAGGGCGCGGCACATGTTCAGCATGTTGGTGTTCTCGCGCAGAACCTCGCCATAGACTTCCCGGATGCCGCGCGAGCGGGCGTAATCCAGGATCTTGTTCATCAGGATATAGCCCAGCCCCTGGCCCTTCATGTCGGACCGCACCATCACCGCATATTCGGCGCGGCGGTTGTCGGGGTCGGCGGTGATGCGCACCACGCCGTACATGATTGTTTCGCCGGTCTGCGGGTCGGGACCGACGGCGATCAGCCCCATCTCGCGGTCGTAGTCGATCTGGGTCAGCCGCGCCGCGGCCTGATGCGACAGCCGCTTCAGCGGTGCGAAGAAGCGCAGGCGCAAGTCTTCCGCCGTCTGGTTCTCCACCAGATGGTGCACCAGCGGTTCATCCTCCGGCAGGATCGGGCGGACGAAGAACTGGCGGCCGTCCTTGATGGTGATACGGTCTTCCAAAGCCTTCGGATAGGGGCGGATCGCCAGCCGCGCCGCGCCAGGCAGCGCCGGCACGCCGACCTTGATGCGGGCGTCCAGCGCCGTCACGCCGTCGGCATCCGCCAGCAGCGGGTTGATGTCCAGTTCGGCGATCTCGGGGAAATCGACCACCAGCTGGCTGACCTTGTTCAGCGTCAGCGCCACCGCGTCGAGATCGACCGCGGCGCGGGAGCGGAAGCCCTGCAACTGCCGGTGGATACGGGTGCGGCTCATCTGCTCGGCCGCCAGCTTCATGTTCAGCGGCGGCAGGGCCAGCGCATAATCCTCCACCACCTCCACGCCGATGCCGCCTTCGCCGAACAGCAGGACCGGGCCGAACATCTCGTTCTCGGTCATGCCGACGATCAGTTCATAGGCGTCGGGGCTGACGGCCATCTCCTGCACGGTGAAGCCCTCGATCTTCGCCTCGGGCGCCAGTTCGGCGACGCGGGCCAGCATGGCTTCGGCCTCCGCCTTCACGTCCTCCGGGCTGGTCAGGCCGAGAGCCACGCCGCCGACGTCGGACTTGTGGGTGATGTCGTGCGACAGGATCTTTAGCGCGATCGGGCCGCCGATGACGCGGGCGGCGTTCGCCGCCTCCTCCGGCGTCTCGGCGACGCGGGTGTCGACCACCGGGATGCCGTAGGCGGCCAGCACGCGCTTGGCCTCATACTCGCTCAGCCATTCACGCTTCTCGGCCATGGCGCGGGAGACCACCTTCTTCACGGTGATCTCGTCGGGCTGGAAATCCTCTGCCACCGACGGCGGGGTCTCCATCAGGAGCTGTTGGCTGCGGCGGTAGCGCACCAGATGCATGAAGGCGCGCACCGCGTCGGACGGGCCGTTGTAGGTCGGGATACGCGCGTCGGCGAACAGCTTGCGCGCCTCCACCGCCGACTGGTCGCCGATCCAGCTGGTCAGCACCGGATGGCGGCGGGCCTTGTTGGCCTGCACCGTCTCCGCCACCGCCTGGGCGATGGCCTCGCTGTCGGTCAGGGCGGACGGGCAGTGCAGGACCAGAACCGCGTCGTTGCTGGTGTCCTGCATCAGCGCGTTCAACGCCTCGGCATAGCGCTTGGGCGTGGCGTCGGCCCCAATGCGCAGCGGATTGCGGAAGGGGGCGCCACCCGGCTGCGGACCCAGCACCTTGGCCAGCGCCTCCTGCGTCTCCGGCGCCATCGAGGCGAGCCGGCCGCCGGCCTGGATCAGCTTGTCGGTGGCCATGACGCCCATGCCGCCGCCGTTGGTCAGGATCGCCAGCCGGTCGCCGGTGATCGGCACCCCGGTGCCAAGCGTGCCGGCGGCGTCGAACAGCTCGGCCAGATCGTTCACCCGCAGTACGCCGGCGCGGCGGAACACCGCGTCATAGACCGCGTCCGAGACGGCCAAGGCGCCGGTGTGGGAGGCCGCGGCCTCCTGCGCCTCGTCGGAGCGTCCGGCCTTGATGACGATCACCGGCTTCTGGCGCGAGGCGGTGCGGGCGGCCGACATGAATTTGCGGGCCTGCGTGATGCTCTCGATATAGAGCAGGATGGCGCGCACCGTGACGTCGGAGGCCAGATAGTCCAGCAGGTCGCCGAAATCCACGTCGCCGCGGTCGCCCAGCGACACCAGATGCGAGAAGCCGATGCCGCGCGAGGTCGCCCAGTCGGCGATGGAGGTCAGCACCATCGAGCTTTGCGCCACCAGCGCCACGTCGCCCTTGCGGGGAGCCACCGGCGCGAAGCTGGCGTTCATGCCGCGGCCCGGCACCATGGCGCCCAGGCTGTTGGGGCCCAGCACCCGCATCAGATAGGGCTTCGCCGCGTCCAGCATCGCCTGGGTCTGGTCGGCGGACATGCCGTTGGTCATGACGATGGCGGCCTTGGTCCCGCGCTTGCCCAGCGCGTCGATGGTCGCCGCCACGGTGTCGGGCGCCGTGCAGATGACGCCGAGGTCCGGCGTGATCGGCAGGCTGTCCACCGTCTTGTAGGTCAGCACCCCTTCCACCGCGCGCTCGGTCGCGTTGACCGGCATCACCGGCCCGTCGAATCCGGCCTGGAACAGGTTGCGGGCCACCACGGCCCCCACCGTGCCCGGCTTGCGGCTGGCGCCGATCAGGGCGATGGAGGCGGGCTTGAACAGCTTGTCGAGGTTGCGAACGGTCATGACCGGATCCGGTGCTGGGGAAGGGGCCGGCCCCAGTCTGCCACGGGTCGCCGACGGTTTTGATGACGAACAGCGCAGGTATGGACTTTCATCCCCGCCATTTGCTGCGCCGCAACATTACGGGCTGGTATGACCATTGGGCAAGGGGCGTTTCGTCGCGCCTATGCAAAACCGCCCAATCGGCGCGATGCGCACTTGCGGCGGGACGCCGACCGTCGCCAAGCTGTCGGCCCACCGGACGCCAACTTGCGCAAAGGAGCCTGTTCATGAAGGTCGGAATCGTCGGAGCGGGGTTCGTCGGCAGCACCGCGGCCTTCGCCATGGTGACCACCGGCGCCGCGAGCGAGGTCGTGCTGGTCGACATGAACGAGGCGCTGGCCCAGGCCCAGGCTCAGGACATCGCCCATGCCGTGCCCTTCACCCACGCGGTCACCGTCCGTGCCGGCTCCTATGCCGCGCTGGAGGGGGCGGGGGTGGTCGTGCTGTCGGCCGGCGTCGCCCAGAAGCCCGGGGAAACCCGGCTGGAGCTGCTGGAGCGCAACGCCAAGGTGTTCGGCGCCATCATTCCGGAGGTGCTGAAGGCCGCCCCCGACGCCGTTCTTCTGGTCGCCAGCAACCCGGTGGACGTGATGACGCAGATCGCGACGCGGATCAGCGGCCTTCCGCGCAACCGGGTCATCGGGTCGGGAACCGTGCTCGACACCGCGCGCTTCCGCGCCCTGTTGGCCGAGCAGCTGGCGGTGACCCCCCGCTCCGTCCACGCCCATGTCGTCGGCGAGCATGGCGACTCGGAGGTTCTGCTGTGGTCGAGCGCCACCGTCGCCGGCTTGCCGGTGGAACAGGCGGCCGACCAGCTCCGCCGCAGGCTGACGGCGGAGGACCGCGCCGCCATCGACGAGGGGGTGCGCCGCGCCGCCTACCGCATCATCAACGGCAAGGGCCACACCGCCTTCGGCATCGCCGGCGGGCTGGCCCGGCTGGTGTCGGCCATCGGCGCCGACGAACGGATGGTGGCGACCTGCGCCATGCTGACCGACGATGTCTGCGGGGTGCCGCAGGTGGTGCTGTCCCTGCCGCGCGTCATCGGCGCCGGCGGCGTGCTCGACACCGTCCTACCCAACCTGTCGGCGGAGGAGGAAGCCGCCCTGCGCCGCAGCGCCGAAATCCTGAAGGAGGCCGCCGACGGGGTGGAGCGCCGCATGGGCTGGACCAGTTGATGCTACGTCACGCGATTCGCTGACAGATGATCCACGAGGCCCGCCGCCAACCCGTCGAAGACGGCACGGCAGCGGGGTGTGGAGCGCAGATCCTCGTGCATGGCGACCCACACCCCCATCGGCAACTCGAAGCGGTCGGCCAGCAGCCGGACCAGATCGGGGTTCCGCCGGGCAAGCGGGACTTGGCAGATGCCGATGCCGAACCCCGCCTCGATGGCCGCCAACTGCGCCAGATGGCTGTCGGTGCGTAGTGCGAAGCGGGGCAGGGTGAGGCCCGGCACGCGCTGCATCATGGCGCGAATGTCCGGCGTCTCGCGGTCGAAGCCGATCAGGTTGTGGCCGTCCATCTCCTCCAGGCTGCGGGGCGTGCCGTAGCGCTCCAGGTATCGCCGGTGGGCATGCAGCCCCAGCGCGATGCTGCCGACCCGCCGCACCAGAAGCGCCTGCTGGCCGGGCTCCACCATGCGCACGGCGACATCGGCATCGCGTTGCAGCAGATTGTCGATGCCATTGGACAGCACCAGTTCCACCTCCAGCGCCGGGTGGCTTTCCCGCAGGCCGGCCAGGATCGCCGGCAGGATGCGGGCGCCCACCACCTCGCTGGCGGTGACCCGCACGGTGCCGCGCACTTCCGCTCCCCAGCCTGACGCCGTGCGCCACAGGCTGGCCGCCGCCGCGTCCAACGCCTCCGCCTGCGGACGCAAGGCCAGCGCCGCATCGGTCGGATCGAGCCCGCGTGGCGAGCGCATGAACAGGGAGCCGCCGACCGCCTCCTCCAGCGCCGCGATATGGCGGGCGAGGGTGGGTTGCGTCAACCCCAGGGCGCGAGCTGCCGCAGACAGCGACCCTTCACGGATCACCGCCAGGAAACTGCGGTAGAGGTCCCAGCTGGGTGGTGGCGGGTTCATCGATTTCAGTATAGCAACCCGCCGCAGTTCGACAATTCCGTTCATCTGTTCCGCGGGTCATCCTTTGCCATCACGAAGCGGAAAGCGATGGAGGCAGCGATGGAACGGCAGGCATCCGGCACCGGCAGGACCGCCCTGGTTCTGGGTGCAACCGGCGGGGTCGGCGGCGAGATGGCGCGGGCGCTGGCGGCACGCGGCTGGACGGTGCGCGGCCTGTGCCGCGAGCCGGCGGAACGGCCGCAACGCGACGGAATTCAGTGGATGTTCGGCGACGCGATGAATGCCGCCGACGTGGCAGCGGCGGCCGAGGGTGCAGCGCTGATCGTCCATGCGGTGAACCCGCCGGGATACCGTCACTGGGACCGGTTGGTTCTACCCATGCTGGACAACAGCATCGCTGCGGCCCGCGCCAACGATGCCCGCATCCTGCTGCCGGGCACCGTCTACAACTACGGCCCCGACGCCTTCCCGCTGATCCCCGAGACGGCGGCGCAGAACCCGCTCACCCGCAAGGGCGCCATCCGGGTGGAGATGGAGCGTCGCCTGCATCGCGCGGTGGGGCAGGGGGCGAAGCTGCTGATCCTGCGCTGCGGCGACTTCTTCGGTCCGCAGGCCGGCAACAGCTGGTTCAGCCAGGGATTGCTGACACCCGGCAAACCGCCGACCCGGATCAACCAGCCGGGCCGGCCGGGGATCGGCCATCAATGGGCCTATCTGCCCGATGTGGCGGAAACCGTGATGCGCCTGCTCGACCGCGAAGCGGAGTTGGGCGACGACGCAATGTTCCACATGGATGGACACTGGGATGCCGATGGTGGCCGGATGGTCGCGGCCATCCTCCGCGCACTGGGCGAGCCGGACCTGCCGGTGCGGCGGATGCCCTGGTGGGTGCTGCGGCTGGCCGGTCCGGCGGTGCCGCTGTTCCGCGAACTCAGCGAGATGCGCTATCTGTGGCAGGAGCCGGTGCGGCTCGACAATCGCCGCCTGCTGGCCTTCCTGGGCGAGGAACCTCACACACCGCTGGATCTGGCGGTGCGCAGGACGCTTGCCGGACTGGGACATCTCAAGCTGGGACATCTCCCCGCACAGCCGGCGGGATCGCCGGAGGCGGGGAAATGCATACCCGACCATGTGGCCTCAAGCCGCCTGGGCTGAGGCCTCACGGTTCAAACCAATCCTCAGACCACCGGACCCGGAGTGCCCTTGTTGGCTTCCAGGGCGCGGGCCAGGCCTTCCTCGATCTTCTTGGCGGCCTCTTCGGCGTTGCCCCAGCCGCGGACCTTCACCCACTTGTTCTTCTCGAGATCCTTGTAGTGCTCGAAGAAATGGGCGATCTGCTCGATCACGATCGAGGGCAGGTCGGTGTAGTCCTTCACGTCGGTGTAGAACGGGTGCAGCTTGTCGACAGGAACGGCCAGCAGCTTCTCGTCCTCGCCGGCCTCGTCCTCCATGTACAGGACGCCGATGGGACGCGACCGCAGGACCGCACCCGGGACGACGCCGTGCTGGCCGACGACGCAGACGTCCACCGGATCGCCGTCACCCGACAGGGTGTGCGGGATGAAGCCGTAGTTGCACGGATAGAACATCGCGGTGTGCAGGAAACGGTCGACGAACACCGCGCCCGATTCCTTGTCGACTTCGTACTTCACCGGCTGGCCGCCGATCGGAATCTCGATGACGACGTTCACGTCCCAGGGGGCATTCTTACCCGCGGCGAGCTTGCTCAGATCCATGTATCGCGTTCCTTCGACTGGCGTATTCAGGGCACGTTCTTGTTTCGGCGCCGATGCCCGGTCCGGCGCCACGCGGGGCCGGAGTTTAGGCGGAACGCCGATCAAGGCCAAGGAACTTGCGTGGGCTCTTGCGCAGGTGCGGCAAAGGGGCAACCCTGCCGGGCATGGCCCGCCCGATCCTCCTGCTCCTCATCCTTCTGGCTCTGCCGGCGCTCCGTCCGGCATGGGCGGAGGCCCCCGAACACGGAACGCCGACGCACGGCATCGCCATGCATGTCAGTGTAACGCATGGCATAGCCATGCACGGCGATCTGGCATTGCCGCCGGATTTCACTGCCTTTCCCTACGTCGACCCTGCGGTGCCGAAGGGCGGGACTATCCGGCAGGCGGTGACCGGCAGCTTCGACAGCCTCCACCCGCACATCGTCAAGGGCGTGCCGGCGCTGGGCCTGGGCTATGTGTTCGAGACCTTGCTGACGCGCTCGTGGGACGAGCCCTTCTCGCTCTACGGCCTGCTGGCCGACCGGGTGGAGGTGGCCGGCGACCGCTCCGCGGTCACCTTCCGCATCAATCCCAAGGCGCGCTGGCATGACGGGACGCCGGTGACCGCCGCCGACGTGCTGTTCTCCCTGGAGATGCAGCGGCGGCACGGCACGCCCAACCGCCGCCTGTTCTACGCCAAGGTCGCGACGGCCGAGGCGCCCGACCCGCAGACCGTCCACTTCGCCTTCGCTCCCAACCCGGATGGCGCCATCGACCGCGAGATGCCGCTGCTGATGGGGCTGATGCCGATCCATTCGAAAGCCTTCTGGACCGGCCGCGACTTCGACCGCACGACGCTGGAGCCGATCCCGGGCAGCGGCCCCTATCGCATCGCCGCCGTCGATCCGGGCCGCCGCATCGTCTACGAGCGGGTGCGCGACTATTGGGGCCGGGACCTGCCGACCCGCGTCGGGCAGTTCAACGCCGACCGGCTGGAGTTCGACTATTACCGCGACGATTCCGTGGCGCTGGAGGCGTTCAAGGCCGGGCAGGGCGACGTTCGGTACGAGAGCGATCCGGCCAAATGGGCCACCGGCTACGACGGCCCGGCCCTGCGCGACGGCCGCATTGTGCGGGAGGAACTGCCGAACCGGCGGCCGGAGCCGGCGCGCGGCCTGATCTTCAACACCCGCCGGCCGATCTTCGCCGATCTGCGGGTGCGCCGGGCGCTGGGCATGGCGACCGACTTCGACTGGATCGGGCGCAGCCTGTTCCACGGGCTGCTGACCCGCACCGCCAGCTATTACCCCAACTCCGAGCTTGCCGCCCGCGGCCTGCCGGAGGGGGAGGAGTTGCGGGCGCTGGAGCCTTTCCGCGACCGGTTGCCGCCGGAGCTGTTCACCCAGCCGTTCGCCCTGCCGGAGGGCGGGACCGGCAATGGCCCGGCGGGCCTGCGCACCAGCCGGCGGGAAGCGATGCGGCTGCTGGAGCAGGCCGGCTGGCGGGTGCGCGACGGTCGGCTGACCGATGCGGCAGGGAATCGTTTCGCCTTCGAAATCCTCCTGTCCGATCCATCGGAGGAGCGGGTGGCGCTGGAGTTCGCCCGTTCACTGGAGCCGCTGGGCATCGACGTGCGCGTCCGGACGGTGGACAGTGCCCAGTTCCAGGGCCGCTTGGACCGTTTCGATTTCGATATGACTCTGCGCTGGTGGGCGTCCAGCCTGTCTCCCGGAAACGAGCAGCTCTATTACTACGGGTCAGACGCTGCCGGGCAGGAGGGCAGCCGCAATCTGGCCGGCATCCGTGACCCGGTGGTCGACGAACTCGCCCGCTCCATCGCCGCGGCCACCACGCGGGCGGAACTGGTCGTTCGGGTGCGGGCGCTGGACCGGGTGCTGCTGTGGGGCCACTACATGGTCCCGCTGTTCCACAGCCCGGTTGACCGGATCGCCCGCCGGTCGACCCTGCACCGTCCGGCGGTCACGCCGCTGTACGGGCCGATGGTGGAAAGCTGGTGGGTTGCGCCTTAGTTTGCGCCGCGGGCTGGAGACCTTACCGGCCGGCATCCGCGCGGCCGGACGGCCATCGGCCCTTCGCCCAGGGCGGGGAAGGGCCTTTTTCCCCGCTGCCTTACCGGTCGTGCAGCGGGGCCATCTGGTCCAGGCGATGGGCGAACTCGATGTCGGCCGGGGTCACGGCGTCGGCGCTGCGGGTGTAGAGGATCACCTCCACCCGGCCGAGGTCGTTGAACCATTCGGGATGATGGCCGGTCTTCTCGGCCAGCAGGGCGATCTGGTTCATGAACCCCCAGGCGGCCGGAAAATCGGCGAAGTGGTAGGTCTTGCGGATGGCGTCGCGTTCCAGCACCTCCGACCAGCCGTGCAGTTCCTTCAGTGCCGTCTGGCGATGCGCGCCGACCAAACGATCGGACATGATGACCTCCCTTTCTTTCGTCCCTCTTTTGCCGCCCGCAGCTTCTTGGCGAACGGGCGGCGGTTCGCTACCTTCTGCGGCATGATACGGAAACCTTCAGGTCCCCATACGGTTCCGCCCACGGTCGAAGACCTGGAGCGCATGGCCGAAGAAGCGCTTGAGACCATCCCGGCGGAGCTTCTGGCCCCGGTCGGGAACCTCGTCATCCATGTCGAGGATTTTCCCGATGAGGATACCGAGCGGGAGATGGAGCTGGAAAGCCCATTCGACCTGCTGGGACTGTACCGGGGGGTGGATCTGACGCGGCAAAGCGTCGCCGACCTGCGCGGCGGGCCGGACATGATCTTCCTCTACCGCCGGCCGATCCTGGATTACTGGTGCGAGACGGGCGAAGAATTGCCGGCCATCGTCCGCCATGTCCTGATCCATGAGATCGGCCATCATTTCGGCTTCTCCGACGACGATATGGAGCGGATCGAGACGATGGAGTAGGTGGAGGGGGAGGGCGTTCAGCCCTCCAGCGCGTCGGCCACCCGGCGGCGCAGCGCCGGCACCAGTTCCTCTTCGAACCAGGGGTTCCGGTTCAGCCAGGCGGTGTTGCGCCAGCTCGGGTGCGGCAGCGGGATGGTGGCCGGGCCGTAGTCGCGCCAGTTCGCCACCGTCTCCGTCATCGTCGCCTTGCGGCGGTTGCCCAGATAGCGCGCCTGGGCGTATTGGCCGATCAGCAGGGTCAGCCGCACGCCCGACAGCGCCTCCAGCACCGGCGGGTGCCACAAGGGTGCGCATTCGGGTCTCGGCGGGTAATCGCCGCCCTTCGGCATGGTTCCGGGATAGCACAGCCCCATCGGCACCACGGCGATGCGGGATTCATCGTAGAAGGCGGGCCGGTCCATCGCCAGCCACTTGCGCAGCCGGTCGCCGGAGGCGTCGTCCCAGGGGATGCCGCTGGCATGCACCCGCGCGCCGGGCGCCTGCCCGACGATCAGCAGGCGGGCGGCGGGGGTGCCGCGCAGGACAGGGCGGCAGCCGTGCGGCAGGACGCCCGCGCACAGCGTGCAGGCGCGCACCCTCGCGAACAGGCGGTCCAGGTCGGAACCGCCCTCAACCACGTCATCAGACAAGCGTCAGCAAATCCTGAACGAAGGCCGGCACCACCTGGGTCGCCGGGCCGTTGATCGAGCTGTGGAAATAGGAAGCGCCTTCGGACGGTTCCAGGTTCAGCTCGACCGTATAGGCGCCGGCCGACCGCGCTTCCGCCACGAAGCCGGCGGCGGGGTAGACATGGCCCGACGTGCCGATCGACACGAACAGGTCGCATTCCTCCAGCGCCCGCTGAATGCGCTCCATCTGGTAGGGCATCTCGCCGAACCAGACCACGTCCGGCCGCATGCCGCCCTTGCGCCCGCAGGTCAGGCAATGGTCGTGCACCGACAGGTCGCTCCTCACCTCCGTCACCGTGCGGCAATGCAGGCAGAAGGCCTTCAGCAGCTCGCCATGCATGTGAAGCGGCGCCTTCGATCCGCCGCGCTCGTGCAGATCGTCGATGTTCTGGGTCACCAGCAGGACATCGCCTTTCCAACGCCGTTCCAGCTCCGCCAGCGCCCGGTGCGCGGCGTTGGGCTGCACCGCCGGGTCGGCGAGGCCGCGGCGGCGGTCGTTGTAGAAGCGGTGGACGAGGTCGGGGTTGCGCGCAAAGCCCTGCGGCGTCGCCACATCCTCCAGATCGACCTGACTCCAGATGCCGCCGGCGCAACGGAAGGTGTCCAGCCCCGATTCCTTGGAAATCCCGGCCCCGGTCAGGATGACGATCGAGTCCGTCGGACGCAGGCGGTTGGTCAGCGCGGGTGAGGGCATGGCATCCCCTTAGCGGTTCGGAAACCGGTCATGTGGAAAACTGCTGCGGCGTACGCTCGTCGCGCCCGGAAGTAAAGCCGCTGAAAAGAAAGAAGGGGGATACCGCAGGTGGTCAAGGTCCTGTTCGTCTGCACGGGCAACATCTGCCGCTCGCCGACCGCCAAGGGGGTGTTCCGACATCTGGCCGAGCGCGCCGGACTCGGCAGTCAGGTGACCGCCGATTCCGCCGGCACCCACAGCTACCACGTCGGCGAACCGCCCGACCCGCGGACGCAACGCGCGGCGCTGGCCCGTGGCGTCGACCTGTCGGGCTTGCGTGCCCGCAAGGTGGTGGCGGCGGATTTCACCCGCTTCGACCATATCCTGGCGATGGACCACGGCCATCTGGCCCAGCTGCGCCGCATCGCCCCGCCGGGTACCACCGCCGCGCTTCGCCTGTTCCTGGACGACGCGGCAGGATTGGCGGGAAGCGAGGTGCCTGATCCCTACTACGGTGGCCCCGATGGCTTCGAAGAGGTTCTTGACCTGTGCGAGGCCGGGTCCCGCGGTCTGCTGGACCGCCTGATGCGCGAAAGCAAGTTACCGATTCGCGAACGCATCGGTTAACGTCTCGCTGTGCCCCGGCCGCTTGGTTTATGCTGCCGGGATTAGCCCTTTCGGAGCATCCGTCCGCCATGACCAGCGCAGCCATCGGCACCACCACGCCCGGCGGGATCCTCGACGGCATCGTCCTGTTCGAGGCCTTCTCGCCGGAGGAGCGCGCGGCCGTGGCCTCGCGCGGGCGGGTGTTCGATGCACCGGCCGGCACGGTGCTGATGCGCGAGGGCGACAGCGCCGGCTCGCTCTATGTCCTGCTGGACGGCACGGTGCGGGTGGTGCGCAGCGATCCGTTCGGCAGTCAGGTGGAGGTCGGCTTCCGCCGGGCTGGCGACTGTTTCGGCGAGATGGCGCTGATCGACGGCGGCGCCCGCTCCGCCTCGGTGATCGCCGCCACACCGGTGACGGTGTTCGAACTGGAACGCGACCTGTTCCTGGCGCTGATCTCCCCCTCGCCCGATCTGCTGGCGAAGCTTCTGCGCAAACTCAGCCACATGATCCGCGAGGTGTCGGAACGGGTGGTGCGCGAGGATCTGGAACGGCGCACCCGCATCGCCGAATCGGTGCTGGCACGCCAGCGCGCCATCACCCAGGCGGTGACCGGGCTGGCGCATGAGCTGAACACGCCGCTCGGTGTCTGCGTCACCGCCGCCAGCCACCTGCAGGAACTGGCCCGTCCCGGCAACGGCCCGCTCGCGACCGAGGAGTTGCGGGAACCAGCCGCCCTGCTCGATGCCAATCTCGCGCGCGCGGTGGACCTGGTGGAGGCGTTTTCCGCCATCGCCGCCTGCCAGAACGCCGAACCGCTGGAGGCGCTGGACCTGCGCCAGACGGCGGCCGATGTCGCCGCGCTGTTCGCCGTCCAGCATCCGGAGCTGCCGCTGGTCCTGCGGGTGATGCCGGGCGCCCCCTGTCCCTGGCTGGGCTGCGCCCAACCACTGGAGCGGGTGCTGCACCACCTGTTCGCCAACGCCGCCGCCCATGGCTATGGCGGCGGTCCCGGCGTCGCCGAGGTGTCGGTCGAACCGGCGACGCTGGATGCGGTCCCGGCCTGGAACCTGATCGTCCGCGACAGCGGTGCCGGCATCCCGGCGGAGCATCTGGCGATCCTGACCGATCCCTTCTTCACCACCGCCCGTGGCCGCGGCCACAAGGGGTTGGGTCTGGCGGTGGTCTTCAACACGGTGACCGGCCCGCTCGGCGGCAGGATCGCCTTCGACAGCACGCCGGGGGCCGGCACGACGGTGACGATCACCCTGCCGCAGGAGTTGTGAGGGCGGAGCCGGCCGTCACCTCCTATCCGTGCAGGATGAGCCCCTTCATCGTCTTCTCCACCGCCTTCCTGGGTCCGCGCAGGGCCAGCCCGACCAGATCGGGGGCGGCCGGGTCCTCGGCCCGGAAAGCGGCGCGGTTGGCGGCGTCATGCCCCGTGGCGAACATGGCGGCGACATAGGGCACCAGTGTCAGCCCCCGTTCCAAGGCAGTGTCGCGGACGGTCCGCAGCTGGTCGCCATCGGCGGCGAAGATCAGGATCGGTTGGCCGAGCATCCGGCCATAGCGGCGGTCGGCACCGTCGACATAGGGTTCGCCCAGCGCTTCGGGGGCCGCGGCGGCGATGCCGGTGGCCAGGAAGGCGGCGACGTTCAGTTTCTGCCACATGGCCAAGTCGGCGCGGATGACCAGCGCGACCTTGGTATCGAAGCGGAGGGGTGCGTCGGGGGCGATGGTTTCGGTCATCTGGCTATCGGGCATGGGATGTCTCCTTCGCCCACCCAGATGCCGGATGATCGCGGCTCAGTCTGGAACGTTCGTGCACAGATCGCGGTAGGCGGCGGGCGTCAGGCCATAGGCGCGGCGGAACCAGCGGCCGAGATGGCTCTGATCGGCGAACCCGACCTCCGCCGCGACCAGGGCCGGCGCCTCGCCGTCGGCCAGCCGGCGCCGGGCGGCGCGCAGGCGCAGCCGGACCAGATAGGCATGCGGCGACAGGCCGAAGGCGGCGCGGAAGGCGCGGTTCAGACGGAAGCGGTCGACGCCGGCGGCGGCCGACAGCTCGTCCAGACCGACATCCTCGGCCATCCGGGCGTGCAGCAGCTCGCGCGCCAGGGTGGCGGCGCGGTCGGGGCGGCGGCGTTGGCGATCCGGCGGCGGGGCGAGATGGCCGGCCAGCCTCGCCGCCAGACGGTCCACCGACAGGTCGCGGGCAAGCCGGCCCTCCCCGCGGTGGAGGGCCAGGAAGGCGGACAGGATCGTTGAGGCAAGTCCGGGATCGTCGGCCAGCGTGTCGCGGAAGCCCAAACAGCCTGCGGTGCGCGGCATCAAGCCCTTCAAGGCGTCGGTGCGCGCGGTCAGCAGCGGCACCGGCAGGTAGAGCATGGCGTAGGTGAAGCCGTCCTCTGCCGGGCTGTGGCCGTCATGCGCTTCGCCGGGTTCGATCAGGATGACGCGGCCGGGCGTGCTGGTGTGCAGCCGCCGCCGGCAGCGGAAGGCCTGCACCCCCTGTTCGGTGACGCCGACCAGCAGCTCGTCATGGTCGTGCAGGTCATAGGCATGGCCGCGGAAATGGGCGCGGATGGTCTCTATGCCGGTTTCCGCATCGCGGCGGACCGCCACCCAGTCCTGCTTTCCGTCCGCCGCCTTGCCCGCCATCTCTCCCATGCGGCACCCCCATAGCCGGATCGCCGGTCAGTAGATCAACTCGTTCTCGCCGCCGCCTTCGGAGATAACCAGCTCGCCGCGGGCGGCGAGGTCCTTGGCCAACTGGACCATGTACATCTGCGCCTCGTCCACGTCGCGGACGCGGACCGGACCCATGGCGGCCATGTCCTCGCGCAGGATCTTGGCCGCTCGCTCGGACATGTTGGAGAAGAACAGGTCCTTCAGCGTTTCCGACGCGCCCTTCAGCGCGGTGCCCAGCTTCTGCTTGTCCACCGTGCGCAGCAGGGTCTGGACGCCCGAGGGGTCGAGCTTCGACAGATCCTCGAAGGTGAACATCAGCGACTTGATGCGCTCGGCGCTGTCGCGGTTGCGCTCCTCCAGCGCCGCCATGAAGCGGTGCTCGGTCGTGCGGTCCAGCCCGTTGAAGATCTCCGCCAGCATCTCGTGGCTGTCGCGCCGGCTGGTGCGGGCGAGGTTGGTCATGAACTCGGTGCGCAGCGTGCGCTCCACGTCGTCCAGAACCTCCTTCTGCA
>JAFAFA010000102.1 GCA_023423695.1 Pseudomonadota bacterium | reverse complement strand
TTCAACCGCACATCCGCAAGGTTGGCGAGCCCCACGGTTCCGGGCTCGGCAAGGTCCGATGCGTTGTTGAGCACGGCTGTGCTTGGCTGCTCGCGAACAAACGCCTGGATCGACGGCAGGATAGGCTCGGACGGATCGTCCTCTCCTTGCTCACTGCCGCCGCTATCTTCATCATCGCTAACCGCATTAGGGCATTCTGAAAACCGCCCCTTAAGCCGATCAGCCGATTAGCTTCCGCTGCTCGACTCATGGAAATAAGAATCGTTCGCATTCTAAGGTCAGTGCGGCTATACCGGTGTGATCGGCATCCCAGGCGATGAGCCCACGAATGCCGATCCCTTCGCATCCACCATTCCGCGCATCCGTGACCGATCCCCTCCGCCCTGCCCTAGCCAATGACCTCCGTTCCTGGCGCGCCCGATGACCGGTGCTGTCGGAACCTGGGCGCGCAGGATCGCGGATCTGTTCGATGCGCATCGGCTGCGGGTGGAGCGTGCCATCGCAAGGCGGACCGGCGATCCGCAGACGGCGGGCGATCTGGCGCAGGATGCCTTCCTGCGGCTGGCGCGTCTGCCCGATGGCGAGGCGGTGCAGAACCCGGCCGGTCTGCTCTATGTGGTGGCCGACCGCATTGCACTCGACCATTGCCGCGCCGCCAAGCGCCAGCGCCTGCGCGAAGCCGGACCGCCGGACGACGATCTGCCCGCCGCTGGCCCCGGCGCCGATGCGGTGGTGGAGCGGAGCCAGACCATGGCCCGGCTGCGCGGCGCCATCGATGCCCTGCCGCCCAAAACCCGCGAGGTCTTCCTGCTCTATCATGTGGAAGGCCTGCCCTACCGCGCCATCAGCGAGCGGCTCGGCATTTCCCCGCGCACCGTGGAGTACCATCTGCGCACGGCGCTGGAACAGTGCCGCGCCTATATGAAGCGGCGCCCGCCACGATGATCGGCAATTCGCTTTCCCCTGTAGGCAAGTTTCTTTGAGGGATCGGCCTCCGCTGGTCGTCTTACCAAACACGAGGCAACAGGAGCTTGCGGCAAGACGCGATGGATCACCGGGATGAACAGCACAGGAATCCCGCAGACGGCGGACCGGATGAGGACCGGCTGTTCTCGGAAGCCAACGCGTGGTTCTTCCGTCTGCAGTCGGACGACCTCAGCCCGGCGGAGCGCGTCTCCTTCGCCGAGTGGCTGGCCCGCAGCCCGGCTCATGCCCGCGCCTGGAGCGAACTACGAACCCTCCTGCACGACCTGAAGGAACCCGCCCGCGCCTCCTATGCCGAAACCCGCATCCCGGCACCCCGACGCCCGGCGGCGGCCGGCCTGCGGCGCTTCGCGGCGGCGATGGCGGTCCTGCTGGTGGTCGGCGGGTTCGGCGTCTGGCGCGGACCGGCGCTCTACCAGAACGCCGTTGCGGATCAGGTGACCTCGGCCGGACAGCGGCGGACATTGCCCCTGCCCGACGGCTCCACCGCCGAGATGAACGGCGACACCGCTCTGGCACTCGACTTTCAGAATGGGGCAAGGTGGGTCCGGGTCCTGCGCGGAGAGGCATGGTTCCGCGTCACCCGCGACCCCGACCATCCTTTCGTCGTCGAAGGCGGGGCGAGTACCGCCCGTGTGCTGGGCACCCAATTCAGCGTCCGGCGCGAGGACAATCGAACGACGGTCACGGTCGGCGAAGGGCTGGTGGAGGTCGCCGCCCATCCGAACGCCGACAGCCATGCTCCCTGGCCCGACAGCGTCCGCCTGCGCCCCGGCGAGAGTGCGGAGGCCGGACCCAACGGCCTGACCGGCCCACGGGCGGCGGATCCCGCCGTCGCCTTCGCATGGCGCCAGGGCCAGATCGTCTTCCGCCAGCAGTCGCTCGCCTCGATCATCACCGCGCTGAACCGGCAATGGCCGGGCCGTGTGGTCCTGCTGAACGACGAAGCGGCGGAGCGCGTGGTCTCCGGCGTCTTCGCGCTCGACCGACCGGATGCCGTTTTCGATGCGCTGGAGCGCGGGCTCGGCGTGCGTGCCACCCGCATCACTCCCTACCTGACCCTGCTCTACTGAAAAAATGCCCAAGATCCAAAAAAACCTAGTGACCTGAAAAAAACTCCCAGGGATCTCCGTCCGTCCATCGTCATGTCCGGGAAAGAGGAGAATGAGACGCAGTCGCAGTAAGCGGCGCGGTCTCTCACCGGATGACAGAGGCAAGCGATGGCATTGGCGAAGTTTGGGGCGAAGGCCGGAATGACCGGGGTGGCGATCGGGCGCCGGGGCAGTGTCCATGGTGGTCGGTTCAGCCGCGTGTTCCTAGGGCGGCTTCTGGCGACGACGGTGCTGATCGCGCCGGGGCTGCTGCTGTCCACCGTCCCGGCGGCGATGGCGCAAACGACGCAGGCCGGCGCGGTGACCTTCGCCATCGCGCCGCAATCGGTGGACGGGGCGCTCGCCGCCTTCTCCGCCGCCACGCGCATCCAGGTGCTGAGCCCCGGCGCGGTGACGCAGGGCGTCAACTCCCCGGGCGTCAGCGGCTCGATGTCCGCGCGCGAGGGGCTGAACCGCCTGCTGTCCGGCACCGGGCTGGCAGCCCGCTTCCTCAACAACGAAACCGTGACGGTCGAGCGTGTGGCCGCCGGCGGCGCCGTCCAGCTCGATCCGGTGCAGATTGAAGGCAACCAGGCCGCAACCGGTCCCGGCGCCCTGCCCCCGGCCTATGCCGGCGGCCAGGTGGCGCGCGGCGGGCGCATCGGCGCGCTGGGCAACCAGGACGCGATGGATGTTCCGTTCTCCGTCACCGGCTACACCGCCGAGACGATCCGCAACCAGCAGGCGGATACCATCGCCGACGTGCTGGCCAACGACCCGGCGGTGCGCAGCAGCCTCGGCTACGGCAACTTCGCGGAGAGCTTCGTCATCCGCGGCTTCCAGCTGGCGGGCGAAGATCTGTCGATCGACGGACTCTACGGCACCGCACCGCGCCAGATCGTCGCCACCAACATGTTCGAACGGGTGGAGGTGCTGAAGGGTGCCAACGCCTTTCTGAACGGTGCGGCCCCCAGCGGGTCCGGCATCGGCGGCGGCGTGAATCTGGTGCCCAAGCGGGCGGAGGATGAACCTCTGACCCGCCTGACCGCCAGCTATGCCATGGACAGCCGGTTCGGCCTGTCCGTCGATGTCGGCCGCCGGTTCGGCGATGCCAACCAGTTCGGCGTGCGCGTGAACGCCGCGGTCCGCGGCGGCGACACCGCCATCGACGACGAGGAGCGGACGCTGAAGCTCGGCTCCCTGGCGCTGGACTATCGCGGAGAGCGCGCCCGCGTGACGCTCGACGTCGGCACCCAGACCCAGCGGGTGGAGCAGGGCCGCCCCGTGGTCTATTTCGGCAACTTCGTCCCGGCGGTTCCGTCGGCTTCGCAGAATTACGCGCAGCCCTGGAGCTATTCGCAGATGCGCGACACCTTCGGCCAAGTGCGCGCCGAATACGACATCCTGCCCAACCTGACCGTCTATGGCGCCTTCGGCATGCGCAGCATGCGCGAGGACGGCGACTATGCGTCCCCCACCATCACGCGGGTCGACGGCACCGGCACCGTCAGGCGCCTGACCGTCCCGCGCGAGGATTTCACCAGCACCGGTCAGGCCGGCATTCGGGCCGACCTGCACACCGGTCCGGTCAGGCACCAGTTGAATGCGGGCGCCTCCGCGCTGCGGACGGCCAACAACAACGGCTTCGAATTCGGCACGATCACCGCCGTCAACCTCTACAACATGGTCGGCTTCCCGCGCCCGGCGACCACATCGGCCAGCGGCATGGTCGGCGATCCGCCGAAGGTCAGCGAATCCGTGCTGCGCAGCGTCTATGCGTCGGACACGCTGTCGATCCTGGACGACCGGGTGATGGTGACCGCCGGGCTGCGCCAGCAGAACATCCAGGTCCACGCCTACAACCGGGCCAACGGCGCCCGCACCTCCGATTACGACCAGTCGGCGCTGACGCCGGTGGTCGGGCTGGTGGTGAAGCCGATCAAGGAACTGTCGCTCTACGCCAACCGAATCGAGGGGCTGGCGCAGGGGCCGACCGCCCCCTCCACGGCGGCCAATGCCGGAAAAATCTTCGAGCCCTACCGTTCGGTCCAGTACGAGGTCGGCGGCAAGTTGGACTTCGGCAGCTTCGGCGGTTCGCTGTCGCTGTTCCAGACCACCCAGCCCAGCGGCGTGACCGATGCGTTCACCCGCATCTACAGCGTGTCCGGCGAACAGCGCAACCGCGGCATCGAGCTGATGCTGTACGGCGAACCGGTGCAGGGCGTCCGGTTGCTGGGCGGCGCCACCTTCATCGATCCGGAACTGAGCGACACCGGCAGCGCTGCGACCGAGGGCAAGGATGCCGTCGGCGTGCCGCGCCACCAGTTCAACGCCAACGTCGAATGGGACCTGCCCTTCCTCCCAACGTCATTCCCCACCGTGACGCTGACCGGGCGCGTGATCCACACCGGGTCTCAATATCTCAATACCGCCAACACGCTGAAGATCCCCAGCTGGACCCGCTTCGACATCGGCGCGCGGATGATCACCGACATCCAGAACCGTCCGGTCACCATCCGGGCGGCGGTGGAAAACGTGACCGACAAGGCCTACTGGGCGTCGGCCTATGGCGGCTACCTGAGCCAGGGCGCTCCGCTGACGGCCAAGCTGTCGTTGTCGGTCGATTTCTGAAGGCGGATTTCTGAAGGCGGATGGCTGATCTGCCAAGGCATGACGGCGGCATGAGGAGAGCCCGATGACCAACCAAACCATCCGGATCTGGACGCTGATACACAAATGGACCAGCCTGATCTGCTCGGTCTTCATGCTGCTGCTGTGCCTGACCGGCCTGCCGCTGATCTTCCATGACGAGATCGAGGCGCTGACGGAGGAAGACAACCTTCCGCCCATGCCGGCCGATATGCCCTTGAAATCTTTGGACGACGCCGTTGCCTCGGCGCTGGCCACATATCCCGGCGAGCGCCCGTTGTTCCTCAGCTTCGATGTTGACCGGCCGGTGGTGAACGTCACGACCGGACCCGGCGCCCGCCCGCCAGTGTCGCAGATGCACATCTCCGCCATCGATCTGCGCACCACGCGGATTCTGGCCGACCTGAACGACGACCAAGGCTTCATGCATGTGATGCTGCGCCTGCATGTGGACATGTTCGCAGGCCTACCCGGCGAGCTGTTCCTCGGCTTCATGGGATTCCTGCTGTTCCTCGCCACCCTGTCGGGCGTGGTGATCTATGCCCCCTTCATGCGCAAGCTGCCTTTCGGCACGGTGCGGGCCGGGCGCAGCAGGCGGCTGAAATGGCTCGACCTGCACAACATGCTGGGCATCGTCACGCTGATGTGGGTAGTGGTGGTCGGGCTGACCGGTGTCATCAACACCCTTTCGGTGCCGCTGGTCGCCTATTGGCGCGCCAACGAGCTGGCGGCGATGATCTCCCCTTATCAGGGCAAGCCGGTGCCGGAACGCTTCACCTCCGTCGACGCGGCCGTCCGCACGGCCATGGAGGCCGCGCCCGGCATGCGCCCGCAGTTCGTTGCCTTCCCCGGCGTTCGCTTCTCCAGCAACCATCATTACGCGGTGTGGCTGAAGGGAGCCACGCCGGCCACCAGCCGGATCCTGACCCCCGCCTTGATCGACGCGGAAACCGGGGCCTTCACAGACATGCGCTCAATGCCCTGGTACATGTTGGCGCTACGGCTGTCGCAGCCGCTGCATTTCGGCGATTACGGCGGGCTTCCGATGAAGATTTTGTGGGCGACGCTGGACATGCTGACCATCGTCATCCTCGGCAGTGGCCTGTATCTGTGGGTCGCGCGCCGCCGCGGCACCCAGGATCAGGCCGGCGCGGCCCACAGCCTGCGCGCCGTTGCCGGGGAGGCCGCGGAATGAAGCCGCGCACTCGCCTCCCCCTGATGGCGATCTTCGCTATTCCCACAGCAATCGCGCTCGTCACCACCGTCGGTTTGGTCACGGCCTTGCTGGACGACAGGCTGGTGGACGCCGTGTCCTGGGCGTCTCTGTCCGTCCCCGTTCTGGCCGCTGCCTGGTGCTGGCGGAGACGCAAGCGTTGAAGCGGCCATCTACGACATGGGGTTGGCGGGCGGCTTCGGCATTTCCGGCAGGGGGGATGAATTCGCCGCTGTCCAGGTCGGGCAGTTTCATCCGGCCGACGCGCCAGTCGGCCTTGGCCTGCTCGATCCGCTCCTTCGACGGTTCTGTCAGCTCTCGCGCCAAGACTGGCGATTCGACGCGGAGCAGCCGGCTACCGGCACGATTGGTTAGGCGACGGCGAGCATGTCGCGCAGAGCAGCGACTCTCTGGACATGGATCGCCCGTCGGCGGGCGGCTGGAATGTGCTGGTTGCGCCGGGTCGCTGGGCGCAAGAAGTTGCGCACCTCATCGTGAGCCCGACAGAAGCGGGCCGCACCGAGCGGGGACTTGAAGCCGCGCATCGGTCGGATGCGGCCTTTGACCCCACGATGGTCCTGTTCCAGATGATTATTCTTGAACTTTGACGTGCGGTGTTCGACGTCGTCTCCGAATACCTCTTCCAGGGCCGGAGGGTAGCCGGCATGCTTGTCCGTCGTGATGGTCTCCGGGATGATGCCTGTCACCTCCACGGCGGAGCGGAAGAAGGCCTCGGCGGCGGCTTGGTTGCGGGTGGCGCTGAGATAGACGTCGATCAGATTGCCGTCGCTGTCGATGGCACGGTACAGGTACTGCCACTGACCGGCGACCTTGAGGTATGTCTCGTCCACGTACCAGCTCCGGCCAATCTTTCCCCAACGGCGTTGGCGCAGCGTCTCGGCGAGCCGCGGCGCCAACTTGGCTTCCCAGTCGCGCACCGCCTCATGGGAGAAGACCAAGCCGCGCAAGAGCAGGATCTCGGCGAGAGCGCGCAGGCTGAGCTTGAGCCGAAGCCGCCACAGTACGATTAAGGGGCGGTTTTCAGAATGCCGTGAGTCGGTTTGCGATGATGAAGATGGCGGCCGCTGTGAGCAGCGCGAGGATGATGCGCCCCAACCGATCTTGTCGTCGATCCAGGCGTTTGTTGGCCGGCAG
>JAFAFA010000095.1 GCA_023423695.1 Pseudomonadota bacterium | reverse complement strand
ACCTGGGGCCATCCCCCTCTCCCCCCCGGGGAGAGGGCCGGGGTGAGGGGGATGCGCCGCGTGGCTGTCCCGAGAATCCTCTCCACGCTCCCCCCTCACCCTAACCCTCTCCCCGGGGGGGAGAGGGGATTCCGCAGGGAGGGGGAGTGCGACCGGTGCCGCGTTGGCGCTGGCGATGGGGTTCAATGCCTCTGCGACTTCCGCCAGGGTAGCGCGGGGCGGCGGGGGTGGAACCTGCGACTCCGGCACCACAGCCGCGACGACCGCCTCCGGCGGCACCTCCACCGCCCCGCCCTCCGGCGCCCCCGGCTTCACGCCGGGAACCGGCGGGCCGCCGACATCGACGATCAGCATCCGGCGCTCGATGAAGCTGGCGACCCGTGCGCCGCAGGGAATCGCCGCGGTCAGGCTGCGCCCGCCATCCGCGGTCACGAAGTCCGACAGGCGGCGGGAGAAAGTGTCGCGCAGGCTGGCCAATGGCCAGCGCACCGGGTCGGGCGTGCTGATGCGCAGAACGCAGCCGTCGACGACCGCCACCGGCTCCAGCCCCTTCGGCACGGACAGCACAAGCCGCGAATGGTCGCCGTGGTCGCCCAGCTGCGCGCGGACGGAGGCGGCCTGTGCCGGACCGGACACCGCCAGCAGAGCGAGGACCAGCGTCGAACCAGTGATCAGTGCGGTATCCGGGCGCCGTTTCATCACAGTCGTCTCGTATTTTATCGAAATGATCGCCAAACCTTACCCAAGACCGGAACAGTGCCGGTCGGGACGGTCCAGGTTGAAACCCGGCTTTAAACTGCATCGTCCAGATTAAGGCGGAGTTCAAAACCGGAGTGTTCGGCCATGGAGAACCAGCTTTACATCGGACTGTCGCGCCAGATGGCGCTGCGGCGGCAGCTGGACGTCGTGGCGAACAACGTCGCCAACATGAATACCGCCGGCTTCCGCGGCGAACGCACCCTGTTCGAAGCGGCGCTGGAGGCCGGCGGGCGCAAGCCGACCGACCGCATCGCCTTCACCATCGACCGGTCCACCTACACCGACCTGCGCGCCGGCGCCTTCACCGAGACCGGCAACCCCTATGACGTGGCGCTGGACGGCGACGGCTTCCTCTCCGTGCAGTCGCCGGACGGCGTGCGCTACACCCGCGACGGCCGGCTGCGCCGCGATGCCGACGGCACGCTGGTCGGTACCAACGGCTATCCCGTGCTGGACGACGGCCGCCGGCCCATCGTCATCCCGTCCGACAGCAGCACCATCAGCATCGGGTCGGACGGGCTGCTGTCGGCCGACGGCAACGTGATCGCCCGCATCGCCGTGGCGCGCTTCGACAATCCGCAGATGCTGAAGCAGACCGGCGACCTGCTGTTCGAACCGGCGGACGGCGTGGAGGCGCGCCCCGCCCCCGACACCCGTCTGGTGGAGGGCAAGGTCGAACGGTCCAACGTGCAGGGCATCGTCGAGATCGGCCGCATGATGGACCTGACCCGCGATTATCAGGCGGTGACCAAGATGGTGGACGACGGGCAGGACCTGCTGCGCTCCGCCATCAACCGCCTCGGCAAATCCTCTTAAAGCCCCGAAGGGAGAGTCCGTCCATGCGCGTGCTCAGCATCGCGTCCACCGGCATGATGGCCCAGCAGATGAACGTCGAGGTCATCTCCAACAACATCGCCAACATCAACACCACGGCCTTCAAGCGCTCGCGCGCGGAATTCCAGGACCTGATGTATCAGGCAGAGCGGCGGCAGGGCAGCCAGTCGACCGATTCGGGCACCATCGTGCCGACCGGCGTCGAGGTGGGGCTGGGCGTGCGGCCGACCTCGGTCAACCGCATCAACACCACCGGCAACCTGACCTCCACCGGCAACGAGTTGGATCTGGCGATCGAGGGGCGCGGCTATTTCAACGTGACCCAGCCCGGCGGCGAGACCGTCTACACCCGCGCCGGCAGCTTCAAGCTGTCGCCGGAGGGCACCATCGTCACCGCCGACGGCTTCACCGTCGCCCCCGGCATCACCGTGCCGCAGGGCACGCGCGAGGTGGTGATCAACCGCTCGGGCGAGGTGCTGGCCTATGTCGACGGCCAGAACCAGCCGGTCAACCAGGGCCAGCTGGCGATGACGGTGTTCGTCAACGACTCCGGCCTGGAAGCGCTGGGCGACAATCTGTTCCGCGCCACCCCGGCGTCGGGCGAACCGCAGGACGGGCTGGCGGGCCAGGCCGGTTTCGGCACCATCCGCCAGAAGTACCTGGAATCCTCCAACGTCAACGTGGTGCAGGAAATCACCGAGCTGATCTCGGCCCAGCGCGCCTACGAGATGAACGCCAAGGTGATCGAGGCCGGCGACCAGATGGCCTCCACCATGACCAACATGCGGTGAGCATTGTGCGGCACACCATCCGCCAGCCGCTGGCCGCTCTGCTGCTGGGGGCTTCCCTGGCGCTGTCCTGGCAAGCCGCCGCGGGGCCGGTCGAGTCCCGGCTGGCGGACGAGCTTCTCGCCTCGCTCGGCCCCTCGATGCCGGCCGAAGCCCAGGTGGCGGTCACGCTCGGCCGGCCCTTCGACGGCCCGATGGATGCAGTGCGCGATATCAGCCTCGATCCCCGCACCGGGACCTTCCAGGCCCGCATCCTCAGCGACGGCCGGATCGTGGAGCTGAACGGGCGGGCGGAGATCGAGGTGGCGATGCCGGTGCCGGTTCGCCGCATCCGGCCGGGCGAGATCATCGAGGCGGCCGACCTGACCACCGTGCGCCTGTCGCTGGACCGCGCCGGGTCGGGATTCATCTCGTCTGCCGACGCGCTGATCGGCCTGTCGCCGCGCCGTCAGATGCCGGCGGGGCGGCTGATCCAGGTCGGATCGGTGGGTGCGCCCATCGTCGTCCAGCGCAACCGGCCGGTGACGCTGGTCTACGAGGATGGCGCCCTGGTTCTGGCGGCGCGCGGCCGTGCCCTGCAGGAGGGCGGCGTCGGCGACATCGTCCGCGTCATGAACATCGCCAGCAGCACCATCGTCACCGGGACCGTCACCGGCGCGGAAACCGTTTCGGTGAACGGCCCGCGCATCCCTCAACGACCTTGAACATGGGCCGCGCGGCCCTGATCGACCCATAAGGGAGCTTCCGTCATGCGCACCGCGCTCGTCCCCATCCTGCTGCTTTCGCTTGCGACCGGCGGCTGCGCGCGGCTGTCCGACATCGGCAGCGCTCCCACTCTGTCGGAGATCTCCAATCCGGCGATGCAGCCGGAGGCGCGCGTGATCTCGCTGCCGATGCCGCAGCCGACGACGGCCGAGCAGATCCCCAGCTCCCTGTGGCGCACCGGATCGCGTGACTTCTTCCGCGACCCGCGCGCCAAGGCGGTGGGCGATCTGCTGACCGTCGTCATCGACATCTCCGATCAGGCGCAGCTGCGCAACAGCACCCAGCGCGGACGCACCAACAACGAGAAGGCCGGGCTGCCCAACTTCTTCGGGCTGGAAAGCCGCCTTCCCGCCATCCTGCCGGACGCCGTCGACCCGTCCAGCCTTGTCGATCTCGACAGCTCCAGCACGTCGAGCGGCAACGGCACCATCCAGCGCAACGAGCGGATCGCCATGCGCGTCGCCGCCGTGGTGACGCAGGTGCTGCCCAACAGCAACTTCGTGATCGCCGGCCGGCAGGAGGTGCGGGTGAACTACGAACTGCGCGAGATGCGCATCGCCGGCGTCATCCGCCCTGAGGACATCAGCAACGCTAACACCATCGAGTACGACAAGATCGCCGAGGCGCGCATCACCTATGGCGGCCGCGGCCAGATCACCGACGTGCAGCAGCCGCGCTATGGCCAGCAGGTGCTGGACGTGATCCTGCCCTTCTGACATCCGGCTTCACTGGGGAATCCGCACCATGAAAGCCGTTTTGCTGTTCGCCGTGGCCGCCGCGCTCGCCTTCGCCGGCGGCTACGGCTTCGGCCGTCTCAAGGCCCCGCAAGACACCGCGGCCGCCGGTCAGCCCGATCCCGGGGCAGCCGTTGCCGGCGGCCCGTACTATGTGGAGGCCGGGCAACTGATCGTGCCGATGCTGGAGCGCGGCCGCACCATCGCCTTCATCCTGACCCAGGTGACATTGGAGGCGTCCAGCGCCGACGATGCGCTGCTGGTGCGCCGCCGCCTGCCGCATGCGCGCAGCGCCATGCTGGAGGCGCTTTTCGACCTCGCCGGCCATGGCCGCTTCAACGGCCCGTCGGTCGATCCGCAGGGTGTGGCGACCGCCCTGCTTGCTGGCGCCAACAGCACCCTCACCAGTCAGGAAAGCACCCAGCCGGTCCGTGCGGTGCTGATCGACCGGCTGCTGCGCCAGGACAACACGCGTTTGTGATGGATGCCCTCTCCCAGGACGGGAGAGGGCATTTTCCTCACGACGCCGACAGCACGGCGTCCGACGAGACGGTGGCGCCGTTCTTCAGCACGAACTTGGTGGCGCCGTCGACGCTGCGCACCTCGGCCACCGTGTCGGTGACGACGGTGGCGGTGTTCAGCGCCTTGCCGTCCTTGTCCTTCGCCGTCACCCGCAGCGTGTAGAGGCCGTCGGGGGCGGTGCCGCCGCCGGCGGTCTTCCCGGTCCAGCTGAAGACCTGACGGCCGGTCTGCAAGGCGCCGGGGGCGCTGTGCACGACGTTGCCGGCGCTGTTCAGCACCTCCAGCTTCACGCTGGCCGGCTGGCCGTCCACCGTGTAGGCGGCCTCCGCCTTGCCGCCGGTCAGCGACAGCTGGTTCGACTCGACCTCCACCTTGCGGCCGAGCAGGGCCATATCCATGCGCATGCCGCTGCTTTTCAGCGTGTCCAGAACCTTGCCGAGCGTGTCGTTGGAGCGCATCGACTGCTCCACCGTGGACAGCTGCGCCAGCTGGGTCATGAACTGCGAGGCGTCCATCGGCGCCAGCGGGTCCTGGTTGCGCAGCTGCGCGGTCAGCAGCTTCAGGAAGGATTCGTAATCGACCGTGGCCTTCTTCGCCTCGTCTGCGGAGGCAGCGGCGGACTTCGCGGTGGTGGCGGCCGTGACGCTGGTGCTGGGGGTGGTGGTCATGACGGGAGGGGCTTTCCTGTTCAGACGGTGACGTCGACCAGCCCGTCGATCGGGCGCATCGGTCGTTCCGCGACGGGTTCTGGACTGGCTTCGGATTGGGCTTGAGCGCGCCAGCCGGCTGCGGCACCCCCCTGGTCGGGAGCGGCGAAGCCGCGCGACTGGCCGTCGTCCTGCAGCGAGAACTGGAGGCTGGCGTTGTCGAGCGACAGGCCGGCATCGCCGAGCGCGCGTTCGAGCTGTTGCAGGTCGCGCCGCAGCAGGGCCAGCGTGTCGGCCTGTTCGGCCTGGACGGTCAGCGAAACCTTGCCGTCGCTGACATCGGCGACCACGCGGATGCGGCCGAGCTCCGCCGGGGCGAGGTCGATGTGGAACTCGCCGCCGCCGGTTTCGAGCACGCGGACGAGCGGTGCGGCGAGCTGCGCCATCGCCGGGCTGTGCGCCGTGGCGGCCCGGCCCGATGCCGCCGCCGCGGCATATTGCGTGGCGGCCTGGGCGGGCAGGGTGGGCAGGGCTTCGAAGCCGGTCGCGGCGGTGCCGCTGCCGGCGGTGGGCGGTGCGCCGAAGGAGGGGGCGGGGGCCGGTTCGGGAGCGATGGCGGCGGCGGTTGCGTCGGCGGCGGGCTGGGCCGTCCGGGCAGCGGCCGGAGTGGCCGCGGGCTGGTTTGCCTTCTCGGCCACATCCGGACGGCCGGTTCCGCGGGCGGAGCGGAGCGCGGTGCGGGGATCGGTGCTCTCGTCGCGGCGGCTGGCGCGTGCGTCCGTGGCGGTGTCGGTGCTTGCCGCCGGGGCGGCCATGGCTGGGGTCGGGGCAGGCGTTTCCGCGGGGCTTTGCGTGGTCTGCGGAAAGGCGGGGTCGGGCGCGCTCTGGTCCATGCTGCCCCGAGCGGGACCGTCGGCAGAGGTCCCGCTCTGTGCCGGGCCCACAGGCGTGGGGTTGCCGGTCATGGACGGTTCGGCCGGCTGCTGCGGAACGGCAGCGGTCCCCGCGGTCTTGCTGCCGTTCCCTGCTGCGGAAAGAGCCTGCTGTCCCGGCTGCGCAGCAGCCTCGCCCGGATCAGGGGCCGGTGCCGCGGATGCAGCCGACGGCGTGGCCTGGATGGCGGCGACCATCCAGGGCATCAGCGGGGCGTCGGTGCTGCTGCCGGGCTGAACCGCCGGCTGGACGACCGCCTGGGTGATCGCGGCCTGGGCGGCGGCGGGGCTGTCTGGCCTCGGCTCCCTGCGTTTGTGCAGACGGTCGGAGCGCGTCGCGGCGTCGTCGGACTCGTCCTCGGCGGCGTCGTCCACAAGGCTGGAAAAGTCGCTGTCGCGCGCATCGTCGCCGGCGGAACCGCCGCGCTGAGACGGGGCGGGACGGGACGGTGCCGCGACGGCATCGGGCATGCTGGTCATGGCGCTCAATTGGTCAGGGTGGGGCGCGGCATGGCCGTCACGGGCACCGAAGCTCCGACGACGGTGGGGGCCGCCTTTCGGTCGCCGGGCAGGGCGCGGCGCTGCAGGATGAGCCGCGTCACTTCGCGGGCCTTGGCGTCGGCCATCTCGGCCAGGATCGGGGCGGCGCGCCGTTCGGTGATGCGGTCCAGCACGTCGACCACCATGTCGGTTTCCATGTCCGTCAGGATGCGCGCGGCGTCGCGCGGCTTCATCGCCTCATAGATCGCCACCATGCGCTTCAGGTCTTCCTGCTGCAGGGTGGAGCGCTGGGTCATCAGTGCCTCGACCTCGCGCTTCACGCCGTTCAGCCGCTGGATCTGGGTGCCGACGCGCGCTTCGGTGGCGGCGAGCACCGCTTCTGCCTCGCGCAGGCGGTTCTGGCGGCCGGACGTGTCGGCCTTCTGCTCGTCGATGGCCGCGCGCAGCAGCGGATCGGTGCAGCTGGGCGGAGCCAGCGCCACCGGCGGCGGTGCCTCGGCGACCGGCGTGGAGACCGGCAGGGGACCGGTGACCGGCGCCGGAACCGCAGCCGTTTCGGCCGCCTTGGGATCGTTCGTCTTCAGGTCGGTCGCCCACGGGCGTTCATGGGCGCCGAATTCGCGGTCGAACTGTTGCGCGATCACCGGGAAGCCGTCCACCAGGGCGCCGAGCTTCAGCGGCAGGACCATCAGGACGGCGACCAGCGTGATGGGAAGGATGCGCGGAATCATGCCGACGCCTCCGACCCGACGGTGCGCAGCCGCGCGTAGAAGGCATTGGCTGCTGCCTTGGCTGTGCCGGTGGGGGCTGTGCCTGTGGGGGCCGTGCCGGTGGGGGTGGGGGCGGCAGAAGCGGGGGCGGGGGCTTCGGCGTGCTGTCCGGCGACGGCGCGCAGAGCCGTTTCAAGCGCCCGGAACTCGCCCTTGTCGATCTCCGCCGCCGTCAAAGCCGACATGAGCGGCGCGGCGTCTGCCCCGGCGTCTGCCGGTTTCGCGGCGGCTTCGGCAGTGTCAGCCGCTTCCGGCCGCGCCCGGTTGCGGCCGATGCGCGCGGCGCTCCCCATCGCGCCCTCATCCAGGCGGCGCAGCAGGGCGCGGGCATGCTGGACCGATTCCTCCATGCGGGCGGTGGTGCGCTCGCAGGAGCCCAGGATCAGCGCCATGTCCTCCTTCATGCCCTTGGCCCGGTCGAGGTCGTCGGACAGGCGGGCGGCGATTTCGGTCGCCGAGGCCACCATCCGCTTCATCGAGGCGTCGGTGTCGTCGATCGACTTGGAGAAGGTCGACACCAGGGCGTTGATCTCGGACTGGCCGGTGCGCAGCAGCTTCAGCCGCTTGTTGACGATGACCAGGTAGGCGGTCGCCGTGACCAGCATCACCGCCAGGGCCGCGTCAATGAGAAAGGAGACCATCGATCAGCTCCTGCTTGGTATCGAGATCGGTGTCGATCTTCACCGCGATGTTGTCGTTGCGCTGCCCCATGTGTCCGGCGAACAGCGGGATGGTCTTGCTGAAGACCAGGACGGTCTGATCCGGGCTGATCCGCAGCTTCAGCGATTGGCCCTTCTGCCAGGCCAATACTTCGCCCAGCGGCACCTTGGTCTCCGCCAGCACGGCGACCAGCTCCAGCTTGGAGCGCATCAGTTCGTTCTTCAGATGGCTTTCCCACACGGTGTCATGGCCGAACTTCTCGCCCATGAACATCTGCACCAGCTTGCCGCGGACCGGCTCCAGCGTGGCATAGGGGATGACGATGTCGATGTGGCCGGTCCGGCGCTCCACCTCCACGGCGATGCGCACGCGGATGATGGCGTTGGTGGCCCGCGTGATGGTGGCGAACTGCGGGTTCACCTCCAGCCGGTCGAAGACGAAGTCCACCTGGGCCAGCGGGTCGAAGGACTGCCCCAGATCCTGGAGCACCACCTTCATCATCCGCTCGGTCATCTTGCGTTCGATGGAGGTGTAGGCCCGCCCGTCGATCCGCCCCGGCCGCGACCGCCGCCCGCCCAGCAGCACGTCCATCATGCAGTAGATCAGCGCGCTGTCGATGGACACCAGCATCTGGTTGTCCCACGGCTCGGCGCGGGCGACACCGATCAGGGCCGGCAGTTCGATGGTGTCCTGGAAGTCGGTGTAGCGCAGCCATTCGATCTTCGACAGCGACGCCTCCACGTTGGTCGAGGCGAACTGGCGCAGCGAGGTGTTCAGCATCCGCACCATGCGGTCGAACACCACGTCCAGCATCGGCAGCCGGTCCTTGTTGACCGTGGTCGAGCTGACCAGCCGCTGGATGGCGCTCATCTCCGGCCCGCCGCCTTCAGGCGCGCCGAAATTCAGCAGCCGGTCGATCTCCTCCTGGCTCAGCGTCTTGGTCTCGCCGGGTATGCCGGCCAGCGCCTCGCTCGTCGACTCCGCCGCCGGAGCGGCGGGCGGATCGGTCTGCTGTGCGGCGGCCAGTTCCCACGCGGCGTCGGACCAGTCCGCGGCCTCGTCGGGAACGGGCTGGGAAGCGGCCATGGATGGGGCGGTCGGGGCGGGGGTGTCGGTCATCCGGTGCCTCTGGAGGTCGCTATTGCGTGAGCAGGCTGCGCAGCAGGACGTCGGTGACGACCTCCTGCCGGCCGGCGGGATCGGACAGGATCAGGTTGAAGCGGCGCTTGATCTCGCTGCGCAGCCGGTGGAGGCCGGCCGATCCCTCCAGGTCGTCCTGGTCCAGGTTGCGCAGGAACTCCTGCAGGCTGTCGGTGAGCTGCGGCATCGCGCGCTCCAGCGTCTCGCGGTCGCGATGGGCCGCGGTCAGCGACAGGCCGATCTTCAGGAAGCGGGACGGCGTGTCGCGCCGCAGATTGACGACCAGTTCCGGCATGTCGACCACGCCGTCGGCCGGCAGCGCTTCCGTCGCCGCGGGCCACAGCCGGTCCAGCGCCTGCGGGCCCGCGGCCATCCAGTATCCGGTGATCCCGGCGGCCACCACGGCCCCCACCGCCACGAGGCCCACGGCAAGGCGGGCGAGCGGCAGGGCGATCACCAGGATGCGTCCCGATCCGCGCAGGCGGTTCAGGACTTCGTCCCGGACCGTTCCCGTCCCCGCCATGCCAAATCGTGTAATCATCGATCCATCCCGCCGGCGATTGCCGAAAATTTTAGTAAAGCTGGCATTCGGTAAGATTTGAGGCGCTTTGTCTTGGAAGGCTGCGCCGTTTTTTACTCCGCTTAAAAGTCGCCCCGTTAGCTTGAGGGGGTGCGCAGGGCGAAGACTAGGCCCGCCGATTTTCAGAAACTTTAAAGGTGCGGGGAACCGTGGACAGTCTGATCGACACGTTGCGGTCGTTGGGGCGCGGTCGGCTGCTCGTGCTGGCGGGGACCGGGCTCGGCATCGTCCTGGCCGTGGCCGGCATGGCGCTTCTGCTGTCGCAGCCGCACATGACGCCGCTCTACAGCGGCCTGGAACCGGTGGAGGCCGGCCGCATCTCCAAGGCGGTGCAGGAGATGGGCGTGCCGGTAAGCGCCGGCTTCGACGGCACGACGATCAGCGTACCGCAGTCCGAGGTCTCCCGCGTCCGCATGGCGCTGGCCGAAAAGGGCCTGCCCGCGCAGGGCGGCGTCGGCTACGAACTGTTCGACACCGACAAGCCGCTCGGCATCACCAGCTTCATGCAGCGCATCAACCGCCTGCGCGCCATGGAAGGCGAACTGGGCCGCACCATCGAGACGCTGGCCGGCGTCGAGGCGGCGCGCGTCCACATCGTCCTGCCGGAGCGCGAGGAGTTCTCGCGCAGCGCGCCCAAGCCGACCGCGTCGGTGGTGGTGCGCATGCGCGGGCGGGCGGCGATGGACCGCAAGCAGGCCTTGTCGATCCGCCATCTCGTCTCCGCCGCCGTGCCGAACCTGAAGCCCAGCGCGGTGACGGTGATGGATTCCTCCGGCGAGCTTCTGCTGACCGAGGATGACGGGCCGGGTCTGGCGTCGGCGCGCACCGACGGCATGCGCGTGGCCGCCGAGACCCGCGTCGCCCGCTCGGTGGAGCAGATGCTGACCGCCCGGCTCGGCGCCGGCAACGTCCGCGTCCAGGTCGCTGCCGAGGTGGAGACCAAGCGCGAGGTGGTGCGCAGCCAGACCTTCGATCCCAACAGCCAGGTCGTCCGCTCCACCCAGACCGTGCAGGAGCAGGACCGCAGCCAGGACAGCAACGGCGAACCGCCGGTCACCGCCGAGCAGAACCTGCCGCAGCGCGACGTGCGCGCCCAGCCGCAGGGGCCGCAATCCTCCAACGACAGCAAGCGGCAGGAGGAGACGGTCAACTACGAGATCTCCAACGTCAGCCGCGAAACGGTGATCGAGCCGGGCGACGTCCGCCGCCTCAGCGTTGCCGTGCTGGTCAACGGCACCTGGAAGACCGCCGCCGACGGCACCCGCCAGTACGAGCCGCGCAGCGCGGAAGAACTGCAGCGCCTGACCGAGCTGGTCCGTTCCGCCATGGGCTTCAGCGAGGCGCGCGGCGACCGGGTGACGGTGGACAATCTGGAATTCGTCGATCTGGCGCCCGATCTGACGCCGCGCCCGTTGGGCGACGAGATCGCCGAGACGCTGAGCCGCAACGTCATGACGCTGATCCAGTGGGTGATCCTGCTGGTGCTCTCCGCCCTGGTCATCCTGGTCGGCCTGCGTCCGCTGATCCGCCGCGTCTTCCCGGCTCCGGAACCGGTGCTGGCGGAAACCCCGGCGCTGGCCGCGCCCGCAGCCGGCGCCATGCCGCAACTGACCGGCCCGGCCATGGCCGCGGCCACTGCGGCCGGCGGCGGGGCGGCTCTGGCCGACGGCGGGGAGGGCGATCCCGCCCTTGCCGCCGCGTCGATGGCGCCGCAGTTGGGCATCGAGGAGACCATGGACCAGCTGATCGAACTGCGCACGGTGGAGGGCCGCGTCCGCGCCTCCTCCATCCGGCGGCTGGGCGAGCTGGTCGACCAGTATCCCGACGAGGCCATCGATATCCTGCGCTCCTGGCTCTATGAGGAGGTGGCGTGATGGCCGCCTACCCGCGCTACCGCTTCGACCACGGCTTCGGCGCGCCCGCCCCGGCGGCGGAGCCGGAGGTGGTGGAGGCGGCCGATCCGCTCGACCTTCCCACCCTGTCGGAGCGCGAGCATCTGGCCGCCCTGGCTGCTGCCCGCGAGAGCGGGCTGGCCGAGGGGCTCGCCCAAGGCCGGGCTGAAGGCGAGCGCGCCGCCGCCCGGCGGATCGAGGCGGAGCTTGCCGCCACCCTGGACCAGCTGGCGCAGCGGATGGCGGCGCTTGACGCCGACCATGCCGCCCTGATGGAACGGCTGGAGGCCCAGGGCGCCTTCGTGCTGGTGGCGCTGGTTCGCCGCATGGTGCCGCAACTGCTCGATCATGTGGCGCGGGAGGAGGTGGAGCGGCTTGCCGCCGATGCCCTGCGCGCCGCCGGCCAGTCCCCGGTCCTCACCCTGCGCCTGCACCCGTCGCTCTGTCCTCCGCTGGAAGAACGGCTGGCCGGGCAGGGCGTATTCCGCGGCCGCATCGACATCCAGGGCGATCCGGCCTTCGCCGTCGGCGCGCTGGAGGCGAGCTGGGGCGCCGGCTCCGTCCGCCGAGATCCTGCCGCCTTCGAGGCCGCCGTCGCATCACTCGCCGACCGTGCCGTCGCCGCCCTGATGCCGGCGCTGTCCCCCGACCTGACCTGAACGATCCGAAGCGAGAACCCTCATGCCTCCCTTGAACCTCGACATCCTCGACGACGATTCCAAGCAGGCGGAGAAGTCCGTCGAAAAATTCGGCGAGAAGACTTTCGATGGCCCGATGAACGCCATCTACAACGTGCCGGTCGATGTGCAGGTCGTGCTGGGCCGCACCAGCATGCTGGTGGCGCAGCTTCTGAAGCTCGGCCGCGGCGCGGTGCTGGAACTGGAACGCAAGGTTGACGAGCCGGTCGAGGTGCTGGTGAACCACCGGCTGGTTGCGCGTGGCGAGGTGGTGATTGTCGAGGACCAGCGGCTGGGGGTCACCCTGACCGAGATCGTGCGGACGGAGTTGGAGATCGACTGAGGGGCGTTAGACCCCCACCCTAACCCTCCCCCGCTGGACGGGGGAGGGGGCTGCCGCCACTCTCCCGCACAAGCACTTGCTCCCTCCCCCGCCCAGCGGGGGAGGGTCGGGGTGGGGGCAGTCGAAGCCGACACCTCCCCACCCCCCGAAAGCCCCCGCATGCGCACCCTCCTCCTCCTCGTCCTGACCCTCGCCGCCGGCCCTGCCGCTGCGGCGCCGTTCGACCTCGATCTCGGTGCGCTGGGGTCGATGGCGGACGGGGCCAGCCTGTCGGGGCGGATCGTCCAGGGCATCGTGCTGCTGACGGTGCTCAGCGTGGCGCCGGGGCTGCTGATCATGGTCACCTGCTTCACCCGGATCATCGTCGTGCTGTCGCTGCTGCGCTCGGCCCTCGGCCTGCAGCAGTCGCCGCCCAACATGGTGCTGGTCAGCCTCGCCATGTTCCTGACCTTCCACATCATGGGGCCGACGATCGACAGCGCGTGGCAGGAGGGGCTGCGCCCGCTGCTGAACGAGCAGGTGACGCAGGAGCAGGGCCTGGAACGGATGATCGAGCCGTTCCGCGGCTTCATGGCCTCCCATGTCCGTGAACGCGACCTGGCCGCCTTCGCCGCCTTCACCGCCAAGCCGAAGCCGGCCGGCGAGGACTCCGCACCGGCGAAGCCCCCGGAGAGGGACGAGCGGCCGGTGACGGCGGAGAGCGTCGATCTCAGGCTGCTGATGCCGGCCTTCCTGTTGTCGGAGCTGCGCCGCGCCTTCGAGATCGGCTTCCTGCTGTTCCTGCCCTTCCTGGTGATCGACATGGTGGTGGCGGCCATCCTGATGGCGATGGGCATGATGATGCTGCCCCCGGTGATGATCGCGCTGCCCTTCAAGATCATCTTCTTCGTGCTGACCGACGGCTGGTTCCTGATCGCCGGCAGCCTGATCCGCTCCTACGGGGTGTAGAATGGACGAGGCCGCCATACCCGCCGAGCCGCCGGCCAGCCTCGCCGACAGCCTTCTGGCGCTGGCCCGACGCCGCGGCGCGGCGGTGCCGGAGGACGGCTCCATCGCCGGGCTGCTCGGCGCCATCGAGCCCAACCCGCTGATCCCGCATCCGCTGATGCTGGTGGCCGGCGCGGTGATGGCGGTCGCCTTCCGCCACGACCGCGCGCTGGCCCTGCCGCCCGCCGACGGACCCGACGCACCGTCATCTTCCGCACCGTCCGCCGATCTTTCCTTCTGAGGTGCCGCCATGGGAACGCCGATCAAGATCCGTGAGAATTACAAGAGCCTGAGCGGCGTCGAGAAGAGCGCCGTCATCTTCCTGGCGCTGGGCGAGGAGCGCGGGTCGCGGCTGATGGAACGGCTGGACGAGGACGAGATCCGCCTCGTCAGCCGGGCGATGGCCACGCTGGGCAACGTTACCTCCAATCTGGTGGAGACGCTGATGCGCATCTTCACCGAACGCTTCGCCAATGCGGGCTCGGTCGTCGGTTCCTACGACAGCACGGAGCGGATGCTGAACCGCTTCCTGCCGGCCGACCGCGTGACGGAGATCATGGGCGAGATCCGCGGCCCGGCCGGCCGCACCATGTGGGAGAAGATGTCCAACGTGAACGAGGGGGTGCTCGCCAGCTATCTGGCCGGCGAATATCCCCAGACCGCGGCGGTCATCCTGTCCAAGATGCGCCCCGACCATGCCGCCAAGGTGCTGGTCCTGCTGCCTCCGGCCATCCGCACCGAGGTGATCGAGCGCATGATCCAGATCGAATCGGTCCAGCGCGAGGTGCTGCTGGACATCGAATCGATCCTGCACAACGAGTTCATGGCGAACTACGCCCGCACCCACGGCAACGATTCGCTGGAGCGGATGGCCGACATCTTCAACCGCATCGACCGCGAGACGCTGACCGAGATCTTCGACGATCTGGAAACGGTGATGCCGGAGCCGACCCAGCGGATCAAGCAGCTGATGTTCACCTTCGAGGACCTGATGCGGCTCGACCGCGTCTCGTTGCAGGCGGTGATCCGCCGCTGCGACACCGGACAGCTCGCCATCGCGCTGAAGGGCGCACCGGCGACGCAGCGCGACCACTTCCTGTCGGTCCTGTCGGAGCGCGCCCGCCTGATCCTGCTGGACGAGATCGAGAACATGGGGCCGTTGCGCATGCGCGACGTCAACGACGCCCAGGCCGAAATCGTCCGCACCGCCAAGGCGATGGCCGAGGATGGCACCATCATCATCCCGCAATCCGACGACGTCGACACCGTCGTCTATTGAGCGGAGCACGCCGCAGGGGGAACCGCCGAATGGAAAGTCGCTGAATGGCCGGGCGCGACCTCGTTCCCCGGCAGGTGCCGCCACCCGACCTGCTGGCGGCGCGCTTCGCTGCGATGCCGCTGGGCATGCCGGCCGCGGCCGGCGGTGCCGGCGATGGGTCCGGAGACGGTTCAGAGGCCGGGCCGCTGGTGCGGCGGCTGCTCGACCTGCTCGACACGCTGGCGCCGGCCGACGCGGCATTGGCGCGGGGATGCCTGCCGCGTTGCGATTCGACCTTCGGTGCCGGGCTCGCCCTGTTCCTGGCGGCGACGGCCGGCGGCTGCCGCGACTGGATCGGCGCCGATGCCGCGGACGAGCTGGCCGGCCTCGACGGCGGATTGCTGATCGACGAGTGCGAACGGGCGCTGGCTCCGCGCTTTCAGCCCGTTGAGGGCCGGGTGTGGCGGTTGTCGCGCGTGCCGCTGCTGGACGGCGGCGACGGGCTGCTCTGCGCCGTCGGGATGGAGGAGGGGCCGTCCGACCGCGTCACCCTGGTGCTTCAGGCCCGGCCGCAGCGGCTGGGACCGGTGCAGCTGATGGCGACGCTGGGCGGGCGCCGGCTGGACGTGACCCTGCGGCTGGCGGCCGGCCTGCCGTCGTCGGCGCTGGCCGATCTGCATGAGACCTTCCGCGCCGCCCTGGCCGATTGCCGGATCGATGGTGCGCTGACCGTCGGACCGCTGGCCGATGCCTGGCTGGGTCTGGACCGGCCGCTTTCGTCCGATCTGGCGCTTTGAGTAAAAAATGAAAGCCGCGTTCCCTGGGGAATTGGACTAGGCTTCAGCTTCGAACCGCGCCGTCCCGCCGCACAGTATGCGCCCCTTTCGGCCGTCATTCCCACCTTCGCGAGGATGACGGCCGATGAACATTTTCACCGTCTCAAATCTCTGTGGGCGGCCTGACCAGAGTCGGTCCGGGCGGGAGTGCCGGCGCCTGGGTCGTTCCCGGCATCTGCCCTGGAGGCGGCGGCGGCAGGGCTTGCAGCGAGGCGCGGGCGGCCTCGCGCAGGGGGGTGAAGCCATCCTCCGGGAAGCGGCGAATCAGCGTCTGGTAGGACGCGCGTGCCACCTCCGGGCAGCCCAGGATTTGGAACTGGTCGCCCTGACGCAGCAGTGCCACAGCCTCGTCGGTCTTGGGATGGCCGACGATGGAGGACGCCACCGCATACCACCGGCCATAGGCCGACCACAGGTCGCGTACGGAATCGCCGTCGCACTGGCCGGCGGTGATCGCTTTTTCAAGGGCTTGCCGGTAATCGCTGTCGGGAGCCTGCGACAATTGCGCACAGCCCGCCAGGACGAACAGGCAAGCAGCGGCCGCGGCCGCCGGAATGACGGACGCCTTCGTTCCGGACATGGAACCTCCTCAAACGCGGATGCCCGGCGACCGTAGGGCAACAGGGTTAAACCAGCGTTCATGTTTGTAAGCGCCGGTTTTCATCTTCTTCACTATCGTTAACCATAGATGTCGAACGAATTAATGGTTGCCTATGGCGATCACTGCAGAATCAACTCGGGTTTCGAAGTAAAACCAGAGATGAATAAAAATTTATCCGGTATTTAGTCGTATGAAACCCTTAAAACGGCGTAAAACGTTGGGCTCGGCTATGTCTATCCGGGTACCTCATTTTGTTGACATATCGCCTTTCGATAGGTTCTTTTGGGGCTGTGATAAGCATGTGACATGAACGCAATTGCGTAAAAATCAATGCTTTATCTGCGCTTGCTCGACCATGGAGAATCCAATGCAGGCTTTGCTGATTGAGCCAGCCGATCTGATTGCCGACGCAATCGGCAAGCAACTTGCCCTATGCAAGGTTAACCATGACCGCGTGGACCTGAATGGCCTGCGTGAACTGGTGGGCGGGCATGGCTCCGTCGAGATCGGACATGACGCCATCATCATCGGCGATGTCGGCGATACCGAAGCCTGCGTGGCGATGCTCCGCGCCCGCAACGTGACTGCCGCGATCATCTGCCTGATCGAGCGCCGCTGCGCCAACACCACCGCCGGCATCCTGCGGGCCGGTGCGGACGACGTGCTGGTGAAGCCGGTCGTCAGCACCGAGATCCGCGCCCGGCTGGAGGCGATCCGCCGCCGGTCCTACGGGCTGACCAGCAACGCGGTTTCGGTCGGCCGCCTGACCGTCTTCCTCGACGGCCGCGACCCGGAGGTGGACGGCGAAAGGCTGCGCCTCAGCCAGCGGGAGCATGCGATCCTGTCGGTGCTCGCCCTCAATCACCGCCGCGTGGTGTCGAAGGAGCACATCTACGAGGAGGTCTACGGCCTGTCCGGCTCCGACCCGCTCGACAAGGTGATCGATGTCTACATCTGCAAGCTGCGCAAGAAGATCGACATGGCGACCGGTGGCGGCCGCTACATCGAGACGGTCTATGGCCGCGGCTACAAATTCGAGGCGCCGCCCGACCATGTCGCTCCCGACCGGGCCAAGCTGATGCTGGACCGCTGGTCGAGCGCCGGTGGGCTGGCCGGCTCCCGCGTTCCCTTCATCCCGCCGGTGGCGCCGCGCGCCGCGGCCCGCGCAGTGGGACGCTGATAGCGCCTGAACCGCTTTGTCTTTCCGTCCGTTCCAAAGCGTCCGATTTTTTACCCCGGCTTAAACCGGCTCCGTCATCCTGATTTTGCCGCTCGCGCCCCCGCACACTGATCGGGAAGGCCGGCGCGAATGGCCCCGGCGTCAGAAAGGCGCCATGCATCTCGCGAATGGAGATACCCATGGCCTCGATTATGACGAACACCTCCGCCATGACCGCGCTGCAGACCCTGCGTCGCGTGACCGGGGATCTGGAGACCACGCAGGACCGCATCTCGACCGGTCTGAAGGTCAACAACGCCAAGGACAACGCCGCCTACTGGTCGATCGCCACGACCATGAAGGCCGACGTCGCCGGCTTCAAGGCGGTCAAGGAGTCGCTGGAGCTGGGGTCCGGCACCACCAACACCGCGTCGGTGGCCTCCAAGAACATCGTTGAGAACCTGCAGACGCTGAAGGCCCGCGTCATCGCCGGCCAGACCAACGGCGTCGACAAGACCCTGATCCAGAACGACGTCGACCAGCTGGTCAAGCTGATCAAGGGCGCCGCCGCCGACGCCTCCTTCAACGGCGACAACCTGCTGAAGGTCAGCTACTCCAACGACGGCACGGCCAAGGACAAGAACGTCTCGATCCTGGCCTCGCTGAGCCGCAGCGACAACACGGTCGACCCGAGCTACATCGAATTCCAGCGTCAGGACATGCGCGTGGAGTCGATCGTCGGCAAGGCCACCATCGAGCAGCAGGTCGACTCGACCAATGACCTGAAGGCCTCGGTCGGCATCAAGCTCGGCGCCGACGGCGACACCTTCATCGACGGCCAGAACCTGGGCCTCGGCAACCTGACGCTGACGGTCACCAAGGAAGACGGCAGCAAGGTCGACGTATCGGTCGATCTGTCGGCGGAGACCTACGACACCGATCTGGCCACTACCCAGGGCAACATCGAGACGGCCGTCAACGCCGCCCTGACCACGGCTGGCGCCGACTTCCAGGTCGCCTTCAACGGCGACACGCTGGAGTTCACCGACCAGGACGTGAACGCCGACGGCAACTTCACCGCCCAGATCTCCGGTCTGTGGGTCGGTTCGAAGGAAAGCGACGCTTTCGGCGGGCTCGCCGATCTGACCCAGATCGACGTGGTCAACAACTCCAAGAAGTCGCTGGAAGTCATCAACTCGCTGCTCGACAGCGCCATCGGCAAGGCGTCGGTGATCGGCTCGATCGAGAACCGCGTGTCGGTGCAGAACGACTTCGTGTCGAAGCTGACCGATTCGATGAACAAGGGCATCGGCGCGCTGGTCGACGCCGACATGAACGAGGAATCGAGCCGCCTGCAGGCCCTCCAGGTCCAGCAGCAGCTCGCCATCCAGGCTCTGTCGATCGCCAACCAGGGCCCGCAGAACATCCTGTCGCTGTTCCGCTAAGTCCCTTCGTGGGTGGTGCCGTCGTCCGAGTGCCCGGACGACGGTGCCGCCCCGTCGGCCATGCCCGTTCACGCCGCCTGCCGCGAGAGCGGAGCGGGCATCGCCGACGGCCGGCTTTCCCCTTCGCCGGATCCTCATCCGTCAACCAAGACCCACCGCAACCGGTCCGGCTTACCGCCGCCAAGGACCCCACCGCAGGGGTGCGCCCATGAGCATCGCCGCCTACCAACAGACCATCGCCGAGTGCGACGATCCGCGACGGATCGAGTACCGGGTGTTCCTGCGGATCACCCTGGCCCTGGAAACCTACCGCGAGGCCGACTGGCGCTCCGCCGAGCTGAAGGACGCGCTGTGGCGGAACCTGGAGCTGTGGAACGCGCTGCGCGCCGACCTGCTGGAGGACGGCAACGCCCTGCCCGAAGCGCTGCGCGCCGGGCTGGTCTCGCTGTCCTTCGCGGTGAACCGCAACACCCAGCGTGTCCTGCGCGGGGAAGGCGGCATCGATCTGCTGATCCACATCAACCGGTCGGTCATGCAGGGCCTGCAGGGTGCCGCCCAGCAGCCGGCGCGGGAGCTGGCCACGGAGGAACTGTCCTATGGCACTTAAGCTCCGCCTCAAGCCGTGCGAGCGGGTGGTCATCAACGGCTGCGTCGTGCAGAACGAGAATCGCCGCTACACCCTGACGATCTCCAACTTCGCGCAGATCATCCGCGGCAGCGACATCCTGCAGGAGGAGGATGCGGTGACCCCGGTGCGCCGCGCCTATTTCCTGATCCAGAGCATGCTGCTGGACCCGGCCACGGCCGCCGCCGGCAGCGGTGCGGTGGCGGAGATGATGGCGCAGCTCTACACCACCTTCACCCGGCCCGACATTCAGGACCGCATCGCCGGCGCAATGGGCCATGTGGGCGAGCGCGACTACTACAAGGCGCTCTCCGCCCTGCGTCCGGTGATGGAGTATGAGGGGACGCTGCTGTCGGCGGCCAATGCGGCCCCCGCGGTTTCCATCCAGGCGGCCCAGGCGGTGCAGATCGACCGTCACGCCGGAGGATGAGGCCATGACCACCCCCGTCGCCGGCGTGACCGGCCCGAGCGGCGAACGCTCTCCCGCCAGCGCCGACATCATCGCCGAGGCCCGCCAGCGGCAGGCCGACCGTCTCCGCGCCGCCCAGGCCGAGACGACCAAGCCGGGGGAGGTGGTGGAGCGCACCGCGAAGACCGATGCGGCGGAGGCGGAGCCCAGGCATGCGGTCCGGCCCTACCGGGTCAACCTCGATCCCGGCACGAGTCGGCTCTACACCGAGGTGCTCGACACCGCGACGGGGGACGTGATGATGCGCATCCCCGCCAGCTACGGCGCGGAAACCGACGCCGCCGACGAGAATCCGGCCATTCCGCGCGACGGCAGCGGCGTCGGGGAGGTGAAGGCATGACCACACTCGTCGATCTCCGCGTCGTCAGCCGCAACCATGACCGCTACGAACAGGCGGTGCGCAGCCGCCCGGCGGTGCAACGGTCCATCTCCTATTTCCAGGAGAATATTGGCAAGGTCTCCAGCACCGAAGAGTTCATGAAGGACGACAAGCTCTATCGCTTCGTCCTGGAGGCGTTCGACCTGGGCAGCCAGGCCAAGTCGCGCGGCCTGATCCGCAAGGTGCTGGAGGAGGGGGTGAGCGACCAGTACTCCACCGCCAACCGGATGAGCGACACCAAGTTCAAGGAGATGGCGACGATCCTGGGGTTCGCCGAGAACGGCGGCGCCAACCTGAAGCAGCCGGCCGTTGTCCAGGCGATCATCGACCGCTACGTCAACGTGACGCTGGAGGTCGAATCCGAGACCACGAACCCGGCGGTCCGCCTGGGTCTCTATTTCCAGCGGCGGTCGGGCAACATCAACAACTGGTATCAGGTGATGGCCGACAACGCCCTGCGCAAGGTGGTCTACACCGCGCTCGGTCTGCCGGACCAGACGGCGCTGCTCGACGTGGACAAGCAGAAGGCGCTGCTGGAAAAGCGGATGGACATCGCGGACCTGAAGAATCCGCAGAAGGTCGCCAAGTTCCTCGACCGTTTCGCCGCGATGTACGACATGCAGAACGGCGGCGCCGCAGCGGCCGCGGCCATGCCGCCGATCAGCCCGATTTCCCGCAGCGGGCGCGCGTCGGTCATCTCCATCGATCCGTCCATCACCATGACGCTGATGAGATTCCCGCGCTTCTGACAAGCCCGCGGGCCTCGGCAGCGGGGAGACCCAGCCTTGCGGCCAGCCGGCACCCCACAGGACAGACCGGGACGGGAGCGCATCCGGCCGCCAGCCACCACCGGAGCGGCGGCGGTGCGGTTGAAGCCGCCGGCCTCCTCGGAGGAGGACGAGGCGCGCGATGCGCTGCACATCCTGCCGCTGTCGATCCTGCCGCTGGAAACGCCCGGCCTGCGCCGCGCGCGGCTGATCAAGAATGTCCGGCTGGAGACGGTGGCGGAGCTGTTCAACGACGCCCAGACCGGCAGCGGCCAGATCGGCATCAACCAACTCCACAAGTGCTTCGGCGTCCACGACCCGGAATTCCGCCGCGACCTGCGCAAGATCGCGCAGATCGCCGAAGCCGCCAGTTTCGACGTCTACAGCCTGCGGCTGGAACTGCGCCGGCTGAACATCGACGTGGAGGATTCCGACGCCCTGCGGCTGTCGCAGGCCAAACGGGAGGAACTGACCAGCTACATGCGCGTCTTCACCCGGCCGCTGATCGAGCATGTCTACGGCATCCAGTGCTCCGAAATCGCCAGCATGGACGAGCTGATCCGCCTGTTCGCCCAGCCCGACGTGGAGGAGGCGCGGCGCCGGCTGCAGATGACCGCCGACCGGCTCGACATCCCGCTGCAGGAAATCCCGACCTTCCTGGAGGACTATGCCGACATCTTCCTGTCGCTGGCCTATTTCAAGCGCTGTCTGGACGACATCGTGCCCGACGTGCAGAACTTCCTCGGTTGGATGGCGGAGCTGTATCAAATCAGCGAGGTGCGCCGCGATACCCGGCAGAGCCGGATGCTGAACGAGATCGGCCACGACCTGACCGACATCGCCACCTCCATCACCGGGCGTTTCGAGAGTTTCGACAACCGCTCCCGCGATTTCTGGCGCGACATCAATCCGCACAGCTTCCGCAGCATCCGCGACCTGATCGTCACCCACCACCTGACCATCGGCGGCGTCCTGTGCGGTCTGGCGGTGAAGATGAACCTGTGGAAGCACCGCTTCGCCCGCGGCGGCGGCCCGGTCCGCCGGCTGGAATTCATCCGCTCTGAAATCCTGCCCGGTCTGGCCCACATCAAGACCATCGAACAGGCATCGCGCAACAATCTTGGCGGGTGAGAGACGGGCTCAAGTCCTGTCGTCGGCGGAGGAGGGTGCCGGCCGCGAGACCACATAGGTGCCCGCCGTCACCATGACCAGCCCGACGCCGCCGAGCACCAGATAGCCCGGCGATGACAGGGCGAGCACAGTGAACCCGGACGACATGCCGGCGACGGCGAAGACCTTCGCCTTGACCGGGATGGCGCCGCGGTCCTGCCACTCCCGAACGGCGCGGCCGAAGCGCGGATCGTTGCGCAGCCGCTCGCGCAGGGCCGGGTTGCTGCGGGCATAGGCCCAGCCGGCCACCAGCAGGAAGGGGACGGTGGGCAGAACCGGCAGGACCGCGCCGGCCGTGGCAAGCCCGACCGCGGAATGGCCGATCAGCAGCCAGAGCCAGCGCCGGCTGCGCGGCGTGCCGGCGTCTTCACCCTTGCCACGACTGTCACCGTCGTCCGCCACCTGACCACCTGCGATTGGAATCCGGCGGGAATCGTAGCATGCCTACGCATCGGCGCTCCAGGGCATCCGGCGGCATTTCCAGAGCTGTTTCAATACTGGGGAGAATCCCCTCTCCCTTCCGGGGAGAGGGGGAGTCATCCCGCCTTGCGGACCACACCCGGCGCGCCGGCATTGGCGGTCGCTTCCAGGCTGTAGAGCTTCGCCAGCAACTGCGGTGCCGGGCGGTCCCCCGCCGGGACGGCAAGCGCCGCCGCAGCGGTCTCGGTGGCTGGCGACCTGCGCCGCAGGGCTTCCGCCAATGCCTGGGGGGAGGGCAGGGCCGGATCGGCAGCATCGCCGGCACCGACGTTCATCCAGGGCAGCGCCCCTGCCGCCCTGCCGTCCGCCACGGCGGTCGCGGTGCCGGCGTCATCCTCCAGCAGGCTGCCGATATGGCCCAAGATGCTGTCGCCCGTGACTTCCTCGAACGCCACCATGGCGGCGCTGCCGATCAGGCCGGGCAGGCCGCCGAACAGGAAGCCGCCGGCCAAGCGGGCAGGGATCGAGATGCTCTCCCCCGTCGCCTCGCGGTAGACCGACGACACCACCGGCAACTGCTGCAGCGGGTTGACCGCATCCACCAGATCGTCGAAGCCGAGGCTCATTTTGTCCTCCGGGCTTTCCGCCTTTTCCCTGCGGGCAGGCTGTGCCGTGGGCGGGGTGACGGCCTGGGCCGCCAGTCTGGTGTTGACGCTCATGATTGGACTCCGATGGCGGCGAGCAGCGCGTCCAGATGCGCGAAGCTGTCGGCGGATGGGGAAGGGTCGTCCTTGCCCTGGCGCAGGAACTCCTCCAGCCGCGGGTACAGGTCGATGGCGGCGTCGGTTTCCGGATCGGTGCCGCGCTTGTAGGCGCCGAGCCGGATCATCTCCTTCATGCCGTCATAGGTGGCGGCCAGCGCACGGGCGCGGCCGACGATGCGGTTCTCCCGCGCGTCGTGGCAGCCGGGCAGGGTGCGCGACACACTGCGCAGCAGGTTGACGGCGGGATAGCGCCCCTGTTCGGCGATCTTGCGGTCGAGCACCAGATGCCCGTCCAGGATGCCGCGCACCGCGTCGGCGATGGGTTCGTCATGGTCGTCGCCGTCGACCAGGACCGTGAAGATGGCAGTGATGTCTCCTTCGCCACCATCCTCCGGTCCGGGACCGGCACGCTCCAGCAGGCGGGGCAGTTCGGCGAAGACGCTGGGCGGATAGCTCTTGGCGGTCGGCGGTTCCCCGGCGGCCAGCCCGATCTCGCGCTGGGCCATGGCGAAGCGGGTGACGCTGTCCATCAGGCATAGGACGTGTTTCCCTTGGTCGCGCATCTCCTCCGTCACCGTCATGCAGAGCAGCGCGGCCTGCCGGCGCATCAGCGGCGGCTCGTCCGACGTGGCGACGATGACGACGGAGCGCGCCAGCCCCTCCGGCCCCAGATCGTCCTGGATGAACTCGCGCACCTCGCGCCCACGCTCGCCGATCAGGCCGATGACGATGGCGTCGGCCTCGGCATGGCGGGCGACCATCGCCAGCAGGGTCGATTTGCCGACGCCGGACCCGGCGAAGACGCCGAGCCGCTGGCCGCGGCACAGCGGCACGAAGCTGTCGATCACCCGGATGCCGCTGTCCAGCCGCTTCCCCACCCGGCGCCGTGCGCAGGCCGCTGGCGGTGGCTGGCGCAAGGGCCGCGGGTGCTCGCCATTGACCAGGGGGCCCTTGCCGTCGATGGGCTCGCCCAGCGCATTGACCACCCGGCCGAGCCAGCCGGGGCCGGGGCGCAGCGTGAAGGCGGTGTCGTCGGTAACGGCGGCGCAGCCCTCCGCCACGCCGTCCAGATTGTCGAAGGCCATCAGCAGCGAGCGGCCGTTGCGGAAGCCGACGGTCTCGCACAGCACGCGTCCGCCGCGCACGGTTTCCGCATGGCATTTGTCGCCGACCGACAGCACGCGCTGCAGCCCGTCGACCTCCAGCGTCATGCCGGCGGCGGAGCGGATCTCCCCGCGCCAGTGGCGCGTCGGCAGCCGTTCGAGTTCCGCCGCCAGTGTGGCGAGTGCCGGCATCGGCGCTGTCTCCATCATGTCCGTCGATGAAGGCAGCCTAGAGCAGGGAATTTAAATCCGGTTTTAAACGGGCGCGTTCATCGTCCGGCCCAGTGTTCCGGCCAGATGAGATGGAACGAGGTCGCAATGGATTTAGGTAAAATCGGTTTCTTTCAGCTTGCCGGCATGCGCATGGACTATCTGGCGCAGCGGCAGAAGCTGGTCGCCGAGAATGTCGTGAACGCCAACACGCCCGACTACCAGGCGCGTGACCTGAAATCCTTCGACAGCGTGATGGAAGGCATCCGGCCGGTGGAGACCGCACGCACCGACGGCCTGCATCTGGCGGGCAGCCGCTCCACCGCCGGCTTCCGCGAGGCGGGCAAGGCGGGGCTGTGGGAAACGACGCCCTCCGGCAACGCGGTGTCGCTGGATCAGGAGATGATCAAGGGCAGCGAGACCCGCGACGCCTTCGCGCTGACCACCAGCCTGTTCCAGCGCAATGTGCAGATGCTGCGCATGGCCTGGAGAAATGGCTAGGGGCGCAACGGCTGACGGTATTCGAGACGGAGACGAGCCATGATGAACGATGTCCTCGGCACCACGCTGAAGATCGCCGGCGCGGGCCTGCAGGCGCAATCGACCCGGCTGCGCGTGGTGGCGGAAAACCTCGCCAACGCCGATTCCACCGCCACCGCCAAGGGCGGCGATCCCTACCGCCGCAAGACGGTGTCCTTCGACAGCGTGATGGACCGCGGCGTCGGCGCGGAGCTGGTGCAGGTCAAGCAGATCGGCCGCGACCGCAGCGATTTCCAGCTCGCCTACGATCCCTCCCATCCGGCGGCCGACGACAAGGGCTACGTCAAGAAGCCCAACGTCCAGCCGCTGATCGAGATGATGGACATGCGCGAGGCCGGCCGCGCCTTCGAGGCCAGCATGAACGTCATCGAACAGTCGCGCGCGATGATGACCCGCGTCGTCGACCTGCTGCGCAGCTGAGGAGCCGTTCCATGATCGAGATGTCCGTCGGCCGCGTCGCCGCCGCCTATGCCGCCAACCGCAGCCCCTTCGTCGCCGGGCTCGCCGAGACCCAGGCGGCGACTTCGCCGTTGTCCACCACCGGCCAGCCCGACGCGGTGGCGGCCAGTGCCGAGAGCGACTTCGGCGGCTTTCTCGACAAGTCGATCTCGCAGGCGGTCGACACGCTGAAGGAGAGCGAGCGCGTCTCGCTCGCCGCCGTATCGGGCAAGGCCAGCGCGCAGGACGTGGTGCGCTCGGTGTTGGCGGCCGAGATGACGGTGCAGAGCGTCGTCGCCATCCGCGACAAGATGGTCCAGGCCTATCAGGAGATCATGCGGATCGCGGTTTGAGGGGCAACGTGCCGCCACCTCTCCACAGGATAAGGACCCTCCCATGAACCAGGCCGACGTGCTGGAGGTGCTGCGCAGCGGCATCTGGACGACGCTGCTGATCGCCGCGCCGCCGCTGATCGTCGCGGTGGTGGTGGGCGTGACGATCTCGCTGGTGCAGGCGCTGACCCAGGTGCAGGAGATGACACTGACCTTCGTGCCGAAGATCGTCGCGATCCTGGTGGTGACGGTGCTGGCGCTGCCCTTCATGTATGGCGCGCTCGCCACCTACGCCGACCGGCTGAGCGACCTGATCGTCGCCATCGACTGATGCCGTGGCGATGCGGCACCCCCTGTTGCGAGCGGTCATCCCCCTTCTCGGGCTGCTCGTAAGTCCGGCCGGCGGTGCGGCGGCGCCGCCGGCCAACAACTCGCAGATCGGGGTGTGGAGCACCGCGCTCTACGCCGCGCCGAAGCTGCCGGCCCAGCCCGCCCCCCAGGCGTCGCGCAAGGCGCTGCCGCCGGAGGCGCAATGCATCGCCGCCATCCTGGATGCGGAAAAGGCGGCCGGCATCACTGACCATCTGCTGCTGGCGATGGGCTTCACCGAATCCGGGCGGCGGACGGAGGACCGGCTGTTCACCGCCTGGCCCTGGACCGTCAACACCGAAGGGCGATCCCATTATTTCCCGACGCGCGACGACGCCATCGCCTTCGTGCGGGCGGCGCAGGCGCGCGGCGTGCAGTCCATCGACGTCGGCTGCCTGCAGGTGAATCTGCGCTGGCACCCCAACGCCTTCCCCGATCTTGCCACCGCCTTCGATCCGGTTGCCAACGCCCGCTATGCCGCCTCCTTCCTGTCGGCGCTGCGGCGCGACCACGGTTCGCTGGAGAGCGCCATCGCCCGCTACCACTCGTCCCAGTCCGAACGCGGCGAGGCTTATCGCCAGCGGGTGAGCGGCAACCTGCGCTGGGTCGCCGGGGCTCTCGGCTATCTGGAGACGCTGGCGGCCGGGCCGGGCGGCGGCAGCGCCACCTTCACCCCGGCGGAGCGCGGGCGCCTGAGCTTCCTGTCTGGCCTGTTCGCCGACGGCCCGGCCCGGCCGCTGCTGCCGAACCAGTGACCGGCGACGTAACCGCCGCCCTTAAATCCCGGTTTTACCGCGCGCCCCTATGGTTGCCGGAACGCCCCTCCTCCACAAACCCGTCGGGACCTCCATGACCTTCACGGATCACGTCCGCAGCCGGTTCGGCCTGATCGGCGACATCGGCCTGGCGAACCGCGACGTGCTGTTCGCGGTCGGCATCCTGCTGGTGCTGGCGGTGCTGTTCCTGCCGGTGCCGTCCTGGTTCCTCGATCTCGGGCTGGCGCTGTCCTTCTCGGTCGCGGTGCTGGTGCTGATGGTGTCCCTGTGGATCCCGCGCCCGCTGGACTTCTCGTCCTTCCCCACCGTGCTGCTGGTGGTGACGATGCTGCGGCTGGCGCTGAACATCGCGTCCACCCGGCTGATCCTCAGCGAGGGGCACAACGGCCACGCCGCCGCCGGCCACGTCATCCAGGGCTTCAGCCAGTTCGTGATGGGCGGCAACTTCGTCATCGGCGTGGTGATCTTCTGCATCCTGGTGGTGATCAACTTCGTCGTCATCACCAAGGGCGCCACCCGCATCGCCGAGGTCGGCGCTCGCTTCACGCTGGACGCCATTCCCGGCAAGCAGATGGCGATCGACGCCGATCTCTCCGCCGGCATGATCGACGAGGTCGAGGCACGCCGCCGCCGCAAGGAGCTGGAGGACGAGAGCACCTTCTACGGCGCGATGGACGGCGCCTCGAAATTCGTGCGCGGCGATGCGGTGGCCGGGCTGGTCATCACCGTCATCAACGTGCTGGGCGGCATGGCCATCGGCATCGCCCAGAAGGGGATGAGCTTCGAGCACGCCGCCTCCATCTACACCACCCTGACGGTGGGCGACGGGCTGGCGACGCAGATCCCGGCGCTGGTGGTGTCGCTGGCCGCCGGCCTCTTGGTGACCAAGGGCGGCAACATCGGCTCCGCCGAAAAGGCGGTGATCGACCAGTTGGGCGCCTATCCCAAGGCGCTGATGGTGGCGTCCGGCCTGCTGGCGGTGCTGGCGGTGATGCCGGGCCTGCCGATGGCGCCCTTCCTCGTCATGGGATTGGCCTTCGCCGCACTCGGTTGGTATGCGCCGCGCCGCAAGGCCCGCGCCGCGGCGCTGGCCAAGCTGGAGGAAAGCCGCAAGGCGCCGCCCGCCGTCCCCGAAGAGGCGGTGGAGGACATGCTGAAGGTCGACGAGGTGAAGGTGGAGGTCGGCAACCATCTCGTCCCGCTGATCCTCAACAAGAATGGTCCGCTGACCACCAAGGTGAAAACGCTGCGCAAGCGCTTCGCCACCGAATTCGGCTTCGTCCTGCCGTCGGTGCGCATCAAGGATTCCAGCTTCCTGCCGCCCAAGAGCTACGTCATCAGCATCATGGGGGTGGAGGCGGCGAAGGGGGAGGTGCGGCCCAAGCACCTGCTCGCCATCGACCCCACCGGCGGCGCCGTGCCGGACATCGCCGGCGATGCGACGCGCGAGCCGACCTTCGGCCTGCAGGCCAAGTGGATCGACCCCTCCCGCCATGAGGAGGCGGTGGCGAAGGGCTACACCGTCGTCGATCCGGAGAGCGTCATCACCACCCACCTGACCGAGGTCATCAAGGACAACCTGTCCACCCTGCTGACCTTCGCCGCCCTGCAGAAGCTGATCGACGGGCTGGGCCGCGAGTACCAGAAGCTGATCAACGACATGGTGCCGAGCCAGATCTCGCTGGTCGTGCTCCAGCGCGTGCTGCAGCAGCTGTTGTCGGAGCGGGTGTCGATCCGCAACCTGCCGGCCATCGTCGAGGCGGTGGCGGAGGCGGTCGGCTGGACCCGCCACATCACGCTGATCACCGAACATGTGCGGATGCGGCTGGGCCAGCAGATCCACCAGGGTCTGGCCGGGCCGGACGGCTTCGTGTCGGTGATCGCGCTCAGCCCGCGCTGGGAGCAGGCCCTGCTCGACCACATTGTGGTGGAGGGTGACGACCGCCGTTTCGTCATGCCGCCCAGCCAGGTGCAGGAATTCCTGACCGCCGTGCGGCTGAAGATCCAGAAGCACGCCACGTCCCAGGTCTGGCCCGCCCTACTGGTGGGGGCGGAGGCACGTCCCTTCGTCCGCTCGCTGCTGGAGCGGGTGAGCCCGATGACGCCGGTGCTGAGCCATGCCGAGCTGCACCGCAAGGCGTCGCTCAAGACCATCGATCAGGTGTAGGCGCGGATGGACGGGCTCAGCCAGTTCCTCACCCTGGAGATCTACCGCGGTCTCCTCGTGCTGGCGCGGGTGGCGGCGGCCATCGGGCTGCTGCCGGGCTTCGGCGAGGCGGCGGTGCCGATGCGGGTGCGGGCGGTGCTGGCGATCATCGTCACGCTGGTGCTGCTGCCGGGGGTGGAGGGCCTGCCGGAGCGCATGCCGGATCAGCCGGTGGAGATGCTGCGGGCGCTGGCCGGGGAATCGCTGGTCGGCGCCTATCTGGGCTTGGGCGCCCGGCTGTTCATGGCGGCCTTGCAGACCGCCGGCGCCCTGGCGGCGCAGGTGATCGGGCTCAGCAATCCTTTCGCCATGGAGGCGGCGGGGTTCGAGGGCGGATCGGTGCTGTCGGGCGTGCTGCTGATCGGCGGGCTGGCGCTGCTGTTCGCAACGGACGTGCATTACCTGATGATCGGCGCGCTGGCCCGCTCCTACGGCTCCTGGCCGGCGGGGGTTTTCCCCGATCTCGGCATGGTCGCCCAGCGCTTTGCCGAGCTGCTGGCCGCGACCTTCCGGCTTGGGGTGGGGCTGGCGGCGCCCTTCATCCTCTACGGGTTGGTGATGAATGTGGCGCTGGGGCTGGTCAACCGGGTCATGCCGGCGATGCCCGTCTATTTCGTCGCCACCCCGGGCGTGCTGATGGTCGGCCTCGGCCTGTTCATGGCGACCGCCGGCGCGATGCTGACCGCCTTCGTCGCCGCGCTCGGCGGCTGGCTGTCGGGGTCCTGACGCATGGCGGAGCAGGACGACGAGCAGAAGACAGAAGAACCGACAGAGAAGCGCCTGCGCGAGGCGGCGGAGAAGGGCGACGTCCCCCGCGCCCGCGACGTGGGGTTGCTGTCGGCGATGCTCGCCGCCTGGATGATCGTGCTGATGGCCGCGGCGCCTGTGTCGTCCCAGCTGTCGTCGCTGCTGCTGCCACTGATCGAGAATCCCGACGACATCCGCATCGACGGCAGCGCCATCGACGTCATCCACAGCCTGCATTGGCTGATCGTCGGCGGTGCGGTGGCTCTGCTGCCGGTGCTGGGCATCCTGCTGGGCGGGGTGGTGCTGTCGGCGCTGGGGCAGGGGCCGTTTCTGGTCGCATCCGACCGCATCCGGCCGAAATGGTCGCACCTGTCGCCCGCCTCCGGCTGGAAGCGGATCGCCGGGCGGCCGGCGCTGGTCGAATTCGTCAAGAGCCTGGTCAAGCTCGCCATCATCAGCGCCGCGGCCTGGCACGCGCTGGCCCCCTACATCGCATGGACGGAGGATACTGTGGGCATGGACGTCGCCGGATTGCCCGTGCTGCTGCGGGACGTGACCTTGCGGCTGCTGCTGGCGGTCCTGCTGGCGACCGTCCTGATGGCGGCGGTGGACGTGCTGTGGAACCGCCTGGAATGGCGGCGCCGCCTGCGCATGAGCCACCAGGAGATCAAGGACGAGTTCAAGCAGATCGAGGGCGATCCCCATGCCAAGGCCCGCCTGCGCGACATCCGCCGCTCGCGGTCGAAGAAGCGGATGATGGCGAACGTGCCGCGGGCGACGGTGGTCATCACCAACCCCACCCATTTCGCCGTGGCGTTGGAATACGAGCGCGGCCGGACCGCCGCCCCGATCTGCCTCGCCAAGGGCGCCGACCTGATTGCGCTGCGCATCCGCGCGCTGGCCCAGGAGCACGGCATCCCCATCGTCGAGAACCCGCCGCTCGCCCGCGCCCTCCACGCCTCGGCCGAGGTGGACGCGGTCATCCCGCTCCAGCACTACCAGGCGGTGGCGGAGGTCATCACCTATGTGCTGAAGCTGAAGGGCGGGCTGGCGCGGCGGGGGTGAGAGGCCCCCTTGCCATCGCGGCGGGCGCGTGCCAGGAACGGTATCGCCAGTTCGTGACGTGATGGGGGAACCCCGATGCCGCCGCTCTCCGCCAAGCCCGCCGCCAAATCCGCCCCCAAATCCGCCGCCGGGTCGCTCGCCGGCTTCTGCCCATGGGCGGGGGAGGAGGGGGTGCGGGTCTATCTGCGGCCGGTCGGCTTGATGCCCATCGCCGCCTGGGCCAAGGGGGCGGCGGTCCCGCTGGCCGGCGGGCGCTTCGCCTTCTCCACCGCCGAACTGATCGTCCGCAACCAAGCCGCCCGCATCGACCGTGCCTTCGCACCCCTGTCGGAGATCATGGCCTGGGGCTGGGAACGGTCGCGCGCGGTGGCGGAGGCGCTGGACCGCCAGCTCGGTGCCCTGACCCGGGCGCGGGCGCCCTTTGCCGGGCTGGCGCTCGACCGGCCGCTGATAATGGGCATCGTCAACGTGACGCCGGACAGCTTTTCAGACGGCGGTGACTTCCTCGACCCCGCCGCCGCCATCGCCCATGGCGAGGCGATGCTGGCCGCCGGCGCCGACATCCTGGACATCGGCGGCGAGTCCACCCGCCCCGGTGCCGCCCCGGTCCCGCCGGAGGAGGAGGAGCGCCGCGTCCTGCCGGTCATCCGCCATTTCGCCGGGAAGGGAGCCAGCGTCTCGGTCGACACCCGCCACGCCAGCGTGATGGAGTCCGCCGCCGCGGCCGGCGCCCGCATCGTCAACGACATCGCCGGGCTCGGCGACCCGCAGGCTCTGCCGGTGGTGGCGCGCACCGGCACGCCGGTGGTGGTGATGCATATGCAGGGCGAGCCCGGCACCATGCAGGCCAACCCGACCTACCGCGACGCGGCGCTGGACGTGTTCGACTGGCTGGAGGAGCGGGTCGCCCGCTGCGTCGCGGCCGGCGTACCGGCGGAGCGGATCGCCATCGATCCCGGAATCGGCTTCGGCAAGCGGACGGAGCATAATCTGGAGATCCTGCGCCACACCGCGCTGTACCATGCCCTCGGCTGCCCGGTGTTGATCGGGCTGTCGCGCAAGGGCTTCATCGGCCGCCTGTCGCGCGAGGAGCCGCCGAAGGAGCGGCTGGCCGGGTCGCTCGCCGCCGGTCTGGAGACGCTGAACCAGGGTGCGCAGATCCTGCGCGTCCATGACGTCGCCGAAACCGCGCAGGCCCGTGCCCTTTGGGAGGGGCTGCATCCGCGGTAAGCTGGTCCGTAACCCTTTCGCGTAGCGCCGATGGGGCCTTGACCCGGCCGGGTTGCCGGGCGAAGAAACATCCTTACGCTTGCACATCCGGCCCCGCACCCCGACATGCGGGCCTGGAGACGGTTCCTGCACGAGGTTTTCATGACGCGACACCTGTTCGGCACCGACGGCATCCGTGGCACCGCCAACATCGACCCGATGACCGCCGAAACGGCCCTGCGCGTGGCGATGGCGACCGCGCTGCAGTTCCGCCGCGGCGACCACCGGCACCGGGTGGTGATCGGCAAGGACACCCGCCTGTCCGGCTATCTGCTGGAACCGGCGCTGACCGCCGGCTTCATCTCCATGGGGATGGACGTGGTGCTGGTCGGGCCGCTGCCTACCCCGGCGGTCGCCATGCTGACCCGGTCCTTGCGCGCCGATATGGGCGTGGTGATCTCCGCGTCGCACAACCCGTACCAGGACAACGGCATCAAGCTGTTCGGCCCCGACGGCTACAAGCTGTCGGACGAGGTGGAGGCGGCCATCGAGGCACGCATGGCGCTCCCCTTCGGCCCCGACCTTGCCGGCCCCGCCGATCTCGGCCGCGCCAGCCGGCTGGACGACGCCACCGGCCGCTACATCGAATATGTGAAGAACACATTCCCGCGCGGCCTGCGGCTGGACGGGTTGAAGATCGTCGTCGACTGCGCCAACGGTGCCGCCTACAAGGTCGCGCCCAAGGTGCTGTACGAGCTGGGGGCCGACGTGATCCCGGTCGGCATCAGCCCCGACGGCACCAACATCAACAAGGGCTGCGGCGCCACCGCCACCCAGGCCCTGCAGGAGCAGGTGGTGGCCCACGGCGCCCATCTGGGCGTCGCGCTGGACGGCGACGCCGACCGCCTGATCATGGTGGACGAGGCCGGGCGCCCGATCGACGGCGACCAGTTGATGAGCCTGATCGCCACTTCCTGGGCGCGGTCGCAGACCCTGCGCGGCGGCGGCGTGGTCGCCACCGTGATGTCCAACCTGGGCATGGAGCGCCATCTCGGCGGGCTCGGCCTGCATCTGGCCCGCACGCCCGTGGGCGACCGCTATGTCGTCGAGATGATGCGCGAGCGGGGCTATAATGTCGGTGGCGAGCAGTCGGGCCATGTCGTGCTGTCCGACTATTCCACCACCGGCGACGGGCTGATCGCCGCGCTGCAGGTGCTCGCGGTGCTGATCCAGGCCGACGGCCGCTCGGCCAGCGAGGTCTGCCGCGTGTTCGATCCGGTGCCGCAGAAGCTGACCAACGTCCGCTTCGCTGCCGGGACCAAGCCGTTGGAGGATGCCGTCGTCCAGCAGGCGATCAAGGAGGGCGAGGCGCGTCTGGCGTCGAGCGGCCGCATCCTGATCCGCAAGTCCGGCACCGAGCCGGTCATCCGCGTGATGGCGGAGGGTGACGACGAGGCGCTGGTCCATGGCGTGGTCGGCGACATCGCCGACGCCATCCGCGCCAGCGCTGCCCGCAGCCTGGAGACCGCGCAATGACAGGCAGCTCGGTTAAGGGCAGGGTCCTGATCGTCGCCGGGTCGGATTCCGGCGGCGGCGCCGGCGTCCAGGCCGACATCAAGGCGGTCAGTGCACTCGGCGCCTATGCCATGACCGCCATCGCCGCGCTGACGGCGCAGAACACCACCGGCGTCTATGGCGTGGTGCCGGTCGATCCGGCCTTTGTCGCCCTGCAGATGAAGGTGGTGCTGGAGGACATCGGCGCCGACGCGGTGAAGATCGGCATGCTCGCCAACGCCCCCGTGATCGAGGCGGTGGCGGCGGAGTATGAGGAACGCGCGGTCAACGTCCCTCTGGTCCTCGATCCGGTGATGATCGCCAAGAGCGGCCACCATCTGCTCGATCCTGATGCTGTGCTGACCCTGCGCAAGCGCCTGCTGCCGCTGGCCGAGGTGGTGACGCCCAACCTGCCGGAGGCGGAGGCGCTGACCGACCTGCCGATCCGCGATCTCGACGACATGCGCCGCGCTGCGGAACTTCTGTTGAGCTTCGGCCCGAAGTCGGTGCTGCTGAAGGGCGGCCACCTGGAGGACGACAGCCTCTACGACCTGCTTCTGACAGAGGAGGGCGAGACGGTGTTCGAGGGCCGGCGCGTCCACACCCCGCACACCCACGGCACCGGCTGCACCCTGTCGTCGGCGATTGCCGCGGGCTTGGCGCAGGGGCTCGGCACGCGCGACGCGGTTGCCCGGGCGCGGTCATACGTGGAGACCGCGATTCTGACCGCGCCGGGGCTGGGCCACGGCCATGGGCCGCTCAACCACCTGCACACGGTCCGGGAGTTTTCGTGAGGGGTCGTTAGAAACCCCCACCTAACCTCCCCCGCTGGGCGGGGGAGGGGCTGCCGCCGCTCTCCCACATCAGCACGTGCCCCCTCCCCCGACCAGCGGGGGAGGGTTGGGGTGGGGGTCTAACGACCCCAAACCTCACTTGCTGTAGTCGTAGAACCCGCGGCCGGTCTTGCGGCCGAGATAGCCGGCGTCGACCATTTCCTTCAGCAGCGGGGCCGGGCGGTACTTCGGGTCGTTGAAGCCTTCATAGAAGACCTCCATCACCGACAGCATGGTGTCCAGACCGATCAGGTCGGCGAGCGCGAGCGGGCCGATCGGGTGGTTGCAGCCCGCCTTCATGCCGGCATCGATGTCCTCGGCCGTGGCGATGCCTTCCTGCAGCGCGAAGATCGCCTCGTTGATCATCGGGCAGAGGATGCGGTTGACGGCGAAGCCAGGGCTGTTCTTGGCGGTGATCGGCGACTTGCCGACGCGCTTGGCGAAGGCCATCGCCTTGGCGTGCGTGTCGTCGCTGGTCTGGATGCCGCGGATGATCTCCAAGAGCGCCATCAGCGGCACCGGGTTGAAGAAGTGCAGGCCGATGAAGCGGTCCGGACGGTCGGTGGCCGTCGCCAGCTTGGTGATTGAGATCGACGAGGTGTTCGTGGCGACCAGCGCCTCCGGCTTCAGCGTCGCGCAGAGGTCCTTCAGGATCTTGACCTTGAGATCCTCGTTCTCGGTCGCCGCCTCGATCACGAGATCGCAGTTGGCGAGCTTCGACTTGTCGGTGGTGGCGGTGATGCGCGCGACGGCGGCCTCGCGGTCGGCGGCGGTCATCTTCTCCTTCTTGACCAGACGGTCCAGGCTGCCGCCGACGGTCGACAGGCCGCGCTGCACCGCTTCCTCAGAGATGTCGGTCATCACCACCGTCAGGCCGGCGACGGCGCAGACCTGGGCGATGCCGTTGCCCATCTGTCCGGCGCCGATGACGCCGATGGTCTCGATTCCCATGCTCTCGGCCATTGTTCCTTGTCCCTACTGGTTGGCATTGCGTTGGTTCGCAGGTGCAGCAAGTTCTACACGCTTTTCCGTTGCGCCGCGATGACTTGTCGTATGCGGAATGGGAGCCTTCCGTCCGGCGCGTCGTCCTGCCGCAGTCCATCATCGGCGGATTTCCGCCGAGGCCGTCGGTCGCGCCGGCGGATTTCCGCCGATCACGGGCGTGGTCCTAGTGGCGAGGTCCAGGAACTTCAACTGTTTGCGCGGCGAACTGACTATGGCATGCCCCTTGCTCTTCTCTGAGGCAACCGCGGCGACGGGCCGCGGACCAAGCCCCAGGGGAGAGACTCGATGCTTCGGAAGAGCCTGCTTGCCGCCGCCGCCTTTGCCGCCGCCGCACTCGCCACCCAGGCCGCCTCGGCCGCCGATCTGGTCCGACTCGGCAACCTGAAATTCGCCCATTACGGCGCCGTTTCCTACATGAAGGAGATCGCCGGCAAGTACGACCTGAAGATCGAGGAGCGGGTCTTCCCCAAGGGCATCGACATCCTGCCGGCCATCGTCGCCGGCGAGATCGACGTCGCCGCCAGCGCGGTGGACGCCGCCATCGCCGGCCGCGCGTCGGGCGTGCCGATCTACGCCGTGGCCGGCTTCGCCAAGGGCGGGGCGCGCATCGTCGCCAAGCCGGATGCCGGCATCAAGTCCATCGCCGACCTGAAGGGCAAGAAGGTTGCCACCCCGCGCGGCGGCGCGCAGGAGCTGATCCTGCTGGCCGAACTGGCGAAGCATGGGCTGAGCTGGTCCGACCGTGCGGGCAAGGACGTGCAGATCGTCTACATGGCCTATGCCGACATGAATCAGGCCCTGCTGGCCGGCAGCATTGACGCCATGTCGCAGTCCGAGCCGCAGTCGAGCCAGGCCATCAACAAGGGCTTCGGCGTCGAGGTGATCAAGCCCTACGACACCGAACTGGGCGAGCCGGTCCGCTCGCTGGTCATCACCGAGGACTTCTACAAGAAGAAGCCCGACGTCGCCCAGCGCCTCGTCAACTGCTTCGTCGAGGCGACGGCGACCTTCATCGCCAACCCCGATCTGGCGGAGAAGTATGTCCGCGAGCAGTTGTTCAAGGGCCAGATCAGCAGCCAGGACTTCCGCGACGCGATCGGCAACTCCCCCTACAGCTACGACCTCTCGGTCCACCATGTGCAGGTCACGACCGACATGATGCAGAAGTTCGGCGTCGGCCGCATGGACAACCCGCCGAAGGCGGTCGACTGGGTGAAGCTGGACCTGCTGGAAAAGGCGAAGGCTTCCGTCAAGACCGGTGAAGTCAAGACCAACTGAGCCGACACCCAGCGGAAGGAGGACGCCCCATGTCCCAAGCCAAGACCCGTTTCTCGCCCGCCGCCCTGCTGCGCGGCTCCCTGGTCCCCGTCCTGGTGATCGTGCTGTGGCAGGTTCTGTCCACGTCCGGCCTGATCAATCCGGTGGTCCTGCCCTCTCCCGTCGCGGTGGTGGAGCGCTGGTGGGCCTATCTGCTGCCGACCGAGGCCTATGATCCGGCGCAGTCCAGCTGGATCCTGTGGGCGCTGTCGGGCGAGATGCTGTTCGATGCCTGGTCCAGCCTGTACCGCGTTGTGCTGGGCTTCGCCGTCGGCGCCGGGCTGGCCCTTCCGCTGGGGCTCGCCATGGGCGGCAACCCGCGCATCTACGCGCTGTTCGACCCGCTGATGCAGGTGCTGCGGCCGATCCCGCCCATCGCCTATATCCCGCTGGCCATCCTGTGGTTCGGGCTGGGCAACGCGCCGGCCGTGTTCCTGATCGCCATCGGCGCCTTCTTCCCGGTTCTGATGAACACCATCGCCGGCGTGCGCCATGTCGACGGCATCTATCTGCGAGCCGCCCGTAACCTGGGCGCCGGCAGGCTGACCATGTTCCTGCGCGTCATCCTGCCGGCCGCCACCCCCTACATCCTGGCCGGCGCCCGCATCGGCATCGGCACCGCCTTCATCGTCGTGATCGTGTCGGAGATGATCGCTGTCAACTCCGGCCTCGGCTTCCGCATCCTGGAGGCGCGCGAGTTCATGTGGTCCGACAAGATCATCGCCGGGATGTTCACCATCGGCTTCCTGGGCCTCGCCATCGACATCGGCATGAACCGCCTGAACAACCACCTGCTGCGCTGGCACCGCGGTCTTGAGAATTGATGGGGAGGGGATGGAGATGACGCCCATGCTGAAGACTGTTGCCGACACCGTGCCCGTTGCCGAGGCGGCCCCCGTCCAGATCCAGGTGCGGGGGGTGGAGAAGACCTTCTCGGTCGGCCCGCAGAAGATCGTCGCCTTGCAGAACATCGATCTCGACATCCGCAAGGGCGAGTTCGTCTGCCTGCTGGGGCCGTCCGGCTGCGGCAAGTCCACGCTGCTGAACGCGGTGGCCGGGTTCCAGCCGCCGACGAAGGGAACCGTCACCGTCGATGGTCGCACCATCACCGAGCCCGGCCCCGACCGCGGCATGGTGTTCCAGGAATATGCCCTGTTCCCCTGGATGACGGTGGCGCAGAACGTCGCCTTCGGCCTGGAGATCAAGGGCATGTCGAAGGCGGAGATCGCCGAGCGGGTGGAGTGGCTGCTGCAGAAGCTGCATCTGCAGGACTTCCGCAACCGCTTTCCCAAGGACCTGTCGGGCGGCATGCGCCAGCGCGTCGCCATCGCCCGCGTCCTGGCGCTCGACAGCCCGATCCTGCTGATGGACGAGCCCTTCGGTGCACTCGACGCCCTGACCCGCCGCACGCTGCAGGACGAGTTGCTGCGCATCTGGGAGGAGGTCGGCAAGACCATCCTGTTCGTCACCCACTCCATCGAGGAGAGCATCTATCTGGCCGACCGCATCATCGTGATGACCTACCGGCCCGGCACCATCAAGCGCGACGTCGTCGTCGACATGCCCCGCCCGCGCGACGGCTCCGCCCCGGAGTTCAACCGCCTGAAGCGGGAGCTGTCGCAGATGGTGATGGAGGAGCAGCAGCGCTTCAGCCAGGACGAGATCCGCTCCGTCACCGCCGACTGAGCGGGCGGGTCGAACGAACGGAAAAGGGCGCCCAGCAACGGGCGCCCTTTTCGCGTCAGAGCTTCGCCGCTTCCTCGCCGATGCGCTGGCGCAGCCAGCTGTGCGAGGGGGAGCCGGTGTTGCGGCGATGCCAGATCATCGACATCTCGTAGTCGCCGACATCGAAGGGCAGGGGGCTGGTGGCGAGCCCCAGCGCGTCGGCACACAGCTGGGCCAGCCGGGCCGGCAGCGAGGTCAGCATCGGCGCCCGCGTCAGGATCATCGGGATCGCCAGGAACTGGGTGGTGGCGGCGGCGACGCGCCGGCTCGTGCCCAGCGCCGCCAGCTCGTCGTCGATGAAGCTGGTCATGCCGCCGCGCAAGGACGGCATCAGGTGCGGATAGCGGGTGTAATCCTCCAGCCCGATAGGCGGCGTTACCGGCACGAGAGCCGGGTTGTACAGGCAGACATGGGTTTCCCGGTACAGCACCTGCCGGTCGTGCCAGCGCCGCAGCTCCGGCAGATAGCCGATGGCGAGATCGAGGGTGCCGTCGTCCAGCGCATCCAGCATGGCGTCGGGGTCGAGGTTGCGCAGAGCCACCGAAACCCGCAGGTCGCCCTCCGCCGCGTCGCGCAGGATGCCGGTCAGCAGGACCGCCTGCATGGAATCTGAGGTGGAGATGCTGAAGCTCCGCTCCTCCCGCTGAGGGTCGAAATCCTCCTCCGCCGAAAGGGCGCGGGCGGCGCCGACCAGCAGGTCGCGCAGAGGCTCCGCCAGCCGCTGGGCGCGGGGCGTCGGCTCCATCCGGTTGCCGGTGCGCACGAACAGGGGATCGCCGACCAGCGTGCGCAGCCGGCCCAGCGCGTGGCTGACCGCCGACTGGCTGACGCCCAGCGCCTCAGCCGCGCGGGAGACGTTGCGGGTCTCCAGCAGCGCGTCGAACACCTTGATCAGGTTCAGGTCGAGCGCCGGGTTATGAATTGCTTTCATGACGATATGAACCAAAGCCGCCTACTTCATTGTGCACTAGACGGTGTATTCTGTCGAGACAGGGCTGATCCAGCAGCCAACAATCAAAAAATCATCAATCCGTAGCCAAGGCCCGCAACCGGGCAGCGGACTCGTCGTCACTCCGATCCGGCGGTTCCGTTCAGGGAGAAAGAGGCAAGAGCCATGATTAGCATCAACGTCAACGGCGAGAACCGTCAGGTCGACGTGCCCGAGGACATGCCGCTCCTGTGGGTTCTGCGGGACGAACTGAACATGACCGGCACCAAGTTCGGCTGCGGCGTCGCCCAGTGCGGCGCCTGCACCGTCCATGTCGACGGCACGCCGACTCGCGCCTGCCAGACCCCGGTCGGCATGCTGGGGCCGGACAGCAAGGTCACCACTATCGAAGGCGTGACGGGCAAGGCGGCGCAGGCCGTCCAGGCGGCGTGGCAGAAGCTGGACGTCGTCCAGTGCGGCTATTGCCAGTCGGGCCAGATCATGAGCGCGGTCGCGCTGCTGACCGACAACCAGAACCCGACCGACCAGGACATCGACGCGGCGATGGACGGCAATGTCTGCCGCTGCGCCACCTATGTCCGCATCCGCGCGGCGATCAAGGATGCCGCCCAGACGATGAGGGCCTGATCCATGCTGCATCATTTGATCCGTCAGGCCGCCCAAAACGGGTTCGGCGAACCCCTCGCGCTGCAGCCGCTGCCCGCCCCGTCGCGCCGCGGTTTCCTGAAGGCCATCGGCGCCGGGGCCGGCGCGCTGGTCATCGGCGCGCATGTGCCGCTGCCGGCGCTGGCCGCCGAAGCCGCGGCGAAGACGGTCGGCCCGGCCGACCCGCGTCCGCAGCTGTTCGTCATCGTGGCGCCGGACAACACGGTCACCGTGCTGGCCAAGCATCTGGACAAGGGCCAGGGCATCGTCACCGGCCTCGCCACCATCGTGGCGGAGGAACTGGACGCCGACTGGGCCCAGGTGCGCGGCGCCTTCGCCCCGGCCGACAACAAGCTCTACGCCAACCACTTCTTCGGCATCCAGGGCACCGGCGGCTCCACCGCCATCGCCAACAGCTGGGACGAGCTGCGGATGGCCGGTGCCGCCGCCCGCGCCATGCTGGTCGCCGCCGCGGCCGCCCGCTGGAACGTGCCGGCCGGCGAGGTGACGGTGTCGAAGGGTGTCGTCCGCCATGCGGCCAGCAACCGCAGCCTCACCTTCGGCGAATTGGCGGAGGAGGCGGCGAAGCTGCCGGTGCCGCAGCAGGTCAAGCTGAAGGACCCCAAGGACTATGTGCTGATCGGCAAGCCGGACCTGCACCGGCTGGACCACATCAGCAAGACCAACGGCACCGCGATCTTCGCCATGGACATCCGCCGCCCCGATCAGGTGACGGCGGTTCTGGCCCGCAGCCCCCGCTTCGGCGGCACGGTGAAGAGCGTCGACGACGCGGCGGCCCGCAAGGTGCCGGGCGTGATCGAGGTGGTGAGCCTGCCGGTCGGTGTCGCGGTGATTGCCAAAAACACCTGGGCCGCCATGAAGGGCCGCGAGGCTCTGACGGTCACCTGGGACGATGCCAAGTCCGAGATGCGCGGCACCGACGCCATGCTGGCCGATTACCGCAAGCTGGCCGACCAGCCGGGCGCGGTCGCCGCCGGCAAGGGCGACGCCGACAAGGCCTTCGCCGAGGCCGCCGCCAAGGGCGGCCATGTGGTGGAAGGCGATTTCGTCTTCCCCTATCTCGCCCATGCGCCGATGGAGCCGCTGAACGCCGTGGTGGCGCTGAACCCGGAGGGTGGCTGCACCATCTGGGCCGGCTCCCAGTTCCAGGGCGTCGAGCAGATGGTCGCCGCCCACATCTTGGGCTGCAAGCCGGAGCAGGTGAAGATCGAGACCCAATGGGCCGGCGGCAGCTTCGGCCGGCGCGCCACCACCAACGCCGACTACATCGCCGAGGCGGTGATGATCGCCAAGGCCTATCCCAAGGCCCCGGTGCATCTGGTCTGGACGCGCGAGGATGACATCAAGGGCGGCCGCTACCGCCCGCTGTTCCTGCACCGGATCAAGGCGGCGGTGGATGCCAAGGGCGCCCTGGTCGCCTGGAAGCAGCGCATCGTCGGCCAGAGCTTCATGGCCGGCACGCCGTTCGAGGCGGTGATGGTCAAGAACGGCGTCGACGCGACGATGGTCGAGGGGGCGTCGGACATGGCCTATGCCGTGCCGAATCTGGCTGTGGACGCCCACACCGTCGCCTCGCCGGTCACCACCCTGTGGTGGCGGTCGGTCGGCCATACCCACACCGCCTATTCCAAGGAGGTGATGATCGACCGGCTCGCCAAGGCGGCCGGCAAGGATCCGGTGGCTTTCCGGCTGGAGATGCTGAAGGACCATCCGCGTCTGGCCGGCGTGCTGAAGCTGGCGGCGGAGAAGGCCGGCTGGGGCCAGCCGATGCCGCAGGGCAAGGGCCGCGGCGTCGCCGTGCACGAGAGCTTCAACACCTATGTCGCCCATGTCGCCGACGTGACGGTCGACGCCAAGGGTCAGGTGAAGGTCGACCGGGTCGTCGTCGCCATCGACTGCGGCCGGGTCATCAACCCCGACGTGGTGAAGGCGCAGATGGAGGGCGGCACCGGCTGGGGCATCGGCCATGCCCTGCGCGGCGAGATCACCATGACGGATGGCGTGGTGGATCAGGCCAACTTCGACAGCTACCTGCCGATGCGGATGTCGGACATGCCGGCGGTGGAGGTGCACATCGTGCCGTCCGGCGAACGGCCGACCGGCGCCGGCGAACCCGGCGTCCCGACCGCCGCACCCGCGGTGGCCAACGCCGTCTTCTCGGTGACCGGCCAGCCGCAGCAGACGCTGCCCTTCAGCCGCGGCGGCATCGTCAGCTGAGAGGGGCCCGCTAAGGCGAAGCCGTCTTGGTCTCCGCCTTCAATTGGGCGGGGACCGGCTGGGCCGAGGTCAGTTGCGGGGATGGGGCGATGCTGACCGTCTTGGTGGTGGCTGGAATCGCCGTCGGCCGGCGGCTGGGCCAACCCTGGTCCACCAGCAGCTTTACCGCGGGATCGACCCGAAACGGACCGGCGGGGACGGAGGTTTCCGCCGGTTCTTTTCCGCGTGGCGGTTCGATGCGCAGAAGCCAGGCGAGCCGCTGGGACTGGACGGCCGCAAGGGACGGCCTGGGGAGGCGTGGTCCCCAGGGGTCCGCTGCCGCGTTCGTCGTGGCGGTCGCCCTGGTGGTAGCCATCGGGGCGGGCGTCAGCGCCGTCAGGTGGCAGGCGGCGCCCAGCACGCCGGCCAGCAGCAGGACGGCCAGTGTCAGCACTGTCCAATGGCGGCGGCGCAGCCGCCGGGCGACCATATCGGTCTCCGGCGCGGGAAATGGATCGTGAGGGGCGTTATGGCGGTCGATGACTGTCATGCGGCGCACAGCATGGCTCAAGGCCGATTCCGTATCCTTGCCTTTCCCGGAGATTTGCCGGGGCAGGCGGATTGCCCCCCGCAGCCCCGGCCCTCCGGCCGGGACTCTCCGTCCGGACAATTATCTCTACCGACTAGCCAGGAATTGCGGCCGCGACGGGTCGCCGCCGGTCGATCTCCGCCCGCACCTCGCGGAACCAGCGCAGCTTTTCCTCGAAGGGCAGGCGGGCGAGGCCGCTCGGCGACGGCACCACCACGTCGGCGACGCCGTTGAACAGGGGGCGCTCCTGCACGCCCCACGGCGCGTCCGGCAGGCCGGTCGCCGCCAGATAGACCCCCTTGCCGGTATAGGCCAGCACCCGCGGCCGGACGAAGGCGACGATCCGCGCCAGACGCGGCACGCCGCCGCGCAGTTCCGCCCGCGACAGCTCGGCGGCGCTGGCGGTGGCGCGGGCGACGAGGTTGGTCGAGCCCAGACCGATGGCCGGCAGGGTGACGTCCTCCTCCGGCCGGTAGAGGCGCGGGGTCAGCCCGGCATCGGCCAGCAGGCGCCAGAACTGGTTGCCGCGTCCGGCATAATGGTGGCCGAGCGCGCCCGACCGCAGGCCGGGGTTGAAGCCCACGAACAGGCAGTCGAGCCCCGGCGCCACGATGTCGGGCAACGGTCCGGCGGCAGGCGGCATCCCGTCCGGGGAAGGGGCCGGAACATCGTCGAACAGGTCCATCGGTCGGTTCCTCTCCGCAGGGAGAGGAAATATAGGACTCCGCCGCCCCGCTCAAAGCGAGGCGGCGACCGCAGGAGCAGGCGGACTGCTCCGTTCGTCCTGCAGCATGGCGAGGATGCGGTCGGTCATTCTCAGGGCCAGCGCCACGATGGTCATAGTCGGGTGGTCGGCGCCCATGGTGGGGAAGACGGAACTGCCGGCGATGTAGAGGTTGCCGACGCCATGCACGCGGCCTTCCGCATCGACCACGCCGTGACGCGGCGATTCGTGCATGCGCGTCGTGCCCATGTGGTGCCAGCACCAGCCGACATCCGCCATCGCCGCTTCGGCGGACTCGTCCTGGCGCCCCTCCGTCCTGATCAGGCCGCGGCGCAGCAGATCCTCGCGAAGCAGGCGCTGGGTCTCGGCGGCGCCCCGGCGGTCCTGTTCGGTCAGCCGCCAGTCCACCCGCGGCAGGTTGCAGCCGAACGGGTCGGTGGCATGGTCCAGCGTCACCCGGCTGTCAGGATTGGGAACCGGCTCCAGCACCGTTTCCAGAGTGAAGCGCCGGGATAGCCAACCCGGATCGATGATGCTGTCGAACAGGGCGTGGGCGAGCTGCGGCATGCTGCGCAGGATGCGCGGGCCGGCATTGCGCAGCAGGCTCACCGCCTCGTCCTCCGACACGCCGAAGCGCCGGCAGCTGTGGCGCGAGGGCAGGAGCCGGAGGTCGCGCATCGCCTTGAAGGCGTCCAGCGCCCCCGAATGGTAGGAAGCGACCAGATATGTGCGGGAATTGGGCAGCGCGTGGCGTTCCTGAAGCTCCGCCGTCGGCGACAGAGCCAGCGCCACGGACGGGTGCGGCCGGCGCAGCCGCCGCCGCGCCAGGCACAGGCTGACGTCGTAGAGCGTGCGGTGCCGCCCCTGCTGGGTCAGGCGGATCGGCGGGGTCTTGAAGCGCGGATGGTCGGCGAAGTAGCGGCCGACGAGATCGTTGCCGTTGCCCAGCCCCGCCGCCTGGACCTTGTTGGACAGCAGCAGGATGCGCGCATTCTCGATGCCGCCGCAGCACAGCACGAACATCCGGGCGCCGACGGTAAAACTCGGGCCGTCCAGCGTGCGGACCTGCACCCGTTCCACCGCGGTGGCGGTCGGGTTGGTATCCAGTCCGGTGACGTTGGCATTGAGGAAGGCGGTGATGTTGGCGGCGCGCCCGATCTCCGCGCGGTAAGCCTCGCCCATGCGGATCGGCGGACTGAGCTGGGCGACGCGGTTCTCGAAGCCGTCTCCGTCCTGGTCTTCCACCGGGAACAGCGCCGCCTTCGGCCCGCCGACCCGCTCCATCCAGAAATCATTGTCGTAGTCGAACGGTCCCAGGCCCAGCACGCTCTGCGAGCGCTCGTAATAGGGCATCATGGTTTCGCGCGGGATCGGCCATCCGCTGTCGGGAATCCAGGGCCGTTCGGCGAAATCGCCGGGCTCCAGCGGGCGGGAGAATCCGCCCCAGCAGTTGGTGCTGCCGCCCAGGTAGCGGCTGCGCGCCGTGGTCAGCCGCTCATACGGCAAGCCGACATTGCGGCCGGCATACAGCGCCTGGGAGATGCCCTCGACCTCCAGTCCGCCGCCTTCGAGCAGGACGACGCTGCAGGAACTGCCGGCCAGCTCGCGCGCGATGGTCAGGCCGGCGGCACCGCCACCGATCACGCATAAATCGCAATCGATGTGGGTGCCGTTCAGGACATGGCGTGCATCACGAAGCAAGCGGGCCTCCGTACCAGGGTCATAAGCCATCCTTTCTTGCCCCGGACGCGTGGCCTAGGCCGAGCGCGCATTCGGGTATACCCCTGGCGCGCCGCAATACTCCATTACTCCGCGCAAGCGCGGCACCCCGGACGATCCGGATAGCCGGTCCGCATCGCCCCGGCCGCTGGAAGCGATGGCGGGAACGACGGTCGCAGTCATCGGTTGAAGGTTGGAAGAACGGTGCCTCGGCCCGGCTGGAAGCCCCCCGGACGAACGCTCACCGGCAACCATGCAATCGCAGGAACCGCCGCCATGAAACGCCATCATCTTCTCGCCACCGCCGCCCTGATCTTGCTCTCCGCCCCGGCGATGTCGCTGGCCCAGACGCCGACGCCGCAGAAGACCGTGACCGCGAAGGGGCAACTGTCGCAGCAGGACATGACCTTCGCCGAGAAGGCCGCGATGAGCGACATGTTCGAGATCCAGGCGGGCAAGCTGGCGCAGGACCATGCCAAGGACAACGGCGTCAAGCAGTTCGGCAACCACATGGTGACCGACCACACCAAGACGTCCGAAGCCATGAAGGCGATGGCCCAGCAGAAGTCGATGACGCTGCCGACCAAGCTCGATTCCGAGCACCAGCAGAAGCTGGACAAGCTGCGCGGTCAGCAGGGCGACCAGTTCGACTCCGCCTATCTGCAGGGCCAGATCGACGCCCACCAGACCGCCGTCACCCTGTTCCGCACCCAGGCCGAGAAGGGCCAGGACGCCGACCTGAAGCGCTTCGCCGAGCAGACACTGCCGACGCTGGAACAGCATCTTCGCCAAGTCCGTGATCTGCGCCCGAATGTCGCCTCCACCAGCGGCGGCGCCCAGCAGAGCACCAGCTTCGAGAAGATGATGGGCAAGGCGGTCTATGGCGAGGACGGCGGCAAGCTGGGCGATGTCGCCGACATCATTCTCGACGCCCAGTCGGGCAAGGCCACCCAGGTCATCCTGGATCGCGGCGGGCTGCTGGGCATCGGCGCCAAGCAGGTGGCCCTGGACTACACCCTGCTGAACGCCGACGGCGACCGCATCGTCGCCCGGCAGGTGACCGAGGATCAGGTCAAGCAGATGGCGGAGTTCAAATACGACGACAACACCGTCTCGCTGGGCCAGCGCAACAGCGGCGGCAGCAACGCCGATCATGGCGCCATGAACAAGGGCGACATGAAGAACGACGCCGCCCACGGCACCGCCAACAGCCTGGACAGCACCCAGCCGCGCAACCCGCAGTAAGGCTTGCGGCCGCTCTGAACCGACACCCAGCCGTCCGGAGCCGGGAATACCCTTCCCGGCGCCCCCGGGCGGCCAACCGACGGAGAAAGCAAGGATGGCGAACGCCAGCAAGAAGCACATGAGCCCCAGCGGTCAGGGCAAGGGCACCGGCACCGGCGCCACCACCGATCTGCCGGCCGGCTCCATCGGCGACAACGCGGTCCTGTCGAACCGCGACAAGTCCCGCCATTCCGACGCCCGCGGGCTGGACAGCAAGGCCGTGCAGACCGAGCAGATGCAGGATCACGCGGCCAACCGCGATCCGGACGAATAGGCGTGGAAAGGGGCCGGTCCCGGCCGGCCCCTCAGCCCCGCCAGAACTGGGGCATGAACAGCACGAGCACGGTGAACAGCTCCAGCCGGCCCAGCAGCATCGCCAGCGACAGCAGCCATTTCGCCGAATCCGGCAGGGACGAGAAGGTGCCGGCCGGACCGATGATGTCGCCCAGCCCCGGCCCCACATTCGCCAGCGCGGTCACCGCGGCGCTGGCGCTGGTGATGAAGTCCAGCCCCAGGGCCATCAGCGCGATGGTGATCACGCTGTAGGCGGTGAAGAACAGGGCGAAGAAGACGATCACCGACCCCAGCACGTCGTCGTCCAGCTGCCGGTTGCCGTACTGGCGCGGAAAGACGCCGCGGGGATAGATCAGGTGAAGGAAATGGGTGCGCAGCACCGTCACCATCACCTCGAACCGGAAGATCTTGATGCCGCCGGCGGTGGAGCCGGTGCAGCCGCCGATGAAGGTCAGCCCGAAGAACACGCCGACCGCCAGATTTCCCCACTGGCTGTAATCGGTATAGGCATAGCCGGTGGTGGTGACGACCGACACCACGTTGAAGGCCACCAGCCGCAGGGCATCGTGGAAATCGTGCCCGTGCTTCAGCGCCAGCCAGATGCTGAGCGGCAGGATCACCGCGGCCAGGAAGGCCAGATATGTGCGCACCTGGCTGTCCTTCCACAGCGCGTCGCGCTGGCCGGTCAGGGTGCGGACATACAGCACGAAGGGCAGGCTGCCCAGCAGCATGAACAGCGTCACCAGCCAATGCAGGACCGGGCTTTCGAAATGCCCGATGGAGCTGTCGGAGGTTGAGAAGCCGCCGGTCGACAGGCTGCTCAGCGCATGCACCACCGCCTCGAACGGCGTCATCCCGGCCAGCCAATAGCAGACCCCGCAGATCGCCGTCAGCCCGATATAGACCGCGACGATCGCCTTGGCGATCTGCTGGGCGCGCGGCAGCACCTTCTGCGACCGGTCGGAGGATTCGGTGCGGAACAGCTGCATGCCGCCCACCCGCAGCGCCGGCAGGACCGCGATGGCGACGCCGATGATGCCGATGCCGCCCATCCATTGCAGCAGCGCCCGCCACAGCAGGATGCCCTCCGTCGTCCGGTCCAGCCCGACCAGGACCGTCGATCCGGTGGTGGTCAGCCCCGACATGGTTTCGAAGAAGGCGTTGGCGTAGTTCAGCGACAGGTCGGGAAAATGGCCGAACTGGAAGGGCAGGGCGGCGAAGGCCGCGGTGCTGGTCCAGGTCAGCGGGGTCAGCAGGAAGGCCTGCCTCAGCGACAATCCGCCATGCAGGTGGCATCGCGTGCCGAGCGCCATCGCACCGCCGCAGGCGCCGGTGAAGGCGGCCGAATAGAGGAAAACCCTGGCGTCCGGATTGCCATAGGCGAAATCGACCGCGGCCGGGATCAGCATCGTCGCGGCAAGCGCCAGCAGCACGATGGAGACGATGAACAGGATCGGCCTGAAATTCGGCATGATGTCTCTGGTCAGGGGAATGGGCGGCGGGAAGAGGGTGACGTGCCAGGCAAGGCCGTGCGGCCGGTCAGAAGAACTCCAGCCCGACCGCGAACAGCTTTTCGACCTTGCGCACCAGATCGGCGGTGGCCATCACGATGACGCGGTCATGCGGTTCGATTGCCGTCTGGCTGGTGGGGATGATGACCTCGTTGCCGCGGACCAGCGCGCCGATCATCATGCCGGCCGGCAGGCCGATGGACCCGATGGGGCCGCTGACCGCACGCGAGGTCTCCAGCGCCTCGGCCTCCACCACCTCGCCGAAATTGTCGCCGATGGTCTGCACCGCCGCGACCCGCCCGCGCCGGACATGGCGCAGGATCGACGACACGGTGACCGCCGCCGGGTTGACCACCACGTCCATCCCCAGCCCGGCGACAATCGGTGCGTAGGACGTCTTGTTCAGCAGCGTGATCGCCCGCCCGCAGCCGGCACGCTTGGCCAGCAGCGAGGTGAAGACGTTGGTCTCGTCGTCGTTGGTGACGGCGACGATGGTCTCGGCCCGGCCGACCTGCGCCTCCTCCAGGATCTCGTGGTCCAGCGCGTCGCCGTTCAGCACGACCGTGCTGGAGCGCAGCGAGCGCGAGATCAGCTCCGCCCGCGCCGCGTTGCCCTCGATCATCTTGATGGAGATGCCGCGCATGTGCCGTTCGACGATCTGCGCCAGGTTGAAGCCGACATTGCCGCCGCCGGCGATGACCAGACGGCGGGCCGGCGCCTCGGCATGGCCGAACAGCGCGACGACGCGGACGATGTCGGCGGTGCGGCACACCAGATGCACGTCGTCGCCCAGCCGCAGCATGTCGTTCCCCTTGGGCACGAAGCCGGCGCCGTCGCGGAAGACCGCCAGCACGGCGGCGCGCACGTCCGGGAACATCTCGGTCAGGCGGCGCAGCGGCGTGTTGAGCAGGGGCGAGCTGTTGGTGCAGTGGACGCCGATCAGGTGCACCTTGCCGTCGGCGAGCGGCACCATCTCGAACGCGCCGGGGGAGCGCAGGCGCCGGGCGATGCTGTGGGCGATCTCCACCTCCGGCGAGATGACGACGCTGATCGCCAGATGCTGTGCGGAGAACATCGCCGACCATTCCGGCTGCAGATAGGCCTGCTTGCGGATGCGGGCGATGCGCAGCGGGATGTTGAACACCGAATGGGCGACCTCGCAGGCCACCATGTTGACTTCGTCGGAATGGGTGACGGCGATCAGCATGTCGGCATCCCGCGCCCCTGCCTGGGCCAGCACATCCGGGTGGGAGGCGAAGCCGACCATCCCGCGCACGTCGTGGCTTTCGTCCATCCGCTGCGCCAGTTCGGTCGAGGTGTCGATCACCGTGATGTCGTTGTCTTCCATCGCGAGGTGCCGCGCGATGCTGGCCCCGACCTGCCCCGCCCCACAGATGATCACCTTCATGCGCCTTGCCCCCGGCCTGTCCACGCTGCACTCCGGCCCAACCGGCCGATGTCAGCAAATGACGGCAAAGGCGAAGCGTTGCAAGCCAAAGCGGTTCGGCCACGGCAGGCCCATGCATGGAAAGACCCGCCAACGCAGGGGGCCGGCGGGTCGGGGATGGCGGTTCACGATCGCTGCCGCAGGCTCTGCCGGACCGACGCCCATTCAGGCTGCACATGCGGACATGGTGTGCCCGCCATGACTTTGCGAGCATGGGAAGGGCGTCGATAGACGACGAAGGATCACCGGAACCGGAAAGGCAGACGGAAGCCCATCTTCGCCGTATTGAATCCAGCCTTCCGAAAATCCTTTTCGAGCAATTCCAGTGACTTGAGGCCTTTGATCACATAGCTTTCCGAGCGATCCACCTTATCGGGTGTGAATGTCCTGAACGGAATGGAGCCGCTGTCTGTTTCGATGTTCATAAGCGCAAAGTTCAGTATCAGATCGTACATGCTGGGAGATGGGTGGTTGCCCAGCTGACTCTGCCGGTCATTCCTGAGCTTGCCCACCCAGGTCTTGCGGCTGATGTAATATTTGGACGCTTCATTGATATAGTCGAGCTTGTTTCTGAATCCGCTCGTCCCATCGGACTGCAAGTTCATTGACCCCCAATTGAATTGAGGCGCCTTCTTGGTGTCTGGATCAAGAAGCCACTCATAAATTACCTGGGATTTCGCTTTCGAAGGAGCCTGCTGGAATTGCTCGAGGCAGGTCACAAAAACGATATCCGGAAGGATAAAACCCAGTTGCGCTCCCCATAGGTAAAACAGTGGTCTTTCATTGATGCTTGTCGCTTCTTTGGCAAACCGCTCGAACGCAAGAGCCATGATGTCTTAGCCGTCCCTCTGGCAGATCGATCTGGTGAAGTCTGGGTAGCAAGATGGATTACTACCGTTGGGCATGATACCTCAAAGTGCAGCCTTTATACAGCCTTGGACGCTGATGGCTCCCCCGGCGGATGGTTCGGTGGCAGGATGTGGGGCGGAGCCTCCGTGAACAGACTGGAACGAAGGCCGACATTGCCAAAGGAACGTCCATGTTGAAGCTGCGCTGGAGTCCCACCTCGCCCTATGTGCGCAAGGTGATGATGGTCGTCATCGAACGCGGGCTGGAGGATCGGGTGGAGCGGGTGGCGACCGATCCGTGGTCGGCCGAGACCGACCTGCCCAAGGAAAACCCGCTGGGCAAGGTTCCTGCCCTGACGCTTGAGGATGGCACCACCCTGTTCGACAGCCCGGTCATCGTCGAGTATCTCGATTCGCTCGGCGACCGGGCGCCGCTGTTCCCACCGGCCGGGCCGGCACGCTGGACCGCGCTTCGGTTCCAGGCGATCGCCGACGGCATCTGCGACGCCGCCATCCTCCGCCGGCTGGAGTCAATGCGCCCCGACGGCGAGAAGTCGGAAGGCTGGATGGAACGCCAGCGCAAGGCGGTCGCCCGTTCGCTCGACCTGCTGGAGGCCGACGCGGCGGCATTGGCCGGCGAGGCCACCATCGGCACGCTCGCCGTGCTGGCGGCGCTCGGCTATCTCGATTTCCGTTTCGGCCACGAGGACTGGCGCGAAGGCCGCCCGGCACTCGCGTCCTGGTTCGACAAGGCAGCGGGCCGCGACAGCCTGCGGCGCACCGCACCGCCGGTGTAACACTCGCAACAAGACGAACGTTTGGCCCTGAAAACCTGTAATAAAGCGGCGCCCGGCCCCTACGGGCGCCGCTTTTGCTTCGCAGCGCTGTTTACGTTCGATTCACCATGACTGGCCAATGGTCGGCCATCGACCTTCGCGCGGACCGGTGATTTCGCAAGCGCAGCGATGTTTCGACTGTGCGTCGCGAAAACTTCATGGAAGCGTCACCCAAACAGACAAAGAGAGGGGCTACCCATGGCGTCGGCCGGGCTGCGGAGAACCGCGGGTCCGGTGCGGACAAATTCCAGACCACGGGTGGCCCATATGGCAGATCGCGCCGATCAGCGCCGGCGGTCCGGCATCAAGTCGAAAATGCTGATCGCATTCGGCACCGTGGCGGCACTGCCCTGCATCGCGGCGGTCGTCGGCTGGATGTCCTACGGCGCGGTCCGGGGACATGTCGCCGATATCACGGGAACCCAGGTGCCGGTGCTGAGCGCCGCGCATGGCCTCGCCACCACCACGGCGCGGGTGCTGGCGCTGGGGCCGCTGATCGACGCCGCGTCGTCGGAGGAGGATCTGGTCCGGCTGCGCGGCGCCGTGGCGGCGCAGCGAGCGGAGCTGGACAGCCAGCTCGCCCGTCTGGCCGATGGGCATGGCGATATTGGGCGCATGGGCGAGCTGGCGGCCACCGCCCGTTCGCTTCTGGGCACCATCGACGCGTTGGGCGCGGCGACAGGCCGGCGGCTGAGCCTGCAGGAACAGCGCAGCGCCCGGCTGGCGGAATTGAGCGACGCCCATGCCCGGCTGCTGGCGGCGCTGAAGCCGGACATGCAGGCCTCGCGCGAACAGCTTGCCCAGGCGATCGCCGCGATGGTGGAGGCGACCTCGCACTCCTCCGAGGCGATCGGCGGCGAGCTGGGGCAGACGGTGATCCCGCTGTTCCAACTGCGCGGCGCGGAGGCGGCGCTGACCAAGGCGCTGCTGATCGGGGCCTTCGAGACCGACCGGTCCAAGGTGATGTCGCTGTCCACCGACTTCGATTCGGCGCTGTCCGACCTGCAGGGCGCCCTGCGCCCGCTGGCGAAGAGCGAGGCGGCGGCTCCCGTTGTCGCGGCGATCAACGAGCTGGCGGCCTATGGCGACGGCGACAAGAGCGTCTATACCCGCCGCGTCCGCCAGCTGACCCCCGGCATCGGGGAGGAGGAGGCGCACAGGCTGGCCGAAGTGCAGGCCGCCGCGGTCGATGAGATCGTCCGGCTGGACCGCGACGCCAACAGCCGCATGCTGCCGCTGATGCTGAACTCCCGCGGGCGCATCGCCGAGGCCGGGAACGCCATCGCGGAGCGGATGCAGGACCTCTCCACCAACGTGGTGCCGGAGGCCCAGCAGCGCTACACCGTGCTGAGCGGCCTGATGGCCGATGCCAACCTGCTGGCCGGCAAGCTGGCCGAAGCCGGCAATGCGGAGACGCCGGCCCGTCTGGCGGCCGCGCGCCGCATGCTGGACCCGCTGGCCGCGACCATCGGCAGGTCCTTGCAGGACTCGCAGGGTGATCTGGGTGCCGAGCTCCGCCGGTCGGCTGAACGGCTGCTGGCACTGGGCTTCGGCGACGACGGCATCCTGGCGCTGCGCGGCGGCGAACTGGCGGCCTATGCCGAGAATGCCGCGCTGATCGACAGCAACCGCAGCACCGGCGCCGCCCTGACCGGGATGGTCGACGGGCTGGTCCAGTCGGCCGAGCAGGCGACCGCCGCCGGCGCGTCCGCCGCCCATGACGCGCTGGAGCGCACCAATCAGGTGCAGATCCTGCTGGCGACGGCCGGCGTGCTGCTGGCCGGCCTGATCGTCTCTCTCTATGTCGGGCGCCGCGTCGTCGGCCGGATGGAGGCGCTGGCCGCCGCCATGCGCCGGGTGGCCGGCGGCGACCTGACGGTGGAGCTGAGGGCCGGAGGCAACGACGAGATCACCGACATGGCGCATGCGCTTGACGTGTTCATCGCCAACGCCCGCGCCATGGAAGAGGCGCATGAGAAGGTGGAGATCGAGCGCCGCAACGCCGCGTCGGCCCGCCGGACCAGCATGCTGGAGATCGCCGACCAGTTCGAAAGCAACGTGCTGAGCAGCGTCGAGACGCTGGCCGAGGCCGCCCGCCTGATGGCGGCGCGCGCCCGCTCGCTGACCGACATCGCCGCCAACGCCAACGACCGCGCCGAGGCCGCGATGCTGCTGTCCGGCGAGATGGCGGCGGGAATCCAGCAGGTGGCGACCGCCGCGTCGGAAATCTCGCAATCCATCGCCGAGATCAGCAAGCGCACTGGCGAATCGGCCCGCATCATCGGCGACACCGCCGCCGGGGCGGAGCAGGTCAAGGCCACCGTCGCCGACCTGTCCGGCACCGCCGGCGAGATCGGCACGGTGGTGGGGCTGATCGACGAGATCGCCGGCCAGACCAACCTTCTGGCGCTGAACGCGACCATCGAGGCGGCGAGGGCAGGGGAGATGGGCCGCGGATTCGCGGTGGTCGCCGGGGAGGTGAAGGCCCTTGCCGGCCAGACCGCCCAGGCCACCGCCGAGATCGCCCGCCAGATCGCCGCGACCCAGGCGGCCAGCCGCCAGACGGCGGAGGTGGTGGCGACCATGACCGGCAGCGTCCAGCGCATCGAATCCAACGCTTCGGCAATCGCCGCGGCGGTCGAGGAGCAGGCGACCATCACGTCGAGCATCGTCGACAGCTCCCACCGGGTCGCGGTGGGGACGCAGGCGGCGTCGGACCATGTCGCCGGCCTGTCGGAGGCCGCGGCCAAGGTGCGCGCCCAGGCCGGCGACGTGTTGCAGGTGGCGGAAAGCCTGTCGCACGAGGCGACCAGCCTCGGCTCCGCCGTGCATCTGTTCCTCCAGGAAATCCGGGCGGCGCGATGACCGTCGCGAAGCCAGCAAGAACGGGTCGGTTTCATAAAACTGACACGTAAACAAAACAAACCCGTCACCAGCGGTGGCTATGGTCACCGCGACGAAGAAGGCGGGTTACGACCTCCGGCGAAGGCCGGGTTTTTCCCAAACCCAACGACACCGTCCAAACCTATCGGGAGTTTTGCCGTGAAAACCATGACCTCGGCGTTCGTTCGCTGCGCCGCCTTCGGTGCCCTGGCCGTTCTGTCCGTGTCGGCCGCCCCGCTGTCGGTCGCCTCGGCCGCCGACATCTCCGGCGCCGGCGCCACCTTCCCGTACCCGATCTATGCCAAGTGGGCCGACGCCTATAAGAAGGAGACGGGCACGGGGCTGAACTACCAGTCGATCGGTTCGGGCGGCGGCATCAAGCAGATCAAGGCCAAGACGGTCACCTTCGGCGCGTCGGACATGCCGCTGAAGCCGGAAGAGCTGGAGCAGGCCGGCCTGATCCAGTTCCCGATGATCATGGGCGGCGTCGTTCCGGTCGTGAACCTGAAGGGTCTGAAGTCCGGCGAGGTCAAGCTGTCGGGCACGGTTCTCGCCAATATCTACATGGGCGAGATCGCCAAGTGGAACGACCCGCAGATCAAGGCGCTGAACCCGGACGTCAACCTGCCGAACACCGCCATCGCGCCGGTCTACCGTTCCGACGGGTCGGGCACCAACTTCCTGTTCACCGACTACCTGTCGAAGACCAGCCCGAAGTTCAAGACCCAGATCGGCGCCAACTCCTCGGTTCAGTGGCCGGCCGGCATCGGCGCCAAGGGCAATGAAGGCGTGGCCAACATGGTCAAGCAGACGGACGGCTCGATCGGCTACGTCGAATACGCCTATGCCAAGCAGAACAACATCACGTATGTCGGCCTGCAGAACAAGGACGGCAAGACCGTCGTTCCGAAGATCGAGGCCTTCCAGGCCGCCGCGGCGAACGCCGACTGGGCCAACGCCAAGGGCTACTACGTCATCCTGACCGACGAGCCGGGTGCGGAGAGCTGGCCGATCACCGGCGCCAGCTTCATCCTGATGTACAAGAACCCGCAGGACGTTGCGGTTTCGGCCGAAGCGCTGAAGTTCTTCGACTGGGCGTACAAGAACGGCGCCAAGATGGCCACCGATCTCGACTATGTCCCGATGCCGGAATCGGTCGTCACCATGGTCCAGAAGACCTGGTCGCAGTCGATCCAGGCCGACGGCAAGCCGATCTGGACCGCGTCGGCCAAGTAACCACGGCCAACCCGACCCCGGGTTGCGCCGGACGACGGCGCACTCCGGGGGCATGATCCGCCGGTGGGGACGGAAATTTCGCCGTCCCCACCGCACGCCTCACGGAGCGGCCATGACCGAGATCGCGCTGACCTTGACCGACGCACACGCCTCCACCGCCCGACGGGCCCGCCGCCAGCGCCTGCAGGATGCGGCTTTCCGCAACGCCACGCTCTTCTTCGCACTGCTCGTCCTGTTCATCCTGGGCGGCGTCACGGTTTCCCTCATCGACGGCGCGCTTCCGGCACTTCGCGCGTTCGGCTTCGGGTTCGTCACCACCGAAGTCTGGAACCCGGTGTCGGAGGAATTCGGCGCGCTCGCCCCCATTTACGGCACGCTGATCACGTCGGTCATCGCCATGGCTGTCGGCATTCCCGTCAGCTTCGGCATCGCGCTGTTCATCACCGAGATGTGCCCGGCCTGGCTCAAGCGCCCGCTCGGCGTCGCCATCGAGCTGCTGGCCGGCATCCCCAGCATCATCTACGGCATCTGGGGCCTGTTCGTCTTCGCCCCCTTCATGCAGTCGACCATCCAGCCCTTCCTGATCAACACGCTGGGCCAGATCCCCGGCATCGGCAACCTGTTCATGGGCCCGCCCTACGGCATCGGCATCCTGACCGCCGGCCTGATCCTGGGCATCATGGTGCTGCCCTTCATCACCTCCATCACCCGCGACGTCTTCGAGACGGTGCCGCCGATGGTGCGCGAATCCGCCTACGGGCTGGGCGCCACCACCTGGGAGGTGGTGTGGAACGTGGTGCTGCCCTACACCCGCACCGGCGTGGTCGGCGGCGTCATGCTGGGGCTGGGCCGCGCGTTGGGCGAGACGATGGCGGTCACCTTCGTCATCGGCAATGCGCACCGCATCAGCTCCTCCATCATGGCGCCGGGCACGACGATCTCGGCCTCCATCGCCAATGAATTCACCGAGGCGGTCGGCGACGTCTACACCGCCTCGCTGGTGGCGCTGGGCCTGATCCTGTTCCTGATCACCTTCGCCGTGCTGTCGATCGCCAAGCTGATGCTGCTGCGCCTGCAGCGCCAGGCCGGAGTCTGAGGCCATGAGCATGACAAGTTCCGCGGCGCTGGCCGCTCCGGCCGGCGGCCTGTACAACCGCCGGCGCATCGTCAACAAGGTGGCGCTGACCCTGGCGCTGGGCGCCGCAGGCTTCGGCCTGTTCTGGCTGGTCGCCATCCTGTGGACGCTGCTCTACAACGGGCTGTCGGCCATCAACATCGCCCTGTTCACCGAGAACACGCCGCCGCCGGGCGGGGAGGGCGGCCTGCTGAACGCCATTTTCGGCAGCGTCATCATGACCACGGTCGCGACCCTGGTCGGCACGCCCATCGGCGTCATGGCCGGCACCTACCTTGCCGAATTCGGCCGCGACCGCAAGCTGGCCGAGGTGGTCCGCTTCATCAACGACGTGCTGCTGAGCGCGCCGTCGATCATGGTCGGCCTGTTCGTCTACGAGGTGATGGTCATCCGCATGGGCCATTTCTCGGCCTGGGCGGGGGCCATGGCACTGGCGGTCATCGTCATCCCCGTCGTGGTCCGCACCACCGAGGACATGCTGAAGCTGGTGCCCAACAGCCTGCGCGAGGCCGCGGCCGCCCTTGGCGCGCCGCAATGGAAGGTGATTACCATGGTCGCCTACCGCGCCGCCCGCAACGGCATGATCACCGGCGTCCTGCTCGCCATCGCCCGCATCAGCGGCGAGACGGCCCCGCTGCTCTTCACCGCCCTGAACAACCAGTTCTGGAGCGCGGACATGAACGCGCCGATGGCCAACCTGCCGGTGGTCATCTTCCAGTACGCGATGTCTCCCTATGAGGACTGGCGCCAGCTGGCCTGGGGCGGCGCGCTGCTGATCACGGTCGCCATCCTGCTCCTCAACATCGGCGCCCGGCTGCTGGCCGGTCTCGGCTCGACGAGAAAGTAACCATGACGATGACCCACATGGACGCCAACAGCCCCGCCCACGGCAGCCACCCGATGCCACCCGGCATGATCCCCGGCGCCGGTGCCGACCTCCCCATCGCCGGCGCCGGCCTGCCGGAGAAGATCACCATCCGCAACCTGGACTTCTTCTATGACGGCTACCGCGCCCTGAAGAATGTCTCGCTGCCGCTCTACGATCGTCAGGTCACCGCCTTCATTGGTCCGTCGGGCTGCGGCAAGTCGACCCTGCTGCGCATCCTGAACCGGATGTACGACCTCTATCCCAAGCAGGTCGCGACCGGCGAGGTCATGCTGGACGGCGTCAACATCCTGTCGCCCAAGCAGGACCTGAACCTGCTGCGCGCCCGCGTCGGCATGGTGTTCCAGAAGCCGACGCCGTTCCCGATGTCGATCTACGACAACATCGCCTTCGGCGTGAAGCTGTACGAGAAGCTGTCCCGCGCCGAGATGGACGAGCGGGTGGAGTTCTCGCTGCGCCGCGCCGCGCTGTGGGACGAGGTGAAGGACAAGCTGCGCCAGAACGGCATGAGCCTGTCCGGCGGCCAGCAGCAGCGCCTGTGCATCGCCCGCGCCATCGCGGTCAAGCCGTCGGTGCTGCTGCTGGACGAGCCGACCTCGGCGCTCGACCCCATCTCGACCGCCAAGTGCGAGGAGTTGATCGACGAGCTGCGGTCCGACTACTGCATCGCCATCGTCACCCACAACATGCAGCAGGCGGCCCGCATCTCCAATTTCACCGCCTTCATGTATCTGGGCGAGCTGATCGAATTCGGGAACACGGAAGAGATCTTCACCAACCCGACCAAGGAAAAGACGTCCGAATACATCACCGGCCGGTTCGGCTGACCGCGCGTCCCCGCCGGTCCTCTCCTGATGGAGGAAGGCCGGCGGGGACGTCCCATTGAGGTGGATATCGAGAGCTGGTCAGGACGGTAAAATATTTCCATAACTGAACTTATGTGCTGAAGCGCCGTCTGCAAAATCAAACCATCGGTGCGCTGGCAATCGATAGCGCTCCCGCTTCGGAATGATGTGCAGAATTTTCCAAGCCGGCCGTGAACCGACAAGACCGCCGTCGCTGGAGTGGCCGATGCTGACGCTTCACCCACCGGACACAATGGGAAAGCGACAGCCATGCCCGCACCGGCCGCTCCCGGTAATTCTCCCCTGCCCTGGCTTCTGCTTCTTCTGTCGGTGACGACGGGACTGGTCGACGCCATCAGCGTTCTCGGCCTGGGCAAGGTCTTCACCGCCAACATGACCGGCAACGTCGTCTTTCTCGGCTTCGCTGCCGCCGGCACGCCCGGTTTCCTGGTCATGCCGGCGGTGACGGCACTGGCGTCCTTCCTTGCCGGAGCCCTGATTGCCGGGCGGGTCGGTCGGACGATGACCGGACGGCCGATGCGGCACTGGCTGCTGGCTGCGGCTCTGTTCGAGACGTCGCTGTTCTGGATAGCGGCGATCGTCGCCGCCGGTTTCGATGTCGCCACGCAGGCTCCCGCTTCCGGCTTGTATGCGATCATTGTCCTGACCGGATTCGCCATGGGCTTCCGCAACGCCACGGTCCGGCAGTTGAAGGTCCCCGACCTCACGACGACGGTCCTGACCCTGACCCTCACCGGGCTGGCGGCCGATTCCAGCCTTGCCGGCGGCGCCAACACCAATGCGCCGCGACGGATGGCCAGCGTCGCCGCGATCTTCCTCGGTGCCGTGATCGGCGCCGTCATGGTGACACAGAGCGGGCTGGTGCTTCCCCTGGTCGTCGTCGGCGCGCTGGTGCTGGCCGGGACCGCGGTCTGCGCCCTTCATCCGATGGCGGCCACGCCGGCCGCGGCCTGACGCCGGAGATCGGACCCATGAAGGCTGGCCGGCTGGAGGCATTCACCGACGGGGTGGTGGCGATCGTCATCACCATCATGGTGCTGGAGTTGAAGGTGCCTGTGGACGGCAGCCTCGCCGCCCTGGCGGAGCGCATCCCCATCCTGCTGGCCTATGTGCTGTCCTTCATCAATGTCGGGCTCTACTGGAACAACCATCACCATCTGTTGCAGGCGACCACGCGCATCGACGGGCGGGTGCTGTGGGCGAACCTGTTCCTGCTGTTCTGGCTGTCGCTGGTGCCCTTCGTCATCCGCTGGCTCGATGAAAGTGCCTTCTCGCCGGTGGCGACCGCAGCCTATGGCGTCGTTCTCGGCATGGCGGCCGTCGGCTACAATCTGACCGAACGGGCGATCATCGCCTGCGGCGGCCGGGATTCGGCGGTGGCGCGCGCCGTCGGCTCCGACCTGAAGGGCAAGATCAGCATGGCATTCTACGCCATGGCCATTCCCTTGGCCTTCGTCCTGCAGCCGCTGTCCATCCTGCTCTACGTGTCGGTGATCCTGCTGTGGCTGGTGCCGGACCGGCGGATCGAGCGCGCCCTGGAGGAGTGAAGGGACGATCATCGCATTTCGAAAAGCTCCTGGTGGAACCGCCGCTCCACCGGCAGTCCCTGGCCTGCGAAATCCTGCCGCAGCGCCTGTCCGAAGCCTGTCGGGCCGCAGAACCAGATGCTGGCGTTGCGCCAGTCCGGCACTGCCGCGCGGATGCGCTCTCCGGTCAGGCGACCGTCGCGGCCATCGACCAGGACGTGCAGGCACACGCCTGCAGCCGCAGCGTCGGCCGTCAGCTTGGCGATGGCGTCCTCGTCATAGTCGCGTGTGGTGTGGAAGAAATGGATGGTCTGCGGCAGCCGCCCGCCCTGCATCGCCAGATACTTCATGCGGGCGATGAAGGGTGTCACGCCGATGCCTGCACCCACCCAGATCTGGTGAGGGCAGTCGTCGTCGAAGGTGAAGCAGCCGTATGGTCCCTCGACCGTCACCGCTTGGCCGATCCGCAGCCTTTCCCGCAGGCGCCGCGTGTGGTCGCCCAGCTCCTTGATCACGAAGGTGATGCGGTGCTCGGCCTCGTTCCAGGCCGAGGCGATGGTGTAGGGATGTGCTCCCTCCGCCGCGTTCGACATGGCGAAGGCGAATTGGCCCGCCTTGTGGCCCGGCCATCCCTGCGGCACGTCGATCTCGGCCTCGAGCACGCGCAGGGCCGGATAGTATTGGAGCGTGCGGATGCTGCCCGAAACCCGTCGGTCGGCGCCGACGCGGCCCAGCAGAACCACGATTGCCGCCCATGTGCCACCGGCAAGCAGAATTCCCAGCACCCAGCCGACCGGCGTGCTCCAGTAAGCGAATTTCGTGAGCACAACCGTGTGGAACACCAGCACCAGATAGGTGATTGCCAGCAGCTTGTGCAGCTTGAAGAAAAGCCGGTATGGAACCCTCTTGATCAGCGCGAGCGCGATCAGCACCAAGGCGGCGTAGAACGCCCACTCGCCGATTGCTTCCGCCGTGCCGCGCAGCTCCGTCAGCGACTGCGCGACCGGGTTCTCCAACGCCGCACGCGGGCCACGCTGCGGCCGGGTGAGCCAGCCCCAGCCCACCGCCCATTTCGTTCCCTGCACCCAGAGCCAATGGGCGATCGCGAAGACGAGCGCGCCGATGCCCAGCCACTTGTGCAGACGGTACATCTTGTCCAGGCCGCCGAACCACGTCTCGGGCCAGCGGGGGCGCAACGCCAGGACCATGGCGACGCTCATGCAGCCGATGGCGATCACCCCGCTGTACTGGATCATAACGGAGCGGAACGGGAAATAGCCGGTCCATTGGAACACCGAGGCATCGGCGGCAAGCCACAGCACGGTCAACAGCGCCAGCAGGCCCCAAAAGGAAAATTTGACTCTCTGCATGGCGACCGTCCTCCTTCTGCGCCGCCGGGTAAGCGGCAATGCAAAAATATGATTTTGCTAATGATGGCGGCCGGCAAGCCGAATCGCTGAAATGCAGCCATTCGCGTCCGGAACAGATTCGGAACCCGTACAGTGCGATGGCGAAACCGGTCACCCGCACTTCCCTAAAAGCATCCGATGTCGGAAATATTTTGCTTCACAACCGCGCTCCTGCCGGCTATGATCCCGCTTCCCTGGACGATCCCGCTCCGGCTGCCAGTTTGGCCGGCATTGCGTACCCCGTCCGGTTTGGGGGTTTTCATCCCCCGTGTTTTGCAAGGCTGTTCCATGTCTCCCGTCCTTCGGCCGCGCAAGGCCGCGATCGCCTTCATCCTTGTCACCGCGGCACTCGACATCGTTGCGATGGGCATCGTCATTCCGGTTCTGCCGGCGCTGATCGAGGAATTCGTCGGGCCGGATGCGCAGGCCGGCACCATCAACGGCGCTCTGGTGGCGTTGTGGGCGCTGATGCAGTTCTTCTGCTCTCCGGTGATCGGATCGCTGTCGGATCGTTTCGGGCGGCGGCCGGTGATCCTGCTGTCGGCTTTGGGGCTGACGGTGGATTACGTGCTGATCGCGGTGGCGCCGAACCTGTGGTGGCTGGTGGCCGGCCGGGCGATCGCCGGCATCACCTCCTCCAGCTTCACCACCGTGTTCGCCTATATGGCCGACGTGACTCCGCCGGAGCAGCGGGCGCGGGCCTATGGCCTGATCGGTGCCGCCTTCAGCGCCGGCTTCATCGCCGGCCCGCTCCTGGGCGGGCTGCTGGGAGAGGTGTCGCCGCGCGCGCCCTTCTGGGCGGCCGGGGCGCTCAGCGGGCTGGCCTTCCTCTATGGCCTGGCCGTTCTGCCGGAATCGCTGGCGCCGGAAAACCGGATGGCCTTCTCCTGGCGCCGGGCCAATCCGTTCGGTGCGCTGCGCCTGCTGCGGTCCCATTCCGAGCTGTCGGGGCTGGCTCTGGTCAATTTCATGCTGCATGTCTCCCATCAGGTCTTCCCCGCCGTCTTCGTGCTCTATGCCGCGCATCGCTATGGCTGGAGCGCCTGGGATGTCGGGCTTCTGCTGGCGATGGTCGGCGCGCTCGACATGGTCATGCAGGGGCTGGTGGTCTCGCGTGTGGTGAAGTGGCTGGGCGACCGCGGCACGATGGTCGTCGGCCTGTTCGGTGGAGCGGCGGGCCTGGCCTGCATGGGGCTGGCGCCGGATGGCGGATGGTTCGCCTTTGCCATCCTGCCGAACGCCCTGTGGGGGCTGGCGATGCCGACCATCCAGTCGCTGATGACGCAACGGGTCAGCCCGTCCGAACAGGGCCAGCTCCAGGGCGCAAACATGAGCGTGGCGAGCGTCGCCGGCATCCTGGCTCCGGTCTTCTTCGGCACGGTCTATTCCGCGTCCATGGGTGGCGATCCGCTGTTCCCGCACCCGGGTGCGGCCTTCCTGATCGCGGCCCTGGTGCTGCTGGCCGGCGCGCTGATCGGCTGGGTGGTGGCGCGCCGCAACGGCCGGGCAGGAGAAGCGGGCGGTGTCGCGGCCTGACGCCATCGCCCTGCCCTCTCCCATGGCTTGTCCCGTGGCCGGCCCTTGCACCGACTGTGGGGCGTCCCACATAGCTCCCCACACTCCCGCACAATGTCCCATTGCTCCGCTGCGTTATCAGCGGTGGGAATTTGCGGGCCGACAGGGTAAGACTGTCGGCTTCCATCCGCATTGACAGCTGAGACCCGGAGAACGCGATGCTCGCGGCCCCCAACCTGTTCGCCCACCGCCCGGACCGGAGCGTGCGCCCCAAGGCGGCGCCCTTCCTGCCGATGTCGCGTGCGGAAATGGACCGGCTGGGCTGGGACCAGTGCGACGTCATCGTCGTCACCGGCGACGCCTATGTCGACCATCCCAGCTTCGGCATGGCGATCATCGGCCGGCTTCTGGAATCCCAGGGCCTGCGCGTCGGCATCATTGCCCAGCCGGACTGGAGCAGCGCGGAGCCGTTCAAGATCCTGGGCAAGCCGCGGCTGTTCTGGGGCGTGACCGGCGGCAACATGGATTCGATGGTCAACCACTACACGGCCGACCGCCGCCTGCGCCACAACGACAGCTACACGCCGAACGACGAGGGCGGCAAGCGGCCGGATCGCGCCGTCATCGTCTATTCCCAGCGCTGCCGCGAAGCCTTCAAGGATGTTCCCATCGTGCTGGGCGGCATCGAGGCGAGCCTCCGCCGCATCGCCCAGTACGACCATTGGAGCGAGAAGATCCGCCGCTCCGTCCTGGTCGATTCCAAGGCGGACATGCTGGTCTACGGCAACGCCGAACGCGCCATCATCGAGATCGCCCAGCGTGCGCTGAACGGGGAATCGCCCAAGGCGATGACCGACATCCGCGGCACCGCCATCATGCGCTCGTCCCTGCCGGAAGGCTGGACGGTGGTCGACAGCAGCTCCATCGACGATCCGTCGGCGCCGGTGTCGCCGCGCGCCGCCGGCGCCGACCGCATGGCGGTGAGGCTGCCCAGCTTCGAACAGGTGTCGGCCGACAAGGTACTCTACGCCCATGCCAGCCGTGTGCTGCACCAGGAGAGCAACCCCGGCAACGCCCGCGCACTGGTCCAGCGCCACGGCGACCGCGACGTCTGGCTGAATCCGCCGCCGATCCCGCTGGAAACCAACGAGATGGACGGCGTCTACGACCTGCCCTACGCCCGTGCGCCGCATCCGTCCTATGGCGATGCGCGCATTCCGGCCTGGGAGATGATCCGCTTCTCCGTCAACATCATGCGGGGATGCTTCGGCGGCTGTTCCTTCTGCTCGATCACCGAGCATGAGGGACGCATCATCCAGAGCCGGTCGGAAGGATCGATCCTGCGCGAGATCGAACATATCCGCGACAAGACCAAGGGCTTCACCGGCGTCATCTCCGACATGGGCGGGCCGACCGCCAACATGTACCGCCTCGCCTGCAAGGACAAGGAGACGGAATCCGTCTGCCGGCGCCCGTCCTGCGTCTTCCCCGACATCTGCAAGAACCTGAACACCGACCACTCGTCGCTGGTCCAGCTCTACCGCAAGGCCCGCGCCGTGCCGGGGGTGAAGAAGATCCACATTGCGTCGGGTCTGCGCTACGACCTCGCCGTCCGCAATCCGGAATATGTGAAGGAGCTGGTGACCCACCATGTCGGCGGCTACCTGAAGATCGCGCCGGAACACACCGAGCCGGGTCCGCTGGCGAAGATGATGAAGCCCGGCATGGGCGCCTATGACGAGTTCAAGCGGATGTTCGACAAGGCGGCGAAGGAGGCGGGGAAGAAGCTCTACCTGATCCCATACTTCATCGCCGCCCACCCCGGCACCACGGACGAGGACATGATGAACCTCGCCCTGTGGCTGAAGCGGAACGGCTTCAAGGCGGATCAGGTGCAGACCTTCCTGCCCTCGCCGATGTCGCTGGCGACCGCCATGTACCACAGCGAGCGCAATCCGCTGCGCCCGGTGCGCCGCGTCGGGTCGGAAATCGTGTCGTCCGCCAAGGGGCTGAAGCAGCGCCGCCTGCACAAGGCCTTCCTGCGCTACCACGACCCGGAGAACTGGCCGATCCTGCGCGAGGCGCTGAAGCGGATGGGCCGCGAGGATCTGATCGGACCGGGCGAGGAGCATCTGATCCCTGCATGGCAGCCGGTCGGCGCCACCGCCAAGCCGCGGGAGAAGGGGCCCAAGGGCAAGACCTTCCTCACCCAGCAGGCCGGCCAGGGCCGCCGCGTGGTGCCGCCGGTGGGCAAGCCGCCGGGGGCGAAGCCGGCCGGGAGCAAACCAGCTGGCCCGAACCCGACCGGCATGAAGCCGCGCCAGACGAACCTGAAGGGACGCTGATCCGCAGGCGGCGCCTCCACCGAAGAGATAGTGGCGCCTGCGCAGCAACTTTGTTATACCGTCTTGTCGTTTCATTTCCTGCCGAACGGGAGGCTGCATGCGTACCAAGTGCCTGCTGAACACTCCCGCGCCGGCCAGCCGCATCCTTTCGGACCGCCACTCCTAGGTCCGACGCAAGGCGGCATCAGCGTGGGCTGTCGCAAGCCCCGCACCGCTTCCATTCCGCTCTTTCCCGAACGGCGTCGCCGACCCCGGTCCCGGCTTGGCAATGTGCCGGCCTAGGGCCCGTGGCATGCCCGCCGTGGAGCCGGCGCTTCGCCGCCGGCCCTGCCCCGGTTGGATTCCCATGGCTCTGTCGAAACGCACCCCGCGCCCGAACGCCATCCGCAGCGTTCTGGCTTTCACCTTCCGTCACTGGCGCCGCCAGACTCCGCTGGCCGTCGGCATCGCCGGGGCCATCGCCCTGTCGACGCTCGCCGACGTCTTCATGCCGCTGTTCGCCGGTCGGCTGGTCGACGCGCTGACCCTGTTGCCGGGCGACCGCGACGCGGCCCTCCGCGAGGCGTTGTTCGCCTTCGGCGCAATGGTGGCGTTGGGGATCGGCATGGTGGTGATGCGGCACATCGCCTGGAGCGGCGTCATCCCCTTCACCCTGCGCATCATGGCCGACGTCGGGCAGGACAGCTTTCACCGCATCCAGCGCTTCTCCACCGACTGGCACGCCAACAGCTTCGCCGGGTCGGTTGTGCGCAAGATCACCCGCGGCATGTGGGCGCTCGACACGTTGGACGACACGCTGCTGCTGGCGCTGTGGCCCTCGCTGGTCGTGCTGATCGGCACGATGGTGACGCTGGGGCTGCATTGGCCGGCGATGGGGCTGGTGATCGCGCTCGGCACCGCCGTCTACATCGCGATGACCGTGATGTTCTCCACCCTCTACATCGCGCCGGCCGCCCGGCTGTCCAACGCCTGGGACACCAAGCTGGGGGGCACGCTGGCCGACGCCATCGGCTGCAACGCGGTGGTCAAGGCCTTCGGTGCCGAGCCGCGCGAGGATGACCGGCTGACCGGCGTCGTCGACAAATGGAGCCGCCGCACCCATCGCACCTGGACCCGCCATACCCGCCACAGCACCGTGCAACTGGTCGTGCTGCTGCTGATCCGCAGCAGCGTGGTGGCGACCGCGCTGTGGCTGTGGTGGCGCGGGCAGGCGACGCCGGGCGACGTCGCCTATGTGCTGACCACCTATTTCGTCGTGCACGGCTATCTGCGCGACATCGGCATGCACATCAACCACCTCCAGCGCTCGGTCAACGAGATGGAGGAGCTGGTGGCGATCCATGCCGAGCCGTTGGGGGTGGAGGACCGGGCCGATGCCGTCCCGATCCACATCCGCGACGGCGAGGTGCGCTTCGACCACGTCACCTTCCGCTATGGCGGCCACACCACGCCGCTCTACCGCGACCTGTCCGTAACCATCAAGGCAGGCGAGCGGGTCGGTCTGGTCGGGCCGTCAGGGTCGGGCAAGACCACCTTCGTCAAGCTGATCCAGCGCCTGTACGACGTGACCGACGGGCGTGTCCTGATCGACGGGGAGGATGTGGCGGGGGCGACCCAGCACTCCCTGCGCTCGCAGATCGCCATCGTCCCGCAGGAGCCGATCCTGTTCCACCGCACCCTGGCGGAGAACATCGCCTACGGACGCCCCGGCGCGTCGATGGCTGAGATCGAGCGGGCGGCCAGGCTCGCCAACGCCCACGACTTCATCGCACGCCTGCCGAAGGGCTATGCGACGCTGGTCGGTGAGCGCGGCGTCAAGCTGTCGGGCGGCGAGCGTCAGCGGGTGGCGCTGGCCCGCGCCTTCCTGGCCGACGCGCCGATCCTGATCCTGGACGAGGCGACCTCCAGCCTGGATTCGGAATCGGAGGCGCTGATCCAGGAGGCGATCGAACGGCTGATGCAGGGCCGGACCGCCATCATCATCGCCCACCGCCTGTCCACGGTGCGCACGCTGGACCGCATCCTGGTCTTCAACCAGGGCCGGGTGGTGGAGGAAGGCAGCCACGCCGCCCTGCTCCACCGCGCAGGCGGGCTCTACCGCCGCCTGTTCGAGCAGCAGACGGCACCGGAGCCGGTGCGGCGCATCGGGGGCTGAGCCAGCCCCCCTTCACACGAACAGTTCCATCGTCTGCGGCACGTTGCGCGGCGTCTCCCCCGCCAGGACCGCGCGGGCGACGTCGACGGCGGCGAGGAGCCCTGTCTCGGTGAAGGGCTTGGGCAGGCAGCCGATGCCGGTGAGCGGGCCGTCCTTCTTCAATTCGTCGCGGAACGACGTGATGAACAGGCAGGGCACGCCGAGCGCGCTCAAGCCGCGTGCGGCGTCTATGCCGTTGGTGCCCATGCCCAGATGCACGTCGACCAGCGCGAGGTCCGGCTTGTCTGCCTCGGCCAGTTCCACCGCCTCGGTCGCCGTGACGGCGGGGCCGATGATGCTATGGCCGACGGATTCAAGGTAGAGCTGCTGTTCCAGCGCGATCAGCACCTCGTCCTCCACCAGCAGGATCTTCATCCGTCGATCTCCTCGGTGGAGGAAGCTTCCAGCAGCGGCACCGCGTCGGGCACCGGAAGCTCGATCCGGAAGGTGGTCCCCTGCGGGGCCGTGTCGATGTCCACGCTGGCCCGGATCTGGCCGGCGAGGCTGGAGATCAGGCGCATGCCCAGGCTGCGGCTCTTGCGGATGTCGAAGTTGGACGGCAGCCCCGGGCCGCGGTCCGACACGGTCAGGGACAGGCCGTCACCCTCGCGTCGGAAGGTCACCGTCACCCGTGCCGGTCCGCCGCCGCGATGTTTCACCGCGTTGGTGATCAGTTCGTTCGCGATCAGGCCCAGCGGTGCGGCGTGGTCGATCGGCAGGTCGATGACCTCGGACCGCACGACGATGTCGCACATGCTCTCGCCGCCCGAGGCGCGGGCCAGATCCTCGCACAGCTCGTTCAGGTAGGTGCCGAACTCGATGGTCTGGAACTGGTCGGCCTGATAGAGCCGGTTGTGGACGCGGGCGATCGCCTCGATGCGGCTGCGGGCGTCCTGGAAATGCACCCGCACCCCCTCGTCCGGCAGGCTGAGGGTCTGCAGGGTCAGAAGGCTGGACACCAGTTGCAGGCTGTTCTTGACGCGGTGGTTGACCTCGCGCAGCAGGGTCGATTTCTGGCCGACCAGCTTGCGCAGGGCCGCTTCCATCGACTTGATCTCCGTCACGTCGATGTGCATCAGCACCGCGCCGCCGAAGGGGCCGGCCGGCATGGGGGCGGCGAGACAGCGGAACCAATGCTGGTTGGAGGTGACGTATTCCGCCGACACCGGCGGTCCGCCGTCGCTCAGCAGCCTGCGCAGTCCGTCCATCACGTCGTCCGCCCGCGGGTCGGCGGTCTGGCCCTTGCCGCAATGTTCGAGGTAATCGTCGCCGACGATGCAGCCCTGACCGAGGAAGGTCGTCTCCGGTCCCGCTTCGGCCCAGGCGCGGTTGACCGAGACGATGTGGCCGGAGCGGTCGAGCACCGCGATGAAGGCGGGGAGAGCATCCAGCGTCGCCTTGGTCTGCTCGGCCAGCTGTCGCATGGCGAGCGCGCTGGTCCGCAGCTCTTCCCGGGTGCGGCGGCGTTCGGTGATGTCGCGCAGGATGCCGGTGATGAAGCTGCGCCCTTCCGAGTCCCAGCGCGCCATCGACAGTTCCAGGTCGATGTGGCTGCCGTCGCGGCGCCGGCCGGACAGTTCCACCGGCTGGGTGACGGCGTCGAGACTGCCGGAACTGCCCGGTCCGCTGTGCTCGGCCATGGCGATCCAGTCGGGCGCGTCGTCGCCCAGCAGCACCGTCACGCTCTGGCCGATCAGCTCCTCCGGGCGATAGTCGAACTGGCGGATGGCGGCGCCGTTCATCCACTGCACCATGCCGCGGGTGTCGGTGGTGAGGATGGCGTCGGGAGCGGTATCGACGATGGCGCGGTGCCGGGCGTCGCGCTGCTCGCGCAGGACACGCTCGCGGTTGACCGACGCGGTGACGTCGGTCACCTGGATCAGGCAGCGCGCCTCTGCCCCGGCCATCCCTCCAGTGGTCTGGGCGTGGGCCGGCAGCGGACGGATCACGACATTGTGGACCATCCGCCGCCCGTCCGGCAGGCGCAGCGGGAACAGCATCGGGTTCAGCGTGTGGGACAGCACGCCGGGCGCCCCGGTCGCCAGCGTGTCGCGCACCGCGATGTGCAGGCGCGATTCGCGCAGGTTCGGCAGCGCATCGAACAGGTCATGCCCAAGAATCTCCCGGGCGGTCAGGGTGGAGGCCTGTTCCATCCAGCCGTTCCAGTACAGGACCCGGCAATGGCGGTCGAGAAGCAGGATGCCTGCATCCAGCGCCCCCAGGACATCCAGGGCCCACATCGGTTGTTCAGGCAATCTGGGGACCATGCGACGTTCCGGCGGATGTGGGATCTTCGGAGGCGATGCCTTCGATGAAGGCGTGGATCAATTGCTGCAGCGACTCCAGCGAGGAGACCCCCATCAGCAAGGCGATGTAGCCGCGGATGCTGCGGCTGCGGATCGTGAAATCGATGTAGAGGAACAGCACCAGCTCGTCGCCGTCTCCCGCCTTGTCCTTCAGGATGTTGGCGCCGTCGCCGCGCAGCACCGCCGGCAGCGAGATGGTCAGCCGATCCCTCAGGGCGTTGGCGACCACGACGAGGCAGCCGTTCAGGATGATGTTGCCGATCTCCGCCAGGGCGTCCTGTTCCAGATCGACGATCTCCGCCAGGGTCAGGTCGCCGCCCAGCACCGCGCGGGCCAGTTCCAGGCTGTTGGCCTCCGGAAAGATCAGCATGGCGCGACCGTCGAAGGAGCCCTGGAACTGCTGCTCCACCGCCACCAGCCCGCTGCGCTCCCGCGCGCTCAGGAAATCGGATGCTTCCTGCCGGCTGACGATGTCCACGGTCGGGACGGACAGCAGAACCTGGTCGTTGACCATGCGGCTGAGATGGGTGGCGGCGCGGCCGACCCCCATGTTCACCAACTCGGTCAGCGCATCGCGCTCCAGGTCGGTCAGTTCCACCATCTCTCGGCGCCTGTTCATTCTTGGTCTCGGCTTCACAACCGGCGCCGCCCGGCGGTCGCATCCAGAATGTGGACTATCGACTGGAAAAAGGGCACCCCCGTCAATGTCATATGTTAAGCCGGCGACGCCATAGCCGGTATAGCCGTCCCTATTCCCACAATGGTCAGCCCGACGATCCACCAACTCATGCTCCAAGTTCGGAACGTTCGGCAACATATCGGCACTCTAACGCAATATTGCTTTAGAGCCGTAATGAAATGGCTTGGCCGCTGTTCGGGGTGACGACAGCGCCCTCGAACTGTGCATCCCCAGGGGGACTTGTCCACCGGGGGATGGCGACTCCACATCATGCATGGCGCCCGCGCGATGGACGCCGCGCGAGGAAATGGCGCGAGGAGATGGCGATGACCCCCGAGGAACGCACACTTCTGTCCGACCTGTTCCGCCGCCTGCGCGAGGTGGAATCCCAGCCGCGCGATGGCGAGGCGGAGGACTTCATCCGCCGCTCGGTCCAGGACCAGCCGCTGTCCGCCTATTACATGGCACAGACCGTCCTGGTGCAGCAGCAGGCGCTGACCGCGGCGCAGACCCGGATCGAGGAGCTGGAACGGCAGCTGCGCGACCGCCCGGCCCAGCCGGCGCCATCCGGCGGCGGCTTCCTGTCGAACGCGCTCGGCCTCGGTCGCAGTCCCTGGAGCCGGGGTGCGGAGCCGCCCCCCGCCCCGGCCTCTGCCCCGCAACCCCCCCAGCCGGCCGCCGGCCGCAGCCCGTGGGGTGGCGGACCCGGCGCCGCCTACCCGCAGCAACCCTATGCGCCGCCGCCTTTCCCGCAGGCCGGCATGGCGCCCGGAATGGCCCCTGGAATGGCGCCACGCGGCGGCGGCTTCTTCGCCGGAGCGGCGCAGACGGCGGCGGGCGTGGCCGGTGGCATGCTGGCGGCGAGCGCCATCTCCTCCCTCCTGCACCATTCACCCGGTCCCTTCGGTGAGGCGGCGGCGCAGACCCCGGTCAGCGAGACGATCAACGAGACGGTGATCAACAACAACTACGGCGGCGATCAGGGACCGCAGGCCGACGCGGTGCAGGATGCGTCCTACGACCCCGTCCCGCCGCTGGCAGACGATGCGTCGTTCGACGATGCGCCCTTCGATGACGGTGGCAGCGGCGACGGAGGTGATTCCTGGATCTGACCAGCGCCGGACGGCTCATCCCTCGTCGCTGTAGCGGTCGGCGATGTCCTTGAACTCGTCCTCCAGCGCGGTGAAGGCGGCGACGACGGCAGGGTCGAAATGGCTGCCGCTGCCTTCCCGGATGATGGCGGCCGCTTTCTCGTGCGGGAAGGGCGGTTTGTAGCAGCGCCGGCTGATCAGGGCGTCGTAGACGTCGGCGACCGCCATCAGGCGGGCCGACAGCGGAATCGCCTCCCCCGCCAGACCCTGGGGATAGCCGGTGCCGTCCCAGCGTTCGTGGTGGCCGTGCGCGATCTCCCGCGCGATGCGCAGGAAGGAGCTTTCGCTGGCCGCCCTTCCGCCGGCTGTGATGTCCGCTTCCCCTTCCGCGGCGAAGATGGCGTCGTGACCCAGTGCGGCGTGGGTCTTCATGATGTGGAATTCGTCGTCGGTCAGCTTTCCCGGCTTCAGCAGGATCGAATCCGGGATGCCCACCTTGCCGACATCGTGCAACGGCGCCGACTTGTACAGCAGTTCGATGGTTTCCTCGTCCAGTTGCCCGGCATGGCGCGGGTCGCGGCTGAGATGGAGGGCGAGCGCCAGCACATAGTTCTGGGTGCGGCGGATGTGGTTGCCGGTCTCGTTGTCGCGGGTTTCGGCCAGCGAGGCCATGGCGCGGATGGTGGCGTCCTGGGCGCGCAGCAGGTCGCGCGTGCGCTCCGCCACCCGGTCCTCCAGCTGCCGGTTCTGGTCGGCGAGCGCCCGGCGGGCCTCGCGCAAGGCGATGTGGGTGCGTACCCGCGCCAGCACCACCGGCGGGGAAATCGGCTTGGTGATGTAGTCGACGGCACCCACGTCGAACCCGCGGGTCTCGTCGTGGACCTGCCCCATCGCGGTGATGAAGATCACCGGAAGGTCGCGGGTGCGGGCGTCCTCCTTCAGCCGTCTGCACACCTCCACCCCGTCCATGCCCGGCATCATCACGTCGAGCAGGATCAGGTCCGGCAGCGGGCCGCCGGCCAGCCGGGCGAGCGCCTGCGGCCCGTCCTTCGCCACGATCAGTCCATAGCTGTCGCGCAGCAGGTCGGCCATGACCTTGAGGTTGATCGGCTCGTCGTCGACGATCAGAACCCGCGGCCTGTCGCCGGTCTGGAGCGGCATGCTCATGTCGGAGTCTCCCTCAGGTCGCGAAGCCGGTCGCGCAACTCGGCAAGCGCGGTGGCGGCGTCCTCGAAATCGAAGGCGCCGGCGTGGCGGTTCACCCGGTCGGCCGCCGCGGCGACCGGGCTGCCGACCAGCAGTCGGGCCAGCCCGTCGGCCATGTCGCCGGCCTCTGGATCGCCGGCGATCAGCAGGCCGCCCAGCTGATCGGCGAGCGACAGCGCCGCCCGCAAGGCATCGCGTGGCAAGGTTGCGGACGGCTGCACGGTTGGCGTATCCGTCATCGCCGCGGCCTCCGCCGCCGGCCGGCCGAGGGTGCCGATACCCTCGACCACCAGGGCGAGCGCACCGGCCAGCCGGTCGAGCACGCCCTCCTCCAGCACGGGCGGCGAGGTCATCGCCCCCCGCTCCACCGCGCCGGCTAGGGCCGACAGGTCCATGGCGCCGATGGTGGCGGCGGTGCCCTTCAGGGTGTGGGACAGGCGGAGCAGGTCCTTCCACCGCTCCTCCCGCGCTGCGGCGGCCAAACGGGCCGCCTCTCCGGCATGGGTGGCGGCGAAATCGATCAGGATGCGGCGCAGCAGGGCGAGGTTGCCGTTCACGTTGCGCCGGGCGACGGCGAGGTCGAGCGCCGGCAGGTTTTCGGGCAGCGCCGGTGCGGCGGAGACGGCGGCCACCACCGGCGCCGAAGCCGTTCCGGCCGCAGCCCCACCTCCGAGCCCGCCTCCCAGTCCGGTGCCCAGCCCGCGAACCGGCTTCAGCCAGCGGGCGAGCGCCGCATAGAGCGCCTCCGGGTCGATCGGCTTGGAGACATGGTCGTTCATGCCGGTGTCCAGGCAGCGCTCGCGGTCGCCGGCCATGGCATGCGCGGTCATGGCGACGATGGGCAGGGCCGACAGCTCCAACTCGCGCCGGATCAGCCGGGTGGTCTCGTAACCGTCCAGCCCCGGCATCTGCACGTCCATCAGCACGAGGTCGAACCTGACCTCGCGCAGGGCTTGCAGGGCCTCCTCGCCGCTGCCGACCACCATCGCCTCGATGCCGACCAGCTCCAGGAGGCCGCAGGCGACCTGCTGGTTGACCAGATTGTCCTCCACCAGCAGGACGCTGCGTCCGACCAGCGCCGACAGCTCCGTCGACTGGGCCGGGTCGTGGGCGCGGCGGAGGGCGTCGGCCATGCGGGGACCGGCGCCGCCGAGCGCCATCATCACCGAATCGAACATGGCCGACGGCGTCACCGGCTTCTCCAGCACAGCGGTGACCGGCCCGCCGCCCGGCAGCGTTTCCTCAAGGGCGCCCTGCACGCCGTCGGCTCCATAGGCGGTGGTCATCACCACCGGCGGCTGGACGCCCGGCAAGGCGCGCAGGCGGCGCAGCGTCTCCACCCCGTCCAGGTCGGGCATGCGCCAGTCCAGCACCACCAGCTCCACCGGCGGCTGGCTGGCTGCCTGCCCATCCTCCAGGCGGCGGAGCGCCGACAGGCCGTCCGCCACCGATTCCACGGTCAGGCCGAAGCGCTCCAGCATGTCGGTCAGGATGGAGCGCACGGCGTCGCTGTCATCGACCACCAGCACCCGCCGGTCCATCAGGTGACGCGGCAGCCGTTCGGCGGCCGTCTCTCCGGCTGCGACGCGGCAACGGACGGAGAAGTGGAAGATGCTGCCCTCCCCGGGCCGGCTTTCCACCGAAACGCGGCCGCCCATCAGCTCCACCAGCTGCCGGCAGATCGCCAGCCCCAGCCCGGTCCCGCCGAAGCGCCGCGTGGTGGAGCTGTCGGCCTGGGTGAAGGGGCGGAAGAGAGCCGCCGTCTGGTCCGGCGACATGCCGATCCCGCTGTCGCAGACTTCCACCTCCAGACGGTAATCGTCGCCGGTGCCGATGCGGCCGCCCACCGTCACCACCACCTCACCCCGCTCCGTGAACTTCACCGCGTTGGAAACGAGGTTCAGGATTACCTGTCCCAGCCGCAGCGGATCGCCCACCAGCATGCCCGGCACGTCGCCGTTCAGGTCGACGATCAGCTCCAGCCCCTTTTCCCGCAGCTTGGGCAGGACGACGGTCGCCACCTCCTGCAGGACGTCGCCGACGTGGAAGGGGATCGTCTCGATGGTCAGCTTGCCGGCCTCGACCTTGGAGAAGTCGAGGATGTCGTTGATGATGCCGAGCAGGCTGCGCGAGGACGCGTGGATCTTGTCCAGGTAATCGCGCTGCCGCGGCGTCAGGTCGGTCTTCATCATCAAATGGCTGAGGCCGATCACCGCATTCATCGGCGTGCGGATCTCGTGGCTCATGTTGGCCAGGAAATCGCTCTTCTGCCGGTTGGCGCGGTCGGCCTCCTCCTTGGCGCGCGCCAGCTCGTCCTCGGTGCGCTTGCGGTCGGTCACGTCCTTGTGAATGCCGGTGATGCGGGTGGGCCGGCCCGCCGCGTCGCGTCCCGTCACCTTGCCGGCCGACAGGACCCAGACCCAGGCGCCGGACTTGTGGCGCATGCGGAACTCGACCTCGTATACCGCAAGGCGACCGGCGACATGCTCCTCCAGGATGGCGAGAACACGGTCCCGGTCGTCCTCGTGCAGAAGCCCCAGCCAGGTGGCGCCGCAGGGCGGCAGTTCGCCGGGGGCGTAGCCCAGCATGCCGAGCCAGCGGTCGGAGAAAAAGGCGTGATCGGTCACCGGGTTCCAGTCCCACAGCCCGGTGTTGGACGCGTCCAGCGCCACGGTCAGCCGCTCCTCGCTCTCCTGCAGGGCGGTCAGCATGCGCTGGCGTTCGGTGATGTCCTGGAAGACGGTGACGGAGCCGACGATCCGTCCTTCCTCGCGCAACGGCACCGCCGTGATGGCGATGGGGAAGACGGTGCCGTCGCGCCGGACGAAATGGTCGGTTTCGGACCGATAGGAGTCGCCGCGGCGGACGCTGTTCAGGACGGCGCAGTCCTTGCGGTCGACCGGTTCGCCCTGTCCATCCTTGTAGTGGACGGCGTCGTGCAGGGTCAGCCCGCGCAGGTCCTCCAGCGACCAGCCGAGCAGCCGTTCCGCTTCCGGGTTCAGGAAGGTGCAGAAGCCGTTGCGATCCAGCGAGAAGACGCCCTCGCCCATGCTGTCGGTGATGCTCTGCAGGAAGCGGCGGCTTTCCTCCAGCTCGGCTTCCATCCGCTTGCGTTCTGTGATGTCGGTGCGGATCGCGATGTACTGGTGCGGCTGTCCGTCGGCGGTCAGCAGCGGCACGATGGTGGCGGCCACCCAATAGTCTTCGCCCGCCTTGGTCCGGTTGCAGACCTCGCCATGCCAGACCTGCCCGTCCATGATGGTGTGCCACATCTCCGCGAAGAAGCCGGACGGGTGGCGGCCCGAGTTCACGATGCGGTGCGAACGGCCCAGCAGTTCCTCGCGGGAAAAGCCGCTGATCTGGCAGAACTTGTCGTTGGCATAGGTGATGATGCCGCGGTGGTCGGTGATGCTGACGATGGCATGCTGGTCCAGCGCGAATTTCTGCTGTTCCAGCGCCCGCTGGGCGGCGGAGCGTTCCTCCACCAGCGCCGCCATCAACTGACTCAGCCGCTCCAGGCTGTCGGTCGGACTGCTGTCGGCGGAATCCGGCAGCTCCGGGCGGCTGTCGGCACGCAGCAGGCTGTTGGCGACGCCGCGCAGGCGGCGGATCGCATGGGCCTGGACCGCCGCCTCCTGCCGCAGCCGCTCGTTGGCGTCGGCCAGTTCCTCCGAACTCAGTTGAAGGCTGCGCGCCCGCAGGGTCAGGTCGCGATCCGCCTGCTCGTAGCTCTGGCCGATGCGGCCGAACAGAGCCGGCAACCCGTCCAGCATCCGCGCCGCCTCCGGCGACAGACCGGTCCGGCCGGCAAGCGCCTTCAGCTCCGTCAGGACGGACTCCACCGCTTCCGCGCTTTGCAGGCCCAGCACGCGCTTGAATTGGCTTTGCAGCAGGCGGTGCATGCGCTCAGCGTTCCGTCAGCAAGGCGACCGTCATCGTCTGGTTGTGCAGGCGGCAATCGACCAGATCGCGCATCGGCCCGATCTCGCCATAAGAGTAGAAGCCGGTCAGCAGGGTGCCGGCACCCAGCCGGTCGGCCACCGCCTGCACCTCCTCCTCCACCCGGTCGCCCAGCACCAGCTTGCGCCCGACGCAGCTGACCAGCAGGGCGAGCCGGTCCCCCTCTGCGGCCTCGGCGTCCGACTCCGTGCCGGCGGCGGCAATGGCTCCCGCCTGCTCCGCTCCGTCGACCAGCCCGTCCGTGCTGGCATGCATCAGCCGGAGATAGAAGCCCTCCTCCACCGTGCCGGCCAGGATCAGCCCGCCCGCCGGCTCGTCGACGCCCAGGATGGTGCGGATCAGCCCGACCGAATCATGGTTTCCGTTCAGAAGCTCGAACGGGAACAGCAGCCCCGACGCCGGCAGGTCGCGGGCATAGTCGCCGAGATAGCGCTTGTAGACGTTCAGCGCCGGTTCCCCATCCAGCTGCAACAGCAGGTTGCCGACGGCTCGCGTCACTTTGCGCGCCGGCCCGAACGGCTCCCACCCGCCGACGGAGCCGAGCCCGAGATGCGGCCCATCGCCGTAAATCCCTACCGCCACTGCGCGGGCGCCGGACACGCCGGACGGCGACAGCACCAGCGTGCGGGCGAAGGCGCCGCCGTCGCCGGCCAGTCCGCCCGATACCGGCACCCCGGCCGGCAGGCGTGACACCAGCCCATCGATCAGAGCGCTGCCGTTCACCGCCACGCCGCGGGCGAACAGAAGCACCCCCGACAGCCCCGGCCGGGCGGCAAGCGCCTCTCCCAACGCCTCCCCCGCCGGCTGGCTATCGTCGATGGCCGCGATGCCGGCCTCCGCCGCGGCGACGGTGCCCCGGTCGAAGCGGATGGCGGTGACGGTGCAGGATTCTTCGAGCACGCCGTCGGCGACGATCTCGCCCGCAGTGCTGCATCCGGCAAGCACGGCACCGGGGAAGGTATCGGCGAGTCTCGTCGCGAAACCCGGCGCGTCGTAATGGGCGACGGAGCCGAAGACCAGCACCAGATCGGCCCCTTGCGGGACGGGCTGCGGAGAAACCTCCGCCGCCGAGGGCGCGAACACCGTCTGCCAGACCCGCATGCGTTTCCCCATCGCCGATGTCTCGCGCGGAAGACTAACACGGGGTGGCGGGGGAGAAGAGCCTCTATAACGTTCGTCTCATGCCGATGGTCATAATGACGCATGAGGCGCCGCCGGTCTGCCGGTGTGCCGCCGAAAGCGACTATGCCAATGAATGGCAGAAAATGAGAGTTCCCCCGTAAGGATCTGTCAACCACACTGCGGTATGGTTGGTCTGCCCAGCAGTGAGGGGCGGGAACGAACAAGACGGGTGCCAAGCCCGGCCAGTCACATCATTCCGGGGGAGCAGGGACGAAACATGACGATCGATGTCCGCGACGACACCATGATGCCCGACCGCAAGAACGGCGAGCCACGCGCCCGCCGCCTGGGCGTTCGCGGCAAGCTTCTGCTCGCCTTCGCCGGCATGGCCGGCATGACGGTCGCCGCCAGCATCGTCGGGCTCACCTCCTTTTCCGCGGTGGAGGCGCCGCTGACGCGGATCGTCGGCACCGGGTTGCCGGAAATGGAGCTGGCCAAGCGGCTGTCCGGCGAAAGCGGCGGCATCGCCGCCGCCGCGCCGGTGCTGGATGCCGCCGAGACGCAGGCCGAGCGCGAGCGTGCCTATCGCGACATCATGGGCAGTGCCAAGACGCTGGGCGCCCTGGTGGACGAGTTGGGCAATCGCCGGCCCGGCGATGCCCGCATCCCGGAACTGCGGGCCAAGACCGAGGCGCTGGTCGTCACGCTGGACAAGGAAAACGCCGCCGTCAACCGGCGCCTGTCGGTCCGCGCCACCCGCGAGGAGATGGGCGTCGGGCTGGCCACCTCCTACGACACCTTCCTGGCGGCCCTGGCCCCCCTGACCGACCGGGCCGGCGCGACCCTACGCGGCAAGGGCGAGACCCTGGACGCCAGCACCGAACGCGACATGAACGCGCTCGGAGACGCCGTGCGCTCGCTGATCACCATGTACGAGGTGCGCGGCGACCTGAGCGTCGCGTCCGAGGCGCTGACCCGCGCCGGCGGAGCCGAAACCGCCTTAGCCATCACCCAGCACCAGCAATCCTATCTGGAAGCCGCCGCCCGCATGGTCAGCGCCACCGCGCAGGTCGGCAGCCGCCTGAGCAAGGAGACCTCCGACGGGCTCGACGCCTTCTTCCTGCTGGGCGACGGCGCCGACGGGTTGTTCGACCTGCGCCGCAAGCTGCTGCAACTGCCGGCCGACGGCGGCGAGCGCGCCGCCATCGCCCAGAAGATCGCCAACTTGCTGGCCGAGGCGGCGCGCAAGCAGGCGGCGCTGTTGGAGCAGATGGAATCGCCGCTTATGCGGCTGAAGGCCGAGATCAAGCTGTCCAGCGTCAACATCCGCTCGCAGACCCGCGATTCGATGCAGGACCTGCTGGGGGACGGGCTGGCCCGCTTCCGGACATATCTGGAGCTGTCGACCTATGCCGCCGCCACCGTCGGTGCCCTGAACGAGGCGATGCAGGCCCCGACGGAGAACAGGCTGGCGACGCTGGAAGCCCGCTATGCCGCCGCCGCCAAGGCGATGGCGGAACGGTTGAAGTCCTTGCAGTCGGTCGGCGACGACGGGCTTCCCAAGCTGGTCAAGAGCGCCGAGGCCCTGATCGGCTTCGGCAGAGGCGAGTCCAGCCTGTTCGCGCTGCGCCAGTCGGAGTTGCATGCGGTCGACGAGAACGAACTGATCCTGGCCGAGAACCGGCAGATCGCCCAGGAATTCGCCGGGATGATCGACGGCCAGATCGCGGCGATGAAACAGGAGGCCGACTCCGCCGCCGCCGGTGCCACCGATGCGCTGTCCGCCGGCCGCATGATGCTGATCCTGTTCGCTGCCGCCAGCCTTGTCGGCGCCGCGGCGCTGGCCTGGTTCGTGGTCGGCCGCAACATCGTCGCCCGGCTGAGCGCCCTGTCCGATGCCATGCGGGCGATCGCCGGCGGCAACCTCAACGCCCCGATCCCCGCCGCCGGCTCCGACGAGATCGGCGACATGACCCGCGCGCTGATGATCTTCCGCGACACCGCCAACGAGGCCAACGCCGCCAACGCGCGCGCCGAGTCCGAACGCAGCCGGGCCGCCGGCGAGCGCCGTCGGGCCATGGTCGAGATGGCGGAGAATTTCGAAAGCAGCGTCCGCGGCGTGCTGGACCGCGTCGCCCGTGCGGCCGGCGAGATGCAGGACATGGCCCAGCGCATGAGCCGCAACGCGGAGGCCACCACCGGCGAGGCCGCGACCGCCGCCAGCACCTCGCAGCAGGCCGAAGGCAGCGTCAAAGCGGTCGCCGCCGCGACGGAGGAGCTGTCGGCCTCGATCCAGGAGATCGGCAGCCAGGTCCACGCCTCCAGCCAGATCGCCCGCAAGGCGGCCGGCGAGGCCGAACGCACCGACCGCACCGTGGAGGGGCTGTCGCAGTCGGCCAACAAGATCGGCGAGGTCGTGCAGTTGATCAACGACATTGCCAGCCAGACCAACCTGCTGGCCTTGAACGCGACCATCGAGGCGGCGCGCGCCGGTGAGGCCGGAAAGGGCTTCGCGGTGGTGGCATCGGAGGTGAAGAGCCTCGCCAACCAGACCGGCAAGGCGACGGAGGAGATCTCCAGCCAGATTCAGGCGATGCAGTCGGTGACCCAGGATGCGGTGGACGCCATCCGCTCCATCGCCGGCACCATCCGCGAGATCAACGAGATCGCCGCCACCGTCGCGGCGGCGGTCGAGCAGCAGAGTGCGGCCACCCGCGAGATCGCCCGCAATGTGGGCGAGGCCGCCGACGGCACCCAGCATGTCCGCCGCAACATCGATTCCGTCGCTCGGGCCGCCGCGGAATCGGGCGAATCCGCCACCCGCGTGCTGACGGCGTCCTCCACCGTGGCGGACGAGGTGCGGTCGCTGGGCTCGCAGGTCGACAGTCTGGTCAACCGCATGCGGGCGGGCTGAAGACAGCAGAGGGGGCAGAAAACCGGCTGGCTCTACCCCGTCGTCCGACCTGCGGAGCGGCGGGGTAGAGCCAGGATCTCGACCATCCCGAAACCGGTCACCGCCGATGGCTTCCCTGGACGGTGACCGGCTGCCACAGGATCGCCGCCCCGGCACCGGCGCCGCAGGCACCGCCCCAGACAAGACGCTCTTCCTGTTCGCCGGCGGCGGTGGCGCCCTGCTGGGTGCTGACGGCGCCGGCCGCCCCTTGCGCCCGAACCTCGTCCGGCTGGGCCATCTGCTGCTGTTGCGACTGAGTGGTCATACCAATCCTCCTGGTCAGGAGGCGACAGCTATCAAACTATTCGTCTGCCTTCAATTCGGATTTTGGCAAGATGTCATGACTTTTTGCGGCTCAGCCATTCGAAATCGTCTGCGTCATTTTGCAGCGGCGAAGACTTGGACGGCACTGCACAAGAATAGGACAAGATGGCTGCCCGAAGCGATTTTGCGGATGCTCACAAACGAAGAGAGCCCCTCTTCCGTAAGGAGGAGGGGCTCTCTTGAAGTGCACCTGCAACGGGTACCGCTGGTGGGATGGTGCCGGCGGATCAGCCGCTGTTGCGCAGGCCGGCGGCGATGCCGTTGATGGTCAGATGGATGCCGCGAGCGATCTGCTCGCCACTGTCGCTGGTGCGGTGGCGCTTCAGCAGCTCGACCTGGACGTGGTTGAGCGGGTCCAGATAGGGGAAGCGGTTGCGGATTGACCGTGCCAGCAGCGGGTTCTTCTCCAGCAGGGCCGATTGCTCGGTGATCGCCAGCAGCACCTCGATGCAGTCCTGCCATTCCGCCCGGATGCGGGAGAAGATGGCATCGCGCAGCGCCGGATCCGACACCAGCCCGGCATAGCGGGACGCGATGGCGAGGTTCGACTTCGCCAGCACCATGTCCATGTTGGACAGCAGCGTGCGGAAAAAGCCCCAGTCGCGGTGCATGGCGCGCAGCCGCTCCATGCCGTCGGGGTGCTGGGCCAGATAGGCCTTCACCGCCGAGCCGAATCCGTACCAGCCCGGCAGCATCAGGCGGCATTGCGCCCAGCTGAACACCCAGGGAATGGCGCGCAGATCCTCGATGCTGGTCGATTTCTTGCGCGAGGCCGGGCGGCTGCCGATGTTGAGGTTGGCGATCTCGCCGATCACCGTCGATTCCCAGAAATACTTCTCGAAGCCCTCGGTCTCGTAGACCAGCCCGCGATAGGCCTTGAAGGCATGCTCCGACAGCTCTTCCATGGTCTGGAGGAACACGTCGGTGCAGGGCTCCGCCGATTCCGGGTGCAGCAGGGTCGCTTCCAGCGTCGCCGCCGCCAGCGTTTCCAGGTTGCGGCGGCCGACTTCCGGATTGGAATATTTGCCGGCGATGACTTCGCCCTGTTCGGTGATGCGGATGGCGCCCTGCACCGCGCCGGCCGGCTGGGCCAGGATCGCCTGATAGCTGGGACCTCCGCCACGGCCGACCGAGCCGCCGCGGCCGTGGAACAGGCGAAGCCGCACGCCATGCTTGGCGAACACCTCGACCAGCGCGATCTCCGCCTTGTACAGCTCCCAGCCGGAGGTGAGGAACCCGCCGTCCTTGTTGCTGTCCGAATAGCCGAGCATCACCTCCTGCAGGTTGCCGCGGCTTTCCAGGAAGCGCCGGTATGTGGGAATCGACAGCAGCCGGTCCATGGTGGCGGCACAGTTGCGCAGGTCGCCGATGGTCTCGAACAGCGGCGCGATGTTCAGGTCCAGCGCCTTGTCCTTCGGCCGCAGCAGCCCGGCTTCCTTCAGAAGGACCGCGACCTCCAGGATGTCCGACACGCCGTCGGTCTTGGAGATGACGCAGTTCACCACCGCGTCCGTCCCGAAGCGGGCGCGCGCATCGTCGGCGGTGCGCAGGATGTCGAGTTCCGACGCGGTCTCTTCCGAATAATCGGCATAGCGCGAGGCGAGCGGCCGGTTGGTCTCCAGTTCGCGGACCAGCAGCTCGATCCGCTCGTCTTCCGACAGCGACGTGTAGTCGATGCCGGCATCGGCGAAGGACAGCAGCTCCGCCACCGACCGCTCATGCACGTCGGAGTTCTGGCGCAGGTCGATGCTGGCCAAATGGAAGCCGAACAGGTCGACGGCCCGGCGCAGGTGGCGCAGCCGGCCCTTGGCGAGCGCCGCCGAGCCGTTGACGGTCAGCGAGCGGTCGATGATCTCCAGGTCGGCGCGGAACTCGGCCGGCGTCAGGTAGGGCGGCGCCTCGCCCACGGCGTGGCGCGGCGCCTCCAGCCCGTCAAGCGTCCGCAGCGTCGCGGCAACCCGCGCATAGATGCCGGAGATGGCGCGGCGGTACGGCTCCATCTTGCGGTGCGGCGACGGGTCGGGGGAGCGCTCCGCCAGCTGGCGCAGCGGTTCCGACACGTCGATGACGCGGGTGCTCAGCGACAGTTCGGCGCCCAGCGCGTGCAGTTCGTCCAGGTAGAATTGCAGGGCGCGGGTGCTCTGCATCCGCATCGCCTGACGCAGGACGGGAGCGGTGACGAAGGGGTTGCCGTCGCGGTCGCCGCCGATCCAGCTGCCCATGCGCAGGAAGGACGGCAGCTCCGTCGTCGCCCAGAACGGGTCCATCCGCCGCAGATGGTCTTCCAGCTGGGCGTAGAAGCGCGGCATCTCGCGCAGGAAGGTGTAGTCGTAGAAGGTCAGGCCATTCGCCACCTCGTCCGTCACCGCCAGCTTGGTGGCGCGCAGGATCGCGGTCTGCCACAGCGTCAGCACGGCGCGCTGGAGGGATTCGAGGTTGGTTTCCTCCTCCTCCGGCGTCATCGGGCCGTGGTCGCGCTCGGCCAGCAGCTTGGCGACCTCCATCTGAACGGTGAGGATGCTCTTGCGCTGAACCTCGGTCGGGTGGGCGGTCAGCACCGGGCTGACCAGCGCGCCGTCGAAGAATTCCTTCAGCTGCTGCGTGGTGACGCCGGCCCTGGTCGCCTCCTCCAGCGCATGGGCCATGGTGCCTTCGCGCGGCGCCGAACCGGCGAGAGCATGGGCGCGGGTGCGGCGGATGTGGTGCTGGTCCTCGGCGATGTTGGCGAGGTGCGAGAAGAAGCTGTAGGCCCGCACCACCCGCGCCGTCTGCGGCGGCGACAGGCTGTTCAGGATCGCCTCCAGCTCCTTGCGGGCGCCCTGGTCCTCTTCGCGGTGGAACCGGATGGAGGTCTGGCGGATGCGCTCGACGATGTCGAACACCGCCTCTCCTTCCTGGCTGCGGACGGTATCGCCCAGGATGCGCCCCAGCAGGCGGATGTCTTCGCGGAGCGGCTGGTCCTTCGTCTCGGAAATTTCCTGCAGCAGGATGGCGGACATGGGCGACGGTTTCCTGGTCGAGGATGGACGGATAGGGTCGATGCGCTGGCACTGAATGCATGAATAGGGATGGTCAAATTCCGGGCAGGAGCATGCCCCTGCACGCGAAGTGGTCAGACCATCGGCGACAGCATGCCGATTCCTCGGGAAGTTTCAACCGTCCCTGTGCTGGTGCGAAATGATTTCCATAAGTCGCAGCGCTATGAAATGCGACGTCGCATAAGGGCGCCGGGAACCGGAGGGCTTGCTTCCCAACTAGTATGGTAGTATGCTTCACTGATTGTTTCCCCTCGCCTATGCTCCGTATGACGGAGCAGGCAGGGGAAAGGGCGGGCTGACAGGATGGCGAAGCGATGCTGAACAAGATCGACGTGGACTCCGGGGAGCCGATCGCGCGGCGCGTGTACCGGGTGCTGCGCCAAGCCATCGTGACGATGCAGTTCCGCCCCGGTCAAGCCCTGTCCGAGCAGGAGATCGCCGATCAGCTCGGCGTCAGCCGCCAACCGGTGCGCGAGGCCTTCATCAAGCTGAGCGAGTCCGGCCTGCTGACCATCCGGCCGCAGCGCGGCACCTTCGTCGTCAAGATCTCGGTCAAGCAGGTGCTCGATGCCCGTTTCGTCCGCGAGGCGGTGGAGACCGCGGTCGTCCGCAAGGCTTGCGAGACCATCACGCCGGCCGGCCTCGCCGAATTGCGCGACAACCTGAAGGCCCAGTGGGACATCGCCGACGAACCGGTGCCGGTGCGCTTCCTGGAGCTGGACGAGGCCTTCCACCGCACCATCGCCATCGGGGCGGAGTGCGATTACGCTTGGCGCATCGTGGAGGAGACGAAGGCCCAGATGGACCGCGTCCGCTACCTCAGCGTGCCTTACGCCACGCCGATCCGCCGGCTGATCTCGCAGCATCAGGCGGTGCTGGAGGCCATCATCGCCCGCGATCCTGTCAAGGCCGAGGCGGCGATGGGCATGCACCTGCGCGAGATCCTGACCTCGCTGCCCGAACTGGAAGGCAGGTTCCCCGACCTGTTCACGCAGGAGGACGGTGTGGCGCCGCCGGCCCCCAAGGCCCCCTCCCGATCCGCCGGCCGCTCCAAGGTTGCCGGAATGCGCTGATCGGCGCAGCATCGGCATATCACCTTATTGCGGCGCCTTATCATCTCTCTGCGGAACAATCCGGGTTGCCCCCGCCTGCCCGCTTTGACATACTACCATACAAGAATGCGAGGCGGAGCCTCGCGCCCATGCTTCGCCGGGAAGGAAACCGATCCACATGCAATCGCCTGCGCCCTCTTCCCTGCCCCGTCTCGGCGCCACCGGTCTGTCCAACCTGCCGGCGACGGTGGCGCGGCCGGCCTACGACCGCAAGGCGTTGGACCTCGGAGTCGTCCATCTCGGCGTCGGCGCTTTCCAGCGCGCCCATCAGGCTGCCTACACCGACGCGTTGCTGGAAAAGCAGTTCGGGCCCTGGGGTATCGCCGGCGTCAGCCTGCGCAGCCCGGACACCCGCGATGCGCTGGAACCCCAGGACGGGCTCTACACCGTCGCGGTGCGCGATGCGGCGGGGGAACGGCTGCGGGTGATCGGCTGCCTGCTGGAACTGCTGGTGGCGCATGAGGATCCCCAGGCGGTGCTGGAGCGGATGTGCCGCCCGTCGGTGCGCATCGTCACCCTGACGGTGACGGAGAAGGGCTATTGCCACGACCCGGCGACCGGCGCGCTGAACGAGGATCACCCCGACATCCGCCACGACCTGGACAATCCCGGCAATCCGCGCACCGCCATCGGCTTCATTGCGGAGGCTCTGGCCCGCCGCCGCGCCGCCGGGGTGGAGCCCTTCACTGTTCTGAGCTGCGACAACCTGCCGAGCAACGGCGACACGGTGGCCCGCATCCTGCGCCGCTTCGCCGAACTGCGCGATCCGGATTTCGGCGCCTGGGTGGCTGGGACCGTCGCCTGCCCGAACAGCATGGTCGACCGCATCGTGCCCGCCACCACCGAGGCCGACCGGGCCCGCGTGTCCCACTCTCTCGGCCAGCAGGATGCCTGGCCGGTGGTGACGGAGCCCTTCACCCAGTGGGTGGTCGAAGACCGCTTCCCCGCCGGCCGCCCGGCCTGGGAGACGGTGGGGGTCGAGCTGGTCGCCGACGTCCATCCCTATGAGACGATGAAGCTGCGGCTTCTGAACGGCAGCCACTCCACCATCGCCTATCTGGGTTATCTGGCCGGCTACGAGACGGTGTCGGACACCATGGCCGATCCCGCCTTCGCCACGCTGGTCCGCAACCTGATGGACCGGGAGACCGGCCCGACCCTGCACATGCCGTCCGGTGCGGATCTGGAGCAGTACAAGGACGCGCTGATCGCCCGCTTCCGCAATCCGGCACTGCGCCACCGCACCTGGCAGATCGCTATGGACGGCACGCAGAAGCTGCCGCAGCGCCTGCTGAACCCGATCCGCGACCGGCTGGCCGCCGGGGAGCCCATCGACCGGCTGGCCTTGGCCGTCGCCGCCTGGATGCGCTACGTCGCCGGCATCGACGAGAAGGGCCAACCCATCGACGTGCGCGATCCGCTGTCCACCCGGCTTGCGGAGATCGCCGCATCAACCGCTGGCAACCCGGACCGGCTGGCCGAGGCACTGTTCGGCCTGACCGCGGTGTTCGGCGAGGATCTGCCGCGCGACCCGCGCTTCACTGGACAGGTCAACGCCGCGCTCAAGCGCCTGTTCGCCGAGGGTGCCCGCGCCGTGGTCGCCGCCACCGCCTGACCCCGCTTCCAAAGCATCACCTTCTCTAGGGAGTGTTCCCGTGGTTGCCCTGACCGTCGAAAAGCCGCATGTGCTGGCCCTTCGCCCCGAAAACACCCCGGAGTCCGGACCGGTCAAGGCCGGCGAGGTGCTGGTGCGTGTTCAGCGCGCGGGCATCTGCGGATCGGACCTGCACATCTACCACGGCTCCAATCCCTTCGCGGTCTATCCCCGCGTGATCGGCCACGAGTTCGCCGGCACGGTCGAGGCGGTCGGCGACGGCGTCACCAACGTGGCGGCCGGCGACCATGTGGTGGTCGATCCGGTGGTGTCCTGCGGCCGCTGCTACGCCTGCCGCGCCGGGCGGACCAATGTCTGCGCCAATCTGGAGGTGTTCGGCGTCCACCGCGACGGCGGATTCCGCAACCATGTGGTGGTGCCGGCGGCCAATGCGGTCAAGGTGCGCTCCGACCTGCCCATCTCCGTCGCAGCATTGGCGGAGCCGCTGTCCATCGCCGCCAACGTGCTGTCGCGCACGGGCATCGGCGCCGACGACACGCTGCTGGTCTATGGCGCCGGCACGGTCGGGCTGACGGTGGTGCAGGTCGCCAAGCTGCACGGCGCCCGCTGCATCGTCGCCGACCTGGACGACAAGAGGCTGGAGCGTGCGAAGGAGTTCGGCGCCGACGTCGTCCTCAACTCCTCGCGCGTGTCGGTGCCGGACGCGGTGCGCGACGAGAATGACGGGCTCGGCCCCACGGTGGTGATCGATGGGGCCGGCGTCCCGGCCCTGCTGGAGGAGGCCTGCCGCCTCGCCAGCCCGGCGGCGCGCATCGGCCTTCTGGGCTTCTCCCCCGCCCCCTGCAACATCAGCCAGCAGGAAATCGTGAAGAAGGAGCTGACGCTGGTCGGTTCCCGCCTGAACCGCCGCCTGCTGCCCCAGGTGATCGACTGGCTGGAGAGCGGCAAGCTGCAGCCGGCGGCGATGATTACCCAGGTCTTCCCGATCGCCGACGCGGCGAGCGCCTTCTCCCTGATCGAGACCGACCCGTCCAGCACCATCAAGGTGCAGCTCGACTTCGAAAGCTGATCGCCGGACGAACGGCAGCCACCAGTCAAACAATGGCGGACGAGATCCGCTCAAAACGGAGGGACACCAGGATGAACAGCAAGACCCCGATCTCGCGCCGCACGCTGGCCAAGAGCATCGGTCTCGGCGCCGGTATCGCCGCCGGTGCGACGCTGCTTGGCGGCATCGCCGCCCCGGCCATCGTCCGCGCCCAGGCCAAGACGACGCTGAAGCTCGGCCATCTCGCCAACGAGGAAAATGTCTGGCACAAGGCTTCGCTGGTCTTCGCCGAGGAAGTCGCCAAGCGCACCAACGGCGCCGTCGAGGTCAAGGTGTTCCCCAACGAGCAGCTCGGCAAGGAAACCGACCTGATCAAGGGCATCCAGCTCGGCACCATCGACTTCACCATCACCGGTGAATCCCTGCAGAACTGGGCGCCGGCCGCGGCGTTGTTGGCGGTCCCCTACGGCATCCGCGATCTCGACCATCTGGACAAGGTCGTCACCGGCGAGCCGGGCCGGAAGATCGCCGAAGCTATCGAGCAGAAGACCCAGCTGGTTCCGCTGACCTACTTCGCCCGCGGCCCGCGCAACCTGACCAGCAAGCGCCCGATCAAGTCGCCGGACGAGCTGAACGGCCTGAAGATGCGCGTGCCGAACGTGCCGCTGTTCGTGTCCTTCTGGCAGGGGCTGGGCGCCAAGCCGACGCCGATGGCCTTCTCGGAGGTCTTCACCGGACTGCAGAACGACACCATCGAGGCGCAGGAGAACCCGCTGGCCCTGATCAAGTCGGCCAGCTTCTACGAGGTCCAGAAATACGTGAACCTGACGGAACACGTCATCAGCTGGATCTATCTGGTCGGCGGATCGAAGAAGATGGGCCGCCTGCCGGCCGAACAGCGCACCGCCATCATGGAAGCCGCCAAGGCGGCGCAGGCCGCCGAGCGCAAGCTGTTCATCGAGGATGAGGCCAAGCTGGCTGCCGACCTGAAGGCCAAGGGCATGGAGTTCGTCACGGTCGACAAGGCCGCCTTCGCGGAGAAGGGCCGCGCCGCCGTGGTCGCCGCGCTGTCGCCGGAGATCAAGCCGATCTACGACGAAATCCTCGCGGTGAAGTGAGGCCTAACACCCTCCCCAACCGATACGGGATCCCCTCTCCCCCCCGGGGAGAGGGTTAGGGTGAGGGGGACGCATGGCAAGGATTCTCGCGATAGCCACGCCGTGCATCCCCTCACCCCGACCCTCTCCCCAGGGGGGAGAGGGGGATCTCCTCGGGTGCGCTCTCCCCAACTGCAAGAGCCCTTCAGATGCGCACAGCCTTTGCCGCCCTGGTGTCGGCCGTATCCGCCCTTTGCCGTTGGGGTACCCTGGCGGCCATCGGCGTCCTCATCATCGTCGTGACCATCCAGGTGCTGGGCCGCGTGCCCGGCTTCCCATCCCCGGCCTGGACGGAGGAGGTGGCCCGCTTCGCGCTGGTCCATCTCGTTGCCTTCTCCTGCGGGCTGGCGCTGCTGCGCGGCGAGCTGGTGAACGTGGACATGTTCATCCTGCTGCTGCCCAAGCCGGCACAATGGGCGGTCGCCCGGCTGGTGGATGTGGCGATCCTGGTCTTCGCCGTCGCCATCATTCCCGGCGCCTGGGACTATGTCGTCGGCAGCCTGGGTGAGCGGGCACGCTCCATCAACATGCCGATGATCTGGGTCTATGTCGTGACGCTGATCATTCCGGTCTCGCTCGCCTTCTTCTCCATCGCCCGCCTTGCCGGGTTCGGACGCGACACCGCTCCGCCCAGCCATGGGGAAACCGTCTGATGGTCACCGCACTGTTCCTCACCTTCGCCGTCCTGCTGATCCTGGGTGCGCCGGTCGGCATCGCGCTGGGCGGCGCCTCGGCGGTCTATCTCGTCGGCAGCGACATCGACCTCGCCGTGGTGCCGCAGTTCATGTATGCGGGCATGGACAGCTTCGTCCTGCTCTGCATTCCCGGCTTCGTGCTGGCCGGCAACCTGATGAACGGCGGCGGCATCACCGACCAGATCGTGCTGTTCAGCAACCGGCTGGTCGGCCATATCCGCGGCGGTCTCGGCCTCGCCAACGTGACGGGATCGATGGTGTTCGCCGGCATCTCCGGCACCGCGGTGGCGGAGACCGCCTCCATCGGCGCGGTGATGATCCCGGCGATGCGCAAGTCCGGCTACGACGCGCCCTTCGCCGCCGCCGTCACCGCCGCAGCCTCCACCGTCGGGCCGATCATCCCGCCCAGCGTGCCGATGATCATCGTCGGCACCCTGACCGGCCTGTCGGTCGGCAAGATGTTCATGGCCGGCGCCATTCCCGGCCTGCTGCTGGGCCTCGGCATGATGCTGACGGTCTGGATCCTGGCGCGGGTACGCAATTACCCCAAGGAGCCGTGGCAGGGCTTCGGCGCGCTGGTCCGCGCCAGCCGCGGCGCCTTCTGGGCGCTGCTGATGACGGCGATCATCCTGTTCGGCATCGTCGGCGGCTATTTCACTCCGACCGAGGCGTCGATCGTCGCGGCGCTCTACGCCTTCGTCATCGGGCTGTTCGTCTACAAGGGCTTCACCCTGCGCCAGCTGCCGGCGATCCTGCTGGAAAGCGCCATCGGGTCGGGCGGGCTGATCCTGCTGGTCGGCCTCGCCAACGTCTTCGGCTGGATCCTGACCAGCGAGCAGATTCCGCAGGCCATCGCCGCCTCGATGCTGGCGCTGACCACCGACAAGTATCTGATCATCCTGATGATCAACATCCTGCTGCTGATCGTCGGCACCTTCATGGAGACGATCGCGGCCCTGATCATCCTGTTCCCGCCGCTGCTGGCGGTGGCGACCCAGGTCGGCATCGACCCGATCCATTTCGCCACCTTCGCCGTGCTGAACCTGATGATCGGCCTGACCACCCCGCCGGTCGGCGTCTGCCTGTTCGTCGCGGCCAACATCGCGAAGATCTCGTTGGGCGCCATCACCAAGGCGATCTGGCCTTTCCTGCTCTGCAACATCCTGATCCTGTTCCTGGTCTCCTACGTGCCGGCGCTTTCGCTGTGGCTGCCGAGCCTGCTTTTCCGCTGATTGCCCGCAATTCCAAAGCCCCCCTCTCTTTCCAAGGAGTTCGAAGCCATGGAACAGTCCTGGCGCTGGTTCGGCCCCGAAGACGCCATCAAGCTGAACCACATCCGCCAAGCCGGCGCCACCGGCGTGGTCACCGCCCTGCACCACATCCCCTACGGCGTCGTCTGGTCGGTCGAGGAGATCCAGAAGCGCAAGGCGATGATCGAGTCCGACGAGGAGCTTGGCCTCAGCTGGACCGTCACCGAAAGCCTGCCGGTGCACGAGGCGATCAAGATCGGCGAAGGCGACCTGACGGAGCTGTTCGACAACTACCGCCAGTCGATGCGCAACCTCGCCGCCTGCGGCGTGACCACCATCTGCTACAATTTCATGCCGGTGCTGGACTGGACGCGGACGGAGCTGGCGGCGGCGCTGCCGGGCGGCGGCACCTCGCTACGCTTCAACGCCCATGAGCATGCCGCCTTCGACGTCTACATGCTGGAGCGCCCGGGCGCCGAGGAAGACCACTCGCCGGAAGTCCTCGCCAAGGCCAAGGAATGGTTCGACCGCTCCTCCGAAAGCGACCGGGCGAAGCTGCTGACGAACATCATGGCCGGCCTGCCGGGCGCCTATGACCGCTACGACATCCCCGGCCTGCGCAAGATGATCGCGCGCTTCAACGGCATGAGCGCCGACGGCCTGCGCGAAACTCTGGCCCGCTTCCTGCGCGAGGTCATTCCGACGGCGGAAGAGGTCGGCATCCGCATGGCGATCCACCCCGACGACCCGCCCCGCCCGCTGTTCGGCCTGCCCCGCGTGGTCAGCACGGAGGACGACCTCGCCCACCTGATCAATGCGGTGAAGTCGCCCAACAACGGTCTGACCTTCTGCACCGGCTCGCTGGGGGCCGGACAGACCAACGACGTGCCGGCGATGGCCAAGCGCTTCGTCGAGGACATCCACTTCGTCCATCTGCGCAACGTCGCCAAGGAGCCGGACGGATCCTTCGAGGAAGCCGACCATCTCGGCGGCGACGTCGACATGGTGTCGGTCGTCACCACGCTGCTGGAGGAGCAGAAGCGCCGCCAGGACACCGGCAACGACAACTGGCGCCTGCCCTTCCGTCCCGACCACGGTCACGAGCTGCTGGACGACATCGGCAAGCCGACCCACCCCGGCTACCCGATGATCGGCCGCCTGCGCGGTCTGGCCGAAATCCGCGGCGTGATGACCGCCGTCGCGGCGATGAAGCAGCTGCCGGTGTGAGGACGGCGCGCCGGTCTCACGTGCCGGCGCGCATCCCCAGCCGGGCGAGCTTCTTGTAGAAGGCGGCGCGGGAGATACCGAGAGCCAGTGCCGCCTCCGTAGCCCGGCCGCCGCTTGCGGCGAGCGCGCGACTTAGCAGCCCGCGCTCGAACTCGTCGAAAGCCTCGCTGTAGCCCGGCAGGGGCTGAGATGGTGGCTCCACCCGCACGGCTGACGGAATTTTGACGGGAGGCGCCGCCGGTTCTGCCCCACCAAGATCCGGCAACGCCTCTGCAAGGTCGGCGGCGGTCAGGCGGCGGTTGTCGGTCAGCAGGCAGGCCCGCTCCAGAACGTTGCGCAGTTCGCGCACATTCCCCGGCCAGCGGTGGCGGCCGAGCGCCTCCACCGCTTCCGGGGTCACGCCGCGCAGGGGGAGCCCGGTGCGGGCGGCGATCTCCTGCAGGATGGATTCGGCGATGGCCTCCAGCCCGCCGCCCATCTCCGCCAGGGCCGGCAGGCGGATCGGCAGCACGTTCAGCCGGTAATAGAGGTCGGAGCGGAAACGGCCGTCGCGGATCCGCTGTTCCAGATCGACGTTGGTCGCCGCGATCACCCAGACATCCACCTTCACCGGCCGGTCGGAGCCGAGCGGTTCGATCTCCTGCTCCTGCAGGGCGCGCAACAGCTTGGCCTGCAGGCCGAGCGGCATGTCGCCGATCTCGTCCAGGAACAGGGTGCCGCCGTTGGCGGTCTTGAAGCGCCCTTCCCGTCCGCGGCGGTCGAGCCCGGTATAGGCGCCGGGCACCGCGCCGAAGAACTCCGCCTCCAGCAGCGTTTCCGGGATCGCCGCCACGTTGACGCCGACGAAGGACCGGCCGCTGCGGGCCGACAGCCCATGGATGGCCTGGGCGATCAGCTCCTTGCCGGTGCCGGTCTCGCCCAGCAGCAAAATCGGCGCGTCGGTGCGGGCGGCCAGCCGGGCCTTGCGCTTGACCTCCAGACAGACAGGGCTGTCGCCGACATAGCTCTGCAGCGTGTAGCGCGGCTGCCGCCCCTCGTCGAGCCGGCGCTTGGTCGCCGCCAGTTCCGCCTCCAGCCGAGACAGCTCGGCCAGCAGGGGCTTCAGCCGGTGCAGGCTGTCATACAGGACGAATCCGACGGCGCCGATCACGGCACCGTCGTCGTCGGTCAGGGGGAAGCGCGTCACCACCAGCCGCTGGGTGCCGAACAGCATCAGGTCGAGCAGGATCGGCTGGCCGGTCGCCAGGACCTGACGCATCTGCGAATGGGGAATGATCTCCTCCACTTCGCGGCCGATCGCCTCGGCAGGGTCGGCGATGCCAAGCATGCGGGCATATTTGGCGTTGATCCAAACCACCCGTGCGTCGCGGTCGACCGCCACCGTGCCTTCGGACTGGGTTTCCAGCGCCTCGAACAGCGACGGGATGGCGCGGCGGTGCAGCAGGGCCGCCCCGCCTTCGAAGGCATCGCCGTCGAGGGGACAGGCGTCCAGCCCATCGCCTGAAAACCGGTCGCTGTCCGTTCCGTGCGTCACCCCGGCCGCTCCCCTGTGCCCGTCCGTACCATCCCCGTGTTATCGGGGCCGCACACCGAATCCGCAATGGCGGACCGGGCCGCTGGCCTTCTCCGACCATGGTGCCGCACCCCCTTGCGGAGTCGCGGCGGGCCGGTCCATGCTGCCCCCGCGCCGATGGCCCGGATCCGTCCCGGGCGGGCAGCGCCTGTCCATCGGAGCCGTCTTGCCCCTGTTGTCCCTCCCGCCATGCTGAGCCTTCCCGGCGTCCTTCTCCTGGCCGTGGTGCTGGCGACCCTCTGGACGGCGTGGCGCAGCTGGGCGCTGCCGCCCTTCCCCGGGCGGTTCAATTTCGTGGCGATGCAGCTGTCGGCCGCCTGGTGGGCGACGGCCGCCGCCATCGAGACCATCGTCCCGGCGCCTGCGGACAAGCTGTTCTGGGCGGAGATGGCGTGGCTCGGAATCGTCGGGGCGCCGAGCTTCTGGGCGCTGTTCCTGTGGTCCTACACGCGTGAGGAGGTGGCGGCGCGCTGGGGGCTGCTGCCGGTCATGGTGGGGACGGCGACCTGGATAGCGGCGCTGACCAACGACAGCCACCGGCTGATGTACACCGCGGTCAACCCGATCAGCGACGCGCCGGGGGCGGCGCTGGTCTACGACCATGGGCTGCTGTTCTACGTCGTCACCATCTATCTCTACGTCTTCATGGTGATGAGCATCGTCGTCACCGCCAACGGCGTCCATCGGGCCACACCGGCCTACCGCACCCACTATCTGGGATTTCTGGTGGCGATGGCGGTGCCGTGGGTGGCGAATGTCGGTTACGTCACCGGCAACCTGACCCTGTTCGATCTGGATCCCACACCCTTCAGTTTCCTTCTGATGGGTGCGGTCTTCTATTGGCTGATCACGCGGCGGCGCCTGTTCGACCTGCTGCCGGTGGCCCGCGACGCCCTGCTGGACGCGGTGCCGGACCCTGTGCTGGTGCTGGACGCCGACGGCACGGTGGTGGAGGCGAACCCCGCCGCCCGGGCGCTGGTGCGCGACAGCCAGCCGCTCGGCTGCCGCCTGACCGAGCTTCCCGGCCTGTCGGTCCTGTCGTTCGGCATTTCCACCGCCCTGCCGGTTCCACTGACGCTGGACTGCGACGGCGGTCCACGCAGCTTCGAGGCGACGCGGGTTCCGCTGACCTCCGGCAGCCGCAGCGGTCGGTCGGGAGCGCGCGAGGTCGGCTGCCTGCTGATGCTGCGCGACGTCACCCACCGCCGCCGGGCCGAAATGAGGCTGGAGGACACGATTCGCCGCCTGGACCTCGCCCGGCTGGAGGCGGAGGAACGGCTGGCGGCCGAGCAGGAGGCGAAGCGGGCGCTGAACGGCTTCCTGTCGATGACGGCGCACGAGTTCAAGACACCGCTCGCCATCATCGACGGCGCGGCCCAGCTTCTGCTGATGGATGCGGAGGTGAAGGCCCCCGGCATGCTGCCGCGTCTGAAGAAAATCCGCCGTGCCGTGCGCCGGCAGATCAACATCCTGGAGACCTGCCTGGCCGACGACCGTCTGAACGCTCCTGACTTCGCGCTCCGCCGTGACTGGCTGCAATTGCCGGACCTGCTGCGTGCCGCGGCGGCGGCCCAGGGAGACGCCGCTCCCGGCCGGCGGATCGAGCTCGACTTGGCGGATTGCCCTGCGGGAATAACCGGCGACGGTCCGATGCTGGAGCTGTGCGTCCATAACCTGCTGAACAACGCGCTGAAATACTCCCCCGCTGGCACCCCGGTGCGGCTGCGGGCGTGGAACGAGGAAGGACCAGGCGGAGGGGCGCAGCTGACGCTTTCGGTGGCCGATGAGGGCATCGGCATTCCGGCGGCGGAGGTGGAGCGGGTGTTCGACCGCTTCTTCCGCGCCACCAACACCGGAACGGCGGCGGGAAGCGGCGTCGGGCTGAACATGGTCCGCCGCATCGTCGCCCTGCATGGCGGAACGGTGACGGTGGACAGCCGGCTGGGCGGGGGCAGCGTCTTCACGCTGCGCATCCCGCTCCGCCAGGAGGCGCTCTGCGAGGAAGGGATGGCGGACATGCCGGCGGAGTAATCCGCTGGGGAGATCGTTTCTTGCATTGATTGCCCGGTGAAGGGAATAATCCCGCTCCCTCCATCTGGACCCTGGCAATATGAGCGATCACGACCCCACCGTCGTCCGGCCGGTGCCGAAACCCCGCGTCCCCCTGGGCATCGAAGAGGTGCTGGTCGCCGTCACCATGGCGGTGGTGGCGCTGATCACCTTCACCAACGTCGTGGTGCGCTACCTGACCGACGTCTCCTTCGCCTTCACCGAGGAATATTCCATCGCCCTGATGGTGATCCTGACCTTCCTCGGCGCCTCGGCCGCGGTGGTGAAGGACCGCCACATCCGCATCACCTTCGTCACCGACAAGATGTCACCCGCCAACCGCCGCAGGGCCGAACAGTTCGCCATGGCCTGCGTGGCCCTGATGTACGGGCTGCTGGTGTTCTACGGCGCCTGGACGACCTGGGACGACTACCGGTTCGAGGTGACGTCGCCGGCGCTGGGGCTGCCGCAGTGGATCTACACGATCTGGCTGCCGGTGCTGTCGCTGGTGGTGCTGGCCCGCACGGTGGGACGGATGATCCGCATCCACAAGGGCACCGAGCCGCTGGAAACCGGCCATATCCCGGAGGGGGAACCGTGATCACCACCCTGCTTTTCGGGTCCTTCCTGGTCATGATGGTCCTGGGCGTGCCGATCGCCGCCGCCCTGGGTCTGGCCGGCACCGCCGCCATCGCCTTCGCCCATCTCGGCGTCATCTCCGTCCCGACCAGCGTCTATACCGGCATTGCCAAGTATCCGCTGCTGACCATCCCGATGTTCGTGCTGGCCGGCACCATCTTCGACCGGTCGGGCGTGGCGCAGAAGCTGGTGCGCTTCGCCACCGCCATCGTCGGCCAGGGCAAGGGGGCGCTGGCGGTCATTGCGGTGGTGGTGGCGATGATGATGGGCGGCATCTCCGGTTCGGGTCCCGCCATCGCCGCTGCGGTCTGCGGCGTGATGGCGCCCAGCATGATCCGCGCCGGCTATCCCCGCCCCTACATCGCCAGCGTCATCGCGGCGGCGGCGGCCACCGATATCCTCATCCCGCCGTCGGTGGCGCTGATCATCTACAGCGTGCTGGTGCCCGCCGCCCCGACCACCTCGATGTTCGCCGCCGGCATCATTCCCGGCACTCTGGCCGGCCTTGCCCTGATCGTTCCGGTCTATTGGCTGGCGCGGAAGTACAATCTGGGGTCCAAGCTGTCGCACGAGCCGCGCCCGCCCTTCTGGCGCAGCCTGTGGGACGCCGCGCTCGGCCTGTTCGCCAAGGTCATCATCCTCGGCGGCCTGCGCTTCGGCATCTTCACCCCGACCGAGGCGGCGGTGATCGCGGTGGCTTACGGCCTGCTGCTGGGCATGGTGGTCTACCGCACCATCCGCTTCCGCGACCTCTATTCCATGCTGGTCGATGCGGCGGAGATCTCGGCCATCATCCTGACGGTGATCGCGCTGGCCAGCGTGTTCGGCTGGGCGCTCAGCACCCTGTCGGTGATCGATCCCATCGCCGACGCCATCATCCATTCCGGCCTGGGCGAATATGGCGTTCTGGCGCTGCTGGTGGTGATGCTGACCGTGATCGGCACCTTCCTCGACGGCATCTCGATCTTCATCATCCTGCTGCCGCTGCTGATCCCCATCGCCCAGGCCTACAACTGGGACCTGACCTGGTTCGGCGTGATCCTGACCCTGATGATCGCCGTCGGCCAGTTCACCCCGCCGATGGCAGTCAACCTGATGGTCGCCTGCCGGATGACCGGCTGTTCCATGGAAAGCACGGTGCGGTGGGTGCTGTGGCCGCTCGTCACCCTGCTGCTGGTGGTGGTCGCGGTGATCGTCTGGCCCGATCTGGCGCTGTGGATGCCGCGTCAGATGGGGTTCTAAAGAGCACGGACGACGTCGCGGCTGGTCAGATGCAGGCTGGCCGCGGCGTCGTAGCCGCGGCGGGCGATCTTCCCGGCCGCTGCCGCCTCGAATGCCGTGCGATGGGCGGCGGCATGGGCGAGGCAATCCTCCGGCGTCGGCTCGCGCAGGCCGAGCAGGGCGCGGAAGGCCAAGCGATGGACGGCGCACCAGCCGCCGTGCCCCGCCGGCCGGAAGACCAGTGCGTCGATGTCGTCCTGCCAGGACAGTCCCTCCGCGGTCATTCGCGCAGCCCCAGACGCTTGGCGAGCCGGAACAGGTTGCTGCGGTCGAGCCCGAGCGACCCCGCCGCCTTCGCCCAGTTTCCGTCGTGGCGGTTCAACTGGTCCTGGATCATGCGCCGCTGAAGCTCCTCCACCGCATCCCGCAGCGACAGATCCGTCGGCGGGAGATCGGCAGGCGCATCCGGCCGGCGCGGCGGCTGCATGGCTGTCGTCGGCGCCGCGATACCTTCCCCCACCTCCTCCAGCCCGAGATCGGCCGGAGTCAGGGTCAGCACGCCGCCATCCGGCGGACGGGCGGCGCGGGCGCGGATGGCGCCGCGGCCGATGGCATGTTCCAGTTCCCGCACGTTCCCCGGCCAGGGGTAGGACAACATGCGCCGCTCCGCCGTAGACGACAGACGCAGGTTGCGCAGGCCCAGCCGCGCCCGGTTGCGCTCCAGGAACAGGCCGGCCAGCCTCAGGATGTCTGTGCCGCGGTCACGCAGCGGCGGTACCCGCAGCGGATAGACACTGATCCGGTGATAGACATCGGCGCGGAAGCGACCTTCCCGCACTTCAGCCGCCAGATCGCGGTTGGTGGCGGCGATCACCCGCACATCCACGGTGATGTGGCGGTCTGAGCCGACGCGTTGGATCTCGCCGTTCTGCAGCACCCGCAGCATCTTCGCTTGAGCCGCAAGCGGCAGTTCGCCGACCTCGTCGAGGAACAGGGTGCCGCCGTCGGCCAGCTCGAACTTGCCGCGCCGATCGGTCACCGCACCGGAGAAGGCGCCGCGCACATGGCCGAACAATTCGCTCTCCACCAGCGCGTCCGGCAATGCCGCACAGTTGACATGAACCAGCGGACCGGCCGCACGGCCGGAGTGGGCGTGCAGCCGACGGGCCACCAGTTCCTTGCCCACCCCGGTCTCCCCCAGCACCAGGACGACGAGGTCGCTCGCCGCCACAGTGTCGATTTCCGTCACCAGGGCGGTCATCGCCGGGCTGGAGCCGACCGTGCCGGATTCGAGGTCCGCCGGAGGGTCGTCGATCTCCCTGATCCCCGGGCTTCCGCCATCCGTGAGAGCCGCGCGCCGTTCCACCGCCGTGGCGAGGTCGGCGGCCAGCCGCGCCCAAGCGGCGATCTCCTCCTCCCAACCGTCGAAGCGTCCTTCGTTCAGCGCATCCAGGGTCAGCATGCCCCACCGACGTCCATCCACGCTCAGCGGCGCTCCGACGCAGTCATGGACATGCAACCGCTGCTTCAGGTCGGGAATCAGCCCGTCATAGGGGTCGGGAAGCTCGCAGTCGGGGGGAAAGCGCAACGGTCCGCCCTCCGCCTGGGCGATCACCCGCAACCGGGGATGATCGTCCAGCGCGAAGCGCCGGCCGAGCGTGTCCGGGCTGAGTCCGCGCGTGGCGAGCGGGACCAGCAATGCATCGCTTGAGCGGCCGTCATGGCGCAACAGCGCACAGGCATCGCAGGGCAGGTGCCGCGCCATCAAATCCAGCAGCAGCGGCCACAGCCGCTCAGGATCGTCCAGCATGCGCAGCAGTGCGCCAGCTTCGTTCAGCGTGAGAACTGTTGTCGGAATGACTGCATTGTTGTCCATTCGACATCATATCAAGCGTGGTCGCTTTGACAACACTCCTCCCGTATGGTGTGGAATCCCGCACTGCGTCGCTTTGGCACAGGGATTGCCAACCAGTTGCGACATCGTGACGCGCAAAAGGATTGCTCACTCTCATGCTGACGCCTGCCCAGATCGCCGTCATCAAGGCCACCGCCCCGGTGGTCGCCGCCAACGCCAACCGGATCACCGGCACCTTCTATCCCCTGATGTTCGAGCGCTTCCCCGAAGTGCGCGCCGTCTTCAACCAGAGCCACCAGCGCAGCAGCGCGCAGCCGGAAGCCCTAGCGAACGCCATCATCGCCTATGCCTCAAACATCGACCGGCTGGAGGTTCTGGGTCCGGCGGTCGAAGGCATCGTGCAGAAGCACGTCTCGCTGAACATCACCCCCGACCAGTACAAGATCGTCGGCACCTGCCTGATGGAAGCCATCGGCAAGGTCCTGGGTGATGCGGTGACGGCGGAGGTTGCCGATGCCTGGGGTGCGGCCTACTGGCAACTCGCCGATCTGCTGATCGCGGCCGAGGAGACGGAGTATGCCCGCAAGGCTGCCCTGACCGGCGGCTGGCGCGGTGCGCGCCGCTTCCGGATCGTGGAGAAGACGCCGGAGAGCGCCGTCATCACCTCCTTCCGGCTGGCGCCGGTGGATGGCGGGCGGGTGATGGATTTCCAGCCCGGCCAGTATCTCGGCCTGCGGCTGGCTGTCGACGGCGAGACCGTCCACCGCAACTACAGCCTGTCGGCCTCGCCCAACGGCCGCGATTACCGCATTTCGGTGAAGCGGGAGCCGCAGGGGGTGGTCTCCGGCTTCCTGCATGACCGCGCGCAGGTCGGCGACGAGATCGACGCCTACCCGCCGGCCGGTGAATTCGTGCTGCGCGAGGGGACCGGGCCGCTGCTGCTGATCACCGGCGGAGTGGGGCAGACGCCTGCGCTGCCGCTGGCCGAACAGGCACTGGCGGCCGGCCGCAAGGTGATCTACGTGCATGCAGCGCTCAACGGTTCGGTCCACGCCTTCCGCGAGCAGATCGACCGTCTGGCCGAACTGCACGACACCCTGAAGCCGGTCTACTGCTATGCCGATCCGCAGCCGGGCGACCGGCCGCACATGGTTGGCCTGCTCGACCAGGACCGCTTGGGCGGCCTGCTGCCGAAGGACGCAGGGGTTGCCGCCTATGTCGTCGGCCCGAAACCCTTCATGGCGGCGGTGGTCAAGGCGCTGACCGCGCTGGGTCTTCCGGAGTCGGCGATCGTCCACGAGTTCTTCGGCCCCCGGGAAGCTCTCGCCTGAAGCTCTGGCCTGACCGGCGGCACCTGATCATTGCCTCCACTCTGGCGGGCCGGACCTTTCACCTTGGGCCGGCCCGTCCTTGTCTTCGCCTCGCGGATGTCACGCCCGCGCCCGGCAGTTGTGAGTAAAACTGTTATATCACCACGAGAACGCGACTATCCGACAGCCATGCGCCATCCCAAGCGGCATGCATGAGCCATCGGCGCGCCCATTCGCTGAAATCGTTCTATGACCACGACGAACCGCCATCGCGCCGCAGCAACTTTCATCCTGCCTAACGGAAAGATCGTGGATTCTCCTTATTTATTTTTTAGTGAATTTGGCGCTTTCCTAGTCACCTAACTGTCAAATTATTTCCAAATGTTCCCTTCCCGTGACATCGCCACCAGCTGTCCGGCCAAGGGGGCGGACGCAACGACCAATGCGGCGAGAGCCGGAACGGCCGACCGCAGAAGAGACCTGAATGTGCCGGCGCGCGAGCGCCAGGGGGGAGGACGGGATGTCGAACGATAGTCACCGGAACAAGCCCGCGAAGGGCAATGCCTGGTATTCCGGCCTGCGTGGAAAGCTGATGATCGCCATCGGCGTCGTGCTGTCCGGCACGCTGGTGGCCGCAGCCGTGGCGCTGATCGGTTATGCAAACGTGCGCACCACCATCGACGCCATCGTGGGCGAGGCCGTGCCGGCGATGACCGAAGGAATGGGCGTGGCGCAGCAGGCCGAGAAGCTGGTCGCGCTGGCCCCGGAGCTGACCTCCGTCGACAAGGCCGCCGCGCGCGAGGCGGTGTCCGCCCGCATCGCCGCGGCGAAGGAGGAGTTCAACGCGCGCCTCGACCGGCTGCGCGCCACCGGTTCCGCCGGTGCCCAGCTGACCGCCATCGAGGACTCATCGAAGGGGCTGCTCGGCAACCTCGTGCAGCTCGATCAGGCGGCGGCGGATCGAGTCGCGCTTGCGGCGGCGCGGGAAGCGATGCTGCCCAAGGTGATGGCGGCGGAAGCGGAAATCCAGAAATTCACCGCGCCCTGGACCTCCGTCCTGAACAATGAGGAGGAGCAGGCGCGCTCGACCCTGGCCGATCCCGACGCGGAGCCCGCCACCCTGCGCGAGGCCGCGACCACCCTGAACCGGGTCATGGCCCAGAAGAAGCCGCTGGCCACGGTCACCGCCGAATCGGCCAACATCCGCAACATGCTGATGGAAGCGGCGAGCACCCGCGAGGACCAGCGGCTGGCGATCATCGAGACCCGCGTCGGCGTATCGCTGGCCGGGCTTTCCAGCGCCGCTCAGACCCTGCCGGAGCGGCTGGCCACCGTCGCCACCAAGCAGGCGGAGCTTCTGACCGGCTATTCCGTCGGCGAGGAGTCGCTGGTCACCCTGCGCCAGAAGGAACTGGCGATCGAGGGCTATTTCGCCCAGTTGCTTGAGAGCAACCACGCGCTGGCCGGCACCCTGTCCAAGGGGATCGCTACGCTGGTCGACGCCCAGAAGCAGGGCATCTCCGAGGCCAGCGGCGCCACCACCCGCATGCTGGACAACAGCCGCCTGACCCAGATCGCGGTGGCGGCCGCCAGCATCCTGGTGTCGATCCTGGTCGTCTGGCTCTATATCGGCCGCGTCGTCATCCGCCGGATGCTGTCGCTGAAGGCCGGGATGGGCCGCATCGCCGCCGGCGACCTGGATGCGGAGATCGCGCTGCACGGCCATGACGAGATCGCGGAGATGGGGGCGGCGTTGCTGGTCTTCCGCGACACCGCGCGCGAGGTGGAAACGACCCGCGCCGCCGCGGAGGCCGAACGCCAGCGGGCCGCCGGCGAACGCCGCGACGCTATGCTGTCGCTGGCGGACCAGTTCGAGAACGGCGTGAAGGTGGTGGTGGAAACGGTGTCCGCCGCCGCGACCCAGATGCACCAGACCGCCGCCGGCATGGTGGCGACCGCCGACGACACGTCCCGCCAGGCCGGCAGCGCCGCCGAGGCGGCGGAGACAGCGTCGGTCAATGTCGACGGCGCCGCGTCCGCCGCCCATGAGCTGTCGCAGTCGATCAGCGAGATCGCCCGGCAGGTGACCGAATCGGCGACCATCGCCGCCAAGGCCGCCAACGAGGCGGAGCGCACCGACGGCACGATGCGCGAGCTGAACGAGGCGGCCAGCCGGATCGACGCCGTCCTGGACCTGATCTCCGACATCGCCGGCCAGACCAACCTGCTGGCGCTGAACGCGACGATCGAGGCCGCCCGCGCCGGGGAGGCCGGCAAGGGCTTCGCCGTCGTGGCGCAGGAGGTCAAGCAGCTGGCCAGCCAGACGGCCAAGGCCACCGACCAGATCGCCGGCCAGATCGGCGCCATGCAGCAGGCGACCGGCGAGGCGGTGAACGCCATCCGCAGCATCGGCACGACCATCGACCGGTTGAACGACATCGCCGCCAGCATCGCTGCGGCGGTGGAGCAGCAGGGTGCGGCCACTTCGGAAATCGCCCGCAACGTCCAGCAGGCGGCGGGCGGCACCGCCCAGGCCTCGCAGAACATCGGCGAGGTCCGCACCGCCGCCGGACAGACCGGCCAGTCGGCGCAGGAGGTCCTGTCGGTGGCCCAGGAGGTCTCGACCCAGACCAGCCATCTCCAGCAGCAGATCGACCGTTTCCTGCGTCAGGTGCGGTCGGCCTGACGAAAGGTGGAGCTTCCCTCTCCCTGGGGAGAGGGAAGCCTCCCAATCAGCCCTGGACCACCGTCTGGCGCTGGGTACCGAGGCCTTCGATGCCCAACTCCACCACGTCGCCGGCCTTCAGGAAGACCTGCGGCTTCTGGCCCATGCCGACGCCCGGCGGGGTGCCGGTGGAGACGATGTCGCCCGGCTGAAGGCTCATGAAGCGCGAGAGATACGACACCAGATAGCGAACGCCATAGACCATGGTGGCGCTGCTGCCGTCCTGATAGCGGTGGCCGTTCACCTCCAGCCACATCTTCAGCTTCTGCGGGTCCTCCACCTCGTCACGCGTCACCAGCCAGGGACCGGTCGGGCCGAAGCTGTCGCAGCTCTTGCCCTTGGTCCACTGCCCCTGCTTTTCGATCTGGAAGGCGCGCTCGGACACGTCGTTGACGATGCAATAGCCGGCGACATGGTCCATCGCCTCGTCTTCCGAGACGTATTTGGCGGTCTTGCCGATCACGAAGGCCAGTTCGACCTCCCAGTCGGTCTTCTCCGACCCGCGCGGCAGCTCGATGGGATCGTTCGGGCCAACGATGGCACTGGTCGCCTTCATGAAGATGATCGGCTCCGGCGGCACCGCCATCCCCGTCTCCGCCGCGTGGTCGGAGAAATTCAGGCCGATACAGACCATCTTGCCGACGCGGCCGACGCAGGGGCCCAGGCGCGGATTGCCCTCCACCAGCGGCAGCGTCGCCGGGTCGATCGCCCGCAGGCGGTCCAGCCCGTCCGGCAGCAGCGCCGCACCGGCGATGTCGTCCACATGGGCGGACAGGTCGCGGATGCGGCCGTCGGCGTCGAGCAATCCCGGCTTTTCCTGGCCCGGCAGGCCGTAGCGCAGCAGTCTCATGAAAACTCTTCCCTGATAGGAGTTTGGCGTCCGCCGATCCTGACCTGTCGGCGCCGAAAGTAAAGAGGGTGAACGAACCAAATGTAGCGTTACTTCACAGATCGGTCGACAACGCCCCAAGACTGTAGTAAAACTACATCAGGTTCGCAGGCAGCCGGAACGGCCGCCGCACCTCCCTGGTGGACTCCCGCATGCTGGACACGATCGCATCCTCACTCGACAGGCTCCGCCGGGCGGAAGCCGCGGTGGCGCGTACCGTGCTGGCTGCACCCCATGCCGCCGTGCGTGCCAGTCTGGCCCAGCTCGCGGGAAAGGCCGGGGTCAGCGAGCCGTCCGTCCTGCGCTTCTGCCGCACCGCTGGCTTCGGCGGCTTCCATGAATTCAAGATCGCGCTGGCCCAGCATCTGGCGGCATCCGCCGCCCGCGAGGAGGCCGGCGACCGTCCGACGCCGTTGGTGCGCGACCTCTCCCCCGGCGACAGCGTCGCCAGTGCGACGGAAAAGGTGCTGAACCGCTCCATCGACGCGCTGGTCCGCCTGCGCAGCCGTCTCGACACCACGGCGCTGGAGCGCGCGGCCGGCGTGCTGGCCGGTGCGCAACGGGTGCAGATCGTCGGCGTCGGCGCGTCCGGCACCGTGGCGCTCGACGCCCACCACAAGCTGTTCCGCCTTCTCCCGCAGGTGACCGCCAGCACCGACGCCCATCTCCAGGCGATGGCGGCGGCGACGCTCGGCCCCGGCGATGCGTTGCTGGCGATCTCCAAGACCGGCACCAGCGACGAGATCTTCGACGTCGCCGCCATTGCGCGCGACGGCGGCGCCACGGTGATCGCCATCACCGCATCGGCAACACCGCTCGCCGAACGAGCCGACATCCGCCTGACCGTCGACGTGGACGAGGACACCGCGGTCCACACCCCGATGGCCTCCCGCCTTGCCCAGCTGGCCCTGATCGACGCCCTGACCGTCGCCGTCGGCCTGCAGGCTCCCCCCGGCCTCGACCGCCGCCTTGCCCGCATCAAGGCCGTGCTGGCCGGGCACCACCGCGTGCCGGACCGTCCGGCCTCCGCCGCTCCTTCCCTTTCCCCGTCCCCTCAGAAGACTCCCGAGGAATCCTGATGTCCACCACCCCGACCGCTTCCGAGATCCTGGACCAGCTCGCCGCTTACGGCGTCGTGCCGGTCATCCGCAACAGCTCCGCCGATCTGGCGCGCACCGCCGTCGGCTGGCTGCGCGAGGCCGGCTACGGCACCTTCGAGATCACCATGACCACCCCCGGCGCCGTCGGCCTGATCGAGGAGCTGTCGGCGGAGGGCGGCGCCCTGATCGGCGCCGGCACCGTACTGACCCCGGCGGCCGTCGCCGACGTGGTGAAGGCCGGCGCCAAGTATGTCGTATCGCCCTGCGTGGTGCCGAAGGTGGCCGCCGCCTGCCGCGACCACGGCGTGGCCTGCCTGATGGGCGCCCTGACCCCGACCGAGGTGCATGCCGCCATCTCCGCCGGTGCCGACGCCATCAAGATCTTCCCGGCCTCCACCGTCGGCCCGGCGCACATCAAGGCGCTGAAGTCGGTCTTCCCCGGCGTCCGCTTCGTCCCCACCGGCGGCATCGACGCCACCACCGTGGCCTCCTATGTCGCGGCCGGCGTGGCCTGCGTCGGTGCCGGCGGCAAGCTGGTCGACGAGGGTCTGGTCAAGAAGGGCGACCGCGAGGCCATCATGGCCGCCGGCCGCCAGCTGATGGACGCCTATCGGGCCGCCAAGGGCACCTGATACCCGCTGGGAAAATCCTGCCGCCCGGCCGGGGCAAAGCTGCCGGGCGGCAGGATGGGCGCATCTGAATTCCATTTATCGTCAGTAGCTTACGCTTGGCCTGCATCCTGCAAAGCCCTGGTCGCCATCCCTTCACGGGATGTGGAACGAGGGAGAGCACGCCATGGTCAGCCTGTCCAGCTACGCCGATGTCGGCAGCATGGCCCAGAGCCTGCAGCAGTCGATCGATGCCGCGGTCAAGCGCGTGCAGCAGCAGGCGGCCGGCAATGGCGGCGCGACCGGCAAGGTCCAGGAGTACGAGCAGACCGTCAACAAGTCGGCGCTGAATGCCGCGCCCTTCGCGACCAACATCGGCACGCTGGTGAAGGACACGAGCAGGCTGAACGTCTTCAGCTCCCTGGCTTCCAACGATCCCGCCGACTTCTACAAATTCACCGTCACCAGTCCTGGCGCCCCCACGCTGGGGACGGTGGGGGATTCCGGGGTGCGGCTGCAGTTGATGGACCGCGGCGGCAAGGTCATCGCCGACAGCAACAAGGATGCCGGCGCCACCTTTGACGCCTTCCAGAAGCTGAAATCCGGCCAGCTCACGCTGGACAAGGGCGAGTACACGATGAGGATCGCCCGCGACAAGGACGTTCCGGTCAAGGAAGCCAAGAATTACGGCGTTCAGCTGCGCATGGGCAATTACAGCAAGGACTACGACACCATCGCCAAGCAGCCGGCCAAGGGCGACAACCCCTTCGGCAACAACACCAAGCTGCAGGGGCTGGCCGCGATCCTGGGCGCCGGCAGCGCCTCCATCAACCCCGCCTCGATGATGCTGGGGGGAACCGGTGGCAGCTATGGCGGTCGCGGGTCGCTGCTGAACGCGCTGCTGTGAAGGCGACGCCCGGCCCCGAAGCCGGCCTCAAACCAGCCGGTCGCGTCCAGATTCCTTGACCAGCAGAACCGCCTGGGTACGGCTGCCGACGCCGAGCGCCTTCAGCACGCCGGTGACGTGGGTCTTCACCGTGGACAGGTTCAGGCCCAGCCTTTCGCCGATCTCCTGGTTCGACAGGCCTTGGGCCAACAGGTCGAGAACCTCCAGCTGCCGGCGGGTCAGGCCGTCGAACACGCTGGGTGCCCCGCCCCGTGCAGGCGTAGTCCCGGCCGCTGCGGGTGCTCCCGGCATGCCGAGAACCGGCGGCACATAGGAGCCGCCCGCCATCACCAGCCGCAGGATGTTGACCACCAGCACGTCGTCGGTCGATTTCGGGATGAAGGCGCGCACGCCGCGCGACAGCACCGCGCGCATCTCGTCCGGCGAGTCGATCATGGAGAAGACGGCGACGGGGACCGGCGCCACACGCTTCACCAATGCCTCGACGTCGTCCAGCCCACCCAGGCCGGGCATGCGCAAATCCATCACGATCAGGTCGAATACGGTGCCGCCTTCGAGCATCGATGAGTCGAGAATGGCGTTCAACTGGCTGAAGCTGGTCGCGGCCACCACGGTGGCCTGCTCGTCCAGTTCACCCACCAGATGGGTCAAGCCGCTGCGGACGATGGAATGATCGTCGGCGATCAGTACCTGCATGTAACGTCTCGGACCGAAGATGCCTCGCGTGCAGCATCGTCATACGCTGACGCAACGGCCGGCGCTACCTCCTTCGCACGTACGGACACGGCAATGCCGGGAGGAAGCGCAAAGAAAAACGCGGAGGAGGTCATCCGCCCCCTCCCCCGCGTGCAGGTTCGCCCAGATCAGGAGATGTCGATCAGGAGACCTTGATGAGGATCTGGGCGCGGCGGTTCGACGGCTCGCGCACGTTCGGACCGGTGGGCACCATCAGCTGGTTCTCGCCCACGCCTTCGATCGAGATCATGTTGGCCGGCGTGCCACGCGCGACCAGCGCCTGGCGCACCGCCTCGGCCCGGCGGAGCGAAAGCCGCTGGTTGTAGGTCGGCGAGCCCGAGGTGTCGGTGTGGCCGATCACCTGGATGCGGACGGCGCGCGCGCGGCTGGCCGCGTCGGCGGCATCGGCGATGATCTTGTCGGAGTTCGGCGTGATCGTCGCCTTGTCCCAATCGAAGAACACCTGATACTCGCTCTGCGGCTGGGCGGCCATCGGCGGGGCGGCAGGCGCCGGGGCAACGACCGGTGTCGCGCGCGACGGCCCGCCGAAGGTATAGCGCAGGCCGGCCAGGATGGTATGGTTGCGGTATTCGCTCTTCGAAGTCACCGGACCCAGTTCGAACTCCGGATCGACGGTGGCGAAGTAGCGGTAATCCAGCGTCAGCGCCACATTGTCGTTGATCGCATAGGACGCGCCGACGATGCCCTGATAGGCGAAGACCCAGTCGCGGTCGCTGGCGCCGTTCAGCGTCTTCTTCACCCCGGCGATACCGGCACCGGCGCCGATATAGGGCGTGATCGGCAGGCCGATGTTGAAGTCGTACAGCAGGTTGCCCATGAAGGCGACCGAGCTCGTCTTGCCGCCCAGGCCGTTCAGGCCGGGGGTGGCGCTGCTGGTGTCGTCGACGCTGTTGCGCCAACGCCAGGCGGCCTCCAGTTCGGCGCGCAGTCCCATCGCGGTGGCGTAGCCGACCGAAATGTCGCCGATGCCGCCGAGCTTGAACTCCTCCTTCAGACCCAGGCCCGGGGCCGGATAGCTGCTGAGGTCGGCATCCTCGGTCCAGTTCACGCCGGCCCCCGCGCCGACGTAGAAGCCTTCCGGCGCGGCAAAGGCGGCGGTCGGAATGGCCAGGGAAGGAACGGCGACGGCCAGTGCCGTGCCCAGCAAAATCCCACGCATCGTCATGTTCTTGTTCCCATCGTTGACGGCGTTGGCGGATCGGGACATCCCGGCCTGCGGCGAAACGCGTGACAGAACGGGCTCCGGCCCCGACAATGGAATCAGCACGCGCGGCTTCCAATCCCGCCCACGCACGGCCGCTTTTTCTGTTGCAGATTTGCCGCAGCGCTCCTGCTGGCAGTTCCTATTGTGATAACAATGACTTGGACACCCGCCCTCATGCCTTCTACCCCCGACGATGCGATCGATTACCCCATCTGCGCCACCCCGGATCCCGGCGGCTGGCAGGAGGTGGCGCCGGGAGTTCTGTGGATCCGGCTGTCCCTGCCCTTCCAGCTCGACCACATCAATACCTGGGCATTGGACGGCGGAGAGGCCGGCTGGACGTTGATCGATTGCGGATTGGGCGACAAGCGCACGTTGGCGCTGTGGGAGGGATTGCTGCGCGACGCGCTCGGCGGGCGGCCGGTGGAGCGGGTGGTCGCCACCCATTTCCATCCTGATCACATCGGCGCCGCCAACTGGCTGGTGGAGCGAACCGGTGCGGCCTTCGCCACGTCGCTGACGGAATGGCTGTTCGCCCGCACGCTGTCGGCCGGCAACGATGCCGCCACCGATGCCGCGGTGGAGCGTTTCTATCGTCGCTGCGGGCTGGCGCCGGAGACGCTGGACGCCGTGCTTGCCCGTAGGGGAGCCTACAGCCGCGGCGTCCCGGCCGTCCCGGCGACGCTGACCCGCCTGCGGGCAGGCGACAGGCTGCCGGTGGGCGACCGTCTCTGGACCGTGGTCGGCGGAAGCGGCCATACGGCCGAACCGGTCAGCCTGTACTGGCCGGCTGACGGCGATGACAACGGCAACGGCTTGGCTCTGGTCATCTCCGGCGACCAGATTCTGCCGCGGATCAGCCCGAACATCAGCGTCTGGCCGACCGAACCGGACGCCGATCCTCTCACCGACTATCTCGCCAGCCTGAAGGATTGGGCCGCCCTGCCGGCCGACACGCTGGTCCTGCCCTCACACGGCCGCCCCTTCCGCGGCCTGCACCGGCGCGCCGACGATCTGGCTCTCCATCATGCCGAACGGCTGGCGGAGATCGAATCGCTCTGCGCGTCGTCCCGCACGGCCGCGGAGGTGACGCAGGCGCTGTTCCCGCGCCCGCTCGACCCGCATCAGACCGTCTTCGCCGTGGGCGAAGCCGTGGCGCACCTCAACCATCTGATCCGCAAGGGGCGGCTGGAGCGTGTGTCCGGCGGCGGAAAGGGCGGGCCTGACATCGACCTTTACCGGCGGCGTGCCACCGGCTAGCCCCGAGGTGCTTGTCGGACGGGCCGCTGCTTGTCGGACAGGCCGCTACTCGGTGACGATTTCGAACTGCTGGGGGTCGAGCAGGGTCGACACCGACAGGGTCTTCAGTGTCTTAGGGTCGTCGGTTCGCTTCATCTGGGCATGCTGGGTGCCCATGCCGTCCTTGCGGATGGCGACCACTTCCCAATAGCCGCCGCTGGGGGACAGCTTGCGATAAACTTGACCCTCGATCACCTCGCGCTTCCTGCGCATTGTCGTTCTCCAAAACCCATCCCATACCGGTTGCCGTCACGGCCGCCGCGAAGGGCGCCATTGAACCACAAAACACCCCCGTCGTGGCGAGTGTCCGTTCGGTGACCGTTAACCGTGCTGCGGATGTTCTGTTGCAGTGCAGCACGTCCGGGGCACTCCCGATGACCCTTTGCCGCAGTGCGGTTTCAGGCTGGAACAAAAGCCCCGGTTGTGGGTTCATAGCGGTCATGAACACCGATCTCGACGTGCTTGTCTTCGCGACCCGCCTGGTTGATGAACTGGGCGAAACCGCGATTCGAATGAGCCGCGTTCGTCTTGTCGAACTCACGGCCGCCAACCACACCCGTGCCGCCGCCTTCTGGCGGGAGGTGATGCGGACCTCCGAACGACTGCTGAGCGAGCGGTCGGGTCGTCGGGTCGCATCCGGTCTCTCCTCGCCGGCCATTGCCGCGGCGCAACCGTCCGTGGCCCAGTCCGTCGCTTATGTTCCCCGACCTATTCCCTGACCCGGCGCCAAGACGGGTCAAATAGAACATGGGTCGAATGGAAAAGGGCCGGCACAGAAGTGCCGGCCCCCTTTTTCCCGGAACGCTGATGCGTTTCGATTACTTAACTTCGGCGTACTGGCCGTTCTGCCACTTGTACCAGACATAGGCCGGGCTGGTGACGTCGCCCTTGGCGTCGAACCCGATCTTGCCGATGACGGTGTCGTAGTTGCCCTTGCGCATGACGTCGGCAACCTTGGCGGCATCGGTCGACTTCGCCTGGTTGACGGCGTTCGCCCAGATCTGCAGCGCGGCGTAGGTGTACAGGGTATAGCCTTCCGGCTCATAGCCCGCCTTGCGGAACTTCTCCACGACGGCCTTGGCGTCCGGCTTCTCGCGCGGATCCGGACCGAAAGTCATCATGGTGTTCTCGCCGGCGTCGCCGGTGATGGCCCAGTATTCGTTGGTCACCAGCGCGTCACCCGACACGATGATGGCCTTCATGCCCTGGTCCTTCATCTGACGGGCGATCAGGCCAGCCTCGGTGTGGTAGCCACCGATGTAGACGGCGTCGACGTTCGCCTGCTTCAGCTTCGACACCAGAGCGGAATAGTCCTTCTCACCGGCCGTGTAGGCTTCGTAGATGGTCTCCTTCTGGCCGCCGGCGTTCAGCGCCTTCTGCGTCTCGTCGGCCAGACCCTTTCCGTAGGCCGACTTGTCGTGAAGGATGGCGACGTTCTTGCCCTTGTACTTGTCCAGCAGATACTTGCCGGCGATCAGGCCCTGCTGGTCGTCACGGCCGCAGACGCGGAAGACGTTCTTCAGGCCCTGCTCGGTCAGCTTCGGGTTGGTCGAAGCCGGGGAGATCTGCAGCATCCCTTCCTCGGCATAGACCTGGCTGGCCGGAATCGACGAGCCCGAGCAGAAGTGGCCGGCCACGAACTTCACACCGGCCTTGGCCAGCTGGTTGGCGACGGCGACGGCCTGCTTGGGATCGCAGGCGTCGTCGCCGACTTCCAGCTTCAGCTTCTGGCCCAGGACACCGCCGGCGGCGTTGATGTCCGCGACGGCCTGCTCCATTCCCTTCTTCATCTGCTCGCCGAAGGTGGCGTACTGGCCGGTGATCGGACCGGCGGTGGCCACCGCGATGTCGGCCTTGGCGGCCGTGGCGGAGAGCGCGGTCGCCGCGATCGCGGCGAGAAGGGACAGCTTGAATTTCATGGGTGTGCTTCCCTGTTCTGTGAATGGTCCCTGTTGCAACATACCCCCGGCCCTTGCGGGCCTTGCCGCCGGGTCCCCTCCGGCGGTTTCCAGATTACCATACCCCGAGTGGTGCGGTGTGCGACAGTTTCACGGGCACCAATCAGCTGTACGGTCTATCCCGAATGACTTATTTGCCGGCGTCCGCGCCAGCCCTCTCGCGCCAGGCGAAGGGGCCGGCGCGCTCATAGAGCCACGGATACTGGTTGACCATGCGCCTTGCGATGGCGATGCGGTGGGCGGTCAGCGTGATCAGCCCGATCACCACGGTGTGGACGATGAAGCCCCACAGCGACAGCAGCTGCTCGCCG
>JAFAFA010000080.1 GCA_023423695.1 Pseudomonadota bacterium | reverse complement strand
CCGATCTACGCCGGCAACGCCATCGCCACCGTGCAGTCGGCCGACGCCGTGAAGGTCGTCACCGTCCGCACCACCGCCTTCGAGGCCGCCGCCGCGACCAACAACGCCCCGGTGGAGAGCGTCGCCGCCGTCGCCGACCCGGCGCTGTCGCGCTTCGTCTCGGCCGAGCTGTCGAAGTCGGAGCGGCCGGAACTGACCTCGGCCCGCATCGTCATCTCCGGCGGGCGCGGCATGCAGTCGGGCGACAATTTCCACCTGCTGGAGGCAATCGCCGACAAGCTGGGTGCGGCGGTGGGCGCCAGCCGCGCCGCGGTGGATGCCGGCTTCGTGCCGAACGACTATCAGGTCGGCCAGACCGGCAAGATCGTCGCGCCGGACCTCTATGTCGCCGTCGGCATCTCGGGCGCGATCCAGCATCTGGCCGGGATGAAGGACAGCAAGGTGATCGTCGCCATCAACAAGGACGAGGAGGCGCCCATCTTCCAGGTCGCCGATTACGGCCTCGTCGCCGATCTGTTCAAGGCTCTGCCGGAGCTGCAGCAGGCCGTCTGATACCGTTCATTTTCCCCGCTATCCCAAGAGGTCCCCCATGACCGCCGCCGCGATCCCCTATACCCCGCCGCTGAAAGAGATCCGCTTCGTCCTCGACCACCTCGCCGGAATGGCCGACGTGGCGGCTCTGCCGGGTTTCGAGGATGCCAGCCCCGACATGGTGGACAGCATCCTGGACGAGGCGGCGAAGATCGCCGAGAACATCCTGGCTCCGCTGAACCGCATCGGCGACGTCCAGGGCGCCAAGCTCGACGCCGACGGCATCGCCCGCACGGCGGAGGGCTGGGGGCCTGCGTGGCAGGCGTTGGTGGAGGGCGGCTGGAACGGGCTGCCCTTCGATCCGGCGCGCGGCGGCATGGGGTTGCCCAACCTGCTGAACACCGCCGTGCAGGAGATGTGGCATTCCGCCAACATGGCCTTCGCGCTCTGCCCGATGCTGACGCAAGGGGCGGTGAACGCGGTGCAGCTCTATGGCTCCGAGGCGCTGAAGGACGTCTACCTGCCCAAGATGATCTCGGGCGAGTGGACCGGCACCATGAACATCACCGAACCGCAGGCGGGCAGCGACCTTGCCGCCACGCGGTCGCGCGCGGTGCCGAACGGCGACCATTACCTCGTCAGCGGCCAGAAGATCTTCATCACCTACGGCGACCATGACCTGACGGAGAACATCGTCCATCTGGTGCTGGCCCGCCTGCCCGATGCGCCTCCCGGTGTGAAGGGCATCAGCCTGTTCGTCGTGCCGAAGTTCCTGGTCAATGCCGACGGCAGCCTGGGCGCCCGCAACCAGATGAAATGCGTGTCGCTGGAGCACAAGCTGGGCATCCATGGCAGCCCGACCGCCGTGCTGTCCTTCGGCGACGAGGGCGGGGCGACCGGCTTCCTGGTGGGCGAGCCGAACCGCGGCCTGGAATACATGTTCACCATGATGAACCACGCCCGGCTGGCGGTGGCGATGCAGGGCCTGTCGATTGCCGAGCGCGCCTACCAGCAGGCGCTGGCCTATGCCCGCGACCGTGTGCAGGGCAAGCCGCTGGGCTGGACCGAGGGGCAGTCGAAGGGCATCGTCAACCATCCCGACGTCCGCCGCCTGCTGATGGGCATGAAGGCGCGGATCGAGGCGATGCGCGGCATCCTCTACACCGCCGCCGCCGCGGTGGACGTGGCGCACCACCATGCCGACGAGGCGGCGCGCGGCCGGGCCGCCCTGCTGGTCGATCTGCTGACCCCCATCGCCAAGGGCTGGTGCACCGAGACCGGCCAGCAGCTGGCGTCGGATGGCGTGCAGGTCCATGGCGGCATGGGCTTCATCGAGGAGACGGGCGCCGCCCAGCATCAGCGCGACGCCCGCATCACCACGATCTATGAAGGCACGACTGCCATCCAGGCCAACGACCTGATCAACCGCAAGATTCTGCGCGACGGTGGGACGGCGGCCAACGGGCTGCTGGACGAGATCGCGGCGCTGGGCGGCGAGCTGTCTGGCCATGCCCATGAAGCATTGCGCGTCACCGGTGCCGAACTGACCGCTGCGGTTCTCGAGGCCAAGCAGGCGGTGGCCTGGGTGCTGAGCGTCGCGAGGCAGGATCCGCGCCTGCCGGCCGCCGCGTCGGTGACACTGCTGGAGCTGATGGGCGTGGTCGCCGGTGGCTGGCAGCTTGCCCGCGCCGCCAAGGTGGCGGCGGAGCGGCTGGCGGAGGACGATGCCGACACCGCCTTCCTGTCGGCCAAGCCGCTGACCGCCCGCTTCTACGCCACCCATGTGCTGCCGAAGGCGGCGGCGCTGCGGGCGACGGTCGTCAACGGTTCCGCGAGCGTGATGGCGCTGAGCGAGGAGCAGCTGTTCGGCGCGGCTTGACCGGGCCGCGCTTGCCGGCTGGTGTCGGGGTCTTTGTCCCGGTCGAGGGAGTCGCGGGCGGTTGGGGGACCTCCCGCCACTGCCCCGGCGCCAGCCCGTCCAGAGTCCAGTCGCCGATCGACCAGCGGATCAGCCGCAGGGTTGGGAAGCCGACCGCCGCGGTCATGCGGCGGACCTGCCGGTTGCGCCCCTCGCGGATTGTGAGCGCAATCCAGCTGGTGGGGATGGCGGCGCGGTAGCGCACCGGCGGATCGCGCGGCCACAACGGCTGAGGCTCATCCATCCGCCGCACCTCGGCGGGCAGGGTCGGGCCGTCCTTCAGCGTCACGCCGCGGCGCAGCGCCTCCAGCGCCCCGTCGGTCGGCACACCCTCCACCTGCACCCAATAGGTTTTGGGCATCTTGTTGGCCGGCGAGGCGATGCGGGCGATCAGCGGGCCGTCGTCGCTCAAGGCCAGCAGCCCCTCGCTGTCGCGGTCGAGCCGGCCGGCGGCATAGACCCCCTTCACCGGCACCAGCTCCGCCAGGGTCGGGCGGCCCTGATCGTCGGTGAATTGCGGCAGCACCCCATAGGGCTTGTTCAGCAGGATCAGGCGCGGCACGGACTTGCTTCCTTGCGGAGTTCGGGAAAGGCGCTATCGTTCGCACCCCAACATTGATCTAGATAGCAGGGGTTTGGCCGTGACGCTTCTGTTCTGCTCCGCCAGCGACAGCGCCGAGGATTGGCGCCGGGAAATCGCCCGTCATCTTCCCGGCCTGGAGATGCGCGTCTGGCCCGAGACCGGCGATGTCGCTGACATCGAGGTGGCGGTGGTGTGGAAGCCGCCGGCCGGCATGTTGGCAACCCTGCCCAACCTGAAGCTGATCGTGTCGCTCGGCGCCGGGGTGGAGCCGATCCTGGAGGACCCGACCCTGCCTGCCGTTCCGCTGGTGCGGATGGTGTCGGACGGGTTGACCCTCGATATGGCCGGCTATGTGGTCTTCCAGGTGTTGTACTGGCACCGGCTGATGGACGCGTATGCCGCCTTCCAGGCCGAGGCGCGGTGGGAGCAGTTGGATCATCGCCCCGCCTCCGGTGTGGCGGTCGGATTTCTGGGGATGGGCGAGCTCGGGGCGGCATCGGCCCGCACGCTGCGGACCTTGGACTACCGCCTGTTGGGCTGGAGCCGCAGCCCCAAGAGCATCGAGGGGGTGGAGAGCTTCTCCGGTCCCGACGGGCTGGCGGCGATGCTGCCGCAGTGCGATGTGCTGATCTGCCTGCTGCCGCTGACCGACGAGACCCGTGGCATCATGGATGCGTCACTGTTCGCCGCCTTGCCCAAGGGTGCGGTGGTCATCAACGCCGCGCGCGGCGGGCATCTGGTCGAGTCGGACCTGCTCGACGCGCTGGACAGCGGGCATCTGCGCGGCGCCAGCCTGGATGTCTTCGCGACGGAGCCGCTGCCGGCGGACCATCCGCTCTGGCGCCATCCGAAGGTCCGCGTCACCCCGCATGTCGCCGGAGTCACCCACCCGTCGCTCTGCGCCGAGCAGGTGGCGACGGCGGTGAAGGCCCTGCGCGAAGGCCGGCCGCTGCCCAATCTGGTGGACCGCAGCCGGGGTTACTGACCTTCTCCTATCGAGCGTAGGCCAGGGCTTACGCTCGACGACATCACAGCATTTGAACGGCGATCACCGCCAGCAGGGCCGCGATCACCCACAGGGCGGCGCGGTCCGAGCGGCGGCGGGTTTCCCAGCCGTTCAGCATCTGGCGGACGGTCTGCGGGTGCAGGCGCACGCCGCCCTCCGCGATGTCGCGGGTCACCCGCTCCGCCTCGCTGACCAGGGCGGGGATGCGGCGGACGGTGGACAGGATGGCGCCGGCATCGTTGATGATCTGCGCCTCCGGCCCCCGGTTCTCGCGCATCCATTCCTCGATCAGAGGCCGGGCCAGCTCCCACATGTTGATGTTGGGGTTCAGCAGACGGCCGACGCCCTCCGCCGTCAGCATGCTTTTCTGCAGAAGCAGAAGCTGCGGCTGGGTCTCCATCTCGAATTGTTCGGTGACGGCGAACAGCTGGGCCAGCAGCCGGCCGACCGAGATGTCGGCCAGCGGCTTGTTCTGCAACGGCTCGCCGATGGCGCGGCAGGCCTGGGTGAAGATCTCGATCGACTGGTGGCGCGGGACGTAGCCGGCCTCGAAATGCACGACGGCCACGCGGCGGTAGTCGCCGGTCAGGAAGCCGATCAGCATGTCGGCGAGGTAATAGCGTGTCTCGCGATCCAGCCGGCCCATGATGCCGAAATCGACGGCGGTGATGGTGCCCTGTTCGTTGATGAACAGGTTGCCGGGGTGCAGGTCGGCGTGGAAAAAGCCGTCGCGGAACACCTGGTTGAAGAAGCTGGCCGAGGCCATCGCCAGGATCTCGTCGCGGTCGAAGCCGGCGGCGGAGATGCGGGCCGGCTCATCCACCTTGAAGCCGCGGATGCGCTCCAGCGTCAGCACCCGGCCGCCGGTGCGCTCCCAATCGACGTTCGGCACGTTGAAGGTGGAGTCGTCCTTGAAGTTCGACGCCAGCTCCGACGCGGCGGCCGCCTCCATCCGCAGGTCCATCTCCAGCCGCGAGGTGCGGGCGAAGGTGTCGACCACTTCGACCAGCCGCAGCCGCTTCAGCCTGGGCAGGACCCATTCGGCAAGGTTCGCCAGCCGGTAGAACAGGTCGATGTCGCGTTCGAAAGCCTGCTCGATCCCTGGACGCAGCACCTTGACCGCGACCTCCTGCCCGTCGGCGGTGACGGCGAAATGCACCTGGGCGATGGAGGCGGCGGCGACCGGCTTGTCGTCGAAGCTCTGGAACAGGGCCTGGACGGGCTGGCCGAACTCCGCCTCGATGATGGCGCGGGCCTGATGGGCGGGGAAGGGCGGCAGCTTGTCCTGCAGCTCGGCCAAATCGACCGCCATCCGCTCGCCGACCAGATCGGAGCGGGTGGACAGCAACTGGCCCAGCTTGATGTAGGTGGGGCCGAGTTCGGCCAGCGCACGGGCCAGCCGCTCTCCCTCGCGGCCGGGCACGCCCTTGCGGGCAACCCGGCGCCACAGCCAGAGCAGGCCGGGGGCGGTGCCGAGCAGGCTGGTGGGCAGGGCGTCGTGACGGGCGACCGTCCGGCCGATCACGGCCATCCGGATCAGGTTGCGCAGGATGCGGAACACGGGGCCTTAGATCCGCCAGCCGGAATGAATGGCGGCGATCCCGCCCGACAGGTTGCGCACGCGCACCGCGCCGAAACCGGCGGCCTCGATCCGTTTCGCCAGATCGGCCTGCTGCGGGAAGCGGCGGATGCTCTCGGCCAGATAGCGGTAGCTCGCCTCGTCCTTCGCCACGACGCGGCCCATGAAGGGCAGCACCTGGAAGGAGTAGACGTCGTACAGCTCGCGCAGCACCGGCAGAACGACGTGGCTGAATTCCAGGCAGTAGAACTTGCCGCCCGGCTTCAGGACGCGGTGGGCCTCCTTGATCGCCTCGTCGATGCGGGTGACGTTGCGCAGGCCGAAGGCGATGGTGTAGGCGTCGACCGAGCGCGAGGCGATGGGCAGCTTTTCCGCGTCGCCGACCGTCCATTGCACGCCGGACAGGATGTTGCGGTCGACGGCGCGGTCGCGGCCGACCCGGACCATCGCCTCGGTGATGTCGCAGACCACCGCCGCCCCACCGCCCTTCTTCAGGAAGCGGAAGGCGATGTCACCGGTGCCGCCCGCCACGTCGAGCAGGGTCATGTCCGGCTTGGGCGCCACCATCTCCATCAGCGTGTCCTTCCACAGCCGATGGATGCCGCCCGACATCAGATCGTTCATCAGGTCGTAGTTGGTCGCCACGCTGTCGAAGACGGCGCGGACCAGCCCGGACTTGGCGGACGGATCGACGGGGGTGAAGCCGAACCAGTTGCCTTCGCCACCGGAGGGGGCGGCACCGGACGCGGGCTTTTGCGGATCGGCGGAGGATGGGGGGGTGCGGTCGCTCATGGCCGGGAAGATAGCGCGGGCAGGGGCCATGCGCCAGCGGGGGCGTGCGATGCGGAAGGCGCTGCGGCGAATGGCGTAGGGCGGATGGGGGTGAGGAATGGGAAGGGCGAGGGATGGAACAGCGTGGAACAGTTTTGCGTGTCTGTTCCATGGGGTGCGGTTAAGCGGCGCGCCGGCGACGCGGTGGGGGATGGAACAGCGTGAAACACTTTGCCGCCGATGTTCCATCTGGCTCTCCATCGCATCGCCCAGGTCTGAAATCCTAGCATGGGGAGCGTGTTCGCGGCAGGGGAACCGGCAAAACAGGCGCTGCCTGACCGTCGCGGGAATGGCGACCGAAGAGGAGCCTTGTGTCCGCTGCGTAGCAGACAGCCTTTTCGCCACATCCTCCTTGCATCCCGCCGCCCCCGCGCGTATAAGCGCATCCTTCCACGGGCGGCGAGGCTGGGCCGTAAGGCTCAGGGCATGCCCACCCGTCCGTTGGAATTCCGCCTCATTTCCATCTAGGAAACGAAAATGCCCAAGCTGAAGACGAAGAGCGGCGCCAAGAAGCGCTTCAAGGTGACCGCCACGGGTAAGGTCCGCGCTCAGGCCGCCTACAAGCGCCACTGCCTGGAACAGAAGTCCCCGAACATGAAGCGCAACGCGCGCGGCATGATGACCCTGTGCGACTCCAACGCCCGCACGGTGCTGAAGAACTGGCTGCGCAACGCCTGATCTCGGCACACTGACAAATTCGGAAGGACTGAACCATGGCTCGTGTTAAGCGCGGCGTCACGACGCACGCCCGTCACCGCAAGATCCTGAAGCTCGCCAAGGGCTACCGGGGTCGCAACTCCAAGAATTTCCGCATTGCGGTCGAGAAGGTCGAGAAGGCGCTTCGTTATGCCTACCGCGACCGCCGCAATAAGAAGCGCGATTTCCGCGGCCTGTGGATCCAGCGCATCAACGCCGGCGTCCGTCAGTACGGCCTGACCTACTCGCGCTTCATCAACGGCATCAAGCTGGCCGGCATCGAGATCGACCGCAAGGTCCTGTCCGATCTGGCCGCGCGCGAGCCGGAGGCCTTTAAGACCTTGGTGGACCAGGCCCAGGCCGCGCTCGCCTCCAAGGCCGCCGCGTAACGCCCAGCGCTTCCCCATTCAGGGAACGCTTGCCGTCACGGCGTCAGTTGTAAGAGAAGGGAGCCGGGCCGCTGGGCCGGCTCCCTTTTTCTTTTTGCACCGATTTCTTCCCCACGCTTGCCGGGAACCGCCATGCTCGACGCGCTGAAAGACGAACTTCTGTCGCAGGTCAACGCCGCCGCCGACCTTTCGGCGCTGGACGAGGTGCGGGTCTCCGCGCTCGGCAAGAAGGGGCGCATCACCGGCTTCATGAAGGAGCTGGGGGCCCTCACCCCCGACGAACGCAAGGAGCGCGGCCAGGCGCTGAACGCTCTGAAGGACGAGATCGCCGCCGCCATCGACGCGCGCAAGGCTGACCTCGCCGCCGCCCACCTGAAGGCGCGGCTAGAGGCCGAGCGGGTCGACGTGACCCTGCCGGTCCGCCCGGAGACGGAAGGGCGCATCCATCCGATCAGCCAGACGATGGACGAGATGGTCGCCATCTTCGCCGAGATGGGCTTCTCGGTCGCCGAAGGGCCGGACATCGAGGACGATTTCCACAACTTCACCGCCCTGAACTTCCCGCCCGGCCACCCGGCGCGCGACATGCACGACACCTTCTATCTGCCGGATTCGGCCGATAAGAAGATGCTGCTGCGCACCCACACCAGCCCGGTGCAGGTCCGCACCATGCTGAACAACAAGCCGCCGATCCGCATCATCGCGCCGGGACGGACCTACCGTTCCGACTACGACATGACCCACACCCCGATGTTCCACCAGATCGAGGGGCTGGTCATCGACGAGGCGACCAACATGGGGCACCTGAAGGGCTGCCTCGTGGAGTTCTGCCGCGCCTTCTTCGATGTGGACGACCTGCCGCTGCGCTTCCGCCCCAGCTTCTTCCCCTTCACGGAACCGTCGGCGGAGGTCGATATCGGCTGCTCGCGCAAGGGCGGTGAGCTGAAGCTGGGCAATTACGGCGACTGGCTGGAAATCCTCGGCTGCGGCATGGTCCATCCCAACGTGCTGGAAGCCTGCGGCATCGACAGCACCAAGTACCAGGGCTTCGCCTTCGGCATGGGGGTGGAGCGCGTCGCCATGCTGAAATACGGCATCCCCGACCTGCGCACCTTCTTCGAAGCCGACCTGCGCTGGCTGAAGCATTACGGCTTCGTGCCCCTCGACATTCCCAACATCGCCCACGGCCTGACGCGCTAAGGAGCCGGACCCATGAAGTTCACGCTGTCCTGGCTGAAGGACCATCTGGAGACCGACGCCTCGCTCGACCAGATCACGGAGAAGCTGACCGCCCTCGGGCTCGAGGTCGAAGGCGTCCATGACCGGTCGAAGGAGCTGGCGCCCTTCCGCGTCGCCCATGTCGTCTCGGCCGAGAAGCATCCGGACGCCGACAAGCTGCGCGTGCTGATGGTCGATACCGGCGCCGGCACCCTGCAGGTCGTCTGCGGCGCCCCCAACGCGCGCGCCGGCATGAAGGGCGTCTTCGCGCCGGAGGGCACCTATGTCCCCGGCTCCGACATCACGCTGAAGAAGGGCGTCATCCGCGGCGTCGAATCGAACGGCATGATGTGCTCCAAGCGCGAGCTGAAGCTGTCAGACGAGCATGAGGGCATCATCGAGCTGCCGGACGACGCCCCCGTCGGCGCCGGCTTCGCCGACTATGCCGGGCTGAACGATCCGGTCATCGACATCAACCTGACGCCCGACCGCGCCGACTGCGCCGGGATTCGCGGCATCGCCCGCGATCTGGCCGCCGCCGGCATGGGCACGCTGAAGCCGCTGACCGCCGGTCATCTCGACACCACGCCGGTCGAGGGCCGCTTCGCCAGCCCGATCGGCGTCAGCATCGCGGCACCGGAGGCCTGCCCGCTGTTCGTCGGCCGCTATATCCGCGGCGTGAAGAACGGCCCGTCGCCGAAGTGGCTGCAGGACAAGCTGGTGTCCATCGGTCTGCGCCCGATCTCGGCGCTGGTCGACATCACCAACTACCTGACCTTCGACGCCGCCCGTCCGCTGCACGTCTTCGACGCCGACACGGTGAAGGGCAACATCACCGTCCGCCTGGGCCGCGAGGGCGAGACCCTGGCCGCGCTCAACGGCAAGGAATACGCGCTGGATGGCGCCATGACCGTGGTGGCCGACGACGAACGGGCGGAGGCTCTGGCCGGCATCGTCGGCGGCGAGCCGACCGGCTGCACCGAGCAGACCGTCAACGTCTTCGTCGAGGCCGCGCTGTTCGACCCGGTGCGCACGGCGCAGACCGGCCGCCGGCTGGGCATCGATTCGGATGCGCGCTACCGCTTCGAGCGCGGCGTCGATCCGGCCGCGGTCTTCGCCGGGATGGAACGCGCCACCCGCCTGATCCTGGAACTGTGCGGCGGCGAGCCGTCGGAACTGGTGGTCGCCGGGGCTGAGCCGGAGTGGAAGCGCAGCCTGACCCTGCGTCCGGGCCGCGTCGCGGCGCTGGGCGGCGTCGATCTGCCGCGCGAGCGTCAGGTGCGGATCCTGATGGATTTGGGCTTCACCGTTGACGGCGAGGATGAGGAGGGCCGGCTGGTCGTCGGCGTCCCGTCCTGGCGTGCCGACGTCCATGGCGAGGCCGATCTGGTGGAGGAGGTGCTGCGCGTCCACGGCTTCCACGCCATCCCGGCGACGCCCCTGCCGCGCGAGACGGTGCTGACCCGCCCGGCGCTGACGCTGAAGCAGCGCCGCGTGGCGCTGGCCAAGCGTACGCTGGCCGCCCGCGGCCTGTCGGAAGCCGTGACCTGGTCCTTCCTGTCCGGTCCGGTCGCCGAGCTGTTCGGTGGCATCGAGCCCGGCCTGCGGCTGGTCAACCCGATCAGCAGCGACCTGGACGTGATGCGTCCGTCGATCCTGCCCAACCTGATCCAGGCCGCCGGCCGCAACGCCGACCGCGGCTTCGCCGATGTCGGCCTGTTCGAGGTCGGGGCGGCCTTCCGCACCCCGGCGCCGGACGGGCAGGATACGGTCGCCGCCGGTATCCGCGCCGGGGCGGCGGTGCCGCGCCACTGGGCGGAGAAGGCCCGCGGCGTCGACGTGTTCGACGCCAAGGCCGATGCGCTGGCGGTGCTGGAGGCGGCCGGCGCCCCGACGGCCAACCTGCAGGTCACCACCGACGCGCCGGGCTGGTATCACCCCGGCCGGTCCGGTGTTCTGCGGCTCGGCCCCACCGTGATGGCCCGCTTCGGCGAGATCCATCCGTCGGTGCTGGAGACGCTGGGCGTCAAGGGGCCGGTCGTCGGCTTCGAGGTGATGCTGGACGCCGTGCCGCTGCCCAAGAAGAAGGGCGGCACCGCCAAGCCGATGGTCCAGTTGTCCGCCTTCCAGCCGGTGGAGCGCGACTTCGCCTTCGTCCTCGACCGCAAGGTGGAGGCCGACAAGATCCTCCGCGCCGTCAAGGGCGCCGACAAGGCGCTGGTCAAGGATGTCGCAGTCTTCGACGTGTATGAAGGTCCCGGCGTGGGCGAAGGACGCAAGTCGGTCGCCGTCTCGGTCACCTACCAGCCGACTACGGCGACCTTGACCGACGAGGCGATCGAGGCGGTCGGCCAGAAGATCGTCGCGGCCGTGGTCAAGGCCACCGGCGGCAGCCTGCGCACCTGAGGATCGGCATCCTTCGGTTGAAGGAAGGTCTGAGCAATACAAAGACCCCCCGCTTCGCCGGGGGGTCTTTTTTTGTGAAGCGGAAAAACTCGTTGGGAATCGCGACTCAGTTACCCGGTCACACAAGCATATGATGAATCGCTGATTGAGGAGTGCCGAGTGCTTTCGGTAAGGGAAGACCGTGGTACTCTTCGTTGCAATTCAATGTTTGACGAAAGCGTGGGGCACTGTGGAAAGATCGGGTTGCCGGACAATTTGTCTGCGAAAGACCCGCGAATCGACCGATGTCACCGCTATGGCACAGGCAACGCTTCCATTGCCTTGGCGTGTTCGGTGGCAATCACAATGCTGAAGATGAAGCTGGGGTAGCCAATGGCTGAGCCGAATGACGATCAAGCAAGCAAGCCGGCATCGGTTAAGCCACTTATCGTTGTGGTCGACGATGACCGGTCGATCGTCGAAGGGCTGGCGATCCTGCTGGACGGCTGGGGGTACGAGGTGGTGACCGCGGTCAGCGCCGCCGCCCTGGAGGCGCAGCTCGGCGGCCTGACCCGGACGCCGAACCTGATCATCGCCGACCATTACCTGCCGGCCGGCCGGACCGGGCGCGAGGTGGTGGAGCGCGTCCGCACCGAAACCGGGCAGCAGATCCCGGCCATCATCCTGACCGGCGACAGCACCCCCGAACGGCGCGACGAGGCCGAACTGATGGGGTGCCAGCTGCTGCTGAAGCCGGTGCAGGTCGGGCCGCTGCGCGAGGCGGTGGAAGCGCTTTGCCGCCCTTGAGGGCAGCGGGCCGCAACACGATGGGTGTGGACGCCTAACGCGGCGCCGGACCCATCCGGTCGAACATCCGGTCGATCTCCGGCAGCACCGCAAGGAAGGCATCGACCACCGCCGGGTCGAATCGCAGCCCCGCCAGCCGCCTGATCTCCGCCACCGAGTCCTCCCGGGACAGCGCCTTGCGATAGGGACGGTCGCGCGTCATCGCGTCATAGGCATCGGCCACCGCGACGATGCGGGCGCACAGCGGGATCGCCGCCCCGGCGCGGCCGTCGGGATAACCGGTGCCGTCCCAATTCTCGTGATGCCAGCGCGCCACCGCCGCCCCCAGATGCAGATGGGTCGGGCCGTCGGCCAGATGGCTCGCCTGGTTCAGCAGGGTGGCGCCGGCCACCGTGTGGGCCTGCATGGCGCTGCGCTCCGCCGGGTCGAGAGGCCCGGGCTTCGACAGGATCTGCGGATTGACCGCGGCGTTGCCGATGTCGTGCAGGATCGCCGCCAGCCCGATGATCTCCAGCGTCGAGTCGTCCAGCGACTCGGGGAACAGCCCATCGGCGTGCAGACGGCGGGCAATATGTTCCGTGATCGTCGCAATGCGCAGCGACCGGCTGAAGCGGTCGCCCTCAACTGCCTCCGACCCGTCTGCCGCCGGCCCCTCCATGCCGAGCGCGCCGCGCCCCCGCTCGGCCAGATCGGCCAGTGCCGCCAGCGTGCCCTGCTGCGCCCGGTAGAGCTGTTCGTAATGGTGCAGGTTGTCGAAACCGACGGAGATCTTGCCGCAGAACACCTCGATCAACTTGCGGTCCAGGTCGGACAGCGGCCGGTTGGAGCGCAGATAGACCACCGTCTCGCGGTCGTTCGGCGTGCGGATATAGAGCGTGCAGTGGTCGCCGGCATAGAGATGCGCCTGCTTTTCCAGGCAGGCGGTCACCGCGGCCAGAACCGAAGGATCGACATGGCCGGCGGCGGGCTCGTTGATCAGCGCTTCGAACCGGCCCGAACCAGCCAGCACATACAGGCCGTTGCCGGTTCCGGCCTCGACCGCCAGGTTGCTTCTACCCATGGCACCGCCACGCTGCACGCACAGGATGGCATCCGGCCCCACCCCCAGCAGGCCGGACAGCTGGGTCAGAACGCCGGCGGCGAACAGCTTCATGGAGCGGGCGCGGAACAGCGACGACGAGGCCTCGATGATCTTTTCCAGGCCGCGGCGGTTGGCGTCGATGGCGACTATGTCCTCGTAGGAGCGCAGCGCCGCGACCGTGGTGGTGAACAGCTGCTGGGCGGTCAGCTGGGTCTTCGCCTTGTAGTCGTTGATGTCGTAATCGAGGATCACCGCGCGTTCCGGCGCCTGTCCCGGCTGGCCGGTGCGCAGGATGATGCGGACATTGCGGTTCTGCAGTTCCTCGCGGATGTGATGGACCAGCCGCAGGCCGGCATCCTCCGTTTCCATCACCACATCCAGCAGGATCAGCGCGATGTCGCTTTCCCGCGCCAGGATCCGCCGCGCCTCCGCCGCCGAATGGGCGGACAGGAAACGCGCCTTGCGCCCCTTGAAGGCGAAGTCGGACAGGACGAGCTTGGTGATCGAATGGACTTCCGGCTCGTCATCGACGATCAGCATGGTCCAGCGGCTGCCGGGCTCCTCCTCTTCCCACGGACCGGCAGCGGGAGCCGCGTCGTCCAGGAACACCAGATCCTCGTCGGCATTCTCCGGCGCGAATCCTGTATCCGCCTGAGGCGGATCGCGCTTCGCGTCGTCTTCTGGTGCGGTCGGGTCGGCGTTGGTCATGGCTCTTCGTTCGTGAAGGGGTCATGAGGGAGGGCGCGGCCGGCCCGTCTGGTGCAAACCCATCAAAACGTATCCAGCTCGATCACCGTACAATCGAGTCCGCGTTGCGCCAACGTGCCGCAGGCGGTGTCGACCTGCAACCGCGTGAACGGGGCCAATCCCACCTCGTACAGCAGCCGGCCCTTGCGGAAGACCGGCCACACCATCGGCGGCAGGTCGCGATAGGCGCTGCCCGGCCCGGCGGTGAACTCCTTCCAGGCGCGCAGGCCTTCGGCATAGCTGACATATTCGCCGAGCTTGATGCCGTAGAGCATGCCCGGCTCGACCGGCGGCATGCCCGGCAGCGGATAGGGCGCCACCACCCCGACCAGCCCCTGCACCGGCGCCACCGCGCGGGTGCCGGCGGGCAGGGCCAGCGTCGCCTCGCCGTTCGCGGCGCCGATCAGCGCCACCACATCGCCCTTGCGCAGGGTGAAGCCGCGCCGCTTGCGGTTGCTCAGGATCTCGGTCGCGGAGATCGGGCCGGCGGCGACGACATAGCCTTCCGCCGGGGTCTGGGCCGCCTTGTCCCAGGCGGCGCGCGGCACGACGGCGGCGCTGCGGTGGGGCAGGGGGGCGTCCGCCGGCTGGCTGGCGGCCGGCTTAGGCGGGCGCGGCCCCTCGCCGCCGATTGCCGGCCGTCCGGTGACCATCAGCGCCGGGTCCAGCGAATCGGCGGGGACATAGCCGATGGGCTGGCCGCCGATGGCGACCTCCGTCCAAAAGGTGCCGCGCGGGGTGCCCAGCGCGTTCAACGCCTTGCCCTGCTTCAGCGTCATGACGATGCGGGCATCCTCGCCGGGGCCGATCCGCACCTCGATGTCGCGGTTCAGCACGACCTCGCCGGTCAGGGGCGCACCGATGGCGACGGGGCTCTGCGCCCGGGTCGGCGGGATGGCCGCCATGGTGGCGCCGGCGAGGCCGAGCAGGATGGCGGCGGTGACGGACACTGCGGTCATGACGTGACTTCCCTCGCATGCACCGGCGCATCGCGGTTCGGCACCCGGGGGCCCAGCATCTGCCGGCCTACAAGGTCGTGGATGGCGTCGGCCAGCAGGCGCACCGGCTTGGGCGCCGTGCCGCGGGCGCGGTGCAGGGCGATGTCGATGTCGGGCAGCTCCGGAAATCCCTCCGCCGCACCGATGCGGCGCAGGCTGGGCGGGACGGTGCAGTTTTCCATCGCCGTCACCCCCAGCCCCCCCATCACCGCGCCATGAACGGCGACGACGCTCTTGCTGGTGAAGGCGACGCGCCAGTCGCGGCCGATCCCGTCCAGGGCGGCGACCGCGAGATCGCGCACGACGCAGCCCTTGGGGAACAGTGCTAGCGGCAGGGGATCGAGGCTCTCCACCGGACGGTACCCAGGTGGCCCCGATGGGGAGGCCGGCTCCTGCGGCGGGGCGACCCAGGACACCGGTTCCTGCCGCACCAGCTCGCCGCCGGCCTCGCCGGCCTTGCGGGTGACCAGGGCCAGGTCGTAGCGGCCCTTGTCGATCTCCGCCACCAGATCGGGGCTGTTGTCGCAGATCACCTCCACCATCACCTCGGGATAGGCGGCGTTGAAGCGGGCCAGCACGTCCGGCAGCAGCATGGTGGCGTAGTCGTCGGGTGTGCCGATGCGGACGCTGGCCACCGTCGGGCTGCGGTGCATCAACGCCATCACCTCGTCGTTCAGGGTCAGCATGCGCCGGGCATAGGCCAGCAGGACCTCGCCGTCACGGGTCATGCGCACGCCGTGGGTGTCGCGTTCGAACACGCGCTTGCCCACCGTGTCCTCCAGCCGGCGCACCTGCTGGCTGACCGCCGCCTGGGTGCGGCCCAGCCTTTCGCCGGCACGGGTGAAGCTGGCGCTGTCGGCGACGGCCACGAAGGCGCGCAGCAGGTCGGTGTCGAGGTTGGCGGGCATGGCGGGGGACCGGAAGTTGCCTCCCATTCAAGCAGAGCGCCCGGCCATCCGCAACGATGCGGTCATCACGGATCGTGATGACGGCATAATGCCTATTCGTTTCCAAGGGAATGGCACGCGGCCCATGTTCGGTCTCCAACCGCTTTGGAGTTTCCGACCATGTCCCTGTTCGCTGCCTGGACCAGCGTGGTTCTCGCCGCCGCCCGGATCGATCCGCCCGCGGCGCCCCCGCCGGCGGTGCCGGAACCGCGGCGTTTCCGCCTTGCCTACAACCCGGTTCCGGCAGCCGCGCCCGGCCGGCGCATTGTTGCGGAGGAGGCCCCGGCGTCGGTGCGGACACCGTTGGCGCTCCAAGGACGGCTGTGCCTTGAGAAGTAGTGGGACGTCCGCCTATCCTGCCGCCGACAGGATTGCGGGAGGAGCGGACGATGGCGCGGGTCTATGTGCTGTATACCGGGGGCACCATCGGGTGCGTCACCAATCCCGACGGGGCACTGGCCCCGGTGCCGGGGCCGGAGTTCGAACGGCTGGTCCTGTCGATGCCCGGCCTGTCCGGCCATGGGGTGCGGGACTGCAAGGACCTGACCTGGACGATGGGCTGGTTCGACCGCACCCTCGACAGCTCCAACATGACGCCGGCGGATTGGATCGCCATCGCCCGGCGGCTGCTGTCGGTCTACGACCAATATGACGGCTTCGTCGTGCTGCACGGCACCGACAGCATGGCCTACAGCGCGTCGGCCCTGTCCTTCCTGCTGCCCGGCCTGACGAAGCCGGTGGTGTTCAGCGGGTCGCAGGTGCCGCTGTCCTTCACGCTGACCGACGCGGTGAGCAATCTGGTCGGCGCCGTCGTGGTGGCGGGAACCCTGCCGGTGCCGGAGGTCTGCGTCTATTTCGACACCAAGCTGCTGCGCGGCAACCGGTCGTCCAAGGTCGATGCCAACCGCTTCGCCGGCTTCGACTCGCCGAATTTCCCGCCGCTCGCCACCGTCGGCAGCGTGGTGGCCCGCAACGAGCCCCATTGGCTGCCGATGCCGGCCAAGGGCGTCTCGCTGGCCGAGCCGGACAACCGGACCAAGCTGCTGGCGGCGCTGAACACCCAGGCGGCGGCGCTGGCGGGATTTTCCGTCGTCATGCTGTGGCTCTATCCCGGCATCCGCGCCAGCACGGTGTCGGCGATGCTGACCGGCACCAACCCGGCGGCGAAGGGGGCGGTGCTGCTGGCCTTCGGCGAGGGCAACGGGCCGACCGACCCGGATTTCCTCGACGCCCTTGCGGCCGCGGTGAAGGCCGGCGTCGTCCTGATGGACAACACCCAGGTGCAGCGCGGCGCCGTGCTGCCCGGCGCCTACACCACCGGCCTGGGCGCCATCGGCGCCGTCGGCGCCTATGACATGACGCCGGAGGCGAGCTACGCCAAGCTGGTCTGTCTGCTCGCCGGCGGATTGGACGCCGCCGCAATCAAGGCGGAGATGCCGAAGCCGCTGGCCGGCGAACTGACGGTGATCGACTGAGGGTGATCGGGGGCTGATGCCCCTGTCCGGAGGCGGGGGGCCATTGGGCTTCCCGCCTCCGCCGGTGGCTTACTCCATGCCGGGCTTGTTCGGGGACATGATGCGCTCGTCCATCGTGCCCTGGCCCATCGAGCCGCGATTCATGGAGCCCTGGTTCATCGAGCCCTGACCCATCGTGCCCTGATTCACGGAGCCCTGGTTCATGGAGCCGGCGCCCATACCGCCCATCGACCCGCCCATGGAACCGCCGGTCGAGCTGCCGTAGCCGGTGTTGGCTTGGCTGGCGTACTGGGCGAGCTGCTGCAGCTCGTTCTGGTCATGCATGATGACGACCTGACGGCCGCGCCGCTCGAAGGACGACGGGGTGAGCATGACGGTCTGGCCGGTCTTGGCCAGCTTCAGTTCGACCATCGTCTGGCCCTGGGCGTCGGTGGTCACGTTCTGGATCGTGCCAGCGACCGGCCCGCCATGGCGGTGGACCACCCGCTTGCCGATCATGTCGCGGCTGGCCTGGACGTCGCGGGCGCCGCTGTCCATCGTGCCGTTGGCGACCGCGTTGGCCCTGGCCGAGCTGCTGGTCTGGGCGTGCCCCGGCGCGGCAACGGCCATCAGCATCAGGGCCGGCACCGCGGCGGCGAGAAACTTGCGCATGTCATCCTCCCGGAATTGAACCACAACAGGGGAGGCGCCGCTCGGGCGCGGCACCGTACCCACGAGGGATGACACCCGAGCGGCCGGTTTGTTGCGCAGGTTGTGCGGAATTGTCGGGCTTCACAAAAAAAGGCGGGCCGAGGCCCGCCTTTCCGTTTCCTCACTCGTCGCCCATCTTGAGCGCCGCGATGAAGGCGCTCTGCGGGATTTCGACCTGGCCGAACTGGCGCATGCGCTTCTTGCCTTCCTTCTGCTTGTCCAGCAGCTTGCGCTTGCGGCTGATGTCGCCGCCGTAGCACTTGGCGGTCACGTCCTTGCGCATGGCGCTGATGCTCTCGCGGGCGATGATCTTGCCGCCGATGGCGGCCTGCACGGCGATCTTGAACAGCTGGCGCGGGATCAGCTCCTTAAGGCGTTCGCACAGCTGACGGCCGCGGCGTTCGGACTGGCTGCGGTGGACGATCATCGACAGGGCGTCCACCGGCTCGGCATTCACCAGGATCGACAGCTTCACGAGGTCGCCTTCCTCGTAGCTGTCCATCTGGTAGTCGAAGCTGGCATAGCCGCGGCTGATCGACTTCAGCCGGTCGTAGAAGTCGAACACCACCTCGTTCAGCGGCAGGCGGTAGACCAGCATGGCGCGGGCGCCGGCATAGGTCAGCTCGATCTGCTGGCCGCGCCGCTCGGTGCACAGTTGGAGGACGCCGCCGAGATACTCGTCGGGCAGCATGATGGTGGCCTTGATCCACGGCTCCTCGATGTGGTCGATCCGCATCACATCGGGCATGTCGGCCGGGTTGTGCAGGTCCCGCACCGTCCCGTCGGTCATCGTCAGCTTGTAGACCACCGAGGGGGCGGTGGTGATCAGGTCGAGGTTGAACTCGCGCTCCAGCCGCTCCTGGATGATCTCCAGATGCAGCAGGCCGAGGAAGCCGCAGCGGAAGCCGAAGCCCAGCGCCGCCGACGTCTCCGCCTCGTAATGGAAGCTGGCGTCGTTCAGCTTCAGCTTGCCCAGGCTGTCGCGCAGCCGCTCGAAATCGGCGGCATCGACCGGGAACAGGCCGCACCACACCACCGGCACGGAGGGCTTGAAGCCTTCCAGCGCTTCGGCCGCCGGCTTGCGCTCGTCGGTGATGGTGTCGCCGACCTTGGTCTGGGTGATGTCCTTGATCGCGGCGGTGATGAAGCCCATCTCGCCCGGCCGCAACTCGCCGGTCAGCAGGGCCTTCGGCGTGAAGACGCCGACGCGGTCCACATCATGGGCGGAGCCGGCGGCCATGAAGCGCACCTTCTGCCCGACCTTCAGCACGCCGTCGACCACGCGCACCAGAATGACGACGCCGAGATACGGGTCGTACCAGCTGTCGACCAGCAGCGCCTTCAGCGGCGCGTCGGCGTCGCCCTTGGGCGGCGGCAGCCGCTTGACCACCGCCTCCAGCACCGCGCCGATGTTGAGACCGGACTTGGCCGAGATCTCCACCGCGTCGGAGGCGTCGAGGCCGATCACATCCTCGATCTGCTGCTTGATCCGCTCCGGCTCGGCGGCGGGCAGGTCGATCTTGTTGAGGACCGGGATGATCTCGTGGTTGTTGTCGATCGCCTGATAGACGTTGGCGAGCGTCTGCGCCTCGACGCCCTGGGAGGCGTCGACCACCAGGATCGAGCCCTCGCAGGCGGACAGCGAGCGGCTGACCTCATAGGCGAAGTCGACGTGGCCGGGGGTGTCCATCAGGTTCAGCGTGTACTGCTTGCCGTCCTCGGCCTTGTAGAGCAGGCGGACGGTCTGGGCCTTGATGGTGATGCCGCGCTCGCGCTCGATGTCCATGCTGTCGAGCACCTGTTCGCGCATCTCGCGCGCGTCGAGGCCGCCGCACTGCTGGATCAACCGGTCGGCAAGGGTCGACTTGCCATGGTCGATGTGGGCGATGATCGAGAAATTGCGGATGTGCGAAAGGTCAGTCATCGGGGCCCGGACAAGCGAGAGTTTGCCGGGAACATAGGGCGGACAGCGGATGGGCGCAATGATGGTGTGGTGGGGCGGCCGGTGCTATCGCGTCCGGCTCCCCCTCCCAAGGGCGCTCACCGCCCGCCGAGCCCCCGGTACAGCTCCATATACTCCTCCGCCGGGCCGTGCCAGCCGAAGTCCCGCGTCATGGCGCGGCGCTGCATCGCCTGCCAGCGGTCGGGCTTGCGGTAGACGCCCATGGCGCGGCGCAACGCCCAGACCAGTTCCTGGCCGGTGGCGTTGACGAACTGGAAGCCGGTGGCGCTGCCGTCGGCGCTGGCGGCGGGGTTGGCGTCGATCACCGTGTCGGCGAGGCCGCCGGTGCGGCGGACCAGCGGCAGGGTGCCGTATTTCAGGGCGTAGAGCTGGGTCAGGCCGCAGGGCTCCGAGCGGGACGGCACCAGGAACAGGTCGGAACCGGCCTGGATGCGGTGGGATAGCGGCTCGTCATAGCCGATGCGGACGCCGACCGATTGTGGGTGCCGTTGGGCGAGGTTGCGGAAACCGGCCTCGCTGGAGGCGTCGCCGCTGCCCAGCACCACCAGCTGGCCGCCCCAGGACACCCATTGCGAGGCGGCCTCCAGCACCAGATCGAGCCCCTTGTGCCAGGTAAGGCGGCTGACCACGGCGGCCAGCGGCGCGTCGGGGCGGCGGTCCAGGCCGAAGGCGGATTGCAGGTCGGACTTGCAGGCATCCTTCCCACCCAAATCGTCGGGGGTGTAGCGGGCGGGCAGATGCGGGTCGGTCGCCGGGTCCCACACCGCGTAGTCGACGCCGTTCAGGATGCCGGTCAGCACGTCGGACCGGGTGGCGAGCAGGCCCTGCAGGCCGGTGCCGTGCTCCGCCGTCTGGATCTCGTTGGCATAGGTCGGGCTGACCGTAGTCAGGCGGTCGGCGTAGAAGCAACCCGCCTTCAGGAAGCTGATGTTGCCGTAATACTCGACGCCGTCGACGCGGAAGCTGGAGGACGGCAGGCCGATGTCGCCCATCATCCAGGGGCCGAACAGGCCCTGATAGGCGATGTTGTGGATGGTCAGCACCGTGCCCGGCCGGAAGGGGCCGGCGAAACGGTCGGGACGCAGGGCCAGATAGGCGGGGATCAGCCCGGCCTGCCAATCATGGCCGTGCAGGATGTCGGGCCGCCACCAGGGGTCGTAGGACGTCTCGGCGGCGAAGCCGGCGGCGACCCAGGCAAGGGCGGCGAAGCGCAGGGCGTTGTCGGTCCAATCCTTGCCATCCGGGCCGAGATAGGGGTTGCCGGGACGGTCGTACAGCGACGGTGCGTCCAGCGCATAGGCCAGCACCCCGTCCGCCGTGCGGCCGATGCACAGCCGGGCGCGGTCGCAGCCGGGCAGGTCGGTGATCAGGTCGCCGACCTCGTGCAGGTTCTGCAGGCTGTTCAGGATGGCGGGATATCCCGGCAGCAGCAGGCGGACATCGGCGCCGGCGGCGATCAGGGCCGGCGGCAGGGCGGCGGACACGTCGGCGAGCCCCCCCGTCTTGACCATCGGGTAGCATTCGGACGTGACGTAGAGGACGCGCATCGGGAAGGCACTCGGTGAAAGGCGGGTGGGGTGAAAGGCGGGAGGTGCAGGCATGGTATAGCGCCGATGCGGGTCCGGTGGGGAGCCGGACCGCATCGGCGCGGGGCCATCGTGCCGGGGGGCGGCGATATGCCGCCTTATTCCTTCGGCAGCTTCTCGATCATCTCGCGGGTGATCAGGACGACGCCGCCCTCGCTGCGGTGGAAGCGCTTGGCGTCCAGCTCCGCGTCCTCGCCGACGACGAGGCCGTTGGGGATGCTGACGCCGCGGTCGATCACCACCTTCTTCAGGCGGCAATGGCGGCCGATGTCGCATTCCGGCAGCACCACCGCCTCGTACAGCTCGCTGTAGGAGTTGACGCGGACCGAGCTGAACAGCAGCGACCGCCGGACGGTGGATCCCGAAATGATGCAGCCGCCCGACACCAGGCTGTCCACCGCCATGCCGCGGCGGTTGTTGTCGTCGAAGACGAACTTCGCCGGCGGCAGCTGTTCCTGGTAGGTGAAGATCGGCCAGTCGCGGTTGTACAGGTTCAGCTGCGGCGTGACGTGGCAGAGATCCAGGTTGGCTTCCCAATAGGCGTCGATGGTGCCGACGTCGCGCCAGTAGGGGCTGTTGTCGGGCGCGTCGATGATGGCGCTGTCGGCATAGTCGTGGGCGATGATCCGCGCGCCGGTCTTCACCAGATGCGGGATGATGTCCTTGCCGAAATCGCGGCTGGAGCCGGGGGTGGCGACGTCGCGCTCCAGCTGGTCGTAGAGGAACTGGGCGTTGAAGACGTAGATGCCCATGCTGGCCAGCGCCAGATCGGGACGGCCGGGCATCGGCGGCGGGTCGGCCGGCTTCTCGACGAAATCGATGATGCGGCGGTCGTTGTCGATGTGCATCACGCCGAAGCCGGTCGCCTGTTCGCGCGGGACGGCGATGCAGGGGACGGTGACGTCGGCCTGCCGGTCGATGTGGTCGAGCAGCAGCGCGCCGTAATCCATCTTGTAGATGTGGTCGCCGGCCAGGATCAGGACATATTCCGGCTCATGGTCGCGCAGGATGTCCAGGTTCTGGTACACCGCGTCGGCGGTGCCCTGGTACCACTCGGTCTCGCTGACGCGCTGCTGGGCGGGCAGCAGGTCGCAGAACTCGTTCATCTCGCCGCGGAAGACGTTCCAGCCGCGCTGGAGGTGGCGCAGGAGGCTGTGCGACTTGTACTGCGTCAGCACGCCGATGCGGCGGAAGCCGGAATTGACGCAGTTGGACAGCGCGAAGTCGATGATGCGGTACTTGCCGCCGAAATAGGTAGCCGGCTTGGCCCGCCGGTCGGTCAACTGCTTCAGACGGCTTCCGCGTCCGCCGGCCAGCACCAGCGCTACCGCACGTCGCGGTGCGAGGCGCAGATCGCGTTTGTCGAGCATGGCCGTTACCCCCTTTGTCTTTTTCTTGCGGCCGCCCGGCTGCGGCCTTCCCGATGAAGGCGTTGACGGTGCCACATCTCGCGGCCATGTCCAATAGGCCCGGCGGCGGGTTTGGATCGGCTTACCCGCCGCATCGCCCGCCCGCCCGCCTAGGCGGAAAGAGGGGCAAGCCGTTCGGACTGGATGGAAGGGGTAGAAGGGCTGCCCCATTCTCGCCGTCCGCGGCGGCAGTGACCGCCACGCAGGCCGTTTTCTGCACATTTTTTGACCAACTGCCGGAATGGCAACCAGACGGCTGCGCCAAACCTGCGCATCCCGCCCGTTCGGTCGGTCAAAAGCCCGAAAATTGCGGCGGAATGCTGGCTTTCGCATCTGCCCATTTCCTGTGCAAACCAGCCCCGCGACTCGCCGGGGGATGCCTGTTCCGGGGTACCGCCCCAGGACAACCCTGACGATTCCAAGCCGTTTTGGACTGGCACGCTTCTTGTAACGCTGGAGGCGTCCTCGGTCCCGTCCGCCGCCCCGTCTTTGCCGGGGACGGGGCGACCGGGACGGGGTCGCCCCGATGCGGTGGCTTGAGCGCGGAACACCTCCGGTGCCGCGCCGGCCGCAAGGGGGTGGGAGCGATTTTGGAGAAAGAGGAGCCTCGATGAACCGTCTGTTCCTTCTGGCCGCACCGATGATGGCGGTTGCTCTGGGCGCGGTCGGCCTGCCGGCCGCAGCCCTTGCCCAGGACGCGGCTGCGGCCGCCCCGGCACCGACGCTCAGCGCGGGCGACACCGCCTGGATGCTGACGGCGACGGCGCTGGTGCTGTTCATGACCATTCCGGGCCTGGCCCTGTTCTACGGCGGCATGGTCCGCAAGAAGAACGTCCTGGCCACGGTGATGCAGAGCTTCGCGATCTGCTGCCTGGTGTCGATCCTCTGGGTCGTGGTGGGCTACAGCCTGGCCTTCAGCGATGGCAGCCCGTATATCGGCGGCCTCGGCAAGGCCCTGCTGTCCGGCGTGACCAAGGACAGCCTGTCCGGCGTGATCCCGGAAGCGGTCTTCATCGTCTTCCAGATGACCTTCGCCATCATCACCCCGGCCCTGATCACCGGCGCCTTCGCCGACCGCATGAAGTTCTCCTCCATGCTGGTCTTCACCGCCCTGTGGTCGGTCGTCATCTACGCGCCGATCACCCACTGGGTCTGGGGTCCCGGCGGCTATCTGATGGGTGACGGCGTGCTGGACTATGCCGGCGGCACCGTCGTCCACATCAACGCGGGCGTGGCCGGTCTGGTCGCGGCGCTGGTGCTCGGCAAGCGCAAGGGCTACCCGAACGAGAACTTCGCCCCGCACAACCTGGTGCTGAGCCTGGTCGGCGCGGCCATGCTGTGGGTTGGCTGGTTCGGCTTCAACGCCGGTTCGGCGCTGGCCGCCGACAGCCGTGCGGGCATGGCCATGCTGGTCACGCAGATCGCCGCCGCCGCCGCCGCCCTGGCCTGGATGTTCGCGGAGTGGGTCCTGAAGGGCAAGCCGTCGGTTCTCGGCATCATCTCCGGCGCCGTCGGCGGTCTGGTCGCCATCACCCCGGCCTCCGGCTTCGTCGGACCGATGGGCGCGCTGGTCATCGGCGTGGTCGCCGGCGTGGTCTGCTACTGGGGCGCCACCGGCCTGAAGCGGGCTCTCGGCTATGACGACTCGCTGGACGCCTTCGGCGTGCACGGCATCGGCGGCATCGTCGGCGCGGTCCTGACCGGCGTCTTCGCCCAGGAAGCCATCGGCGGCACCGCCGGCCTGCTGGAAGGCAACCCCGGTCAGGTCCTGACCCAGGTCTACGGCATCGTCGCCACCATCATCTACTCGGGCATCGGCTCCTTCGTCCTGCTGAAGGCCATCGACGTGGTGATGGGCCTGCGCGTGGACGAGGATGTGGAGCGCGACGGTCTCGACCTCGCCCTGCACGGCGAGAGCATCCACTAACAACACTCCCTTTCCCACGGGTCTCTTCGAAAGGGCCGCCGGGCTTCCCGGCGGCCTTTTTCGCGTGCCGGGCCGGGGTTGCTGTGCAGCGATTGTTGCACAGGCGGAAACGCTGTGGCGCGGGCGGGCCGGCTTCACGGCGGGGCCGCGACGGACTACCTCTGGTCCATCATCAGCGCTCTTCTTTCGGGAGTCCCCGCCATGTCCACCCAGTCCGCCACCCCCGGTGTCCGTCCGGTGCTCGCCGCCGTGGAGGGCATGGCCACCTCCGACGGCGCCGGCGTCAGCATGACCCGCATGCTGGGCACGCCCCGCCTGCGCGCGCTCGACCCCTTCCTGATGCTGGACCTGTTCGGGTCCGACCAGCCGACCGACTATCTGGCCGGCTTCCCCGACCATCCCCACCGCGGCTTCGAAACGGTCACCTACATGCTGGCCGGTCGCATGCGCCATGCCGACAACCACGGCCATGAAGGCGTGATCGAGACCGGCGGCGTGCAGTGGATGACCGCCGGCCGCGGTCTGATCCACTCGGAGATGCCGGAGCAGACCGAAGGGCTGATGCGAGGGTTCCAGCTGTGGATCAACCTGCCGGCCCGGCTGAAGATGACCGAGCCGCGTTATCAGGAGTTCCCGGCAGCATCCATCCCGGTGGAGCGGCGCGAGAACGGCGCGACAGTCACCGTGATCGCCGGCGACACCGCCCGCGGCACCGCCGGGCCGGTGCGGGCCGAGGCGACCGACGCCCGCTATTTCGACGTCAGCCTGCCGCCGTCGGCTTCCTTCGCCGAGCCGCTGCCGGCCGGCCACACCGCCTTCCTCGTGCTGTTCGAAGGCACGCTGGACGTCGGCGGCGAGGGACTGCTGTCGGGACCGCGGGTGATCGTGCTCGGCGACGGCGAGCGGGTGGAGGCGGTCGCCGGTCCAGAGGGCGCGCGCTTCCTGCTGCTGGCCGGCGAGCCGATCGGTGAGCCCATCGCCTGGGGCGGTCCCTTCGTCATGAACACGCGGGAAGAGGTGATGCAGGCCTTCCGCGACTTCGAAGAAGGACGGATTTGACCGCCTGATGCCGAGCATCGGCCCGTTCTTCAGGGTTGGCGCGCGGCATCTCGTGCCTTGCACCCCCGCCATCGCCGGTTATCATGGCGCATTCCGTGTTAATACGAACGATGGCGGGGAGCCGGGGCGATGCGTGCAAAGGGTCTGTTGGGTGGGTTCAAGGTGGCTGCTGCCGCTGGCGTTCTGGCCTTGACGCTGGCTACCGGCCTGTTGACCGCCAAGCCTGCCGCCGCCGTGGACTTCTCCAAGGCCGCCGCCGATTTCGGGCCGGAGGGCGCCTGGACCAACCAGTGCGACATCGACCGGATGACCGACAGCAAGACCTGCCGGCTGATGATCTACCGCCTGTTCGACGACGGGAAGGATGTCGGCTTCATCGCGCTCAGCATCATCCCGACCGGCAACGACTTCCACCTGTTCCTGACCACCAGCCAGGGTCTGGTCGACCGCTGCGCCATCCGCGTCGACCGCCAGCCGCGCATCGAATCGCATGTCGCGACGCTGAACATGTGCATGTTCCCGAACTTCGTGTCCGGACGCGTCGCCGACCAGTTCCGCAACGGCTCGACCATCCTGGTCCGCGTCAGCTCCCCGCGCCTGGGCAAGCGCGACATCGATTTCCCGCTGAACGGCTTCTCCCGCACCTTCGAGGAGATGCAGCGCAGCCTGCAGTGAGCGGGGCGCCGCCGCGCCTTCTCACCCCGGCAGCCGGTAGCCCGCCGCCGGTTCCTGCATCGGGCAGCCGTTGCGCTCCATGCGGAAGCCGGAGGAGCGGGCGTAGGCGATGCGGCGGGCGCGCATGATCGAGCCCAGCGGCCGGTGCGCGGCCAGACCGTGCCAGGGGCTGAAGGCCAGCCGGTCGTCGCCGGCGCGGGAGCGCTCCTCGCTCCAGGCGGTCTGCGGCGGCACGGTGATGCGCGCGACGCTGCGGTAGGGGCTCAGCTCCTCCGGCCACAGCACGCTGGCGTCCTCCACCGGCATGCGCTTCTCGTCGGTGCGCAGCTGGACGCGCAGCTCCCAGACCGCTTCCTGGTCGCGGAAGAACTCCACCACCGCCTCGCGCAGGCCGTCGGGCTTGCCGTTGACGGTCAGCGGCGCATCGGTCAGCGCCGTCAGGTTGGGCGAGACGGGGACGATCTGCAGCTTGGCGACATGGGCGCCGTGGCGCAGGGCCGCCTGGCTGTAGAAGGTTTCACCCAGGATGTGGGTTGCGGGGTGGCCGCCCAGGGTCTTCAGGGTGGCGCTCTCGCCGCCGAAGGCCTCCACCACCCGTTCGGCGACGCGCAGCGTCGCGGACAGCGCCTTCTTTGCCGTCTCCGCCCGGTCGGTGGTGGCGGCCAGCAGCTTCAGCGTCGACAGGAACTGCCTGGCGTCGGGGGCCGAGAAGACCGGGGCATTGGCCATGACGAAATCCTGGGTCGCCTGATCCTCCGACCCCGGCAGCCGCTCGCCGGTCACGCCCAGCACCTTCACCGCCAGACCGCGCGGGGTCGACACGCTGTCGGGCAGGATGTCGCCCGGCGTCGTCGACAGCCGCAGGATCACCGGATAGCTCTCCGCCCGCGCGAACAGCCCCTGCGCCAGCTCGGCCGGCAGATCGTCCAGCACGTCGAGCCGGCCGATCAGCAGGCCGTGGCTCTTGGCATGGACGCTGCGGTTGGCGTGGCCGCTGTCCTCGTAGGTCTTGCGGCTGATCGACAGCATCGTCTCCGCCAACTCGTCGAAGAGCCGGGCTTCATCGGGATCGGGGCTTTCGAGCGACGGCGAATAGGGCAGGGGCTTGGCGGAGGCGGCTGACACGGATGGTGTCTCCCAAATGGGGAAGGGCGTGGGTGTAGCCGGGAGAACAGCCGCGGCCGTTCCCCGTTCCGCGGCGGTTCGCCCCCCTACCGGAGCGTTCCGGATGAGCGATGGGGGTGCGGCGTCACTCCGCCCGATTGAACTCGGCGGCGAGGTGATTAGTCCGGCTTGCCATACCCCATCCCAAGCCGCAATCGACAGCCTGCGGTTGCCGGCGAACACTTCATGGACAAGAAGTCAATCAACCATGGAGGACGGTCGTGGTTGCCTATACGTCGATGTACGGGGAGGTGCTCGAACGGACAGCGTGGGAGGGACGAAACATCGTCCTCCTCACCCAGTCGTCAAATCTCGATGCCGGAGTGATGCAGGACATCGTCGCCAAGCTGGACGAGGCCTACGATTTCTATTCGCGCATCACGGGTCGCATCCCGTCACCCTACTTCACCTACAACGGCAAGGCCACGATCGCCGAAGTGCAGGATACCTGCGGGGCCGGCTGCGGGTTCCTCGGCTTGACGGGCATCGAGATCATGCCCGAGTATTTCAACATCCTCTACGACGGCGTGCGGGATGCCGGGCTCTACGATCAGGTTCTCTTCTACGAACTCGGCCGGAATTTCTGGTTCTACGACCAGCCGCTCAACACGCTGCCACCCTTCACCACCGGCTTCGCCATCGAGAACCGCTTTCTCTCGATGGAGGCCACCGGTGTGGACGGCCTCTCCTTCAACGGCATGGACTGGGACCAACTGGTTTCGGCCGTTCAGCAGGACATGGCCCAGCTCTATTTTTCGAACCCCAACCTCACCTGGCGCAACACGCTCGTCACCGATACGGGCCCGGAGAATCCCTATGGGCTCAGCGGAGCCGACCTTGCCGGATCGCTCCTCCACCGCCTCTACGAGGATTTCGGCGAGGACAACTACGCCCGCTTCTGGCAAAGCCTGATCTCCAAGGAGGCGGCGACCACCCCGGAGCAGGCTCGCGCGAATTTCCTGGCGGCGGCGGATGAGGCCACCGGCGTCGATTACAGCTGGCTTTTCAAGGAGGGCTGGCGCTTCGACACCGGGACGGCCGAGGGCGAAACGCTGGTGTCGAACGCGAAGAGGGGCAACCACGCCGTCCTCGGCTTCGGCGGCGACGATACCCTCCGCGGCTCAAGGAAGGCGGAACTGATGGTCGGCGGGCTCGGCGACGACACGCTGCTGGGCGACCGTGGCGACGACACCCTGCTCGGCAGCGCCGGTGACGATCTGATCCGGGGCGACGAGGGCGCCGATCTGCTCGCCGGCGGCGACGGTGCCGACCGGTTCGTGTTCCGGTCCGTCCGGGAAATCGGCAAGGGCGCGCAGCACGACACCATTGTGGATTTCGCCCCGGACGACACCCTGGATCTGCACGACATCGACGCCAACACCCGCCGGCGTGGCGATCAGTCCTTCACCTTCATCGGCGGCGCCGACTTCGACCGGAAGGCGGGCGAATTGCGCTGGGCCGACGGCATGGTCCAGGGGGACGTCAACGGGGATGGGCGTGCCGACTTCAAGATCACCCTGCAGGGGGTGGACAGCCTCACGGCCTGCAACATCATTCTTTGATGATGCGTCCTTCGCGGTCGCAGCCGTCCTGCGGCGGGCTCGACGTTCGCTCCGATACGACGAACGCCCCGCAAGCGGCTGCGGGGCGTTCGTCGTAGAATGGGACCTAAGGAGCGGATGCATGGACCCGGTATGTCGATCCGGGTCGCCCGGGATCAATGCCGGGTGCGGGCCGGGGTGACGTAGACGCCGTCCCAATCGACGCCGAACAGGGCGTCGTCGCCGGCCTCTTCGACCAGATCGTCATATTCGTGGGCCTCGATCAGCCCGAAGATGGAGGCGGTGCCGGAGGCGTCGAGGTCGCAGGTCACCACATGGCCGTCCACCTCGACCGAGGTGAAGAACACTTCCGGCAGTTCCATGCTGTCCAGGTCGGCGGTGACTGCGCTTTCGATCTCGTGGATGGTGCGGGAGGAGAGGGAGACCCGGAGCTTCGCCGCCTGGGAGGCCCAGACGATGCGCTTCACGTGGGCAGGCTCCTTCATCTCCGCGATGCCCGACGCCTCGTCGCCTTGGCCGGCCATCGCGATCATCCGGGAAACCAGGGTCGAGGTGCTGCTGGGTGCGCGCATAGAAGCCTCCGCTCGTTCGATGACGACAGATTTGCGCGCAGGCGGTTAACGGGGTCTTAAGCCCGGACCGGGGCTAAAGCCTTAATCCTACTGAGGTACGGCCTATCCATTCGGTTCTAGGGGGCGGCAAGGGCGGCGGCCACCCCGGCCGCGACCCGCGCATTGTTGCGGATCAGCGCGATGTTGGCGGTCAGGCTGCGCCCGCCGGTGATGCGCTCCAGCGCCGCCAGCAGGTGGGGAGTGATGTCCTTCCCCTTGATTCCATTGGATTCCGCGTCAGCCAGCGCCTGGGCGACCGCGGCTTCCATGGCGTCAGCGTCAAGCTCGTCGGCGGGCGGGATCGGGTTCGCCAGCAGCACGCCGCCCTCCAGGCCGAGCTGCCATTTCGCGCGCAGAATTTCCGCCACCTCGGCTGCGTTGTCACAGCGATGATCGACGGGCAGGCCGCTGCGGCGGCTGTAGAAGGCAGGGAATTCCTCGGTGCCGAAGCCCAGCACCGGGACTCCGCGGGTCTCCAGCACCTCCAGCGTCTTGGGCAGGTCGAGAATCGACTTGGCCCCGGCGCAGACCACGCAGACCGACGTGCGGGCCAGTTCGTCCAGATCGGCGGAGATGTCGAAGCTGGTCTCCGCCCCGCGGTGGACGCCGCCGATGCCGCCGGTGGCGAAGACGGAGATGCCGGCCAGCCGCGCCCCGATCATCGTCGCCGCCACCGTGGTCGCCCCCAGCGCCCCGTTCGCGATGGCGATGGGCAGGTCGCGGCGGCTGAGCTTGCGCACTTTGCTGCCGCCGGTCGCCAGACGCTCCAGCGCCTCGTCGTCCAGCCCGATCCGGATGCGCCCGTCCATCACCGCGATGGTGGCGGGAAGCGCGCCGGCGGCCCGCACCTCCGCCTCCAGCGCGCGGGCGGTCTCCAGGTTGCGGGGATAGGGCATGCCATGGGAGATCACCGTCGATTCCAGCGCCACCACCGGGCGGTGTGCGGCAAGCGCGTCGGCAACTTCGGGAGTCGGCAGCAGGATCGGGTGCATGCGCTGTGTCTCCGATGTTGGGGGGCGGTTAGAACGCCCTATATTAGGACGCATGTCCGCTGCACACCAATCCAATCCAGATCGCCCCCACCCCGACAGGTGGATCAAGGTCCTTCCGGAAGGGCTCTATGTCGAGCCGGGAGGCTTCTACATCGACCCGGTGCGCCCGGTGGAGCGCGCGGTCGTCACCCACGGCCATTCCGACCATGCCCGGCCCGGCAACCGTCATGTGCTGGCGACTCCGGGCACGCTCGCCATCATGCGACAGCGGATGGGCGCAGGCGTGGGGGAAAACCTGCAGCCGCTGGACTATGGCGAAACCCTGCGCATCGGCGACGTCGGGGTGCGGCTGGTCCCGGCCGGCCATGTGCTGGGCAGCGCCCAGGTGGTGCTGGAGCATGCCGGATCGCGCGTCGTCGTATCGGGCGACTACAAGCGCCGTCTCGACCGCACCTGTGCGCCGTTCGAGCCGGTGCCCTGCGACGTCTTCGTCACCGAGGCGACCTTCGGCCTGCCGGTGTTCCGCCACCCGCCTGATTTGGAAGAGGTGCGGAAGCTGCTGCATTCGATGACGCTGTTCCCGGAGCGCAGCCATGTGGTCGGCGTCTATGCACTGGGCAAATGCCAGCGGCTGATCACGCTGCTGCGGGCGGCGGGATACGACCGGCCGATCTGGCTGCATGGCGCGCTGGAGCCGCTGTGCCGGCTCTATAGCGATTGGGGGGTGGCGTTGGGGGAACTGCGCCCGGCCACGGTGGCGGCGAAGGAGGATCTGAAGGGCGCCCTGGTGCTGGCGCCGCCGGCGGCGGTGGCCGACCGCTGGGCACGGCGGCTGGCCGATCCGGTGGTGGCGGTGGCGTCGGGCTGGATGCGGGTGCGCCAGCGCGCCCGCCAGCGCGGGGTGGAGTTGCCGCTGGTCATCTCCGACCATGCCGACTGGGATGAGCTGTGCCAGACGCTGGAAGATGTCGGCGCGCCGGAGGTCTGGGTGACGCATGGCCGGGAGGAGGCGCTGGTCCATTACGCCACCAGCCGCGGCATCCGCGCCCGCGCCCTGGCGCTGATCGGCTTCGAGGACGAGGATTTGGAGGGCGATCCCGAGAAGGCCGGGGAAGGGGAGGCGTCGTGAACCGCTTTGCCGCGCTGATCGACGCGCTGGTCTTCATGCCGTCGCGCAACGGCAAGATCCGCCTGCTGGTCGAGCATTTCGCCACCGCGCCGGACCCCGAGCGCGGCTGGGCGCTGGCGGCGCTGACCGGGGCCTTGAGCTTCCGCGAGGCCAAGCCGGCGGCAATCCGCGAGCTGGCGGCGACCAGGGTCGATCCGGAGCTGCTGTCGCTGTCCTACGACTATGTCGGCGATTTGGCGGAGACGGTGGCGCTGATCTGGCCCGAACGCCATGAACGGGCCAACAGCTTGCCGCCCAGCCTGGACGAGGTGGTGGAGGGATTGCGGGCCGCCAAGCGCGGGCAGGTGATCGGGCTGGTGGAGGGCTGGCTCGACACGCTCGACTCGTCGGGGCGCTTCGCCCTGCTGAAGCTGATCACCGGGGCGCTGCGCATCGGCGTGTCGGCGCGGCTGGCAAAGACGGCATTGGCGGAATGGGGCAAGGCGGCCTGGCCGGAGGTGAGCGTCGATGACGTGGAAGAGGTCTGGCACGGGCTGACCGCCCCCTACGCGGAGCTGTTCGCCTGGCTGGAAGGGAGGGCGGAGCGGCCGGCGACCGGGGCCGGAGCGGGCTTCCGCCCGATGATGCTGTCGCATCCGCTGGAGGAGGAGGACCGCGCCGGGCTCGATCCCGCCGCCTATGCCGCCGAATGGAAATGGGACGGCATCCGCGTGCAGATGGTGGCGCGCGGCGGCGAGCGGCGGCTCTACAGCCGCACCGGTGACGACGTGTCGGGGGCCTTCCCCGACATCGTCGACCACATGAGCTTCGACGCGGTGCTGGACGGCGAGCTGCTGGTGGCGCGCGACGGGGTGGTGGCGCCCTTCAACGACCTGCAGCAGCGCCTCAACCGCAAGACGGTGACGGCGCAGATGCTGCGCGACGGGCCGGCCTGGGTGCGGCTCTACGACATCCTGTTCGACGGCGAGGAGGATCTGCGCGTCCTGTCCTTCGTCGAACGCCGCGCCCGGCTGGAACGCTGGTTCGAGACCGTGCAGCCACGGCGGATGGATCTGTCGCCGCTGGTGCCTTTCGACCGGTGGGACGAGCTGGTGACGTTGCGCGAGGGCGCGCGGGAGAACGGCATCGAGGGACTGATGCTGAAGCGGCGCGACAGCGCCTATCTGGCCGGACGGCCGAAGGGGCCGTGGTTCAAGTGGAAGCGCGGGGCGCTGACGCTCGACACCGTGATGATGTACGCCCAGCGCGGCCACGGGAAGCGGTCGAGCTATTATTCCGACTACACCTTCGGCGTCTGGCGCGGCGAGGAACTGGTGCCGGTCGGCAAGGCCTATTCCGGCTTCACCGACGCCGAGCTGATCGAACTGGACCGCTGGGTGCGCAACCACACCACCCGCCGCTACGGCCCGGTGCGCGAGGTGGAGCCAGGTCTGGTGCTGGAGGTCGCCTTCGACAGCGTGCACCCGTCCAACCGGCACAAGAGCGGGCTGGCGATGCGCTTCCCGCGCGTCCACCGCATCCGCTGGGACAAGCCGGCGCATGAGGCGGACAGGCTGGAGACGCTGGCGGCGATGGTGGCGGGGTGAAGGGAGTGCCCCTTCAATACCCCTTCGGCTGCCCGCCGAAGACGCCCTTGGCCCAGGCGCCGATGCGGTGGCGCCACTGCTCGTGCCAGATGTAGACGCTACCCTTGACCCAGTTCATCTGGATCGCGCGGCGCTGGCCTTCGAAAGGGTGGTGGCCGTGCCAGGAGGTGTCGCTGCGGCGGAAGCACATCAGCGTGCCTTCCTCCGGCGGAACCTCGGCGGCGTAATCCTCCAGGTCCTGGGAGCGCAGGATGCGCAGGCGACCGCCGGCCGCCTCCCAGGGCGGGTTCATGTAGATCAGGACGGTGATGACCTTGCTGGCCGAATCCGGGTGGATCTTGCCGTCGGTCGGCCGGCACATGCCGCGCGCCGTGAACATCGTCGGATAGTTCGACAGGTCGAGCCCGAATTTGTCGGAGAAGGCCTTGCAGACCTCCGGTCCCTTCAGTTCAGCGATCAGCCGGTCGAAGCTCGGCCCCTGCGGGAAGACGCCCAGCGGGATGGAGCCGGGCCTGTCGACCTCGGGGTAGTCGCGGTGCAGATCCTCGAGAAAATCGCGCTTCACGAAGCCGGGAACGCACAGGAAGTCGTAGGGGTCATGCTGCAGAGGGGTGGTGCGGAACTTGTCCAGATCGAGCATGGACATATGTGCTGAACTCCCAAAGAGCGTGCCGACAGTGGCTTTGCCCCCCAAAACCGGCGTCACTTAAACACGACGGAAGTTTTATGCAATAGGTTTGTCAGGGAAACAGAGTTCCTGCCGCGCCCGCCATTCGGGGCCGACATAGTTGACGATGATCGATTTGCGCACACCGTCGATCGGACGTTTCTCGAAGCCATGCCAAGTATTATCGGCCGGGATAAAGATCAGCCCTTCATTGAAGGCGTAGGGCGCGCGGGCGACCACCGTCCGTGTCTCGTCCAGCACGTCGGTGCCCCAGTGCGAGCAGTTCGGCCCCTTGGACAGATAGATCAGCATCGTGAACCTCTTGACGCCGATGTCCGTGTGCGGCTCCAGCCAGAAGCCGTCGGTGTCCTGGCAATATTCGATGCGCAGGCTGGTGCCGGACAGGTCGACGTTGCAGGTGCGCTGGATCGCCTCCACCACCGGACGGCCCTGGAAAGCCTGGGCGACCGTCTCGCATACCGCGTGTTCCGCCCGGTTCTCTTCCCCGAAATAGGTGCGGGACGCGTTGTTGGTCTCGCGCTTGCCGTAGGTGTCGGACACCCGCGGCGGGCCCCAGGGCAGGTCGGCGATGGCGTCGGCGGCGTCCTCCGGCAGGGCTTCGGACAGCAGCCAGTGATTGTACGGCGTCTCGGACAGCCGGCTGCGCTCCAGGCAGCGCAGGAAGGAGGCGGAAACGGAGTCGGCGGTGGTCATGATGGCGTGGATCCCGGTCCAGGGGCGACCGTGCGCGACGGCCGTTTTGCCGGCGCTTATGCCATGACCCGCGCGGGAACGCCGAACGCAAACCGGTCGGACCCGCGGGGTGCGCGCATTGGCCGCGCCCGCACCCCGCCGGCCCGTTACGCCAGCCCGTGCCGCTTCCGGTGCGCGGGCAGGCGGCGCATCACCTCCTCGGCGACGATCCGCGTCTCGTCCATCGGCTGATAGCTCCAGTGGTCGAGCGAGCCGTCGAAGGGCCGGGTGATGCCGTCCTGGTACAGGCCGTCATGGAAGGCGCGGAACTTGGGCGACCCGCCGTCCAGCTCGATCACATAGACCGGCTTGCCGGTGGAGCAGGCCTCCGACGTCATCGACACGCTGTCGCAGGTCACCACCACCGCGTCGGCGAGGCCGAGATAGGCGAAATAGGGGTTCTCGCCGGTGCCGTCCCACACCTCCGCCGGCAGGCCGGACAGGCGGGCGCGCAGGATCGCCTCGTTGTCGGCGCCGGTGCGGCGCGACGGGGTGACCATCAGCCCGGCGCCATGGCTGCGCGTCAGGTTGGCCAGCCGTTCGGCCACGTCGCCCATGATGGTGGGCGTCAGCCGGTAGACGCCGTTGTCGCCGCCGATCAGCACGGCAATGCGCGGATGCGGCAGATGGGCCAGCCGCGGGGCGAAACGTTCGGCCGCGTCGGCCAGGATGGCGGGCGTCACCCGGTGCAGCGCGCCGCGCGTCACCATCACGTTCTCGGCCCGCAACTTGTCGTGGCGCGGCACGACGACCAGATCGAAATGCCGCGGGCTCATCACCGGGTCCTGGATCTGGACGGTGAAGGTCCGCCCGCGCGACTGGCGGCGCACCGCCAGCGAGACGGCGACGGACTGCCGGCCGGTGCCGATCAGGATGTCGGGCCAGGGCGGCTCCACCGGATCGCCCTTGGGACCGGCAGCGAAGCGGTTGCCGATGCGCCAGTAGGGCGTCAGCTGGCGCCAGGGGGTGCGCAGATGGACGCGCTTGATCACCGGCGTCAGGCCCAGCGCCTCGGCCAGCCCGATGCACTGGTTTTCCATGCCGGCCTTGCCGTCCGACACCACCCAGCAGGTCAAGGATTGCATGAGATCTCGGATCGTTGGAGCTGCGGAGGGGATTGCGGCGAAAAGACCGGTATCCGGGTTGCTCGCCCTTGCGGGGGTTTCGGTCTTGGCGTAGACACCATGCCCGTGTAATATCCTTTCTCCAAATCACCCCCGGAGCGACCGAGTAAAACCATGCGGCGGGTCAAACTCGACCGAATTGACCGTCGGATTCTGCGCGATCTGCAGAACGACGGCCGGATGACCAATGTGGAGCTTGCCCGACGTGCCGGCATCTCCGCTCCGCCCTGCCTGCGCCGCGTCCGCGCGCTGGAGGAGGCGGGATTCATCCGTGGCTACCACGCCGACGTCAACCCCGATGCACTGGGGTTTGGCGTCACGGTGTTCGCCCAGGTCGGCCTCAGCAGCCAGGCCGAAGCGGACCTAAAGAAATTCGAGGAGCTCGTCAACAGCTGGCCGCTCGTGCGTGAGTGCAACATGCTGGCCGGCGAATATGATTTCGTCCTGAAGATCGTGGCGGAGGACTGGGACGACTACCAGCGCTTCCTGACGACCAAGCTGACGTCGGCGCCCAACGTCGCCCATGTGAAGTCGGCCCTGTCGATCCGCACCAGCAAGCACACCCCCGGCGTTCCCATCGACGTCGATTCGCCCGACATCCCGGAAGGGACCGAGGACGACGAGGACGAGGATTTCGTCGAGGACGAGGCCGAGACGCCGCGCGCCCGCGCCACCCGGCGCTGAACGGGCAGAGCGTAAACGCCTTCTACAGGGAAGATGCGGCGAGTGCCTGGAGCAGGCCCGCCGCGGCTCCCCCCAGCACCACCCAGTGGATCGCCACGCCGCGCCGGGTCAGGGCGTAGAGCGCAGCCAGCATGATCGCCCAGGTCCAGATCATGTGTCCGGCCGGCTGCCCGTCCGGCAGCAGCACCGCCATTCCCAGATAGACGCCCAGGTTCAGGATCACCCCCACCACCGCCGCGGCGATGGCGGCCAGTGCCCCCGCGGCCAGACGGTTGTGGATCAGCCGCTCCACATAAGGGGCTCCGGCGAAGATGAACAGGAAGCAGGGCAGGAAGGTGACGTAGGTCGTCAGCGCCGCCCCCAGCGTTCCCGCCAGCGCCGGCGACAGCCCACCCGGCCGGTTCCAGCCGGCGAAGAAGCCGACATACTGCGTCACCAGGATCAGCGGCCCCGGTGTCGTCTCGGCCAGGGCCAGCCCGTCGACCATCTCGCGCGGGCCGAGCCAGCCATAGGCGTCCACCGCCTGCCCGGCGATGTAGGGCAGCACGGCATAGGCGCCGCCGAAGGTGATAAAGGCCGCCTTGGTGAACAGTGCCGCGATGCCGCGCCAGGGGTCGGTCCCGAAGGCCAGCAGTACCGCTCCCACCGGAACCGCCCACAGCACGACGAACAGCGCCGCCAGGACCAGCAGCCGGCCGGGCTTCGGGGCCTGCTGGCCCTCGTCGGCGTCGGCGTCATCATCGGCCACCGGATGCGGGTGGGCGAACCAGTGGCGGCCCGTCCGCGCTGCGACGCCGCCGATCAGGGCCGCGACGCCGATGACCAGCGGGAAGGGCAGATGCAGCGCGAACAGCGCCAGGAAGGCGGCGCCGGCCATCGCCACCGCCGCCGGTCCCTTCAGCGTGCGGCGGCCCATCCGCCAGACCGCGGCGACGATGATCGCCACCACCGCCGGCTTGATGCCGTCGAACAGCGCGCCGACCAGCCCGGTGTCGCCATGGGCGGCGGCGATCCAGGACAGGGCCAGCAGGACCAGGGCGCCCGGCAGAACGAACAGCCCGCCCGCCACCAGCCCGCCGCGCACCCCGTGCAGCCGCCAGCCGATGTAGGTGGCGAGCTGCTGCGCCTCCGGCCCCGGCAGCAGCATGCAGAAGTTCAGCGCGTGCAGGAACCGCGTCTGGTCGATCCAGCGGCGGCGGTCGACGAGGTCGCTCTGCATCATGGCGATCTGCCCGGCCGGCCCGCCGAAGCTGGTCAGCCCCAGCCGCAGCCAGTAGAGGCAGAAGGCGCCGAAGGCGGGGACAGCGGCTGAGGGCGGCGGAGCGGGCGGGGCGGGGGCGTCGGTCATGGGAGCGCAGCCTAGCGCAAACGGGGCCGCAAGGCAGCGTCCACCGTCGGGCAGGGCTGGTTGTGGGGACAATTGAGGGGCAGGCATGGCCTTCCGCCCCGCCGGGGTTTAATATTGCGCCTGCGAGCGCCGCCGTCGTGGCCGGCGCCGGGTGTCGGGGACGCTGGAGAATGAAGGCTTCCGCCCGCGGTCGCGCGGCTGTGCTGGGTGCGGCGCTGTGTGCCGGTATCGGGTTGTACGCCGCTGGAACCTTGACCTCAGCAGGAACGGCCCATGCCGCGGCCGGCGTCCATGCCGAGGAGATCGTGCGCTTTCCCTCCGCCGACGGGGATCTGACCGGCGGGGCGCCCACGATGCTGACCGGGCGGCTGCTGCGCCCCTCGGGCGCCGGTCCGCACCCGGCGATTGTCATGCTGCACGGTTGCGGCGGCCTCTATGCCCGCAACGGCCGGGTTTCGCCCCGCCATGTCTGGTGGGCGACCCACCTGCAGCGCCAGGGCTACGAGGTGCTGATGGTCGACAGCTTCGGCCCGCGCGAGGTGGAGGAGGTCTGCACCACCGCGCTGAAGGACCGCACCGTCCGCGCCACGGTGGAGCGCAAGCGCGACGCCTGGGCGGCGCTGGCCTTTCTGCGCAAGCGGCCGGAGGTGGACCATGCCCGCATCGGCCTGATCGGCTGGTCGCAGGGGGCGGGCACCGTGCTGGCCGCCTATGGCGCCGGGGAAGACGGGCCGGCGGGATCAGAGGAGGGCGGTTTCCGCGCCGCCGTGGCCTTCTACCCCGGCTGCCGTGCGTCGCTGAGCAATGAGGACTGGCAGCCCGACGGCCCGCTGCTGCTGCTGGTCGGCGACAAGGACGACTGGACGCCGCCGGAGGCCTGCGCCGAACTGGCGGGGCGCGAGGGGGTGAAGGACAGGATGGAACTGGTGGTCTATCCCGACACCTACCACGGTTTCGACGCGCCCGACGCCCCGGTGCGCAAGCGCAGGGACCTCGCCACCGCACCCGGCGGAACGGCCCATGTCGGCACGAACGAAGACGCCCGCTCGGACGCGATCCGGCGGGTGACGGAGTTCTTCAGGGATAAGCTGCGGGGGTGAAGGGGGCTTTGATCGCCCTCTCCCGTCCCGGGAGAGGGAGGGGACCCACCGCGGAGCGGTGGGGAGGGTGAGGGGTGATCCAAGAAACCGAAAGCGCATGGTTCCTTGGACTACCCCTCACCCTTCCCATGCTGCGCATGGGCCCCGAGGTCGCTCGCAAGTCTCGCGACCGCACTTCACCTACGACCTCTTCGCGGTCGTCCGGCCTCCGGCCGGCGGTTTCGTGCCCTCTCCCGGGGCGGGAGAGGGAGAGCAAAAAAATCAGCGGAACTCGACCGAAACGATCTCGTACAGCTTGGAGCCGCCGGGGGTGGAGACTTCCACGCTGTCGCCGACGGACTTGTTGATCAGGGCGCGGGCCAGCGGCGCCTGGATCGACAGCAGGCGGTTCTTGATGTCGCTCTCGTCCTGGCCGACGATCTGGTAGGTCGTCTCCTCGTCCGTGTCCTGGTCGGCCAGGGTCACGGTCGCACCGAACTTCACGGTGTTGCCCGACAGCTTGGCCGGGTCGATGACCTCGGCGCGGCTGATTTTGTCCTCAAGCTCCAGCACGCGGCCTTCGATGAAGCTCTGACGTTCGCGCGCCGCGTGATACTCGGCGTTTTCCGAAAGGTCGCCGTGTTCGCGGGCTTCCGCGATGGCTTTGATGACCGCCGGGCGTTCGGTGATCTTAAGGTGCTTCAATTCCTCCTGGAGGCGGTTGAAGCCCGCCGCTGTCATCGGAACTTTTTCCATGTTCGGTCCATCACCGCTTGCAGTCGTTCGACCTGTCCAAAGCGACATCAAGGACGAAGACGGCGCGGAGGAGGTCCGCCGCGCCGTCGTCCGTCCTTAATACGATCCGCTAAGGTACGACTGCAACGGAGCGACTTCAAGGCTGCCGTTCCGGAGTGCGGCAATCGCTTCCACTGCCGCGCGTGCGCCCGCCACGGTGGTGTAATACGGAATGTTGTAGGTCAGCGCCGTACGACGCAGGCTGAAGCTGTCGGACAGCGCCTGGGCGCCTTCCGTGGTGTTGATGACCAGATGCACGTCGCCGTTGATCATGGCGTCGACGATGTGCGGCTGGCCTTCCACCACCTTGTTGATGGTCTCCGCCGGCACGCCGGCATCGCTCAGCACCTTGGCGGTGCCGGACGTGGCGAGGATGCGGAAGCCCATGTCGTGCAGCTTCTTGGAGATCACCGCCAGCGCCGGCTTGTCGCGGTCCTTGACCGAGACGAAGACGCTGCCCTTGACCGGCAGGGTGACGCCGGCGCCGAGCTGCGCCTTGGCGAAGGCGAGCGCGAAGTTGTGGTCGAGGCCCATGACCTCGCCCGTCGACTTCATCTCCGGCCCCAGAACGATGTCGACGCCGGGGAAGCGGGCGAAGGGGAAGACCGCTTCCTTGACCGCGGTGTGCGGCGGGGTCGGGCCGTTCAGGGTGAAGGCGCCCAGCTTCTCCCCCGCCATGACGCGGGCGGCGATCTTGGCGATGGCGGTGCCGGTGGCCTTGGCGACGAAGGGCACCGTGCGGCTGGCGCGCGGGTTGACCTCCAGGATATAGACGGTGCCGTCCTTGACCGCGAACTGGACGTTCATCAGCCCGACCACCTTCAGCGCGCGGGCGAGCGCGTCCGACTGGCGGTTGATCTCGGCGATGATGTCGGCCGGCAGCGTATAGGGCGGCAGGGCGCAGGCGCTGTCGCCGGAATGGATGCCGGCCTCCTCGATGTGCTCCATCACGCCGGCGACGTAGACGTCGGTGCCGTCGCAGACGACGTCGACGTCGACCTCGATGGCGTCCTGCAGGTAGCTGTCGATCAGCACCGGGTTCTTGCCCGACACCTGCACGGCGGTGCCCATGTAGCGCTGGAGCCCGGCCATGTCGTGGACGATCTCCATCGCGCGGCCGCCCAGCACGTAGGACGGACGGATGACGACCGGGAAGCCGATGCGGCTGGCGACGGCCTCCGCCTCTTCCAGCGAGCGGGCGAGGCCGTTGGCCGGCTGCTTCAGGTTCAGCTCGTGCAGCAGCTTCTGGAAGCGCTCGCGGTCCTCGGCCAGATCGATGGCGTCGGGCGAGGTGCCCAGGATCGGGATGCCGGCGGCCTCAAGGGCGGCGGCGAGCTTCAGCGGGGTCTGCCCGCCGAACTGCACGATGCAGCCCAGGACGTTGCCCTTGCGCTGCTCGACCCGCACCAGCTCCACCACGTCCTCGGCCGTCAGCGGCTCGAAATACAGGCGGTCGGCGGTGTCGTAGTCGGTGGAGACGGTCTCCGGGTTGCAGTTGACCATGATGGTCTCGATGCCGGCCTCCTGCAGGGCGTAGACGGCATGGACGCAGCAATAGTCGAACTCGATGCCCTGGCCGATGCGGTTCGGGCCGCCGCCGAGGATGACGACCTTCTTCGCTTCGGTCGGGTCGGACTCGCACTCCGCCTCGCCGGTCCCGTCGGTCTCGTAGGTCGAGTACATGTAGGGGGTGGCGGAGGCGAATTCGGCGGCGCAGGTGTCGATGCGCTTGTAGACCGGGGTGACGCCGGCCATGCGGCGGGCGGCGGCGACTGCGGCTTCGCTGGTCTTGGCGAGCTCGGCCAGGCGGGCGTCGGAGAAGCCCATCTGCTTCAGCTTCAGCCAGCCGGCCTTGTCGGTCGGCAGGCCGTCGGCGCGGATCGCCGCCTCGCGGTCGATGATCGCCTTGATCTGCTCCAGGAACCACGGGTCGTACTTGGAGACGGCCTGGACCTCGTCAACGGTGAAGCCGTGGCGGAAGGCCTGGGCGATCACCAGCAGGCGATCGGGCGTCGGGGTGGCGAGCGCGCCGCGGATGGCGGTGCGGTCCGGGTTCTCTTCCCCGCCGATCTTCACCTCGTTGAAGCCGGTCAGGCCGGTCTCCATCGAGCGCAGCGCCTTCTGCACCGACTCCTGGAAGGTGCGGCCGATGGACATCGCCTCGCCCACCGACTTCATCGAGGTGGTCAGCAGCGGCTCCGAGCCCTTGAACTTCTCGAAGGTGAAGCGCGGCATCTTGGTGACGACGTAGTCGATCGTCGGCTCGAAGCTCGCGGGCGTGGTGCCGGTGATGTCGTTGGTCAGCTCGTCCAGCCGGTAGCCGACGGCCAGCTTGGCGGCGATCTTGGCGATGGGGAAGCCGGTGGCCTTCGACGCCAGTGCCGAAGAGCGCGACACGCGCGGGTTCATCTCGATGACGATCAGGCGGCCATTGGCCGGGTTGACCGCGAACTGGACGTTCGAGCCGCCGGTGTCGACGCCGATCTCGCGCAGCACCGCGATCGAGGCGTCGCGCATGATCTGGTATTCTTTGTCGGTCAGCGTCAGCGACGGCGCCACGGTGATCGAGTCGCCGGTGTGGACGCCCATCGGGTCGATGTTCTCGATGGCGCAGACGATGATGCAGTTGTCGGCGCCGTCGCGCACGACCTCCATCTCGTATTCCTTCCAGCCCAGCACCGATTCCTCGATCAGCACCTCGCCGACCGGGCTGGCGCGCAGGCCGCCGCGCACGATGTCCTCGAACTCCGCCCGGTTGTAGGCGATGCCGCCGCCGGTGCCGGCCAGCGTGAAGCTGGGACGGATGATGGCGGGCAGACCGACGAGCTCGAGCGCCTCCATCGCTTCGTCCAGCGTGCGGACCATGCGCGACTTCGGCGACTCCAGCCCCAGCTTGTCCATGGCGTCACGGAACAGGATGCGGTCCTCGGCCTTGGCGATGACGTCGCGCTTGGCGCCGATCATCTCCACGCCGAGACGCTCCAGCGTGCCGTCGTCGGACAGCGCCATCGCCGTGTTCAGCGCGGTCTGGCCGCCCATCGTCGGCAGCAGGGCGTCGGGACGCTCCTTCTCCAGGATCTTGGCGACGACGGCCGGGGTGATCGGCTCGATGTAGGTGGCGTCGGCCAGACCGGGGTCGGTCATGATGGTGGCCGGGTTGGAGTTGACGAGGATGACCCGATAGCCTTCCTCGCGCAGCGCCTTGCAGGCCTGGACGCCGGAATAATCGAACTCGCATGCCTGTCCGATGACGATCGGACCCGCGCCGATGATGCAGATGGATTTGATGTCGGTGCGTTTGGGCATGGGTCCGCTTCTCTGAAATGTGGTCAGCCGAAAACCCCCCGGCGCCGGGGGACCGGAGACGGAGAGCGGGGATGGGCATGTCGTGCAAGGCCCCCTTATAGGGGGTTCCGGGCCGGGGGGGAAGGGGTGGCATGGATGTCACCCTCGCATGACTGAATCTCGGGCACGGCACCGCCGCCCCATGCGGGTCTTGAACCGGGCGGGAAAGGGACGCATCAATTCCCATTCTCCCGTTTCGCATACCCTTTGGAGATACGCCCCGATGAGCCACGCATTCGCCAAGGACAGCCGCGCTTGCGCCGCCTGCGTTTCGTGGGGTGGGGAGCGGGCGCTGTCGGGGGACAGCACGCTGGTCCATGTCGCCCGCCACGGGGTGGAGGGCGAATGCCGCACCGCCAGCAGCCAGGACTACCGCCGCGTCACCAAGGGCTATCACACCTGCAGCGCCTGGGCGCCGCTGCCGATGCTGAAGAAGCATGGCGGGCGGATCGGACACACGGCCATGGGGCAGGCGCATGCGCCGGTGACTGCCGCGGCGTCACGGCCGATGCCGCCGGTGTCCCAGCCGGTGCCGGCCGCCGCCGCCTTCGCCGAGGCGCCGGTCGCCACCCCGGTGCTCGACGTGCCGCCGCCGCCCTGCCGCGCCGACCCGATCGACGTGGAGCAGTCGCCGCAGGTCCGCGTGCTCTACACCCACTGGCTCAGGCTGAAGCGCAAGCGCCGCATGCCGCTGGCGGTCGAGATCGACACCGCGCAGGTGCGCGAGAGCGTGCCGCGCATCGCCCTGATGGAGCCGACTGCCGACGGCAGCGATTTCGTCTACAAATCCTGCGGCCGAGCCCTGCAGCGCCGGCTGGACGGGCGTCCGACGACGCGGCGGGTGACGGAGTGCCATCCGGAACAGGCGGCGCAGCGCTGGCTGTCCGACCTGCGCGCCTGCCTGGAAAGCGGCGAGCCGCGCTGCCTCCTGGTGCGCGACGATCCGATGCTGCCGGGGGCGAAGTTCGTCGAGCTGCTGCTGCCGCTCGCCGACGTCGAAGGCGGCCCGGCGACCCGCGTGCTCGCCTACCGCCATGTGCCGGGCGGCTGAGGGAGGCGGCGATGGGCGAGAGGAAGGACGGCACCAAACCGGATGGGCCGGGGCCGGAGATCGTCGGCGTCTGGCCGGCGGCGGTGTGGATCGTCGTCGGCGCCGGGCATTACCTGAACGACCCCGACCATTTCGCCGGCTGGAAGGGCGCCTTGTATTTCGTGCTGGGCACCGGCGTGGTGGCGCTGGTCGGCGGCATCGCCAGCCTGTCGGCCCGGCGCACCGTCGCCGGCATCCAGGAACGCCTGCTTAAGGAGGTCCGCCACCGCTTCGACCTCGCCACCTGGGCCATCGCGCTGGGACTGCGCGTCCTGATCGGACTGGGCGAGGCGGTGCTGGTGACGCTGCTGGCGCTGTCGGTGGTGGCGATGCTGGGGTGAGTGTCGTCTTCGAATGCCCCCACCTAGCCTCCCCCGCTGGGCGGGGGAGGGACTGCCGCCGCTCTAATCGATAAGTGCTCTTCCGTACAATCGCTTACCCCCTCCCCCGCCCAGCGGAGGAAGGTTGGGGAGGGGGCATTCGAAGCCACCACGTTTCCCGTGAAACGCAAACAGCCCCGCTCCTTCCGGAGACGGGGCTGTTGCAGCAACTAGGCACTCACTTCTGGCTGGTCTTCATGGTCCAGCCGGGTTCCACGCCGTGCATGTCGGGCAGGCGGTGGGCGATGCCCTTGTGGCAGTCGATGCAGGTGTTCTGGCCGGTGAACAGGTAGGTCTCGTGCATGTTCGCGGCGCGCGGGTTCTGCTTGGTGATGTCCATCGAGTCCGCGCTGTGGCAGTTGCGGCATTCCAGCGAGTTGTTGGACTTCAGACGCGCCCATTCGTGCTCGGCCAGTTCGCGGCGCTTCTCCTGGAACTTCTCGCGGGTGTCGATGGTGCCGAAGATCTTGCCCCAGACCTCCTTCGATGCCTGCATCTTGCGGGCGATCTTGTCGGTCCATTCATGCGGGACGTGGCAGTCGGGGCAGCTGGCGCGCACGCCCGAGCGGTTGGTGAAGTGGATGGTCTGCTTCAGCTCCTCATAGGGATTGTCGCGCATCTCGTGGCAGCTGATGCAGAAGGCTTCCTTGTTGGTCGCCTCCAGGGCGGTGTTGAAGCCGCCCCAGAAGAGGACGCCGGCGATGAAGCCGCCCAGCGTCAGGAAGCCCAGGCTGAAGTGGACGCTGGGACGGGCGAACAGCCGCCACAGGCCCGTCAGGGCGGATCGGATCGTCATTTCTGGCCGCCTTGGGCATGGCCCAGGACCGAGTCGAAGTCGCGGAAGCTGTTGGGAACGATCGGCTGCGCGTCCGTCTGCTGGACGTGGCACTGGGTGCAGAAGTAGCGGCGCGCCGCCACCGTGCCCAGCGTCTGGCCGTCACGGTCCTGGAAATGGGTGACCGACAGCATCGGCGCCTGCGAGCCGGCCGTGTTGCGGCGGTCGTGGCAGGTCAGGCACTTGTTGATGTTCAGGTCGATCTGGTAGTCGCGGATGGCATGCGGGATCAGCGGCGGCTGGTCGGCGTAGTTGCGCACGCGCTTCTGGTCGTCGGTGATCTCGCGGTGGGTCGCCTCGGCCGGGACATCCAGCGTGATCGGATGGTTGGCGGAGGGGACCTTGATCCCCCCCACGGTGCCGGTGGCGTCCGCCATCACAACGGGCTTGTCGGCGGCGACAACACCGGAGGTGACGCCGATGGTCAGGGCCGGGACGCCGGCCAGAAGGGCCAGCGCGGCGATCAGGAAACGGGTCTTCATGATGCCGGCACTCCTCAGGCGTTCACGACGGGCGTGATCTTGACCGCGCATTTTTTGAAGTCGGTCTGCTTGCTGATGGGATCGGTGGCGTCGAGCGTCACCTTGTTGATGAGGACCGTGTGGTCGAAGAAGGGGACGAAGACCAGGCCGCGCGGCGGCTTGTTGCGTCCGCGCGTCTCGACCCGCACCCGCACCTCGCCGCGCCGCGACGTGATGCGCACCTCCTGCCCGCGCCGGACGTTCAGGTCCTTGGCGTCGTCGGGATGCATGAACACCACGGCGTTGGGAACCGACTTGCGCAGCTCCGGTACGCGCAGCGTCATCGACCCGCTGTGCCAGTGCTCCAGCACGCGGCCGGTGCTGAGCCAGAACGGGTAGTCGGCGTCGGGGGCCTCGGCCGGCGGCTCGTAGGGCAGGGCGAAGACGTTGGCCTTGCCGTCCTTGTTGCCGTAGAAGCGCATGCCCTCGCCGGCCTTCACGTAGGGATCGGAGCCCTCGCGGTAGCGCCACTTGGTCTCCTTGCCGTCCACCACCGGCCAGCGCAGGCCGCGCTCCTGGTGGTAGAGGTCGAAGGGCGCCAGATCGTGGCCATGGCCGCGGCCGAAGGCGGCATATTCCTCGAACAGGCCCTTCTGGACGTAGAAGCCGGCTTCCTTGGCCTCCTGGTTGTTGTAGTTCGGGTCGAGGTCGGACAGCGGGAAGCGGTCGACCTGACCGTTGCGGAACAGCACGTCGTACAGCGTCTTGCCGCGGTATTCCGGCTTCTTGTTCAGCAGTTCCTCCGGCCACACCTCCTCGATCTGGAAGCGCTTGGAGAACTCCATGATCTGCCACAGGTCGGAGCGCGCGCCGTCCGGCGCGTCGACCAGCTGGCGCCACAGCTGGGTGCGGCGTTCGGCATTGCCGTAGCCGCCCTCCTTCTCCACCCACATGGCGGTGGGCAGGATCAGGTCGGCGGCCAGCGCCGTCACGGTGGGGTAGGGATCGGAGACGACGACGAAGTTCTCCGGGTTGCGGTAACCGGGGAAGGTCTCCTTCGCCGTGTTCGGGGCCGTCTGCATGTTGTTGTTGCACATGACCCAGTAGGCGTTGAGCTTGCCGTCCTTGAGCATGCGGTCCTGCTGGACGGCGTGGTAGCCGACCTTGTCGGGGATGGTCCCCTCCGGCAGCTTCCAGATCTCCTCGGCGTGCTTGCGGTGCTCGGGGTTGGTCACCACCATGTCGGCGGGCAGCCGGTGGGAGAAGGTGCCGACCTCGCGCGCGGTGCCGCAGGCCGAAGGCTGGCCGGTCAGCGAGAAGGGGCCGCTGCCGGGCTGGGAGATCTTACCGGTCAGCAGGTGGATGTTGTAGACGAGGTTGTTGGCCCAGACGCCGCGGACATGCTGGTTGAAGCCCATGGTCCAGAAGGAGACGACCTTCACCTTCGGGTCGGCGTACAGCTCGGCCAGCGCCTCCAGCCGGTTCTTCGGCACGCCCGACAGCTCATGCGCCTTGTCCAGCGTGTAGGGCTCGACGAACTTGGCGAACTCGTCGAAGCTGATCGGGTCGGAGTCGTTGGCCTTGGCGGCGTTCTTCGCCTTCTGCTCCAGCGCATGCTCGGGACGCAGGCCATAGCCGATGTCGTCGCGGCCGCGCTTGAAGTTGCAGTGCTTCTCGATGAACTCCTTGTTCACCCGGCCGGTCTTGATGATGTGGTTGGCGATGTAGTTCAGGATCGCCAGGTCGGAACCGGGGGTGAAGACCAGGCCGAGATCGGCGAGGTCGAAGCTGCGATGCTCGAAGGTCGACAGGACGGCGACCTTGCAGCCGGGATGGCTGAGGCGGCGGTCGGTGACGCGCGTCCACAGGATGGGGTGCATCTCCGCCATGTTGGAGCCCCACAGCACGAAGGCGTCGGCCTGCTCCATGTCGTCGTAGCAGCCCATCGGCTCGTCCATGCCGAAGGTGCGCATGAAGCCGACCACCGCCGACGCCATGCAATGGCGGGCGTTCGGGTCCAGGTTGTTGGAGCGCAGGCCAGCCTTCATCAGCTTGGAGGCGGCATAGCCCTCGTAGATGGTCCACTGGCCGGAGCCGAACATGCCGACGGCGGTCGGACCCTTCTTCTTCAGGGTCTCCTTCCACTTCTGCGCCATGATGTCGAAGGCGGCGTCCCAGGTGATCGGCTGGAACTCGCCCTCCTTGTCGTACTTGCCGTCCTTCATGCGCAGCAGCGGCTGGTTCAGCCGGTCCTCGCCGTACATGATCTTGGACAGGAAATAGCCCTTCACGCAGTTCAGGCCGCGGTTCACCTCGGCCTTCACGTCGCCGTGGGTGGCGACCACGCGGCCGTCCTTGACGCCGACCATCACGCCGCAGCCGGTGCCGCAGAACCGGCAGGGGGCCTTGGACCAGTTCAGCTTGGCGCCTTCGCCGGTCAGCAGGGTACCGGCCGATGCGGGCATTGAGATTCCGGCCGCCGCGGCGGCGGCAGCGGCGGCTTGCGCCTTCAGGTAATCGCGGCGGGACAGGAACATGCGGAGACTCCAGTTTCGGAGGAAATTCGGTCGGGAAAGGGCGGATGCGGCGCGCCCGGAGGACACCGGGATGGCGGTGCCGTCAGGCTGCGTCGATCGCGTCCGCGGGTTCGTAGTGGTGGTAGACCATGGTCGTGGTGTGCACGCCGGGAACGGCGTTCAACTGGGCGATGCGGTCCACCACCTCGGCGGCGCTGGCGGTGACCAGCGTCACGACGGCCTTGCCGTTCTCCGATGCGCACCACTCCAGCCCGGCGACGGCGTTCGCCGCCTCGCGCACCGCCTCGGTACGGTCGGGGCTGTGCTGGATGACAAGGCTGGAGATGTGGACTTCGGGGGCGCGGGGCATGTCGGAAGACTCAGTGGGTGAGGAGCTGGTACATCCAGATCGAGAAGCCGTAGGCCGATACGGAACCGATGGCGATCAGCGGCCAGACCAGGAAGGCCAGCCACAGGAACATCAGTCCCTCGGCCCGGCGGGTCGGAGCCGGATCGGACTCGGTCGCGATCCGATCGGACGGATGGGACAGGACGGGGGAACTGGTCGGCCTCATGGCTGCACTCTCGGTCGGTGCGGGGACGGATCGAACGATACCAAGGTATGGTCCTTAGGTACCGGTTTTCGGCCCTTAGTATCGATACTTTCGATGAGTCTGGAATTGACACAGGTCAAGCGGGGCTATTCACGCCTGTGACCGAATGGCGCGGCGGACCCTTCCGTCGCGCTGTGAAGGCGTTCCGGCCCGGACCGCGCTAGACTGGAGCCGGGCCTCGCGGGAAGGCCCTATGGCTTCGGTTCGGGATGGGGTTGCCATGGATTTGCTGCGCTCCTACTGGTCGCCGGCCGAGCTGGTGACCAACGGGCTGATTCTTCTGCATCTGTTGGGAGCGCTGGCGGTCGGGCTGCTGCTGGGGTACGAGCGCAGCTATCACGGGCGGGCGGCTGGGATGCGGACCTACGGGCTGGTCTGCCTGGCCTCCGCGGCGCTGACGGTCGTCAATGCCTATCCCGCCATGTGGTATGGCGGCACGTTGTTCCAGGGCGGGTCCCAAGTCGCCGCCGGGGCCGGCGACCCGACGCGGGTGATCCAGGGCATCGTGACCGGCATCGGCTTTCTCGGCGCAGGTGTGATCATGCGCGAGGGATTGTCGATTCGCGGCCTGTCCACCGCGGCGTCGATCTGGGCGACCTCTGCCATCGGCATCATCATCGGGTTGGGCTTCTACGCCGTCGCCATCGCCGCCGCGCTGCTGACCATCCTGGTGATGAGCCTGCTGCGCCCGCTCGAGCGGCTGCTGCCGCACCGCTCGGTGGTCCATCTGACGCTGGTGTTTCCCCGCGACAAGGCGCCGCCGCCGGACGAGTTGCGGGCACAGGTGGCCCGCCATGGGTTCGAGGTGGTCGACTGGGCCTTCCACCTCGCCAACGGCAGCGGCCAGTTCGAATGCCAGCTGGTTCTGCAGGGCAAGGGTGACCTCGACCCGATGACGCTGGTCGCGGCGCTCGCCTCCACAGACGCCCTGGTGGAGTTCAAGCTGTCGCCCTCGCGCATCTGACACGGTCGGGGTAAGGTGAGGATGGAATGCATATGTGCTTAATCTTTTCCTAAAGCTTTATCTTTATCTAAGCCGTACGATGACCAAGGATGCGATGAACGGCGGCGCGAGCGGCCGGTGGACGGAAAGCCGGCGCGGCAGCCTGCCGGCCATCCGCATTCGCACCCTTACGCATCGCCGTCCCTCCGGCCCTCCTGGACACCTGCGCTTCCTGCTTGGCGCGATCCTGCTTTGGCTTTGCGCATTGGGCGCCGCCTCTGCAGCCGCGCCGGTGGAACCGCTGCGGCTGGAGGCGTCCACCGCCGGCGCCTCGCTGGCCGGCCATTTCACCCGGCTGGTCGACCCCGAGCGCAGGCTGGACTTCGCCGACATCCTGAAGGCCGACGCCGCCGGAGGCATGGAGCCGCGCAGCGACTTCCGTGGCGCCGGCCAGACCCGCGACATCCATTGGTACCGCTTCGATCTGCTGCGCCCCCCCGGCGCCCCGGCGGACTGGATCCTGGAGATGGGCGAGGCCTACATCGACCATCTCGACCTGTTCATCCCGAAGTCTATGGGGCCCAAGTCTGTGGGCCCGCCGTCGATGGCGGCGGCATCGACGGCGGCGGATGGCCGGCCGCAAAGTCCGGACGCCTACCGGCTGGTCCGGCTGGGCGATTTCGTGCCTTTCAGCCAGCGGCCGATGAGGACGCGGCTGCATGCCCTGCCGCTGAGCCTGCCGGAAGGACAGCCGGTCTCGCTCTATCTGCGCGTCGATTCGATCAGCGCCATCCGCCTGTCCGCCCGGATGTGGACGCCGGCGGCCTATGTCGGCCACCAGACGCCCGACCTGCTGTTCCAGGGCCTGTTCCTCGGCGTGCTGGGCATCCTGACGCTGGGCTACGTCGCGCTGGGGCTGCTTCTGCGCGACGGGGCGCTGCTGGCCTACACCGGCTATGTCGCCACCGTCTTCTTCTATTACCTGTTCGCCAACGGCACCGCCGCCGCCCTGCTGCCGGACATGTCGGGCTGGTTCATCAACATGATGGTCGGCAGCAGCGGCTTCCTGGGCTTCGCCGTGGGATTGATCATGTGGGTCTATATCCTGGACCTGCGGAGCCGTGCGCCGTGGCTGCGCCGCTGTTACCAGGGGCTGGCGCTGCTGGTTTTGCTGATGCTGCCGACGACGGTGACGCCGCTCTATGCCCTGACCAACCCGGTGGTGACGCTGTCGGCGCTGGTCGTGGTGGTGGTCGCGCTGGTGCTGACCGCACGCATGGCCTGGCTGAACCCCGGCGATCCCAGCCCGCGCTTCTATCTGGCCAGCACGATGGTCTCGCTCGCCGGCCTGCTGCTGACGCAGATGTCGCTGCGCGGCGTGCTGCCGGCCGATTTCGCCGTCGCCGATCCTTATCAGATCTCGTCCATGTTGGCGGTGCTGGTGCTGGGCGTCGGCTTGGCCCTGCGCATCGGCCGCCTGCAGTCGGAGCGGCTGCGCGCCCGCGAGGAGTCGGCCTTCGCCACCAAGCGGGCGGAGGAGCAGCGCACCTTCGTCGCCATGCTGTCGCACGAGTTCCGCACCCCGCTCGCCTCCATCGACAGCGCGGCGCAGATGATCGAACTGTCCGGGGCGGTCACGGCGCCGGCGGCGCTGACCCGGCTGGAGCGCATCCGCAACACCACCCGCAAGATGGTCGAACTGGTGGAGCTGTTCCTGTCCTCCGACGCCCTTGACCAGGGGGCGCTGGCGCTGAAGCCGGAACCGGTGGCGCTGGGTCAGTTGATGGAGGAGGCGCTGGGCGGCCTGACGGGGACGGAGGCGGAGGACCGGCTTGAGGTGGCGGTGGAGACGCCGGACCACCCGCTGCTGGTCGACGCGCCCTTCCTGGGGGTGGCGATCGGCAACCTCGTGCAGAATGCGCTGCGCTACTCGCCCCCGGAGGCAGCGGTGCGGGTGACGGCCGGCTATGATGCGGCCGGGGATGGAGGGGAAATCGTCATCCGCGTCGCCGACAGCGGGCGCGGCATGAGTCCCGAGGAGGTGGAGCGGATCGGCTCCATCTATTTCCGCGCGTCCTCCTCGCGCGGGACGAAGGGCACCGGGCTGGGGCTCTACATGACGATGAAGATCGTTGCCGCCCATGGCGGCACCCTGACGGTGGAGAGCACGCGCGAGGAAGGCTCCGTCTTCACCATCCGGTTGCCGGATGACGGCGGGCGGGCATCGGCCGCCGGCCGCCTCGCGGCCCAATAAAGGGTTCAGTGAAGGCGGACGCTCAGTAAAGCGACTTCGGGATCCGCTCCGCCAGAGAACGGTCGTAGGCGTCTCCGCCCTCGCGCCCGGCGCTGGCCTCCGCCAGCAGCGACCCAACCGACGGCAGGCTGGCACGCTGTACCTGCGCCGCCGGGTCCCACAGGTGGGAACGGAGCAGGGCGCGGGAGCACTGGAAGAACACCGTCTCGATGGTGACCACCAGCACCGATTTCGGCGCCTTGCCGTCGACGGCGAAGCTCTCGCACAGCGCAGGGTCGGTGTCGATCACCGCGCGGCCGTTGACGCGCAGGGTTTCGTTCAGCCCCGGCACCAGGAACAGCAGCCCGACGCGCGGATCGGCCAGGATGTTGCGCAGGCTGTCGATGCGGTTGTTGCCGCGGCGGTCGGGGATCAGCAGGGTGCGGTCGTCCGCCACCCGGACGAAGCCCGCCCCGTCGCCGCGCGGCGAGGCGTCCAGCCCGCCCGGCCCGCTGGTGGCGAGAACGAAGAAGGGCGACGCCTCGATCAGTGCGCGGTAGCCGGAGGTCAGCGCCGGCACCTCCTTGGCGATGGAGGCGGCGACCGGTTCGCCATACAGGGCTTCCAGCGCGGCGAGGTCGGTGATGGGGCGGCTCATTTCGACTCCAGCAGGAAATAAACGAAGTCGATGGACGGGGCTTCCAGCCCGAACTGGCTCAACAGGCCGTGGGCCTGCCCGCGATGGTGGGTCTGGTGGTTGAAGACGTGGGTCAGCACCTGGGCGAAGGGAAGCTCATGGGCCGTGCCCGCCATGCTGCGGTAGGAGAGGACCGACTCGAACCGCTCCGCTCGCGTGGCGGCCAGCACGCGCAGGATGCGCTCGTCCTCCGCCTCGCGGGCGGCACGGAGGCCGGCGAAGTCGTCGAACAGGATTTCGTCGAGCGCCGATGGCTTCGGCCCGGCGCCTTCGATCCGCTCCAGCCACACCCGGTCGGCGACCAGGATGTGGTTCAGCGTGCCGCGCATCGAGCGGAAGAAGGCGCCGCGGTCCTCGCGGAACTGCGCGTCGGACAACTGCGCCGCGGCGTCGTACAGGCGGCTGTTGGCCCAGCGGTTGTAGCGGGCGAGGGTTTCGAAATGCGGCTTGGGGTCCATGGGGAGTCTCACTGCGGGAGAGAGGGGATCACACCCCCGCGCGCTTGGCCGACAGGCCGGCGTGGGACAGCAGGACTTCGCGCTTGCCCTGGTGGTTGGCCGGGCCGACGACGCGTTCGGTCTCCATCCGCTCCACCAGACGGGCGGCGCGGTTGTAGCCGATCTGCAGCTGGCGCTGGATGAAGCTGACCGACACCTTGCCCTCGCGCACCACGAGGTTGACGGCCTGCATGTAGAGGTCGTCGCCGGTCGCAGCCGAACCGCCGTCCTCGTCCTCCACCGCGGCGGCTTCCTCCTCCTCCTCGGTGATGGCGGTGACGTAGTTGGGGGCACCCTGCGCCTTGACGTACTGGACGATCTCCTCGACCTCCGAATCGGAGACGAAGGGGCCGTGGACGCGGGTAATGCGACCGCCGCCCTGCATGTACAGCATGTCGCCCTGGCCCAGCAGCTGCTCCGCCCCGGCTTCGCCGAGGATGGTGCGGCTGTCGATCTTGCTGGTGACCTGGAAGCTGATGCGGGTGGGGAAGTTGGCCTTGATGGTGCCGGTGATGACGTCGACCGACGGACGCTGCGTCGCCATGATCAGGTGGATGCCGGCGGCGCGGGCCATCTGGGCCAAACGCTGGATCGCCGCTTCGATCTCCTTGCCGGCGACCAGCATCAGGTCGGCCATTTCGTCGACGATCACGACGATGTAGGGCAGCGGAGTCGGTTCCGACGGGGTCAGGTCGAAAACGTTCTCCGGCTCGCCCGGCGCCGCGGCGCGGCGCGGCATCTTCTCGCCGGCGGCGATCATCTCCGCCATGCGGGCGTTGTAGCCCTCGATGTTGCGCACGCCGAGCTTGGACATCGCCTCGTAGCGGCTTTCCATCTCGCGCACGGCCCAGCGCAGGGCGACCACCGCCTTCTTGGGGTCAGTGACGACGGGGGTCAGCAGATGCGGGATGCCGTCATAGACCGACAGCTCCAGCATCTTGGGATCGACCATGATGAAGCGGCAGCGCTCCGGCGGCAGCCGGTAGAGCAGCGACAGGATCATCGTGTTGATCGCCACCGACTTGCCCGAGCCGGTGGTGCCGGCGACCAGCAGGTGCGGCATGCGGGCGAGGTCGGCCACCACCGGCTCACCGCTGATGTCCTTGCCGAGCGCGATGGCGAGCTGCGCCGTGGTGTTGCGGAAGGCGTCGTGGTCGAAGCTTTCGCGCAGGTAGACCATCTCGCGCACCGGGTTCGGCAGCTCGACGCCGATGACGCTGCGGCCGGGGACGATGGCGATGCGGGCGGTGACCACGCTCATCGAACGGGCGATGTCGTCGGTCAGGTTGATGACGGTGGCCGACTTGGTGCCGGGCGCCGGCTCGAACTCGTACAGCGTCACCACCGGGCCGGGACGCACGTCCATGATCTCGCCGCGGACGCGGAAGTTCTTCAGGACGGTTTCCAGCATCCGCGCATTGCGGGCCAGCACCGATTCGTCATGCTGCTGGACCGGGCGCGGCGGTGGGTTCTGCAGCAGCGAGACGGCGGGCAGCGAATAGACGGCGGGATAGTCCACCGGCTCCGCCGGGGGGGCGGGTGCGGCCTGCGGCGCGTCCGGGGCGGGCGCGCAGGGGCTTGCCGCTTCCGGCGCCGGGGCAGCCTCGCATGGGGCGGCGGCGGGCGCTTCAGCCTCCGCCGGGTCGCGCGCCTCATAGGCCCACTCGACGCCCGACAGGAAGGCGAAGCCGGCGACCACAGCCAGCGCCTCGTCAGACAGGTTGGTGGAATAGACGGTGCCGGCGCGCGGGGTGCCAGGCAGAACCTCCACATCCCACATCACGCGGCCGTCGGGGCGCGGGTTGGGGACGAGGTTGAAGGGGCGGCCGTTCAGCGCGCACCACAGATTGAACTCGTCGGCGGTCACCACGCCCGCCTGGGTGGGCGGGGCGGCGAGATGCGGCATACGCGGGGTCATGCCGAGGCTCCCGGCTTCTGAACGGTGAGGGGGACTGGACCGGAGGAGGAGCCTCCCGGCAGAGGCGGGCGGGCCGCCAGTTCGCGCGGCGTCATCTCGTAGGCGGCGACCAGCAGCTTGTCGATGCCGACCCCGTCGCTGGACATCGGCAGGACCAGCCGTTCGAAGCTGCGGCTGCGACCGCCGAAGACGGCGGTGTGGACACGGGCGACGGGCAGCCGTTCGCGGCGCACCGTCTCGTATTCCGGCTGCAGCACGGCGCGCTGTTCCGGCGGCAGATCGTCCAGCGTGGCGCCCAGGCGCGACTGGCCGAAGGCCGCGACCAGCGCCTTGCCGTAATAGGAATAGACGAAGGTGCCGGATTCCTCCCCGATCACCTCGAACACGACGATGTTGTCCTTCCACGGCCGCAGATCGGCCGGGGAGATGCTGCTGGGGACCGGCGGCCGGCCGGCGACGGATTTGGTGAGCCAGAATTCGAGCAGGCCGCTGAGGGACGGCGTCGCCAGCTCGGTTCTTTCCTTGGTCATGACAATCGCAGCTGGACGGGCGGCGCTCCGGCGGGGGTAACGCCGCCGGAGCTTTCAAGAGCCGCCGGAACCATACCCGCAAGGGCCGGTGCGGCGCAACCGCAAGGGCCAAGCCCGGCGGGTGTGCCGCAATCCGGCTTTTACCGGGGCTTCATCAGGCCGCGCAGGTGACGCCGGTGCCGCCTAGGCCGCAGTAGCCGTTGGGGTTCTTGGCGAGATACTGCTGGTGGTAGCCTTCCGCGAAGTAGAAGGGCGGGGCCTCGCGGATCTCGGTGGTGATCGGGCCGTATCCGGCCTGGGCCAGCCGGTCCTGATAGGCGGCCAGCGTCGCCTCCGCCGCCGCCTTCTGGGCGGGGCTGTGGGTGTAGACGGCCGAGCGGTACTGTGTGCCGACGTCGTTGCCCTGGCGCATGCCCTGGGTCGGGTCGTGCGATTCCCAGAAGACGCGCAGCAGATCCTCGGCCGTCACCATGGCCGGGTCGTAGACCACGCGCACCGCCTCGGTGTGACCGGTGCGGCCGGAGCAGACCTCCTCATAGGTCGGATTCGGGGTGTGGCCGCCCTGGTAGCCGACGGCGGTCACCCAGACGCCGGGAACCTGCCAGAACTTGCGCTCAGCCCCCCAGAAACAGCCGAGCCCGAGGTCGATGACCTCCAGTCCGGGCGGGTAGGGCGGTGCGAGGCGGTGGCCGTTGACGTGATGCTGGTCGGGCACCGGAACGGGTCGGTCGCGGCCGGGCAGCGCCTCCTCCGGCGTCGGCAGCGTCGGCGGCTTGCGCATGAAATGCCCCAGCATGGTCGGGTCTCCCATCAGTAGCGATCCGTTGGAGGGACCCCTTATGTCGGGTGGCGGCCCGGCCGCGGCAAGATGGCGCAGGACCGGCTGTCTATGCCTGCCCGTCGGTTTTGGGGACCTTCGGGCGTTTCCGTGCGTTTGACCCTGTGAGCCAGGAGGAACTTGAGAAAGGAGAGTCACCATGGCGAGCACCACCGACGATCGCCTCGTCGAATCGCTGATCGAGCATGGCCGCCGCAACGGCAACCGCCTGAGCGCCGAGGCGCTGGGGGGCATCCTGCCCGTGGACACCATGACGCCGGAGGAAACCGCCGCGGTGATCGAGCGGGTCGAGGCGGCCGGTGTCGAGGTCGAACTGGACGATTCCCGCCTGATGCAGGGCCGCCCCAACCCGGCGCTGGCCCGGCAGGCCGGCGAGTACCGTCGTGGCGACGGCGTGGTGGACATGGCCAGCCCGGCGGCGCCGGCGGTCTCGGCGCCGGGTGCGGTGCCGTCGCGCCATGGCTGGGCCGACGACATCGCGAACGGCCATGCGGGCCATCACCACGCCGCGCCGACCTGGACACGCAACGGCGTTGAACTGCTGCCGCTGGCGTCGGTCGCCGCGGTTGCGGTGGTGCTGATCCTGATGCTCGGGTAAGCGGGCCTTCAGCCCGTCGCCAGGGCGTGGATGAGGATGGCGGCGGTGGCGGCGACGTTCAGCGACTGGACGCGCCCGCTGCCGGGGATGGTCAGCACCGCCTCGCAGGCCGCGAGCGTGGCCGGCGGGATGCCATCCTCCTCGTTGCCCAGGATGACGGCGGGCGGTTTGGTATTCTGCATCTTGGAATTGGCGAGGCCGCGCCAGCCGGTCAGAGCCCCGGCATCGACGGTCGGGCGCGACTGGTCCAGCGCCGTGCCGAAGACCCGGTGGCTGGTGCGCAGCCGCTTCAGCAGGGCGGGCAGGGCGGGGGCGCGTTCCAGCGTCACCCACTCGAACCCGCCCTCCGCCACGCGGTAGGCGGCCTCCGAGGGCAGGGCCTGGCCGGGATGGTCGGAGACCAGGACTCGCGGCAGGCCGAAGAAGGCGGCGGTGCGCAGGATGGCGCCCAGATTGTGCGGATTGCCGACGCCGTCGAGGATCAGCAGCGGTTCCCCGGCGCGGCGCGCGACCTCCGGATCGAACAGCGGCACGCTGCGCGGCGCCATCAGCGCCACCACCCCGCCATGCAGGACGGTGCCGGCGACCTTCGCCAGCTCCTCGCCCTCCACCATACGGTAGGGCTTGCGGGCGGCCGCCATCGCCTTGCAGAAGGCCCCGACCGCCGGTTTCAGCCGCTCGTCGAAGAACAGGCGCTCGACCCGCTCCGGCTCATGGGCGAACAGGGCGGAGACGGCAGCCAGCCCGGCGACGCGGAACAGCTTGCGCGATTCGGCGGGCTCGGCGGCGGGAATAGAGGCGGCGGCGGCGGTCCGGGGGCGGGCGCGGCTGGGATGGGGCGGGCGCCCGCGCGGAGGCATGGAGGTCCTGTCTGTCTGAAATAGGGCGGCGGGTTACAGCAGCTTCACCACCAGGAAGCCGCCGATCAGCGCCACCGCGAACACACTGGTGACGAGCGTCAAACGCTTCTCGATGAAGGCGCGGATCGGCGGGCCGAAGAAGTACAGCAGCGCTGCGACCAGATAGAAGCGCATCGACCGCGAGATGATCGAGGCGCCGATGAACACCCACAGCGGCAGATGCGCGACACCTGCGGTGATGGTCAGCAGCTTGTAGGGGATGGGCGTCATGCCCTTGATGATCAGGATCTCCGCCCCGTACTCGACGAAGGTCTGGCGCAGCTGCTCGAACTTGTCGGTCAGGTGGTAGAACTCGATCACCCAGCGGCCGATGGTCTCGTACAGGAAATAGCCGATCATGTAGCCGGCGACGCCGCCGACCACCGAGGCCAGCGTGCAGATCGTCGCCAGCTTCCAGGCCGCCTTGCGGTTGGCGATGACCATCGGCACCAGCAGCAGGTCCGGCGGCAGCGGGAAGAATGAGCTTTCGGCGAAGGACACCCCGGCCAGCCACTTGGTCGAATCCTTCGACGCGGCCTTGGCCATGGTCCAGTCGTAGAGACGCTTCAGCATGAATGGGCTGCCCTTCGTCGCTGCCGTGGCGGGGCGCCGCGAGGCGCCTTGTTGCACTGCGCCCTGCGGCGCATCTGGCTCCTTTTAGGCGGGAGCGTGCCGGTGCGCCAGTGCCCAATTCGACCGCCTCCGGACAGGCGGGACCCATCCGGAGGCATTAGCCCGGTCATGCGAGGCAGCTCTGAGCCGCTGTCGTCAGGCGGCGGCAAGACCCTTCGGCGTCGCATTGGCGTTCGCCGTGGCGGCCGCCAGCGGAGCGTCCTTGCGGCGCTCGCCGCGCAGGCGCAGCAGGTTGGCGGCGGCGCTGAAGAGGTCCGACGCCATGCCGAAGGGCGACATCACCAGCGCGTTGTGGCTGATCCAGAAGGCGCCGGCAACCAGCAGCAGCAGGCGCATGCGCACCGCGTCCGACTGCCAGCGCGCCAGCGTGGAGAAGGTGATGCCCAGGCTGGACAGCGCTGAGGGCAGTCCCGACCAGGTGAGGACGGCGATCGCCGCGATGGCCGGCACCGTGGCGGCGAAGGCCGCGGTCTGCCAGCGGCTGCGCCCCTCCGGCATCGCCACCAGGGCCTGCGTCACCACCAGCAGGCACAGCGCCGCCGCGGTGTGGGCGCCCAGAAGCACATAGTGGATGATGAACATCAGGTTGGCTGCCGCCTGCCCGGCCAGCAGGGCACGGCGCTTCTTCATCAGCGGCCACAGGCACGAACCGGCGAAGGCGGCCGCACCGAAGGCATCGGCGGCGGTGACGGGCAGGGGGAGGGACAGCATGGCGGCGGTGGCTCGGGAGGGCGGTGGCTGAAGGGCGCAAGGATGCCGCACGGCGCCGCTGAAGCGGCCCGTTCGGAAGAAGGCGGAAGGCGTCCTGGAAAGAGCATCTGTTGCCGGTCGGCCACGCTGGGGCCAAGCTGCAACGGAACCATTATGTACGGTGCGGCGCCCCGCCGCACCACCGGGCTTCCCGTTGCCCAGGGCTGCACCGCGCGCATGGAAGAAAAAACCAGCTGCAATGTTTCGGTGGTCTTTGCCGATAACTTGATGCGGCCAAGCCGATGACTTGGCTCGCAAATCGAACGGTCAGCCGGCCGGCGGGGTCCTGCCCTCGTCTTCGGGCTGCCGGTCCTCGGCCTGTTCTTCCTTCAGCATCTCGTCCAGCCAGCGCAGGTGCGGCTCGGCGGCCTTGTGGGCATCCTCCTGCATGCGGCGGTAGCGGGCGACCACCTCCTGCCCCAGCGGAGTCAGGCCGGCCCCGCCGCCCTCGCGGCCGCCGACGCTGGTGCGGATCACCGGCTCGCGGAAGGCGGTGTTCATCGTCTCCACCAGGAACCAGGCGCGCCGGAAGGTCATGTCCAGCGACCGCGCCGCGGCGGAGATGGAGCCGGTGCGGTCGATGGCTTCCAGCAGCGCGATCTTGCCGGGGCCGATGGCGCCCGACGGGTGCATGAAGCGGACACGAAGGTCGGTGGACATGGCTTTTACTGGGGGCTTCCGGTGGGATGGCGTTCCGATCGGATCCGCAAAGGGATCGGAACAACCATGTGGGGGCGATCCCACCGGTTCAAGCAACAAGTGGCGCAATAGGGGCAACCACCGATGGAGGCGCGATACGCCGCACCCTCCTTTGCTCCCCTGGCGCGGCGCTCACTCCGCCCCTGCGGCCTCGGCGAGGCCCAGGAAGGCCGGCAGCTCGTGGGTGACGACATAGGTGGGAATCGGGGCCAGGAAGTCGCGCATGCGGCCCTTTTCGGCAAAACGCTTGCGGAAGCGGGAATGGGCGAACAGCGCCCCCAGCCTGGGCACGATGCCGCCGGCGATGTAGACGCCGCCCCGCGCGCCCAGCGTCAAGGCGAGGTTGCCGGCGACGGTCCCCAGCATGGCGCAGAACATCTCCACCGCCTCCACGCAATGGGGCTCGGCTCCGGCCAGCGCGTTGTCGGTGATCTGGGCGGGGGTGAGGGCCGCCGGTTCGCGCCCGTCCAGAATCGACAGGGCATTGTAAAGGTTGACGAGGCCCGGGCCGGACAGCACCCGCTCGGCCGAGACATGGTCGAAGCCCTTGCGCAGCTGGCCCAGCACGGCGCTCTCGCGGTCGCTGATCGGCGCCATGGTGACATGGCCGCCCTCGCCCGACAGCGCGGTCCAGCGGCCATTCGCCCCCGGCACCAGCCCCGAAACGCCCAGCCCGCTGCCCGGCCCCAGCACGGCGACGACGGCACCCGGCTGCGGAGTCCCCTCGCCGACCTGCCGGCGATCATCCTCGGCCAGACGCGGCACCGACAGGGCGACGGCGGTGAAGTCGTTGATGACGACCAGCCCCTCCAGCCCCAGGGCGTCGCGTACCCGGCCGACGGAGAACTGCCAGACCAGATTGGTCATGGCGATGTGGTCGCCGGTGACAGGCCCCGCCACCGCGAAGGCGCCGCGCCGCGGCCGGCCCGGCGTGCCGGGCGCCGCCAGCCCGACCGCCGACAGGTAGGCGGTGGCCGCATCCTCGATCGAGGCGTAGTCGGCGCAGCGCAGCACCCGCGCCTCGCGCACCATCCGGCCGTCGATCAGGCCGAAGCGCGCGTTGGTGGCGCCGATGTCGGCGACCAGGATGGGAGAGGCGGCGGTGCCGGGAGCGGCGGGGGTGAGGTCGGCGGCCATGGATCCGGATCTGGGATGGAGGGCGGATGCTCAGGTGACCGGAAAGTCATACGGTGCGCGGGTCAGCGCGTCCACATAGCTTTCACGCCACCAGCTGATGTCGTGCCGCCGCAGCGTCCGCATCAGGGCGGTGTGGCGTTCCTTGCGCTCGCCCAGCGGCATGGTCAGCGCCCGCTGCAGCGCGTCGCCGACGCCCTCGATGTCGAAAGGGTTGACGATCAGCGCCTCTGCCATCTCGTGGGCGGCTCCGGCGAACTGCGACAGCACCAGGACGCCCGGATTGTCGGCGTCCTGGCAGGCGACATACTCCTTGGCGACCAGATTCATGCCGTCGCGCAGCGGCGTGACCAGACCCACATTCGCCAGCCGGTAGAAGCCCGCCAGCACGCGCTGGCCGAAACTGCGGTTCAGGTAGCGGATCGGCTGCCAGTCGAACTCGGCGAAGCGGCCGTTGATCCGGCCGGCCATCTCCGACAGCTCGCGGCGGATGGCGATGTATTCCGGCACGTCCTCGCGGCTCGGCGGGGCGACCTGCAGGAAGGACACGCGGTTGCAATGCTCCGGGTAGCTTTCCAGAAGCTGTTCGAAGGCGGCGAAGCGCTGCGGCAGGCCCTTGGAATAATCGAGCCGGTCGACGCCGATGATCAGCCGGCGGCCGACCAGGCTCTCGCGCAGCCGTTCGGCCTGGCGCGAGCGGCCGGCGGTGCGGGCGAGGCTTTCCAGCGCCTCGGTGTCGATGCTGATGGGGAAGACCTTCGCCATCAGGGTGCGGCCGAAGGCGCGGATCATGGCGCTGCCATAGGCGCCGCGCTGCTCCACCGTGCCGTCGGTCTCGGTGCGGATGTAGTCGCAGAAGCCGCGCAGGTCGGTGGCGGTGTGGAAGCCGACCAGATCATAGGCGCACAGCTCGCGGATCAGGTCGCGGTGGTTGGGCAGGGCGGTCAGCAGTTCCGGCGGCGGGAAGGGCGTGTGCAGGAAGAAGCCCATGCGTTGCGAACAGCCGCGGCGGCGCAGTTCGTCGCCGAAGGGGATCAGGTGATAGTCGTGGACCCAGATCATGTCGTCCGGGCGCAGCAGCGGCTCCAGCTTGTCGGCGAAATAGGCGTTGACCCGTTCATACCCCTCGCGCGTCCGCCGGTTCACCGAGATCAGGCCCAGCCGGTAATGGAACAGCGGCCATAAGGTCTGGTTGGCGAAGCCGTTGTAATATTCCTCATGGTCGCGGCGGCCGAGATCGAGGGTGGCGTAGGTCAGTTTCCCGGCATCGGTCCGGGTCGGTTCGGCCTGGGACTCGCCGTCGACGACATTCCCGCTCCAGCCGAACCAGATGCCTCCGGTCTTCTTCAGGGCCGCCAGGATGGCGACGGCGAGGCCGCCGGCCGCCTGTTTGCCCTCTTCCATCAGGGCCACCCTGTTGGATACGACGACGAGCCTGCTCACAATCTTCTTCTCCTTATTGGCCGCCGGCAGGGCGTTCCGCAGCCCGCAAACCGGACCGCCTCGGCGGAGACCCGGCATTGGACCACTCTGAAACGACCGTCGGCGGGCTTGGTTCCGGGAGTGGGCCGTCAAGCTCAAGACACCGGTCCCAAGGTCCGGCCGTCTCCTATTCCTTCGATCATGCCCTTGCACGAAGGGTCATGCTGCAATGCAGCGAACGTCTCTGGCCTCTATCCGATTCGCGATACTGCTGTTGCGGGGTAACGTGATGAAATGCATGAGAAATTCTTTTTGCTCTTGAAGCCGGCCGGGGGCGCGTTCATATTGTGCAGTGCGACAACGGTCGCGCCTCGGCGTGGACGTTGGCGTAACGCACTTCTTGGGCGTTTCCTCCCTAGACTGAAGGCCGCGGGTTCGCCCGCGGCCCTTTTTTTGCGCGAAGCCAGGGCCGCGGTGCGGTTTCAAGCGGAAGCTTGGCCTTTGAGGCGATAGCGGGAAACTGTGGCAGGGACGGGGCAATGCCCTCAAAGCGGCCCTTAAAATCGCAGATGCGGGATCCGCGGTGTCAGCGCGGTCCCAGGCCGTGGGGCGGCAGCAGGCCCAGCGTGTCGACCAGTTCGGTCATGTGGCGGGCCAGAACGTTCAGGTAGGGCAGGCGGGTCAGGGCCGCCTCGTCCATATAGAGGTCGCGGGCGATCTCGATCTGCAGGGCGTGGATGCCTTGGCGCGGCCGTCCGTAATGGCGGGTGGTGTAGCCGCCGGCATAGGGATTGTTGCGGCTGACGGCATAGCCGAGCCCGCGCAGGAACTCCTCCGCCGCATCGATCACCGCAGGCGCGCAGGCGTTGCCGTAACAGTCGCCCAGCACGATCTCGGGATGGTTGCCGCCCCGCCCGCCGCCTTTCGCGCTGGCGGCGGTGCTGGCCGACGGCATCGAATGGCAATCGATCAGCAGGGCATGGCCGAAGGCGTCGCGGGTGTCGTCCACCAGCTGGCGCAGGGCATTGTGGTAAGGGGTGTAGCAGTGGCTGACGCGGTCCAGCGCCTCGGCGAAGCGCAGCTTGCCGCGGTAGATGTCCTCGCCGTTGGCGACCACGCGGGCGATGGTGCCCAGCCCCGCCGCCACCCGGGGCGAGCGGGTGTTGACATAGGCCGGCAGCGGATCGGCGAACATCTCCGGGTCCAGCTCGTAGGCTTCGCGGTTGACGTCCAGATAGGCGCGCGGGAACAGGGCGCGGATCAGCGGCACGCCGAAACCGGGAGCGAAGGCGAAGATCTCGTCGACGAAACAGTCCTCGGACTTTCGCAGTGCCCGGGCATCCAGCCGGGACGAGGCGAGGAAGGCGGCGGAATAGGCGTTCCCGCTGTGCGGCGACGCCAGGACGAGCGGCAGCCTCTGGCTCTGCGGGGCCAGAATCTCGAAAGCCGGGGCGGCCAGCGCCGGCTCCGCGGCCGGAACGGCGGCCTTGTCGGGGGCCGGACCGGCGCCGGCACCGGCGTCGCGCTGCGCATCGAAGGAGGCGTCCATGGTTCAATGATGTAATGGACAGCGGGGCCTTTTGTCACGGGAACGCCCGCCGACCCGCCGCCGTCCGACAAAAAAAGCGCGAGGGCTCATGAAAGGGCTTGCGCGTCCGCGCCGAGGTCGGTATACACCCGCCCACGCCGGACGGAACGATGCCATGCGCTCCTCCGCCGGTCGATACAGTGGGCGGTTAGCTCAGCGGGAGAGCACTACGTTGACATCGTAGGGGTCACTGGTTCAATCCCAGTACCGCCCACCATTCTGAAGGCCGCGAACCGGAACGGGTTCGCGGCCTTCGCCGTTTTGGGCGCTGTTTTGGGCTTCAAGCGGTCGGTGTCACGGCGATCACCAGCGCCATGGCGACGATGACCAATCCGCAGGTCCGGTTGATCCGGCCGATGGTCCTTGCAGTGACGCGGGCGCGCGCCAGCCCGACCGCACCGCTCAGCAGCAGCCACCACAGCGACGATCCGATGAACACGCCGAGCGGCACGGACAGGGACTCCGCCCAGCCGGCGTGCTGCCATGCCTCGCCGGTCATGGAGGGCGCCAGAACGATGAAGAAGGACAGGGTGACCGGGTTGGTCATGGTCAAGGCGACCGCCGCGGCATAGCTGCCGAAGGCACCGCGCGGACCCGCGGCGGTACCCACCGTCCGCCCCATCCCGCGCGACAGCAGGCGCCAGCCAAGCCACAACAGGAAACCGGCGGCGGCAATTCGTCCATAAAGGGTCCAGACGCTGTTCGGCGGCAGCAACCGGACGACTCCCGCGGTGATCAGCCCGGCATAGAGCATGTGGACCGTCGCTGCCCCGAGGCCGGCGGCAAAGCCGTTGCGCGCACCCTCGGCCAGTGTCCGCTCGATGCACAGCAGCCCCATCGGGCCGATTGGGGCCGCGATGGACAAACCCAGGATCAGCCCGGTGAGCAGCCCGTCCATGGCCCGGGTCCGTGCTCGATCCTCCACCGTTGCGTCACTGCCGGATCAGCCAGGGACGGGACACCTCGCTCGGCGCCAGTTCGGTGCCGTCGGGGCGCAGTCCCTGACCGGGGCGCACCGTCCCAGTCAAGGAAGCGTCGGTCCTGCGGACGTCCGGTCCATTGGCGGCCGGGGTAACGCCCTGGCGGGTCTCCAACGCGATGGTGTCCTTTTCCGGGTCGAGTGCGAGGGGCCGTCCGGCCGACGGCATGGCCGCCATCTGCGCGCCTGCCGCGGTCTCGGCCGCGGCGGTGCCGCCCGTGAGTCCCACGACCACCGGAATCAGAACCGCCGGCACCAGGACTCCGACCAGTGCCGAGCGGGCGATAGCCAACCAGTTCGCGTCCATGTCTGCCTCCCAACATCCTGCGGTCCTTTGGGGATCGCCGGGATCAAGCGTTGCAAGGCAATGGCGGCGGGGCATCATACGAACGCAGGAGGCATGACCTTCTGGAGGATCGGCGATCCGATCGGATATCGGCACCGCCCCCCAGTGCCTAACGGAGCGGTGCCAAGCGGAGTGGCAGGCACGCGCCCAGCAGCAGGCGTACCAGTTCGGCTTGCCGTCTGGTGCCGGTCTTCTCGAAGACATGGCCCAGATGGGTGCGGGCGGTCGTCTGGGAAATCCCGAGGCGTCTGGCGCAGGCCTGGAGTCCATCGCCGGCGAGGATCTCCAGCGCCAGGGCCGCTTCGGCCGGAGTCAGTCCGAAGCAAGCCTGAAGCTGCGCGGTGGACGGGCGGTGCCGGTCCTGCGGATCGACCAGGAACAGCGAAGCCACGGCCGTTTCGCGCCCGATCCCGCACAGGTCGGCCGGCAGGGCCGCCACACAGCCGGACAGCGCCGCCGGTCCGCGACCCAGAATGATCGGCAATGCATGGTCACCACTTTGCTCCCTGCTGCTTCCCGCCAGCCGGAGGCAGGTCGCGACGGCATCGTGCAAGGCCCGGTTCTCAGAGCGGCAGACGGCTTCCACGATGCCGCTGCGCAGCCGCAGAACCTGTCCGGCCTGCAGCAGTTCCTCCGCCGCGCGGTTGGCGAAAAGCAGCCGGTTATCGGTATCGACCAGCAGAACGGCATGGTCGAACTGGTCGACCAGCCAAGCGAACATCGGCGAGCCACCCAGACGGTGAAAGGCGGGGAAAGCCGGAGCCGCAGACATGGCCGCCGGTGAATTGGATGCGGAGTGTGCGGCGAGACCGATCATGGCTGACCTCCTCCGGCCCACAAGGAGCGACAAGTGCCGGCGCATTTTGGAATGTTTATGGTAGGTCCAAAAACAGTCCAAAACCAAATGTTCGTGGGAGGTATGGGACGACCGGTTTGGGGGATGGTGTCCCCCTTACATGCCCGGCCTTTCCTGCCCTGCGCCGGCCAGGAAGCGGTCGAGGTCGGCGGCGGTGGGCAACGCATCGAAGACGCCGATCCGGCCGGCGACGATCGCCCCGCAGGCGGCGGCGCGTTCCAGACACTCTTCCAGCGGTCGGCCCTGCACCAGCCCGGCAGCCAGTCCGGCGGTGAAGGCGTCGCCGGCACCCAGCGTGTCGATGGCATCGACCGTGAAAGCCGGCTGGTGCAGGGGTGGATGCCCTGGCCGGCAGGCAACCGCGCCGCGTGCGCCCAGCGTGACCACGACCAAGCCGGGGCCACGCTCCAGCAGCGGGGTGGCCAGCGCGGCTGCTCCCGGCACCGGATCGGCTTCGGAAGCGGGGTGCAGGCCAAGGAACCGGCCCAACTGTGCCGCCTCCACCGCATTCACCACCAGAATGTCGGTGTGCGACAGCAGGTTTGCGGGCGGGGTACGGAATGGCGAGGGGTTGAGCAGGGTCCGGACCCCGGCCGCATGCGCGAGGGCGAAGGCTTCGACGATGGGCGGGTCATCGATTTCGAACTGGGCCAGAACCAGGGACGCGTCCGGCAATGCGGCAGCCTCGCGGACATGCTCCGCCGTCAACAGCCGGTTGGCGCCGGGAAAGACGGCAAGGCAGTTCTCGCCCGCGCCATCGGTGAAGCCGATCCCGGCGCCGGTCGCCCCGGGACAGCGGCGGATCATGCCCGGCGACAGTCCGGCGCCGGCCAAGGCCTGCGCGGCCAACTGGCCGAACGGATCCTCACCGATGGCGAACAGGCCGTCCACCGCTACGCCCAGCCGATGGGCGCCGAGGGCGAGGTTCAGCCCCTTGCCGCCGGCCTCAGCGGTGAAGGCGGTCGCGCGCAGCGACTCGCCCGGCTGCGGGAAGCGGTCGACTTTTGCGGAACAGGCAATCACGAAGCTCCCCAGGACGAAGAGAAACATGTTCTCATCCAGTCGGGCTGCCGCCATGTTTGGCCTCCGTCAAATGGGGTTTCGTCGTGCCGAACCGGGTCATCTCTCCACAAGAGGCCAACACCGTGACCGTGGAAGGAGGCGCGGAAACAAGGCCGTCCCTGCATTCGCTGCTCAGGCTGCGCGACGATACTGCGCGACCGCTGTACCAGCAGCTTGAGGAACAGCTGCTTGCGCTGATCGGGAACGGGAGCGTGCCTGCAGGTACGACTCTGCCGGCGGAGCGTCAATTGGCCGAAAGTCTCGGCGTCAGCCGGGCGACGGTGCAGCGTGCCTATCAGATGCTGCGCCACCGCAAGCTGATCAGCGCGCATGGCCGGTTGGGCTTCATCGTCCAGGGCGATGGTCCGCGGCTCCATTCCGGCATGGACCGGCTGAAGGGCTTCACCGAGGAGATGCGCGAACTGGGACGGACCCCGTCATCGGACATCCTGGAATGCCGGGCCGTCACCGACCGGTCCATCGCCTCAATCTTCGGGCTGCCCTCGACCGCCCGGTTCCTGAAGCTGGTGCGGGTCCGGCGTGGCGACGGCATTCCGATGTCGCGGGAAACCGCGTGGTACGATCTGGATGCCGCCCCCGCCCTGGCGGAATGTGACCTGTCGCGGTCGGTCTATGCCTGTCTCAGCGAGCGCTGCGGCGTACCGCTGACCCACTGCGACCAGACGATAGAGGCGACACTGCCGCAGCCGCAGGAATACGCGGTCTTCGGCTTCACCGAGCCGGTCGCCTGCCTGCTGATCAAGCGGCGCAGCTACACTGCCGCCGAGCGCATGATCGAATATGTGGAAGGGCTGTTCCGCGGCGACGTCTATACCTACCGGCTCAAGCTGACGGTGTGATGGCGGAGAGGTTCGGTGATTTGAAAAGCATGGGGGCCGGCATCCAGGCAAAGCGGTTAAGCGGACGCCAGAAACAACAAAGGCCCGGCAGATGTCTGCCGAGCCTTTGATTTGGTGGAGCCAAGGAGGATCGAACTCCTGACCTCTACAATGCCATTGTAGCGCTCTCCCAGCTGAGCTATGGCCCCTTAACTCTGGGGGCCGGTCGTTTCCGTCCGGCCTTGGTGGAGCGGGATAATAGTCAGGCGGCGGAGTGATGCAAGCGGAAAATCGACCGTTTCGCGCTTTTTTTCACCGGCACCCCCGCCGCTCCAGACAACGCTCCCGTCCCACCGGGAAGGGCGCCCGTCAGCGCTCCTCCTCGTCCTCGCCCTCGACGTCGACGACCTCGTCCATGTCGTCCTCGCCCAGTTCGGACGTGTCCTCGATCAGGACGTCGTCCTCATCGTCGGCGGTGTCGTCGGACTCCTCGATGTCCTCGACGGACATGTCGTCCTCGACATCCTCCAACTCCGGAGTCTCGCTCTCCTCGGCTTCGTTCTCGGTGTCCTCGTCCACCACCGCCGCCACCTTCTTGGTGTCGTCGGCCGGGGCCGGGCGGGCCTTGCGGGACTTCAGCAGGGCCTCGGGATCGAATTGCGCACCGCAGCTCGGGCAGACCGGCGGGTCCTTGCGCATGTCGTAATAGCGAGCGCCACAGCTCGGGCAGATGCGCTTGACGCCCCATTCGGGTTTGGCCACGCCAGTGTCCTCCGTCACAAAAATCAGGGGGGTTCTCAAGAGGCGCCCTTTGCCACGGCCAGAGGCGCTTGTCAAAAAAAAGATGCCGGATCGATGGCGCAGCCGGATGCCGCCGGTGCACAGGAGTCGCGGGAAAGAGGTATCCCGCCCGGACAGGGGTTGCCTTTACAGGGCGTTAACCATAACTGGCTAGAACGGACCTGCACATCGTGCAACTCCTCCATTTGGTTTCCTCCTTGAACTCAGGGCCGCCTTCGGGCGGCCTTTTTTCATTGCCGCGCCGGGCGGGGCGGGGAGGCTCGGGGGGACGCTCGGAGGGACCGGGGCCGGCCCTCTCGCATCGGGGCGGGGCCTGTGATAGGAACGGCGGCCACAACCGCTTTCCGATCCGAAGGACCCGTCCAATGACGCAGGCCCCCACCACGCAAGCCCCCACCACGCAGGTGAAGCCGCTGCGCTCCGTCGCCACCGGCGCGATCCAGGGGAGCATCCGCGTGCCCGGCGACAAGTCGATCTCGCACCGGTCGCTGATGCTGGGCGCCATTGCCGTGGGCGAGACGGTGATCCACGGCCTGCTGGAGGGAGAGGACGTCCTGCACACCGCCGCGGCCATGCGTCTGCTGGGCGCCCAGGCGGAGCGGGATGGCTCAGGAGTTTGGCACGTGCGCGGCGTCGGGCTGGGCGCCTTGCAGGAGCCGGCGCAGGTGCTGGACATGGGCAACAGCGGCACCGCCGCCCGCCTGCTGATGGGGCTGGTCGCCGCCCACCCGATCACCTGCGTCTTCACCGGCGACGCCTCGCTGAACAAGCGGCCGATGGCCCGCGTCACCAAGCCGCTGGAGGAGATGGGCGCCCGCTTCGTCGGGCGGTCGGGCGGCCGGCTGCCGCTGACCGTGGTCGGCAGCGGCGATCTGGTTCCAATCACTTATCGCCTGCCGGTGGCTTCGGCCCAGGTGAAGTCTGCGATCATCCTGGCCGGGCTCAACACCGCCGGCGCCACCACCGTGATCGAGGCGGAGCCGACGCGCGACCACACCGAACTGATGCTGCGCCATTTCGGCGCCACCGTGACGACCGAGCGGCTGGAGGACGGCTCCCTCGCCGTCACCGTCATCGGCCAGCCGGAGTTGACCGGCCGGACCATCCATGTGCCGGCCGATCCCAGCAGCGCCGCTTTCCCGGCGGTCGCCGCCCTGCTGCGGCCGGGCTCGGACCTGCTGCTGAACGACGTCGGCATGAACCCGCGCCGCACCGGCCTCTTCGACACGCTGGTGGAGATGGGCGCCGACATCGCCTTCGAGAACCGCCGCGACCAGGCGGGCGAGCCGGTGGCCGATCTGCGGGTGCGCCACAGCGCCCTGAAGGGCATCGTGGTGCCGGCAGACCGCGCGCCGAGCATGATCGACGAGTACCCGGTCCTGGCCGCCGCCGCCGCCTGTGCCGAGGGCACCACGGTGATGCTGGGCCTGAAGGAACTGCGGGTGAAGGAGAGCGACCGCCTCGCCATGGTGGCGGAGGGGCTGACCCGCTGCGGCGTGTCGGTGGAGGTCGGCGCCGACGACAGCCTGACGGTGCACGGCACCGGGGGCACTGGCAAGGGGCCGAAGGGCGGCGCCACCGTCGCCACCGCCATGGACCACCGCATCGCCATGAGCTTCCTGGTGCTGGGTATGGCGTCGGAACAGCCGATTTCGGTCGACGACGGCGCCTTCATCGAAACCAGCTTCCCCGGCTTCGTCGGGCTGATGAACGGGCTGGGCGCGAAGATCGGTGAGGCGTGAGGCGATGACGCAGCCGCTTTCCAACCAGCCGCTCTCCACCCAGCCGGGGGGCGCCAAGGCGGTCGTCGTCGCCATCGACGGCCCGGCCGCCAGCGGCAAGGGCACCCTGTCGCAGCGCATCGCGGATGCCTTCGGCTTCGCCCATCTCGACACCGGGGTGCTGTACCGCGCGGTCGGCGTGTCGGTCCTGCGGGCCGGCGGCGATCCGGCCGACAACGCCGCTGCGGCGCGTGCGGCCTATGAGCTGCATCCCGAACACCCGATCCTGCAGGAGGTGGCGCTGCGCACCGACGAGGCGGCGCAGGCGGCCAGCAAGGTGGCGGCGGTGCCGGAGGTGCGGGCGGCGCTTCTCGACTTCCAGCGGCGCTTCGCCGCCCATCCGCCGGGCGGCGCGCCGGGGGCGGTTCTGGACGGGCGCGACATCGGAACGGTGGTCTGTCCCGATGCCCAGGCCAAGCTGTTCGTTACCGCTTCGGTGGAGGTCCGGGCCGAACGGCGACTCAAGGAGTTGCAGAGACGGGGGATTCCGGCTATATCCTCCGATGTCCTGGAGGACATGAAGGCTCGTGATGCGCGCGACAGCCAGAGAGCGGTGGCCCCGCTCCGTCCGGCTGCCGACGCTTTTGTGCTTGATACGTCCGCTCTCGATGCCGATCAGGTGTTCTCGATGGCGGTCGCTCACATCGGTTCGAAGACCGGTCTGACCCCCAAGGCGTGATGCCGGGGGGCCGACCGTCTCGATCGGATCGGTCGGGCGGCGCGGGCGGGTCCAACGCCCTCCATGGAAAACCATCAACCAAGTCGCCGGGCGTGGTGCCCGGCGCGGCGGTTCGGTCGAGGTCTCACCCGTTTTGCCGCGGGAGGGACCGGGACTGGGCCGCTTTCGCGCCACCTTTAGGAGTTTCAATGGCACAGTCACTGGCCCGCACGGTCGAAAAGGAAAGCTTTGCGTCTCTGCTTGAAGAGTCGCTGGGCGCGGCCGAGTCGCTCGAAGGTACGGTCGTCAAGGGACGCGTCGTCGCCGTCGAGAACGACATGGTCACCATCGACGTCGGTCTGAAGTCGGAAGGCCGCGTCGCGCTGAAGGAATTCGCCGTTGCCGGCCAGCCGCCCGAGCTGAAGGCGGGCGACACCGTCGAGGTCTACCTCGAGCGGATGGAAGACAAGAACGGCGAGGCGATGCTGAGCCGTGAGAAGGCGAAGCGCGAAGAGGCCTGGGCTCTGCTGGAGAAGTCGTTCAACGACCAGTCCCGCGTCACCGGCGTCATCTTCGGCCGCGTCAAGGGCGGCTTCACGGTCGACCTGTCGGGCGCCGTGGCCTTCCTGCCGGGCAGCCAGGTCGACATCCGTCCGGTCCGCGACATCTCCCCGCTGCTGGGCACCCCGCAGCCGTTCCAGATCCTGAAGATGGACCGCTCGCGCGGCAACATCGTCGTGTCGCGCCGCGCCGTGCTCGAAGAGAGCCGCGCCGAGGCCCGTTCGGAACTGGTGGCCAACCTCAAGGAAGGCCAGATCCTCCAGGGCGTCGTCAAGAACATCACCGACTACGGTGCGTTCGTCGACCTGGGCGGCGTCGATGGCCTGCTGCACGTCACCGACATCGCGTGGCGCCGCATCAACCATCCGTCGGAAGCCCTGCAGATCGGCCAGACCGTCACGGTCCAGGTCATCCGCTTCAACCCGGAAACCCAGCGCATCAGCCTGGGCATGAAGCAGCTCGAGGCCGACCCGTGGGAAGGCGTCGAGGCGAAGTATCCGGTCGGCGCGAAGTTCAAGGGCCGCGTCACCAACATCACCGACTACGGCGCCTTCGTGGAGCTGGAGCCGGGGATCGAGGGCCTGGTCCACGTGTCGGAAATGTCCTGGACCAAGAAGAACGTCCATCCGGGCAAGATCGTGTCGACTTCGCAGGAAGTCGAGGTCATGGTCCTGGACGTCGATCCGCAGAAGCGCCGCATCAGCCTCGGCCTGAAGCAGTGCCTGGACAACCCGTGGGAGACCTTCACCGACAAGTTCGGTCCTGGCACCGAGCTGGAAGGCGAAGTCAAGAACATCACCGAATTCGGTCTGTTCGTCGGCCTGCCGGGCGATATCGACGGCATGGTCCACATGTCCGATCTCGACTGGAACAAGTCGGGTGAAGAGGCGATCGCCGAGTACAAGAAGGGCGACCGCGTCAAGGTCAAGGTTCTCGATGTCGACGTCGAGAAGGAGCGCATCAGCCTGGGCATCAAGCAGCTGGCCAGCGATCCGTTCGAGTCGGCCACCGCCGGCCTGAAGAAGAACGAGGTCGTGACCTGCACCGTGACGCAGGTGACGGACGGCGGCATCGAAGTGTCCGTCGGCGAGGGCTACACCGGCTTCATCCGCAAGTCGGACCTGTCCCGCGAGCGTTCCGAGCAGCGTCCGGACCGTTTCGCCGTCGGCGAGAAGGTCGACGCCAAGGTCACCCAGATCGACCGCGCTTCCCGCCGCATCTCGCTGTCCATCAAGGCCCGCGAGATGGAGGAAGAGAAGCAGGCGATGGCCGAGTTCGGTTCGTCCGACTCGGGCGCCTCGCTGGGCGACATCCTGGGCGCCGCTCTGAAGCGCAAGCAGCAGAACGACGAGTGATCGCCTGACGCCATCCTCTCCGGCGGCACCGCCGGGGAGGGGGCTCGCGATCTCCCGGAAGGGTAGGAGAAAGGCCGCGTCCCGGTTGGGGCGCGGCCTTTTTCGTTGGTCGATCCGGTTGCTACCGCCGCGGCTCCGGGCTGCGGGTCAGCGAGGTGATGCTGTCGTCATAGCGGAATTCGGGCATGTCGCGGACGCTGGCGGCGGTCACGTCGCGGAGCTGGATCGCTTCGGTGGCGGTGCGGAGGTCGGCCAGGGTCAGGTCGGCCGCGATGTCCTTGCCGCCGAAGCCCAGGATGCCGCCGGAGTGGATGACGATGTATTGGGCCTCGCCCTTGTCGTCGAGGATCACGTCGGTGACGGTGCCGATCTTCGATCCGTCCGCACCCACGACGTTGCGGTTCATCAACTGGTCGACGCTGGGACCGGTCTTGCGCTCAACCGCGGCGCCGACGACCGGAGTCGAGCCGTTGACTGCCATCGTCTGGGCTTTCGAGCCCGTTGGCGCCGCCATGCCGACCAGCAGTGTCAGCGCAGGCAGTGCCAACCACATCTTGTGCGTGATCTTCAGCATGGGTGCCTCTCCTCCCCCAGACCCACGACGGAGTCGCCTCTGCTCCAGGGTCTTCAACCGGACACTCAGGGAATAGTTGCGGGCTGGCGGCCTCTGCCCCTCTTCCGTGTTCCGGCCGGGGGCCGGCGGCGACGACTCGGAGCCAAGTGGGACCGGCCTTTCCGAGTCGACCCTTGGATTCCGCCGGTTTGCCTCGAGTCGCAGCGCAACGAATCGGTGGTGGGTCCAATGGGCCACAGACAACAACATGTTGATTTCCGCCGCGACGAAGCTCTGGCGGACGGCCGCGTTTTGCGCTCTAATCGGGATGTGGCGCCATCCGGTTCGATATGGACGGTGATTCGAGTGCCTACAGTTTGTGCCTCGTGGTCGCGATGCGACCCGCCACCGCCCCGAAAAAAATTCTTGGCTGGCGGGAACAGGATCCCCGGTAACGGGTTGAACACCACAAGATCAAGGTTTTGAGGGGTTCGGTGATGTCAACCACAATATCTAGAAGAGTGGGGCTTGCCTGCCCCGGTCGCGCTGGCTAGGATGCCGCCCTCGTGACCCGGCCGGCCTCTAGCGGCGGCCCCGGTCCCGGCAGCACAGCGGCGACGGCGGACGGTCGGGCACGGAGCCCCTGTTTGTACGGCGCCATCTGCGTTGCCGGGTCGGACGGCGGACAGGACCGCCGGCCGCTTTCCAGGACGGGTCGCACCATATTTCCATTCGAGTCCGCCACGCCGGGCTCCAAGCAGGGGACAGTCTCATCATGCGGATCGAGCGTCGTTTCACGCACGAAGGTCAGGACGCCTACGCCAGCCTCGGCTTCCGACAGGCGACCAGCGAGATCCGCAACCCGGATGGAACGATCGTCTTCCAGCAGACCGGCATCGAGGTGCCGGACAACTTCTCGCAGGTCGCCAGCGACATCCTGGCCCAGAAGTATTTCCGCAAGGCCGGCGTCCCCGCCGCGCTCCGCGCCGTGGAGGAGAACACCGTTCCGTCCTGGCTGTGGCGCAAGGAGGCGGACCAGGAGAAGCTGGCCGCCCTGCCAAAGGAGAAGCGCTTCGTCGGCGAGCATTCGGCCAAGCAGGTCTTCGACCGTCTGGCCGGCACCTGGACCTATTGGGGCTGGAAGGGCGGCTATTTCGACACCGAAGCCGACGCGCACGCCTTCTTCGACGAGATGCGCTTCATGCTGGCCGCCCAGATGGCGGCCCCGAACAGCCCGCAGTGGTTCAACACCGGCCTGCACTGGGCCTACGGCATCGACGGCCCGAGCCAGGGCCACTTCTACGTCGATTTCAAGACCGGCCTGCTGACCTCCTCCGCCTCGGCCTATGAGCACCCGCAGCCGCACGCCTGCTTCATCCAGTCCGTCGCCGACGATCTGGTGAACGAGGGCGGCATCATGGACCTCTGGGTGCGTGAGGCCCGCCTGTTCAAGTACGGCTCCGGCACCGGCTCCAACTTCTCCCGCCTGCGCGGCGAGGGCGAGAAGCTGGCCGGCGGCGGCAAGTCGTCGGGCCTGATGAGCTTCCTGAAGATCGGCGACCGCGCGGCCGGCGCCATCAAATCGGGCGGCACCACGCGGCGTGCGGCCAAGATGGTCACGGTGGACATGGACCACCCGGACATCGAAGGCTACATCGACTGGAAGGTGAACGAGGAGCAGAAGGTCGCGGCGCTGGTGACCGGCTCCAGGATCTGCCAGAAGCACCTGACGGCGGTGATGGCCGCTGCCCAGTCGGGTCTCGACCCGAAGGAGAACAAGGAGCTCAAGAAGGCGATCCTCGCCGCCCGCAAGGATCAGGTGTCGGAGAACTACATCCAGCGCGTGATCCAGTTCGCCGGCCAGGGCTTCACCTCCATCGAGTTCAAGACCTACAACACCGACTGGGACTCGGAAGCCTACCTGACGGTTTCGGGCCAGAACTCCAACAACTCCGTGCGCATCTCCAACGAGTTCGTGCAGGCGGTGCTGGACGATGCCGACTGGAACCTGATCGGCCGCACCAACGGCAAGGTGGTGAAGACCGTCCGTGCCCGCGACCTGTGGGACAAGGTCGGCTACGCCGCCTGGGCTTGCGCCGATCCGGGCGTGCAGTTCGACAGCACCATCAACGAGTGGCACACCTGCCCGGCCTCGGGGCGCATCAACGCCTCGAACCCGTGCTCGGAGTACATGTTCCTCGACGACACCGCCTGCAATCTGGCGTCGCTGAACCTGATGTCGTTCCGTCTGAAGGACGGTTCCTTCGACGTCGAGGCGTTCGAGCATGCCTGCCGGCTGTGGACCATCGTGCTGGAAATCTCCGTGCTGATGGCGCAGTTCCCGTCGAAGGAAATCGCCCAGCTCTCCTACGAGTTCCGCACGCTGGGCCTGGGCTTCGCCAACCTCGGCGGCCTGCTGATGGCGTCGGGCCTGTCCTACGACAGTGACGAGGGCCGCGCCTATTGCGCCGGCATCTCCGCCGTCATGACCGGCGTCGCCTATGCCACCTCGGCCGAGATGGCGCAGGAGCTGGGCACCTTCCCGGGCTTCGAGGCCAACCGCGACCACATGCTGCGGGTCATCCGCAACCATCGCCGCGCCGCCAACGGCGAGATGAACGGCTATGAGGGTCTGGCGGTCGAGCCGGTGCCCTTCGTCGCCGACCTCTGCCCGGACCAGGAACTGGCTCTGGCCGCCGTCCGCGTCTGGGACGAAGCGCTGGAACTGGGCGAGGCCCACGGCTACCGCAACGCGCAGGCCACCGTGGTCGCCCCGACCGGCACCATCGGTCTTGTGATGGACTGCGACACCACCGGCATCGAGCCTGACTTCGCCCTGGTGAAGTTCAAGAAGCTGGCCGGCGGCGGTTACTTCAAGATCGTCAACCGGCTGGTGCCGGAAGCGCTGAAGACGCTCGGCTACACCCCCGACCAGATCGAGGAGATCGCGCTCTACGCCGTCGGCCACGGCACGCTGAAGAACGCCCCCGGCGTGAACCACGAGTCGCTGAAGGCCAAGGGCTTCACCGACGAGCTGCTGGAGCGGCTGGAGGGCAACCTCGCCACCGCCTTCGACATCAAGTTCGTCTTCAACCGCTGGACCATCGGCGCCGAGTTCTGCACCCAGACGCTGGGCATCCCGGCCGAGACGCTGGACGCTCCGGGCTTCGACCTGCTGAGCCACATCGGCTTCACCAAGGCGCAGATCGAGCAGGCCAACACCTTCTGCTGCGGCGCCATGACGCTGGAAGGCGCGCCCTTCCTCAAGGAAGAGCACCTGTCGGTGTTCGACTGCGCCAACCCCTGCGGCCGCATCGGCAAGCGCTTCCTGTCCTGGGAATCGCACATCACGATGATGGCGGCGGCGCAGCCCTTCATCTCCGGCGCCATCTCCAAGACCATCAACATGCCGAACACGGCGACGGTCGACGAGTGCAAGGACGCCTACCTGATGTCCTGGCGCCTGGGCCTGAAGGCGAACGCGCTGTACCGCGACGGCTCCAAGCTGAGCCAGCCGCTGCAGGCCGCCCTGCTCGACGACGAGGAGGATGGCGAGGCGGTCGAGGCGATGATCGAGGCGCCGGCCGCGGTCCGCGCCCAGATGGTCACCGAGCGCATCGTCGAGAAGGTGATCGAGCGGGTGGTGGAGCGGAAGAGCAGCTCGCGCGAGCGTCTGCCGCACCGCCGCAAGGGCTACACCCAGAAGGCCAATGTCGGCGGCCACAAGGTGTACCTGCGCACCGGCGAGTATGAGGACGGCCGTCTCGGCGAGATCTTCATCGACATGCACAAGGAAGGCGCCGCCTTCCGGTCGCTGATGAACAACTTCGCCATCGCGGTGTCGATCGGCCTCCAGTACGGCGTGCCGCTGGAGGAGTTCGTGGAGGCCTTCACCTTCACGCGCTTCGAGCCGTCGGGCATGGTGACCGGCAACGACACCATCAAGATGGCGACCTCGGTCATCGACTACATCTTCCGCGAGATCGCCATCTCCTATCTGAACCGCACCGATCTGGCGCACGCCACGCCGGAGGATCTGGTGCCCTTCACGGTGGGCAGCGGCGACAAGCAGGGTGACCTGCCGGACACCCAGGTGCAGCCGTCCGACATCGTCCGCCGCATCGCGTCGACCGGGTATGTCCGCAACAACCTGCGCGTCCTGCATGGTGGCCAGACCCAGCGCGCCAGCGCCGCTGCGGCCTTCGCCGCCACCGGCACCGACACCGCTGCCGTCAGCGCCACTGCGACGGCCGGCACCCAGGCGTCGGCCCAGGCTGCCATGGCAACCAGCCCGGCGGTCGCCGCCGCCACCGCCCAGGGCCATGTCGCCGCCACCGCGGCCACCGGCACGGCCTATGGCGGCAGCACCAGCGACCAGCGCTTCGACCGCATCCGCGAGGCCCGCGCCCGCGGTTACGAGGGTGATCCCTGCGGCGAGTGCGGCAACATGACCCTGGTCCGCAACGGCACCTGCCTGAAGTGCGACAGCTGCGGCTCGACCACCGGCTGCAGCTGAGCCTTCCCCTCGGGGCGTCCGGTCAGGGCGCTTCAGGGTGACGAATGAAGAGGGAGGGAGCGGGAGACCGCTTCCTCCCTTTTGCTTGTGCACCGACGGACACGAGATCCGCTGTTTGGAACCGTTCTCGGGTGGTTGTACCAGCAGGGTCCGAATGCGACGAGCGCTTGACCGCGCCGCGTGTGTTCATGTTAGCTGATTCTCCCGGGGGCGCCGGTGCGGCGTTCCCAGAAAGGATGTCCGGGGGGATCAGGGGTCATGGATTCGGCCGGGGCAGCGCTGGACGACCGTCTGCCGTCTGATCGCCTTTTGCGGGTGACCGCTGCGCAATGGAGCGCGGCGCTGGTCTGGACCGCGCCCGACGGAACCATCGTCGGCGCCAACCCGGCTTTCGCCCACCTTGCCGGCTGTCCGCTCGACGGCATGATCGGCCGCTCGCTGCCCGCCCTGCTCGACATCGGCGGACGCGACTGGCGGACGGTGTGGAACGGGGCGCAGGGCGACCATCCGCCGCCCGGCAGCGGCGCTCTCTGCGTACCGCGTCGCGATCCGGTTCCGGTCGATCTGCACTGGCAGCATCTGGCCGACGGTGCGGACGCCCTGCTTTTGTGCGAGATGCGCTGTTTCGACGAGCGCGAGCGGGCGGAGGCGGTGGCCCGCCTGCAGCAGGACGTGCTGGAGCTGGTGGCCGCCGGCCGGTCGCTGAAGCAGGTACTGGATTTCCTGTGCCGGCAGGTGGAGGCCTGCGCGCCGGAGGTCACCTGTTCGGTGATGCTGTGCGACGACGAGAACCGCATGCGGGTGGCCGCCGCACCGTCGCTGCCGGGCGCCTATGCCGCCGCCATCGACGGGCTGGCCATAGGGCCGGAGGTCGGCTGCTGCGGCAGCGCGATGAGCCGGGGGGAGGCGGCGATGTCCGCCGACATCGCCGGCGATCCGCGCTGGGCGTCTTACCGCCACGTCCCGCTGTCGCATGGGCTGGCCGCCTGCTGGTCCAACCCGATCAAGGGGCGCAATGCCCGGATGCTGGGCAGCTTCGCGCTCTATTACCGCGAGCCGCGTCCCGCCGCTCCCTTCCACCGGCGGCTGGTGGAGGCCTGCGTCCATCTGTGCGCGCTGGCCATCGAGCATGACCGGGCACGGGCGGAGATCAACCGGCTCGCCTATTTCGACACGCTGACCGGGCTGCCCAATCGCCAGCTGCTGGCCGACCGCGCCACCGCGGCGCTGGCGCTGGCCGGACGCACGCGCCAGCCGGTGACGTTGATGTTCCTGGACGTCGACCGCTTCAAGACCATCAACGATTCGCTGGGCCACGCGGTCGGTGATCGGCTGCTGGTGGAGGTGGCGACCCGGCTGCGGCGCCTGTTCATCGAAGGCGACACGCTGGCCCGGCTGGGCGGGGACGAGTTCGTGGCGTTGCTGCCGGGCTGCGACGCGGCCCATGCCTCGCTGCTGGCCGAGCAGGTGCTCGCCAGCCTGTCGGTGCCGCTGACGGTCGCCGACCTGACGTTGACCCCGACCGCCAGCATCGGCATCGCCGTGCATCCCGACGACGGGATGGATTTCGACACGCTGCTGCGTCAGGCCGACGCGGCGATGTACCGGGCCAAGCAGGCCGGCCGCAACCGCTGCCATTTCTTCCGCCGCGACATGAACGAACAGGCGGTGCGCCGGCTGGAGATGGAGGCGGCGCTGCGCGAGGCGCTGGACCGTCAGGAGGGCGGCCCACGGGAGGATGCGACGGGAGAGGCGCCGTTCGAACTGCATTACCAGCCGCAGGTCCGGCTGAACCCCTACTGCCTGCACCGGGTGGAGGCGCTGATCCGCTGGACCCACCCGCGCTGGGGGGCGGTGTCGCCGATGGAGTTCGTGCCGCTGGCCGAGGAATGCGGGCTGATCGACCGGCTGGACAGCTGGGTGCTGGAAACCTCGGTCGCGCAGCTCGGCCGCTGGCGCGCCGCCGGGGTGCCGGTGCCGGGGCTGGCAGTCAACGTCTCGGCCGTCCGCTTCGCCCGCGGCGATCTGCCGGACCAGGTCCGCTCCGTGCTCGGCGCCAACGGCATCCCGGCGAACGACCTGACGCTGGAGATCACCGAACGGCTGATGATGTCGGAGGAGGTCGGGGCCCACGACGCGCTGGATGCCCTGCATGCGCTGGGTGTCACCCTGTCGATCGACGATTTCGGCACCGGCTATTCGTCCTTGAGCTACCTGAAGCGCTTCCCCGTGGCTGAGCTGAAGATCGACCGCAGCTTCGTCAAGGAGCTGGACATCGACGCCGCCAACCGGCCGCTGGTGCGCGCAATCATCCAGATCGGCGAAGCCCTGGGCCTGACCGTCGTGGCGGAAGGGGTGGAGCGCGAGGCCCAGCACCGCATGCTGGAGGCGGAAGGCTGCGCCATCGGCCAGGGATACCGCTTCGCCCGGCCGATGCCGGCCGACGCGCTGGTGCGCTGGCTGGCCGGGGAAGGCAAGCACTGGGTGCAGTGTCCGGCCGATGCCTGCTTCAGCATCTGAAACATTTGCGGAGGAAATGGTCCCGTTTTTCTTTGGATTAACGGGGTACTTCGGCCGCATTTCACCATTCGGATCGGTGCTTATGCGGTTCCGCCGGAGTAATGGGGATCCGGCCAATACGATATAGTCGCAACGCTCCTTTGCCGGCGAAGCGCAGGTCATCCCGTTCTAGACCACGCGACCGTCTTGTGTCCTAACGTTTGGGAAGATAGAAGGTCCATTCAGCGGCATGTGCGGTCAAGCAAACTGACCACGGTGTCCCGCTGAGCGGATCAGACCCGCCCGGCGGACCGCCTGTGGAGCACAAGGGGAGCACCCGCATGCCGGACGACCATGGGGCGAGAGGAATTCCGCGATGGCGAGCCAGGGTGAATCCAAGTGGGTCTACAGCTTCGGGGCCGGTGCCACCGAAGGACGGGCCGATATGAAGAACCTGCTGGGCGGCAAGGGCGCCAATCTGGCCGAGATGGCCAATCTTGGTCTGCCCGTTCCGCCGGGCTTCACGATCACCACCGAGCTGTGCACCTATTTCTACGCCAACGGACGCTCCTATCCGCCGGAGCTGACGACGCAGGTGAATGCCGCCATCGCGCGGCTGGAGCAGGCGATGGACGCCAAGTTCGGCGATCCGGTCAACCCGCTGCTGGTGTCGGTCCGCTCCGGCGCCCGCGCGTCGATGCCCGGCATGATGGATACGGTGTTGAACCTGGGCCTGAACGACGCGACCGCCGCCGGCCTCGCCAAGCGGTCGGGTGACGGCCGCTTCGCCTACGACAGCTACCGCCGCTTCATCCAGATGTACTCCAACGTCGTGCTCGACGTTGAGCATCACCATTTCGAGGACATCCTCGACAACCACAAGCGCGACAAGTCCTACAACC
>JAFAFA010000037.1 GCA_023423695.1 Pseudomonadota bacterium | reverse complement strand
CCCCCACCTAACCTCCCCCGCTCTCAGCGGACCTATGGTCCGCCTGCCGCGTCAGCACAAAGCGGAGCTTTGTGCGAGAGCTGGGCGGGGGAGGGAACTGCCGCCGCTCTCCCGCACAAGCACTTGCTCCCTCCCCCGCTCAGCGGGGGAGGGTTGGGGTGGGGGCAAGCGGTCCTGCCCTTCCCTGACATCATCTGACGACCATCGAAAGGCCGGTCCATGACCGCATTGTCGAAATCCTGGGAGCGCGCGGTCGTTCCCGTCCTGATCCTCGCGGCCTGGGAGATCGTGTCGCGGTCCGGCCTGTTGCCGGCGGCGCTGCTGCCTGCGCCCTCCGTTGTCCTGCACAGCTGGGCCGACTGGGTGTTCGGCTTCGACGAGACGGCGCAGGCCAACAGCGGGCGCTGGCTGGCCGATGCGCTGTCCAGTGCGGTGCGCGTCGCCGCCGGCTACGGCATCGCTGTGGCGACCGGCGTGCTTTTGGGTATCGCCATCGGCTGGTGGAGCTGGGTGGAGCGCGCCATCGAGCCGACCATCCAGATGCTGCGCCCGGTGCCGCCAGTGTCCTGGATCCCGGTGGCGATCATCTGGTTCGGCATCGCCAACAAGCCGGCGATCTTCCTGGTCTTCCTCGGCGCCTTTTTCCCCATCCTGATGAACACCATCCACGGGGTGAAGACGGCCGACCGCAACCTGATCCGCGCTGCCTCGATGATGGGCGCCACCGAACAGCAGCTTCTGCGCCATGTGGTGTTCCCGGCGGCGCTGCCCAGCATCTTCGCCGGCCTGCGCATCGGCATCGGCGCCGCCTGGATGCTGACCGTCACCGCCGAGATGGTCGCGGTCAAGAGTGGGCTGGGGTACGTGCTGTGGGACAGCTATTACTTCCTGCGCTACGACCTCGTCCTCGCCGCGATGGCCAGCATCGGGTTGCTGGGCTACGCCACCGACGCGCTGATCAAGCTGCTGATGTCCGCGGCGCTGCACTGGCAGCACGCCTCCACGCTCCAGAGCCGGGAGGGTTGATCCCATGGCTTCCATCGAACTCCAGAACATCACCAAGATCTACAGCGACGCCAAGCGCAAGCGCGACCTGCTGGCCATCGACGACGTCAGCCTGACGGTGGAGCGCAACGACTTCCTCTGCCTGCTCGGTTCCTCCGGCTGCGGCAAGTCCACCCTGCTGAACATGATCGCCGGCTTCGAGAAGCCGACCAAGGGCACCGTCACCGTCGGCGGCAAGCCGGTGGATGGGCCGGGCTCCGACCGCGGCATGGTGTTCCAGCAGGCCAACCTGATGCCCTGGCTGCCGGTGTGGGAGAACATCGCCTTCCATCTTCGACTGAAGGGCTGGCGCAAGGCCGACCGCCGCGCGGCAGCGCAGGAATACATCGATCTCGTCGGGCTGAAGGGCTTCGAGAACCATTACCCGGCCGAACTGTCGGGCGGCATGAGCCAGCGCGTCGGCATCGCCCGCGCGCTGCTGATGAACCCGCAGGTCATCCTGATGGACGAACCCTTCGCGGCGCTCGACGCCCAGACCAAGATGGACATGCAGGAGGAGCTGGTCGCCATCTGGCAGAAGCAGCGCTGCACCATCGTCTTCGTCACCCACAGCGTGGACGAGGCGCTGGTGCTGGGCACCCAGGTGGCGGTACTGACCAGCCGGCCGGGCCGCCTGCGCGAACGCATCGAACTGGATCTGCCGCGTCCGCGCGACATCACCAGCCCGCGCTTCAACGACCATAAGCGCCATATCCTGAACCTGATCCGCGAAGAGGGCCTGCAACAGCGTCAGGTCGCCGCGGCATGACCGAGGCTTCCCAACCGCAACCGCTCGACCTGCTGCTGACCGGCGCCACCGTCCTAACCGGCGAAGGCATCACCGGCGATGAGGCGGGGGTGATGGAGGATGCGGCGCTCGGCATCCGCGGCGGCCGGATCGTCCATCTCGCCCCCGCCGCGCAGCCGGCCCCGCCGGCCTTACGGACGCTGGCACTGCCGGGTCGGCTGGTGACGCCGGGTTTCGTCAATGCTCATCTGCATGCGGTTCTGGTGATGGTGCGCGGCGTCGCCGCCGACCTGGGCTTCGCCCCGTCCTACACGCCGGGTGTGCCCAAGGGCACCGACGCAACGCCGGAGGAGGCGAGAGCGCTTGCCCGGTTGGGTGCGGTGGAGGCTCTGCTCGCCGGCTCCACCCTGGTCTGCGACCATTTCGTCCATGCCGACGCGACGTTGGAGGCGATGGCGGACCTCGGCCTGCGCATCCATGCCGGCTGGCGGGTGCATGACGTCGATTTCTCCCAGGTGCCCAAGGGCGAATGGAGCTTCGATGCCGCACTCGGCGAGGATCTGCTGCGGCGGACGCTTGACCTGCACGACCGCTGGGATGGTGCGCGCGGCGGGCGCATCCGGGTGCAGATGGCGGCGCACGCGCCCGACACCTGCTCCTCCGCCTTCCTGCGCACACTGGCGGAGGTGGCGGCGAAGCGCGGCATGCGCGTGAACACCCATCTGGCGCAAAGCCGGGTGGAGGTGGGGCGGGTGAAGGCCGCCACCGGCATGACCCCGGCGGCGCTGCTGGAGGAGACCGGGCTGCTCAATGACCGGCTGCTCGCCACCCACTGCCTCTATGTCGACGAGAACGACATCGCCCGGCTGGCGCGGGCCGGCGCCCATGCCGTCCATGTGCCGAAATGCAACGCGGCGTCGGGCCGGCTGGCGCCGACCCCGGCACTGAAGGCGGCGGGCGTCAATCTGGCGCTCTGCACCGACACCCAGCATGGCGACATGGTGGAGGCGATGCGCTGGGCGCTCGCCACCGGCCGCATCGGCCAGGGCGGCGTCACCGCCGACTGGCAGCCCGCCGACGTCTTCCGGATGGCGACGCTGGGCGGCGCCCGCGCAGTCGGGATGGCCGACGAGATCGGCACTCTGACGGTCGGCAAGGCGGCCGACCTCGTGGTGTTCGATGCCCGCCGGCCGCACCTGCGCCCGCTGATCAACCCGCTGGGAACGCTGGTCCACACCGGGCGCGGCGGCGACGTGGAGATGGTGCTGGTGGAGGGCGAAACGCTGGTCGATGGCGGCCGCCCCGTCCATGCCGACCTGGAAGAGATTTGCACCGAGGCCGACAAGGCCGCCCGCGCCCTGTGGGCGCGTGCCTGAACCCACTCATTCAAAGAAAGACGAGTCCCCCGAGATGACCAAGCGCGTTCTTCTGGGCATGCTGACCCCGTCCTCCAACACGGTGCTCGAACCGGTGACCGCCGCCATGCTGAGCGGCCTGCCGGAGGTGAGCGCCCATTTCGGTCGCTTCACCGTCAAGGAGATCTCGCTGCGCGCGGCGGCGCTCGACCAGTTCACCGACGCGCCCTTCCTGGATGCCGCCCGGCTGCTGGCCGATGCGCAGCTGAACGTGATCGGCTGGAACGGCACCTCGGCCGGCTGGCTCGGCTTTGATGCCGACGTGAAACTGTGCAAGGCGATCGAGGATGAGACGGGGATTCCCGCCTGCACCTCCATGCTGGCGCTGAACGAGATCCTGGAGACGACCGGCCGCAAGCGCTTCGCCATCGTCAGTCCATATCTGGACGAGATTCAGGAAAAGATGGTCGCCAACTACAACGCCGCCGGGTTCGAGGTGGTGGCCGAACGGCACCTGAACGACCGCGGCAACTTCTCCTTCTCCGAGATCAGCGAGGAGCGGATCGAACGCATGTGCCTCGAGGTGGCGGAAGCCAAGCCGGAGGCCATCGCCATCATCTGCACCAACATGCGCGGCGCCCCGGTAGCGGAACGGGTGGAAAAGGCGCTGGGCATTCCCGTCTACGACACAGTGTCCACGGTGCTGTGGAAAGCACTGCGCATGACCGGCGTCGATACCCGCCGGATCCAGGGCTGGGGCAGCCTGTTCCGGGAACTGCACGGCTGACGCGACAGGAAGGGGAGGGGAGCATGGACTTCGATCTGGTCATCCGCAATGGCACGGTCGCCACCGCGTCGGACGTGTTCAAGGCCGATGTCGGCGTTAAGGACGGCAAGGTGGCGGCGCTCGGCAGCGGGCTCGCCGCCGAGCGGGAGGAGATCGACGCCGACGGGCTGCTGGTCCTGCCGGGCGGAGTCGACGGCCATGTCCATTTCGACCAGCCGACCGGCGACGAATCGGTCATGGCCGATGATTTCCTGTCGGGCACCCGCTCGGCGGCGTTCGGCGGCACCACCACGGTGCTGCCCTTCGCCTGCCAGCAGAAGGGCCAGTCTCTGCGCGCCGCGGTGGAGGATTATCACCGCCGCGCCGCCGGCAAGCCGGTGATCGACTATGCCTTCCACCTGATCGTCACCGACCCGACGGAGCAGGTCCTGGGGCAGGAACTGCCGGCGCTGATCCGCGACGGCTACACCTCCTTCAAGATCTACATGACCTACGACGCGCTGAAGCTGAACGACCGCCAGATCCTGGAGGTGCTGGACATCGCGCGGTCCGAGGGCGCCATGGTGATGATGCATGCGGAGAACGCCGACTGCATCGCCTGGCTGACCGAGAAGCTGGAACGCGCCGGCCAGACCGCGCCCTTCTTCCACGGTGTCTCCCGCCCACGGGTGGCGGAGCGCGAGGCGACCCACCGCGCCATCTCGCTGGCGGAGCTGGTGGACATGCCGATCCTGATCGTCCATGTCTCGGGCGCCGATGCGGTGGAGCAGATCCGCTGGGCTCAGGGCCGGGGATTGCGCATTTACGCGGAGACCTGCCCGCAATACCTGTTCCTGACCGGCGACGATCTGGGCGGGGAAGGATTCGAGGGGGCGAAGTGCATCTGCTCGCCGCCGCCGCGCGATGCCGCCAACCAGAAGGTGATCTGGGACGGGCTGACCGGTGGCACCTTTCAGATCTTCTCCTCCGATCATGCGCCGTTCCGCTTCGACGGGCCGGGCGGCAAGAAGGTGAATGGCGAGAAGGCCCCTTTCCGTTGCGTGCCCAACGGCATTCCGGGGGTGGAGACGCGACTGCCGCTGCTGTTCTCCGAGGGTGTGATGAAAGGCCGCATGGAGCTGACGAAGTTCGTCGAGCTGACCGCCGCCAACCCGGCCCGCATGTATGGCCTGCACCCGCGCAAGGGCACCATCGCCGTCGGGTCGGACGCCGACATCGCGATCTGGGATCCGGCGCGCAAGGTGACGATCACCAACGACATCCTGCATCACGAGGTCGATTACACGCCTTACGAGGGCATCGAGGTCACCGGCTGGCCGGTGGTCACGCTGTCGCGCGGAGAGGTGGTGTGCCGCGACGGCGAACTGCTGGCGTCTCCGGGCCGCGGCGCCTTCCTGCCCTGCGGCCTGCCGGCCCCGGCCCGGCCGAAGGGGGCGCCCGCACCGGTTTTGCCATTCTAAGGCGCCCTCTACGGGTTGCACCGGATTGTGGAGTTCAGGCCTATGACGAAAGGCAAGGTATCGCGCAACAGGAGGACGGCTGCGCGACAAGATTGATTTGCGTCCCCTGCGGACTGTTCTCATAAGCGGAAAATTAACGAGAAGGAGGGCATAATAATTGTGACATTCGAGTACTGGTGATTTCGCGATGATCTCTCCCCGCTCTCCAGAAATCTTCGATCGGGCCACGGGCGATGCCCGCCGGCTCAACATGATCGGACTGATTTTTATCGCCATGGTTGTGCTGACCATCGCGTTCGTGATGTTCATGGCGCTGGTGACGGCGCGGCGAATCGACACGGCGACGGCGGAGCGGACGAAGGCGGAGATCGTCGATGCGGTGGCCGATCTGGGCTCCGCGATGGGGAAGAAGGCAGAGGAATACAGCCTGTGGAACGACGCCGTCGACCATCTGGTGGTCGCGTTCGACGGCGTCTGGGCCAATGCCAATGTCGGTCCCTATGCGGAACGCCTGTGGGGGCTGGACCGCTCCTATGCCTGGAACGGCCGCGATGGGCTGATCTATGCGTCGAAGGGCGGCGCTCTGCGTGGCGACCTGGAGGCGGCTGCCCGGGAGGCGGCTGATTTGGGTCCGGTGCTGACGGCGGCGCGGACCGCCGGCCGGCCAGTCAGCGGCATCGTCCATATCGGGCAGACGCCCTTCGTCTTCGGCGCCCGCGTGATCGAGTATGAGGAGGGACGCGCCGCCCTGCCGCCCGACCCGCAACAGCCTGTCCAGGTCTTCCTGACCGCGCTGGAAGGGGAGTTGGCGAAGCTTGCCGAGTCGCGGCGCATCGCCGAGCTGCGCGTGGTCCCATCCGACACGCCGGCTCTTTCGGTCCTGGCCAGCATGCCCCTGGAGGCCATCGCCGACCAGCCGGTCGGCATCCTGACCTGGAAGCCGGAACAGCCCGGCGGCACGCTGGTCCGCCGGATCGCGCCCTATGCCACCGGCTTCGCGCTGGCCTTGATGGCGTTGCTCTTCCTGTTCCAGCGCGTGCTGCACCGGCTGAAGCGGCAGGAGCCGCTGCGCCTCAGCGAGGCGCGGCTGGCCCAGGCGCAGCGCGTCGCCCGGCTGGCCTACACGGTCCATCTGCCGGAGGAGCGGCTGGAGGTCTCCGCCAATTTCCGCGAGCTGGTCGGTCTGCCGGGGGACTCCGGCCTGCTCACCATCGGCCTCTACCTCGACCGCGTGATGCCGGAGCACCGTCTGGACGTGCAGGAGGCCTACCGCCGTGCCTGGGCGGAGAACAGCCGCTTCGACATCGAATACCGCATCACCCGCTCCGACGACGGCCATCTCGACCTTCAGGAGGTGGGGGAGCCGTTCCACGATTCCGACGGCCTCGTGCTGGGCCTGATCACCGCGATCCAGGACGTCACCGCCCGCCGCCGTGCGGAGGAGACCATCCGGCACCAGGCCAACTACGACGCGCTGACCGGGCTTCCCAACCGGCCGCTGTTCTACGACCGGCTGCGGCAGGCGCTGCGGCGGGCGTCGCGGCTGCGCAACCGGATGGCCCTGCTGTTCATCGACCTGAACCGATTCAAGTGGGTCAACGACACGCTGGGCCACCAGACCGGCGACGTGCTGCTGCGCGAGGCGGCGCAGCGGATGGCCGGCTGCCTGCGGGATTCCGAAACCATCGCCCGGATCGGCGGCGACGAGTTCACGGTGATCCTGTCCGACATCGGCGACCGCGAGGACGCTGAGCGGGTGGCCCGCCGCCTGCTCGACTGCCTGTCGGAGCCGTTCCGCATCGGCGGCCAGACCCTGCACATCTCCGCCAGCATCGGCGTCACCGTCGCCCCCGACCAGGGAAGCGATCCCGAGCTTCTCGTGAAGAACGCCGATGTGGCGATGTACCACGCCAAACGCCTGGGCACCGCCAACTGGACCTTCTACGACCCGGCGATGGATGCCGACGCCCTGGCGCATCTGCAGTTGGAGAACGAACTACACGAGGCGGTGGTTAAGGGCCAGCTTGCGCTGTTCCTCCAGCCGGTGGTGGATGTCGCCAGCGGCCTGCTGGCCGGAGCCGAGGCGGAGGTGCGCTGGAATCATCCCGGCCGCGGTTTGCTTTCCGCCGGTCAATTCCTGCATCTCGCCGAGGCGAACGGACTGATCGTGACGGTCGGCGGCTGGCTGCTGGATGCCGCCTGCCGTCAGCTGGCGGACTGGCGCGACCGCGGCGCCACCGGTCTGCGTCTGACCGTTCCGGTGTCCTCCCTGCAGCTCCGCCATTTCGGCTTCGAGGAGCAGGTCGCCGGCAGCCTCGCCCGCCATGGCGTTCCGCCCGACCGGCTGATCCTGGAGCTTCCGGAGGCCGCCATGCTGTCGCCGTCGGACGAGACGACACGGACGATGCAGACGTTGCGGACGCTGGGGGTCGCCTTCTCCATCAGCGGCTTCGGCACCGGCTATGCGTCGCTGGGCCATCTGCGCCGGCTGCCGGTGGAGTTCCTGAAGATCGATCAGTCGATCCTGCAGGACATGGCGCGGAACCCCGGCAACCAGGAGATGGTGCGCTCCATCGTGGCGCTGGCCCGCAGCATGAACCTGACGGTGATCGCGGAAGGAATCGAAACCGGAGAACAGCAGGCACTGGCCGGCGAAGTGCGCTGCGTCTATGCCCAGGGCCGCTATCTCGGCCGTCCGGTTCCCGCCGAATCCTTCGACCTGACGCTGACCGCTGCGGGCAGCGGGCCGCTTTGTCCTGCCGATGGGGCGGATCGTCTCTGACGCGCGCCCGGCGGGGTGGCCCCTCTCCCCGCACTGGAGAGGAGCCACCCCGCTGTCACGCCACCCGCTTGTCGCGGAAGGCCTCGATGGTCCGCATCACGCCCCGCAGCTCGGCGAGGCCCTTCAGCCGGCCGACGAAGGAATAGCCGGGGTTCATGGTCTGGCCGATGTCGTCGCCCAGCAGATGGCCGTGGTCGGGGCGCATCGGGATCTGGGCGTCGGCGCGGCCGATCTGCCGGCGGCGGGCCTCCTCGTCGATCAGCGCCGCGGCCACGCCGATCAGGTCGGTGTCGCCGCCGAGATGGTCGGCCTCGTAGAAGGACCCGTCCGGCTCATGCGTGGTGTTGCGCAGATGGACGAAGTGGATGCGCGGCGCGAACTCCTTGGCCATCGCCACCAGATCGTTCTTCGGGTTGGACCCGAAGGACCCCGTGCACAGGGTCAGCCCGCAGGCCTCCTGCGGCACCGCATCGAACATCGCCCGCACGTCGTCGGCGGTGGACATCACGCGCGGCAGGCCGAAGATGGGGAAGGATGGGTCGTCGGGGTGGATGCACAGCCGCACCCCTTCCTCTTCCGCGACCGGCGTGATCTCGCGCAGGAACTCGATCAGGTTGGCGCGCAGGTCCTCGACGCCGATTTCCTGATACAGCTCCAGCATGCCGCGGAAGCTGTCGCGGTCATAGGCGAAGTCGCGCGCCGGCAGCCAGTCGATCAGGTTGCGCTCCAGCTCGGCCACCTGCTCCACGGCCATCGCCTCGAAGCGCGTCTTGGCGGCGGCGACATGGGCGGGATCGTAGCTGGCCTCGGCGTTGCGGCGCTTCAGCACGAACAGGTCGTAGGCGGCGAAATCGACGCTGTCGTAGCGCAGGGCATAACCGCCGTTCGGCAGCCGGTGCATCAGGTTGGTCCGGCTCCAGTCGGTGATGACCATGAAGTTGTAGCAGATCACCGGGATGCCGGCGCGGGCCACATTGCGGATCGACTGCTTGTAATTGTCGATCTTGGTGCGGAAGTCGCCGGTGCGGGTCTTGATCTCCTCGCCGACCCCGATGCTTTCCACCACCGACCAGGTCAGGCCGGCGGCCTCGACCATGGCGCGGCGCTTCATGATCTCTTCGGTGGTCCAGACGCTGCCCTGATTCATGTGGTGCAGCGCCGTGACGATGCCGGTGGCACCGGCCTGACGGGCCTTCTCCAGGGTGACGGGATCGTCCGGGCCGAACCAGCGCCAGGTTTCCTGCATGATATGGTCCTTTAAACAAAGCGGATGAGCAGGCGAAAATCGCCGCGAATCAGGGGGTGGCGAGGAAGACGGTCAGCGTTTTGCGGACGCCGACGGTCGTCAGGCTGTCGAGATGGCGGACCACCGCGTCGCGGAAACCGGCCTCGGCGACCAGTTCCGGCGCGAAGATGTCCTCGATGGCGAACAGGGCCGCCGCCAATGCGCCGGGATCGCCGGCATGGACGCGGGCGATGCGGGTCAGCGCAGCCGCCATCGGGTCGGCGACCGCATAGGCGTTGCCGGCCTCGTCCTTTTCCAGCAGGAAGCGCATCCAGGCGGCGACGGCCAGCGGGATCACCGCCGGGATTTTGCCGGCGGCGAACAGCTCGCGTGCCGCCTCCAGCAGGCGCGGCGGCAGCTTCTGCGAACCGTCGGACGAGATCTGGATGGTGCGGTGGCGGATGCCGGGGTTGCGGAAGCGCGCCTCCAGCGCCGCGGTGTAGGCGGGGATATCGGTTCCCGGCACCGGCGGCAGGGTGGGGATCAGGTCGGACGCCCACAGCCGGCGCATGGCGGCTGGCAGCTGCGGGTCGGCCATGGCGTCGGCGATGGTCTCGATCCCGGCGATCACCGACAGATAGGCCAGCAGCGAATGGGCACCGTTCAGGCAGCGCAGCTTCATCAGCTCGAACGGGTGGACATCCTCGACCAGGATGGCGCCGGCCTTTTCCCAGGCCGGCCGGCCGAGGGGAAAGCGGTCCTCGATCACCCACTGCTTGAACGGTTCGGTCACCACCGGCCAGGCGTCTGCACAGCCCAGCGCGGCGTCCACTGTGGCGCGGTCGGCGTCCTGGGTGGCCGGCGTGATGCGGTCGACCATGGTGCAGGGGAAGCTGACCTGCTCCGCGATGTAGGCGGCAAGCTCGGGATCGCGCAGTTCGGCATAGCGGACGACGATGCCCTTAACCTTGATGCCGTTCTGGGCGAGGTTATCGCAGACCAGCACGGTGAAGGGCGCCACCCCGGCGGCGCGGCGGCGGCGGATGGCTTCGCACAGCAGGCCGGGCACGCTGCGCGGGATCGTGGGATGGGCGAGGTCGGCGCGGATCAGCGGGTGCGCCTCGTCCAGCGAGCCGGTGGCGGCATCCTGGCAATAACCCTTCTCCGTGACCGTCAGGGAGACGATGCGGATCTCCGGCTTCGCCGTCAGGGTCAGCACCTCCTCCAGCTGATCGGCGGTCGCCATGGCGTCGAGGAAGGACCCGACGACGCGCAGGCGGTCGCAGTTCTCCTCGCGCACCAGCAATGTATACAGGCAGTCCTGCGGCTTCAGTGCGTCGCGGATCGCGGGCGACAGCGGATCGACACCGACGATGCCCCAATCCTTGTCGCCGGTCGCCAGCACATCGTCGGTGTAGGTGGCGAGATGGGCGCGGCAGAAGGCACCGAGGCCGATATGGACGATTCCCGGCGTCACCGCGGCGCGGTCGTAGGCTGGGCGTTCGACCGCCAGAGGCAGGCGGCGGAGGGTTCCGGGGGAAAGGCGGGTCTGTGAAGGACGGGCCGCCAGCAGGGCGGTGTTCGCGTCGGGCATGATGGGCTCCGGTTCGCGGCGGTCGCTGCGGTCACCCAGTTTTTCCGCTGTCGCGGAGTGTCGCGGGGGGCCGGTGCACCGTCATTCGGTCAGGCTTGTGTGGTTTGGAAGGACTCCGGGGCAGGGCGCCCCGGAGCTTTGGGGCAAAGGTGTCAGACCTCGATGCCGGCCGGGGTCCGGCCCGAACCGGTCTTGGGCAGCACGAAGTGCATGATCGCCAGACCGACGAGGTAGAGGACGGAAGCGATGCCGAACAGCACCTGATAATTGCCGTTGGTGGCGTCCAGCAGGCGGCCGACGCCCATCGATACGAACATGCCGACGAAGTAGGCGCAGAAGCCGCCGATGCCGACCACCGAGCCGACCGCGTTGCGCGGCATGGTGTCGGACACGATGGTGTAGACGTTGGCCGAATAGCCCTGGTGGGCGGAGGCGGCGATGCCGATCAGCAGCACGGCCAGCCACATGTTGGACACGGTGGAGGCGAAGAACACCGGCAGCACGCACAGGCCGCAGACCAGGAAGGTCAGCTTGCGGGCGCGCAGGGGCTTCATGCCGCGCTTGATCAGGTGGGAGGAGAACCAGCCGCCGCCGACGCTGCCGAAATCGGCCATGGTGTAGATGATGATCAGCGGCAGCATCGCCCCGAACAGGTTGACGCCATACTGCTTGTTCAGGAAGCCCGGCACCCAGTTCAGGTAGAACCACCACACCGGAGCCGAGAAGCAGGTGCCGACGATGTTCGCCCAGGTGCCGCGGTAGCTCAGCAGTTTGATCCAGGGAATGTTCTCCTGCGGCAGCACCGGGTCGCTGCGGATATAGGCCAGTTCCTCAGCCGTCAGCTTCGGGTGCTCTTCCGGCTTGCGGTAGATCAGCAGCCAGGCGATGACCCAGAAGAAGCCGATGCCGCCGGTGACCAGGAACGCCGCCTGCCAGCCGAAGGCGACCAGCAGGATCGGCACCAGGATCGGCGCCACGACCGCGCCGACGTTTGATCCCGCATTGAAGATGCCGGTGGCGAGCGCCCGTTCCTTGGCCGGGAACCACTCCGACACCGCCTTGATCGAGGCCGGGAAATTGCCGCCTTCAGTCAGGCCAAGGCCGGCACGCGCAACCTTGAAGCCGAAGACGCTGCCCATGAAGGCGTGGACGCAGGCGAAGAAGCTCCAGCCGGCGACGGCGGCCGGCAGGCCGATGCGGATGCCGACCTTGTCCATCAGGCGGCCGCAGCCGATGTAGCCGAAGGCGTAGGCCAGCGAGAAGGCGGCGACGATGTCGCCGTAATCGGACTCGGTCCAGCCCATGTCGCCCATCAGCGTGGACTTCAGCAGGCCCAGGACCTGACGGTCCATGTAGTTGATGGTGGTCGAGAAGAAGAGCAGGGCGCAGATGGTCCAGCGATAGCGGCCGATGGCCTTGCTTACCGTGACCGCCGCCTTGCCGATGCCGGTCCTGCCGGCCGGCTCCGCCGACTGCGCGGGGGCGGCGTCGGCAATGATCTGTTCGCTCATGATTTGGCGTCTCCAGCCAGGACGCGTGTCACCGCCGCCGGTCGTCGATCCCGCGTCCATTCCGATCCTGCATCGGCCATGAGCGCGCCGACGGGCATGCGCGGAAGGCCGGCATTCCGGCCTCCCACGCTGCATCGGGCAGCGGTTCTTCGCGTTTAGCACTGTCTCCTGGAGCAGTCAGGCCATCGTCGGGAGCGGTGCCGCTTCGGTACCGTTCGTGGCGTTGCATACTACCATTCCAGTTGCTGGTATGGTAGTTCTGCGCCCGGCCGGTGGTCAACCGAACCGTCTGCGGCATTTCGTCAGGCTGCCGTCCGTCCCTCTTCCTGACGGGAGTCGGCACGCTGCAGATCACCGGTGTCTGAGCCCGTGCGTCACCCCGCCTGCCGGGCGCGGGGGGAGGCGCAGGCGGCGGCGACCACCTCGCCGGTGCGGCCGACATGGTGGATGAACAGATGCTCCGCCGTCCTGCTGTCGCGGGCCTCCAGCGCGGCCAGGATTTCGCGGTGCTCCAGCACCGACTCCTTCCACCGCCCCTGGGCGCCCAGTGCGAAGTAGCGCGCCCGCGCCAACCGGCCGAGCAGCCGGTCATGCGCCTCCACCAGCGCCGGGTTCTTGGCGCTCGACACGATCAGCCGGTGAATCTTCTGGTTGATCGCGAAATACTCCTCCAGCGCGCCGGCCCCCTGCAACGCCTCGATCTTCTCCTGGAAGCCGCGCAGGCGGCGCAGATCGGCCGCGGTCATCCGTTCGGCAGCGAGGCGGGCGGCGAAGCTTTCGATGCAGCCTTCCGCCTCGAACAGATGGGTCAGCTCGGCGGCATCGAGCGGGGCAACGATGGCATTCCGGTTGGGGCGCAGCATCACCAGCCCTTCGGCCGCCAGCAGCTTCAGTGCCTCGCGCAACGGCGTGCGGGAAATGCCGAGCTTCTCGCTCAACTCCGGTTCGATGAGGCGGGCGGATGGCGCCAGCTCGCCATAGATGATCATGTCGCGCAGCCGGTCCACCGCCATTTCAGCCAGCGGCGGCGGCGGCACCGCGCGCCGGCGGCGCGGCGGGGCGGCGTCAGGTTCGTGAGCGTCGAAATTGACGGGTGGGGGCACGGTCGGGCTCATGGGGTCGGGCTCATGGCTAGGTGGTCCGCCCGCATGTGGAGAGCGTTTCCTCTGCGAAGGCGGCGAAGCGCAGCACCCGGCGGTCCATCCCGCGCGGGGCGACGATCTGCAATCCCACCGGAAGCCCGCCGCGCCCTGTCCCGCAGGGCAGGCTGAGCGCCGGAACCCTGGCGTGGTTGAACAGCGGCGTGAAGGCGGCGTGTGCCCGCGGCGGCACCGGCTGCCCGCCGATGGTCTCCGGCCCCAACCGGTCGAGCGGCCAGGCGACGCAGGGCGTGGTCGGTCCGGCGATCAGGTCCACTCCGGCGAACTGCGCAGCCAGCGCGCGGCCGACCTCGACGCCGAGCAACTGCGCCGCCGCCACCTCCGCCCCGCTCAGCGACAGGCCGCGCTCGATCTGCACCGCGATGTCGGGATCGAACAGGCCGGGATCGCGGCGGAACGCCTCGCCATGGAGAGCGGCGAGCCCGGCATGCTGCAGCGGCATCAGCGCCGTTTCGGTGACGCCGGCCGGCCAGTCCGGGAACCGGCCGTCGGGGCGGACGATGCGGGCACCCGCGCGGGCCAGTGCGTCCACCGCCCGCTCCACCGCCTCGCGCACATCGTCGTCGACCGGGGCGTCCAGGCCGAATGTCGGGCTGTAGGCGACGGTCAGCGTGCCGACGGGGCGATCCTCAGCCGGGGCAACGGCGACGCTGTCGGGGTCGCGCGGATCGGGGCCGGCCAGCGCATCGAACATCAGCGCGGTGTCGGCGACGTCGGCGGCGATGGGCGCCATCACCGCGATGCCGATGAAGGGTTCGGCGAATCCGGGACCGTAGGGGATGGCGCCGAAGCTGGGCTTGAAGCCGACCACGCCGACATGGGCCGGCGGCCGGCGGCTCGACCCGCCGGCGTCGGTGCCGAGCGCGAGAGGAACCAGTCCACCGGCAACGGCAGCGGCCGGCCCGCCGCTGGAGCCGCCGGGGGTCAGATTCGGGTCCATCGGGTGGCGGGTCGGGCCGAACAGCGGGTTGGTGGTGACGCCCTTGCAGGCGAATTCCGACGTGTTGGCCATGCCGACGATGACCGCACCGGCGCGGCGCAGCCGTTCCACCGCGATGGCGTCGGCGGGGGCGTGGAAGTCGGCGAACAGGCGCGATCCCTGGGTGACGCGGCGTCCGGCGACCCAGATGGTGTCCTTGACCGCCACCGGCACGCCGGCCAGCGGCAGTTCCGCTCCGGCGGAAAGGCGGCGGTCCACCGCATCGGCCTCCGCCAGCGCCCGCTCGGCATCGACGGCGACCAGGGCGTTCAGGGCCGGGTTGCCGGCGGCGATGCGGGCGAGGGCCGCTTCGGTCGCTGCGCGGGCGCTGCTGCGTCCGCCGCGCACGGCATCGGACAGGGCCACGGCGCGAAGGGGAAGGGTCATCGCTTGTCTCCGAGAAGGCTCAGTCCCGCCAGCGCCGCCAGCAGGCTCACCACGAGATAGCCGGTGGCGAGGCTGCTGACCGCGGCGGCGGCGACCAGCAGGAGCGGGCCGGCAATCAGCCCGGCGAAGCCGCCGACCATCACCGCCCCCGTCGCCTCGCCGATGCGGCCCGCCGGCGCCAGCCGCGCCACTTCCGCCAGGAAGATGCCGTTCCAGCCGCTGGCGGTCAGCCCGAACAGGAAGGTCGCCGCCGCCAGCGCCGGAAAGGGCAGGGAGGCGCCGGCCAGCGCCACCAGCGCCGATGCCGCCGCCATGCCCAGCCCCAACAGCCCGACCAGCCGGCGCGATGCCACCCAGCGCGAGGCGACCACGCCCCAGCCGAGCCGTCCGGCGAGCCCGCCCGCCTGCCCGGCGGCCAGCGCCACCCCGGCGGCGACATGCTCCAGCCCCAGTTCCGCCACCGCGAAGACGACGAAGAAGCCGTTCAGCGTCAGCTGGCTCGCCGAATAGGGGAAGGAGGCCAATGCCAGCCGCCGCAGTGCCGGGTCGCTGCGCAGCAGCCGGATCGCTGCGCCCAGCCCGAAAGCGGTCGTGGCGGAGCGGGTCAGCGGATCGTAGGCCGTCCGCAGCCGTTCGAAGGGCAGGACGCAAACCAGCGCCAGCGCGGCGATGGCAGCATAGCCGGCGCGCGGATCGGTGACGGCGGCCAGCAGCGGCAGGGCCAGCGATCCGGCCATCGCGCCGATCTGGTTGCCGGTCTGCCGGACCGAGAACACCATCGGCCGGTCGGCCTCCCGCACCAGCCGGCCGAGGATGGCGGCGCTGGCCGGCGTCTCCGGCCCGCAGGCCAGCCCGATGGCGACCCCCGCCGCCAGCAACGCCAAGGCACCGCTCCCCATCATCGCGCACAGCATGGCAGCGGCCACCGCCACCGCGCAGAAGCTGGCCACCCGGAAGGACCCCAGCCGCCCTGCCAGCACCCCGCCGCAGAGCGACGCCGCCATCCCCACCGCGAAGCCGGTGGTGGTGAACAGGCCGAGCCCCGCCGGATCGATCCCCATGCGCGGCGCCAGCACGCCCGGCGCGAACAGGGCGAGCGCCACCAGCGCTTGCAGGCCGGTCATTCCGATCAGCGCCGGCAGGAGCGGCGGCATCGCCGGAGGCTCGGCCGGCACTGGCGCGACCGTCGCCGTCTCGGCTACCATCGCGGAAACTCTGACCTGGAGGCGGCATGGCCGGCGGTATTTCGATTCACGGCGTCGACGTGGCGCGCGGCGTCGCCGCCGAAGGGCTGCGGGTGGAGCTTTACGCGCTGACGCCCGACCGCCGCCTGCTGGCGGATGGCCGGTTGGGTGCCAACGGGCAGCTCGACCACCCCACCGTCCACGGCGAGGGCATCGCCCCCGGCCCGCACGAGGTTCTGTTCCATGTCGGCGACTGGCTGCGCGCGGCGGGATATCCGGAGGAGCAGACCCGCTTCCTCGACATCATGCCCTTCCGCTTCAAAGTGACCGACCTGGACCGCCATCTGCATCTGCCCTTCAAATTCACCCCCTTCGGAGTCTCTCTCTTTCTCGGCGTGTAGGCCGGGTCAGGTCAACCGCTTGGACAGGCCGGCGACGCGTTCCATCACCAACATCAGCGCGATGGTGGCGACGATCAGCACGCCCGACAGCGCCGCGACCGTCACGTCGAGCTTGCCTTCCAGATCCTGCCACATGCGGATGGGCAGCATGTCGGTCGCGGCATCCCGCAGGAACAGCGACACCGGCACATTGTCGAAGGAGGCCATGAAGGCGATGAAGCCGCCGGCCATGATGCCCGGCCGGATCAGCGGCAGGGTGATGCGGCGGAAGGTGAACCAGCGGGTGGCGCCCAGGCTGGCCGACGCTTCCAGCAGGGTCGGGTTCATCTGCGCCAGAGACGCCACGGTGTTGCGCACCACGAAGGGCACCGACACCACGGTGTGGCCGATGATCAGGGTCAGTGGCGACACCGGCACGCCGACAAGCGAGAAGAACATCAGCGACGACAGCCCGAAGGCGAGCGCCGGCAGCACCAGCGGCGACAGGAACAGGCTGTCCAGCACCCGCGCCGTCAGGCTGGCCGAGCGCGCGATGCCCAGCGAGGCGGCCACGCCCAGCAGGATCGACAGGCCGGTCGCCCAGGCCGCCACCTTCAGGCTGTTCATCAGGGCGAACTGAAGCTGCCAAGCGTTCCACAGCTCGACATACCAGCGCAGCGAATAGCCCGGCGGCGGGAATTTCAGCGAATAGCCGCTGGTGAAGGACACCCAGATCACCACGACCGTCGGGGCCGCCAGCAGCAGCAGGGCCAGCAGCGCCACCCCCGTCATGACGATGCGGAAGCTGAGCGCGTCGAAATCGAAACGGCGGTTGCCCATGGCGGCCTCCCCAAGGTCAGGCGTTGGTGTAGCCGCGCGACAGGCGGCCCAGCACGTTGAAGATCGACACCACCACCAGCACCGCGACCAGGAAGATGACGGAAATGGCGGCGGCGAAGGGCCAGTTCTGCAGAGTGGAGGCCTGCTGGTAGATGTACATCGGCATGAACAGCATCTGCCCGCCGCCGATCAGGCTCTGGGTGATGAAGGCGGTGATGGCGGCGGCATAGGTCAGCAGGCAGCCGGCGATGATCCCCGGCAGCGACAGCGGCAGGATCACCTTGCGGAAGGTCCGCCAATGCCTGGCCCCCAGCACCGACGAGGCATCGGCGAGGTTCGGATCGATGCGGCTCAGCGCGGTGATCAGCGGCAGCACCATCAGCGGCATCTGCACCTGCGCCAGGGCCATCACCACGCCGCCTTCGGTGTAGAGCAGCTTCAGCGGCGTGTCGATCAGCCCCAGCCCGAGCAGCGAGGCGTTTACGATCCCTTGCCGCCCCAGGATGACCACCCAGGCGAAGGTGCGCACCACCACGCTGGTCAGCAGCGGCAGCAGCACCAGCAGCATGATGAGGCCCCTGGCCCAGCCGGGGGAGCGCTGGTGCAGCCACGCCACCGGATAACCCAGCAGCAGCGTCAGCGCCGTGACCTTCACCCCCAGCCACAGCGTCGCCCCCAGCACGCCGAGGCTGAAGCTGTCGCCGAGGAAGTTGACGTACTGGGTCAGCCCGAAGTGTCCGCCCTGTGGATCGGTCTGGAAGCTCAGCGCCAGCAGGATGACCAGCGGCGTGACGAAGAAGACGACGAACCCCGCCGCAAGCGGCGCCGCCAGTTTCAGGTCGTAGGTGGTGACGTTGCGCAGCGTCGCGGCCATCGGGGGCTCCTTTCCGATATCCCTCTCCCGGGACGGGAGAGGGTAGCTAATGCCTCACACCCTGATCTCGCGGTTGAACCGTTCGATCAAGGCGCTGCGCTGCTCGTTGATCTTGGCCCAGTCCTGGAACACGAACTTCTTCGCGATCTCGGCATGGTCCTTGGCCAGCGTCTTGGCCAATTCGCCCTTGATCGCGACCTTGGTGTTGGTCGGTACGATCAGGAACGGCTCCTCCATCAGCTTGGTCTGGACCTCCGGCGACAGGGCGGCCTCGATCAGTTTGAAGGCCAGCTCCTTGTTCGGGGAGTTCTTGACGACGTGGATCGTGGTCTTGAAGGCGATGGCGCCTTCCTTGGGGATGACGAACTCCACCGGGACGCCGCGCGCCTTCAGGATCTGGATGGCGTTGAAGTTGCCGGGGGAGATGTCGATCTGGCCCTGCTGGAACAGGGTGGCGAGCTGCCCCGGATTGGCGGCGACGGCGGCGAGGCTCGGGCGCAGCGAGTCCAGCGCCTTGAAGGCAGGGTCGATGTTGGACTCCGACCCGCCATGCATCTTGGCGAGTTCCACCATGAAGCCGGTGCCGAGCGTGGAGTTCAGGTTGGTGATCCCGACGCGGCCCTTGAATTCCGGCTTCCACAGATCTGCCCAGGAGGTCGGCGGCGTCTTCACCGTTTCCGGGTTGTAGGTGATGCCCACCACCTGGAAGAAGGGCGACGGCCCCATCGCCACCTGGGCCTCCGGGATCAGATCCTTGTAATGGGCGCTTTTCTCCACCGGATAGGGTTCGACCAGATCCTGGGCGATGGCCTGCAGCGCGGGTCCCGGATCATGCAGCATGACGTCGATCGGCGGATTGCTCTTCGCCGCGTTCACCTTGGCGATCTGGTCGACCGACAGCATGGGGTCGAGCACCATGTCGGCATTGCCGGTCGCCTTGCGGAAGGCGGGGACGAGCACGGCCTTGTGCGCCTCCTCCCAGCTGCCGGTGAAGGTCGCGAAGACCAGCGGGCGCGCCTGTGCCCAGGTCAGGCCGGGAAAGGCGTGCATGGCACCCAGCGTCAGGGCCGTCTGCATCAGGGTGCGGCGGGTCAGCAGCATGGATCACTCCTGTCGGATGGGGGAGGCGATAGGGGAAAAGGAAAGACGGATCAGGCCGCGGCGAAGACCGAGGCGAGGCGGGGGGCGACCGGGGCGAGGCGCACCGGAGTGCCGGGAGCGAACAGGGCGGCGCGGTCGATGCGCGGTTCCGACACCTTCACCGCCGACCCGTCGGCGATGCGCACCTCATGGACGACGGTGGCTCCCAGCGGTAGCCCCATCTCCACCACGCCGTTCAGCGTATCGGCGCCGGCGGCCGCCTGATCGACGCGCAGATGCTCCGGCCGCAGGCAGACGGTGACGCGGCCACCGGGGCGGACGTCGCCCTTGGGTGCGCGCGTTTCGATGGTGCCGCCGGCATCCAGCCGCACCGTGCCGCCGCTGCGGTCGGCACCGACCAGCACGCCGCCCAGCAGGTTGGCGGAGCCGACGAAGGTGTTGACGAACAGGCTGTCCGGCGCGTCGTAGATGTCGGTCGGCGGGGAGAACTGCTCCAGCCGGCCCTGGCTCAGCACCGCCACGCGGTCGGCCATCGACAGCGCTTCCTCCTGGTCGTGGGTGACCAGGATGGTGGTGATGCCGGACAGGCGTTGGATGCGCTTCACCTCGATCTGCATGTCCAGGCGCAGGTTCTTGTCCAACGCGGCGAAGGGCTCGTCCAGCAGCAGGATCGACGGGTTGACCGCCAGCGCGCGGGCCAGCGCGACGCGCTGCTGCTGCCCGCCGGACAGCTGGCGCGGCATGCGGTCGCCGAGATGGCCCAGCTTCACCAGATCCAGCATGCGCTGGGCTTCGCTGCGCTGGGTGGAGCGGTCGACGCCGCGAGCGTCCAGTCCATAGGCGACGTTCTCCGCCACCGTCATGTGCGGGAACAGCGCGTAGTTCTGGAAGACGATGCCGACGGAGCGGCGGTTGGGCGGCAGCCCGTCGATGGCCTCGCCGCCGACGATGACATGACCCTTGGTCTGGGCCATGAAGCCGGCGATGATCCGCAGCAGGGTCGTCTTGCCGCAGCCCGACGGCCCGAGCAGGGCAACCAGCTCTCCGCCCTTGATGTCGAGCGTCACCTCGTTGACGGCCAGCGTGTTGCCGTAGCGCTGGGTGATCCCGTCGAGAAGAAGCGTCTGCCCACGCTGGGCCGACTGGCTGCTTTGCGAGGCTCCGACCATGGCTGTACCGTCCGTTTCGCGTTGCGCATTGCAGATGCTTAGATAGCAAAGCGCATGCCGTTTTCGGGCTTATTGTTTTACATCAGTTATTTAGATCAAATTTTACACCGTGAGGGGAGTGGTGGTTGTTCCCGTATGATGCTGATTTAAGCGGCAGATGCAGGCAATTGCCGCATTTGGCGCCATGTACTGGGTCAAGCTGTCTGCCCCCACCCTAACCCTCCCCCCCTGGGCGGGGGAGGGGACAAGCGCTTGATTGGGAGAGCGGCGGCAGTCCCTCCCCCGCCCAGCGGGGGAGGTTAGGTGGGGGTCTAACTTCCCCTCACACCAGCGGCAGATCGCTGCCGCCATTGACGATGTCCACCGTGCCGGAGATCAGGTTCTCCGCATAGAGCGCTTCCAGATCGATGCCGCCGGCCGGGCGCACCGGGCGGATGGCGCGGATCCAGCCGGATATCGCCTGTTCCTGCCGGCGGCGGATCGCTTCGGCCTCGTCCACCGTCACCGCCTGGAAGGACAGGCGGTCGCCGGGGCGCAGGCGGCCGGCGCGGGGCAGGTCGGCAGAGATCACGGTGGCGATCTTGGCATAGCCCCCGGCGGTCTGGTGGTCGTTCAGCAGCAGGATCGGCTGTCCGTTGCCCGGCACCTGGATGGAGCCGGTGACCAGCCCGTCCGACGGGATATCGGCCGACCCGCGATGCTTCAGCACCGGCCCTTCCAGCCGCAGGCCCATGCGGTCGGCCTGCTTGCCGACATGGTAGGTTGCCGACAGAAAGGTCGCCAAAGCCTGCTCGGTGAAGCGGTCGTCCTGCGGCCCGAGCACGACACGCAACGGTCCGACACCGTACTCCGGCGGCTGCGGCAGTTCCATGTCCGGCCCGTCGGGCGCGCTGTCGCGGACGAGCGGCAACCGGTCGTCCTGGCCCAGGGGACGCCCACCCAGCGGACCGATGCCGGCCCGGACATAGGTGGACAGGCTGCCCATCACCGGAGCCAGAGCGAAGCCGCCGGCCACTGCCAGATAGGCGACCGACGCCCCATCGACTGCCCCCAGCCGCAGCAGATCGCCCTGGCGTAGGGTGTGGCTGCGGTGGGGTTCCAGCGGTTGAGAGACCTCCCCCTCGCGCTCCAGCACCATCGCCAGCGGGCCGACCGCGGCGAAGCGGACGGCTGGAGATTCCACCCGCAGGACGGGGCCGAGCAGGGCGATCTCCAGCCCCGCCATGCCCTGTGGGTTACCGACCAGCGCATTGGCGAGCCGCAGCGCCACCGGGTCGAGCGCGCCTGCCACCGGCATGCCCAATTCCTGGAAGCCGAACCTGCCCAGATCCTGGATCGTCGCGAACAGGCCCGGCCGCACCACCGTCAAAAAGGCGTTCATGATGCGGCCCTCAGGCTGACGGGATCGAAGCGGCCGCTTGCCACCGCCTGCGCGACGCCGTTGAAGGCGGTGCGGTCCACCGCTTCGAAGCGCACCCGGTCGCCGGCGGCCAGCAGGACGGGATCGGCCCGCCCGGCGTCGTAGAGTGGAACCGGGCAGCGGCCGATCAGGTGCCAGCCGCCGGGGCTGTCCCACGGATAGACGGTGGTCAGCCGCCCGGCGACGGCGACGGAGCCGGCCGGCACCCGCACCCGCGGCTCCGTCCGGCGCGGCCGTTCCAATTCGGCCGGCAGGTCGCCCATGTAGCCGAAGCCCGGCATGAAGCCCAGCATGTAGACGAAATACTCGGCCGAGCCGTGCAACTCCGCCACCCGCTCCATGGTCAGTCCCAGCCCGCCCGCCAGTTCCGCCAGATCGGGGCCGAGGTCCGGGTCGTAGCAGACCGGCAGACGCCACAGCCGCCCTTCGGCCGCGGCGGCGTCGCTGCCGGTCACCGCCGCCTCCACCGCCGCCTGCATCTCCCGCCGCCCGGTGGCGACCGGGTCGTAGACCACCAGCAGCGAGCGGAAGGTCGGCACCGTCTCCACCAGTCCCGGCGGCGGGTCGGCTTTCAGCCGGGCGTGCAGAGCCATGACGCGGGCGTTGGTCGCCCGGTCGATAACCTCGCCGAACTCGACGTTGAAGGCGGTGTCGCCTGCGGTGGTGAAGCGGATTTCCACGCCCACGCTCCTCACCCGATCATCATCGACGGCAGCCACGTCACCATGCCGGGGAACAGCCACAGCAGGGCCACCATCACGACCATCAGCAGGAAGAAGGGCAGGCTGGCCTTGCCGATGGTGAAGATGTTCCTGCCGGTCATCGCCTGCAGCACGAACAGGTTGAAGCCGACCGGCGGCGTGATCTGCGCCATCTCCACCACGATGATGATGTAGATGCCGAACCAAAGAAGGTCGATGCCGGCCTGCTGAACCATCGGCAGGATGACCGAGGTGGTCAGCACCACCATGGAGATGCCGTCGAGGAAGCAGCCCATCACGATGAAGAAGGCGGTCAGCGCCATCAGCAGCGCCGCCGGCGACAGCTGCATCGTGGTGATCCACTCCGCCAGCAGGCGTGGGATGCCGGTATAGCCCATCGCCACCGTCAGGAAGGCCGCGCCCGCCAGGATGAAGCCGATCATGCAGGAGGTGTGGGCGGCGCCGAATAGGCTGTCGCGGAAGGTCGTCCAGTTCAACGTGCCTGTCGCCAGCGCCAGAACCAGCGATCCAAGCACGCCGATCCCGGCGGCCTCGGTCGGGGTGGCGATGCCGACATAGATGGACCCCAGAACTGCGGCGATCAGCAGCATCACCGGGATCAGCGCGCCGGTGTCGCGGATCTTAGTGGCGAAGCTCTGCGACGGTTCGGGCGGCGGCACCCGTCCGGGGTTCAGCAGCGACCAGCCGCCGACATAGACCATGAACAGGCCGGTCAGCACGATGCCGGGAACGACGCCGGCGATGAACAGCCGGGCGATCGATACGTCGGCGGCGACGCCATAGACGATCATGATGATCGAGGGCGGGATCAGCAGCCCCAGCGTGCCGGCCCCGGCCAGCGATCCCAGGGTCATCATCTGGTCGTAGCCGCGCCGGTTCAGCTCCGGAATCGTCATGCGGCCGATGGTGGCGGCGGTGGCGGCCGAGGAACCCGACACCGCGGCGAAGATCGAGCAGCCGATGATGTTCACATGCATCAGCCGGCCGGGCAACCAGCCGGTCCAGGGCGCCAGCCCCTTGAACATGTCGGACGAGATGCGGGTGCGGAACAGGATCTCGCCCATCCAGATGAACAACGGCAAGGCCGTCAGCGTCCAGGAGGTGCTGGCCCCCCAGATGTTGGTCGCCATCACCATGCCCACCGGCCGGGCGGTGAACAGCGCCATGGCGACGAAGCCGACGCCGGCCAGCGCAAGCGCCACCCATACGCCGGCGCCCAGCATCAGGAACATCGTCACCACGACGACGATGGATGCGGTCGTCTGATCCATCGCTCAGCCCTCGCTCTGCATGCCGGCATGCTGGTATGAGGCGTCCCCGCCCCGCAGCACCGCCACCAGATCGTCCAGCAGGGCGATCACCAGCACCACCAGCCCGGCCGCCATCAGCGCCTGCGGGATCCACAGCGGGATCGGCAGCACTCCCTGGCTGAGGTCGCCGAAATCATAGGAATCATAGGTCATGCGCACCCAATACCAAGCGAAATAGGCGCTCAGCGCCGTGCCGAAGGCGAGGCAGGCCAGTTCGAAGGCGCGGCGGGTGGCGCCGTGCAGCCGCTCCACCAGCACGCCGACGCGGATGTGGGAGCCTCGGCGCAGCGCCGGCCCCAGCATCAGGAAGAAGGACGCGGCCATGCAATAGCCGGCAAGCTCGTCGGCCCCCGGCACCATGCGGCCGACGAGGCGGCTTCCCACCTGCGTGACGATCAGCACGGCAATGGCGGCAAGCGCGACCGCGCCCAGGATCTCGGCGGTTCTGTAAAGAATGGACAGTGCGGTGCGCATGGCGCAACCACCTCCTGCGGTCGGTCGAAGCGAAGAGGCGTGGCGGCGGCGGTATCCCGGCACGCCGCAGCAGGGCAGCCGGGATACCGCGCACACTCAACGGCCGGTTACTTGCGGAAGGCGGCGACGATCGCCTCGCCGTCGGCTCCGGCGGCCTTGGTCCATTCGTCGGTCATGGTCTTGCCGATGGCGGACAGGCCTTCCTTCAGCTTGTCGGACGGCGGCAGGACCTTCATGCCGTTGCCGGCCATGGTCTTGTTCAGCTCGGCCGTCTTCTTCTCCCACTCGGCCCAACCGGCGGCCTCGGCCTTGGCGGCGGCGTCCTGGACCGCCTTCTGGGTGTTGGCGTCCAGCCCCTTCCACACCTCGGCGTTGACGAAGACCATGTTGCGCGGCAGCCAGGCCTGGACGTCATAATAAACCTTGACGAAATCCCAGGCCTTGGTGTCGACGCCGGTGGCGGCGGACGTGATCATCGCGGTGACGATGCCGGTGCCGAAGGCCTGCGCGACCTCCGCCGCCTCGATCTTCACCGGCACGGCGCCGCTCAGCTCGGCGATGCGGGTGGTGGCCGGGTTGTAGGCGCGGAACTTCTGCCCCTTCAGCCCCTCGACCGACTGGATCTCGTCCTTAACATAGAGGCCCTGCGGCGGCCACGGAATCGAGTAGAGCAGCTTCAGGCGCTGGCGCTCCAGCTTCTTTTCGAGATACGGCTTGGAGACGTCGTAGAGCTTGCGCGACGCCTGGAAGTCGGTGGCGAGGAAGGGCACCGAATCGAGGCCGAAGAGCGGGTCCTCGTTCGCCCAGGAGCTGATCAGCACCTCGCCCAGCTGCGCCTGTCCGGACTGGACCGCGCGCTTGATCTCCGGATGGCGGATCAGCGAGCCGTTGGAATGGACGGTGATCTGGATCTTGCCGCCGGTGGCCGCCTTCACGTCCTCCGCGAACTGCTTCACCACGATGGTGTGCAGGTTCGTATCGGGGTAGGGGGTCGGCATGTCCCAGGTCTCGGCGAGTGCTGCCAGCGGCCCGGCGGCGACGCCCAGCCCCAGCAGGCCGGCGACGATCGGGCCGGCCACCCGGGCGACGAGACGGGATTGCAGCGTGTCAGCGGTCATGATGTTCGGAAGCTCCCTGATTGTTGGCCGAAGCGGCGCCCGCCGGCCTTGTGGCCGGTCGGACGGTGGGCAGAAGCCGGATGTCCGGCCCGGCCGGAGCCTGCGCGAGCAGCCCATAGCCAAGGCATCGTGACAGCGGCCTCCCTGATCCTGCCCATTCGGTCTCCAAGGGTTCACCGTTCCGAGCGATCCGTCAAACCTCCAATGTTACAGCCGGGGAAAAAATCAGTGCGGCCCGTCCCTTATGGCTCAGCGGTCTCCATGCCCGATCAGTAGATCAGCTCGTTCTCGCCGCTGCCCTCGGCCAGCACCAGTTCGCCGCGGGCGGCGAGGTCCTTGGCGAGCTGGACCATGTACATCTGCGCCTCGTCCACATCGCGGACGCGGACCGGACCCATGGCGGCCATGTCCTCGCGCAGGATCTTGGCCGCGCGCTCGGACATGTTGGAGAAGAACAGGTCCTTCAGCGACTCCGACGCCCCCTTCAGCGCGGTGCCCAGCTTCTGCTTGTCCACCGTGCGCAGGACGGTCTGGACGCCGCCGGGGTCGAGCTTCGACAGATCCTCGAAGGTGAACATCAGCGACTTGATGCGCTCGGCGCTGTCGCGGTTGCGCTCCTCCAGCGCCGCCATGAAGCGGTGCTCGGTGGTGCGGTCCAGCCCGTTGAAGATCTCCGCCAGCATCTCGTGGCTGTCGCGCCGGCTGGTGCGGGCGAGGTTGGTCATGAACTCGGTGCGCAGCGTGCGCTCCACGTCGTCCAGAACCTCCTTCTGCA
>JAFAFA010000113.1 GCA_023423695.1 Pseudomonadota bacterium | reverse complement strand
TTCTCGGCCACCTTCCTGCTCGAGGGCTTCACGGGCCTCGCGATCACCGCGCTCGCGATCCTCACGCTCTTCGTGATGATGCAGATCACCGGCCGCCGCCGCGGCGCACCCGAGACGCCGGCGAGCGTGCCGCAGGTCTTCTGATCCGCGGGCGGTTGATTGGACACGCCGGTTCGGGTGACGCTCAGGAGCGATGCCGCGCTCACCCCTGCGAGACGAGCCGCCTCTCCTCGACGCCGACCGCGCGATCCGCCTCGTGGAAGACGCCACCGCGCTCCGCCGGAGCTTCCCCGAGCTCGACGACATCAGGCTCGAGATGGTGCTCTCGAAGCTGCCGCTCGACGCGGCGCTCTTCGCGCTCGAGACGGCGGCCGACACCGGCGATCCGCGGGTGCTCGCGGCCGCGCTCGATCTCGCGATCGCGCGCCGGGACCCCACTCGACTCGAGCACGAGCTCGCGTCGATCGCGCAGGTCATCCTTCCGAACATCACCGCGGTCGACAATGGCGTGCGGGACTGCGCGCGCTCGAAGTCGTCGGAGCTGCGCGCGTACACGGCCATGGGGCTCGGTGAGCGCGCGCTGCGCTCGATGCGCGGCGAGGGCGACGAGGTGGACGCCGAGGCGGCGAGCATCGTCTTCGCGCTCACCAAGGACGAGGACAGCTTCGTGCGGAAGTGCGCGCGCGAAGCGCTCGGGGGCGCTGCGCCTCCCGCCTGGGCGCCGTTCTTCCCGCGCGATCCGCTCGCGACGCGCCCGGCGGCGGAGGCCGCGGGCCTGCGCGGGCCGCTCGACCGCGCCGCCGAGGCGCTCGAGAAGGGCGTATACGAGGACGCAACGCCGCTCGCGGAGGCCATCGCCGAGCTGCCCGACGAGCTCGCCGGCCCGATCCTCGACGCATGGATGCGCGCCACCCGCGGCCGGAGCAAGCGAGGCGCGGAGCCGCTGGTCGAGCGCTGGCTCTCGCTCGATGGAGAGCGGCTCGTCACCTGGGCGCGGCAGACGGCTTTCATGGACATCCACGGGGCGCGCAGCTCGGTCGCGCCCGCCCTCCGGCGACGCGGCGACGTGGACGGGTGCATGCGGCTCGCGCAGCTCTGCCTCGAGGTCGGGGCCCGTAACGACGCGTCGCGCCTGGCTGCCCTCGCCGATCTGCTCGCCGACGCGTGGCCCGACGAGGCGGATCCGACGGCGCTGCTCGAGCTCGGCCTCGGGGCCCCGCTCGCCGAGGCCGGCGCGCTCGCGTGGGACGAAGACTCGCACAGCTATGCTCGCGCGAAGCTGCGTGAGATCGCGCTCGCCCCGCGTGCCGGGCTGGAGGCGCTCCTCGAGCCGCTCGCCGGCGCGCTCGTCGCGGGCTTCCCGGGCCGCTGGGAGAAGGACGCCAAGACCATTCGAGAGCGCCTGATCGAGCCCGCTCACCCGGCGCTGCGCGCTCACGCCGAGGCTTGCTTGCGCGGCGACGACGAGGACGCGATCGCCTGGGCGCTGCGCCATCTCGTGCGGGGAGGTCACGATCGCGATCGCGATCCGCCGCCGGAGGCCCTGCTCCGCGACGCCGCGCGCGATCCGCGCCTGCGCGCGGTCATGCTCAACGAGCCGGAGCTGCGCAGCGCGGCGCAAGAGGTCGTGCGCAGCCGGCTGGTCGCGCTCGGCGCCGACGAGTTGATCGACCTCGCCGCGTCGCTGAACGACGCCGGCGAGGAGCTCGCGCCCGACGAGTGGGCCGCGGTCCGCAACGCTCGCGGCGCGATCGAGGACCCGGCTGACGCCCTCTTCTCCCTGCCGCCGCCCGAGGCGTGGACCGCGGAGGACGGCGCGTTCGTGCGAGGGCTGATCGACGCCGCCGTGGCGGGGGAAAGCGATCCGGGCGGCTTCGTCGGCACGCTCCTGAGCGCGCTCGTCTTCCGTCCTCGTCACGAGCCGCTGCTCGCGATCCTCGACGCCGAGCGAGCGCGGCTCCCGGAGGGCTTGGCGATGGCGCTCGAGGGGGTGCTCTCGCACGTGCGGATGGGCGGCACCGGGCCGCGCCACGGCGCGAGCAGGAGGCGCAAGAAGTGAGTGACGACATCGAGCCGCTCTTCGATCCCGACGAGCTCGCGAGCATGGCCGAGCGCGCGCGGCTCGACGCGCAGACCGGCGTCAAGGGTGAGCGGGTGCCGAAAGGAGTCGAGCTCGACGACGCCGAGGTGGACGCGCTGCGCGCGCGCGAGCACGCCCGACTCCATCGTGGGCTGACCGGTCTGCGTCTCGCCGCTCGCGCCTACGCGGCGACGCGGGATCCGAAGGGGCTGCGGTCCGTCGTGTGGGGCGCGTGGGCGATCCACGCGTGCCGAATGAAGGTCCGCGACGACGCGGAGGACGTGCTCGCGGCGGCGGTCCACGGGGTGGGTGAGCGCGTCTTCGAGGTCCCGGGCCTGGCCGAGAGGCTCGCGAGCTGTGAGGTGAAGGCGGCGCGCCTCGCGCTCGCGCGTGCGCTGCCGGTGAGCGCGCGTTCCGCGCCCGTCCTGCACGCGCTGGCGAGGGACGCCGATCCCGATGTGCGCGCTGCAGCCGCGCAGAAGGTCGGCGCCGACGACCCATGGGGCGGCGCCTTCCCCATCTCGCCGGACGGCCACGCGCACGCGATCCTGGAGGAGGCGCGCGCGGTGCTCGAGCTGCGCGGCTACGAGCGCGAGGAGGCGCCGGAGCGCGCCGCCCTCGCGTTCGCGCCGCTCTCCGACGCGCTGGCCGTCGCCTGCTGGGAGCGCGTGCTCTCGGCCGAGCACGTCTCCGACGGCGCGATGCGCGCGTGGACCCCGCTCCTCCTCGAGCGGCCGGGAGGCGGGGCGACGTTGGCGCGGCTCTACGCGCTGTGGTGGCGGCGAGGTGATTACTTCAGCGAGAAGCAGCTCGAGGAGGCGGCGAAGCTCCCGCCCGAGGTCCGGACGCGCGCGCTCGGCGAGGTGCTCGAGGCCCTTCGCGAGATCGACCGCAGAGCGAGCGAGGGCGAAGAGGTCGAGGCTTTCCTGGACGACCAGATCGCGCGGGCGGCGTGCATCATCGCCCCGGACGAGGGAGACGCGCGCGCGCTGCTCGAGTGGATCCTCGGCTGCCCGCTCGAGCGGGCGGGCGAGCTCGCGTCCGGATACCACGCGCCGAGCACGACGCTCGGAGAGCTCCTCGTGCGGTGGCCCCTCGACGCGGCGCTGCGCGAGGTGCTGATCGAGGCGCGGCGCGCCGGCACCCCGGGCCGCTGGGACCGCGTGCCGCACGAGGTCTGGCGCTCGCTCGGGCCCGATCCCGTCCTGCGGGAGCGCGCGCGCCGCGAGCTCGAGGCCGACGATCCGTACGTGCGCGAGGCAGCGGTGCGGCGGCTGCTCGGCGAGCAGCACGAGCCCTCGGACGGAACCGTCGAAGAGGTCGCGCAGGGCTTGTACGCGCGGCCCGAGCTGCGCGCGGCGCTCGTTCGCGCGAGCGCGGCGGTGCGGCCGCAGGCTCGGCGGGATCTCGAGGCGGGCCGCTCGTCGATGACGGAGGCCATCGCCGTGCTCTCGAACACGCCGGCGGCGGAGCAGACCGACGCGATGTGGAGCGTGGCGCGCGCGCGGCGAGACGAGGCGCTGGCCGGCACCGACGAGGAGCGAGCGCGCGCGCTCGAGGCCGTGAAAGTTCTTGTCCGCAGAGGCGACGAGTGGGACGCGCGCGACCTCGCCTATGCGCGCGAGGTGATGGAGCCCGCGTACGCGTTCGAGACGCACGGCCTGCTCGGCATGCTGCTCATCGCGATCGCGAGGGTCGACGCGCCCGAGAGCGCGGCGCTGCTGTCGGCGATCGAGGCGCGCGCGACGACGCCCGAAGCGCGCGCCCGCCTCAAAGAAGCGCGCCGGTTCGCCGAAGCGCTGAGCTGATTCGATTGATCGCAGCGGTCTCGAAGGCGCCCGAGATCGTCGTCCGCCTCATGCTCGAGCATCCCCGCGCGGGATCCGCGGACCGAGCAAGATGAATCACTGATAGTCTCGGTGCGTGGACTCGGACCCGTCCGATCCGTATCTCGCAGCCATCTGCTGCGTCCTGGCGGCCGTGCCCATCAGCGCAGCGCCGGTCTGGGCAGCGCTGCTCACCCGGGTGCCGCGCGACGCGAACGGCAGGCGTCGTCGGTGGGTGCGCGTCCTCGCTTTCCTTCTCCTGTGGCAGTCGTTCAATCTCTCCATGCTCGCGATCTGGGGAGCCGTCGTCGCACGCAACGCTCGGGAGGTCGTGCCCGCGCTGCTCATCGCGTTGTT
>JAFAFA010000112.1 GCA_023423695.1 Pseudomonadota bacterium | reverse complement strand
CCTTGCCGAGCGGACGAAGGAGCACCTCGTCGCTTTCATCGAGATCGCCTTCATCTTGATCCTCTCACGCCGCCTGAAGCGGCTCGTCACCCAGGCCACCCCCGCATGACGTCCACGAACAGCCACTCAGTGGGGTCGTGCCTCCTCTAGCTTTTCAACGGCATTCTGAACGTGAAGCACGTTTCATTGGCGTCGGAGCGCACGTCAATCCTGCCGTCGTGGGCTTGGGCAATCTGCGACGCGATGTAGAGCCCCAAGCCCAGCCCCTGGCTCCCGATCCTCCCTTCGCCTCGCTTGAACGGCAGGAAGAGCTTGTCGATCTGCTCGGGCGGGATGGGGTACCCTCCATTGGCAACGCAAATGTTCAGCTCGCCCTCGACGACGGTGGCTGTGATGCTGACTGGCATCTTTTCGGAGCCATGGGTGATGGCGTTCGACAGCAGGTTGGACACCATCTGGGCGAGGCGAAGATGATCGACCGGGATGATCGCAGATAGGTCGAAGACCGCCGCAATCTCGCGGCCCGGATGCGCGATCCGCATTTCATCGACGGCATGCTGAAGCGTTGCCGTGAGGTCATCCGCCGTCACCGCAAGGGTGATCCCGCCACCCATCCGCGCCCGCGCCAAATCCAAGACGTTCTCGACCAGGCCAGTCATCCGCGAGAGGCTCGCCTTCATCAGGTTGAGCACCAGTGGGCTTCGGCTGGTCCAGCCCTCCTTCAGCAAGCGGGTGGTTCCCGCATCCAGCGCTGCAATGGGGTTGCGTAGGTCGTGACCCAGCACCGCAATGAACTGTTCGCGCAGTTCTGCAAGTTCGCGCTCCCGCTCAAGCGAAGCGGTCGTCACTTCGAGTCGAGCCTCGGCATCGAGATGATGGGCGATCAATTCGGCGAACAGTTTGAAGGCGCCCAGTACCTCTGGGTTATTGACCTTGGCGGGGGTCGGATCGATGGCGCAGAGCGTGCCCCAGAACGCGCCGTCCGCCAGGATGATCGGTTCGGAGATGTAGCTCCTCAGCCCATAGATCCGCGGGGTATGGTGGTCACAATATTGCGCATCCTCCACGGCGTCGTCGAAGACAATGGTCTGGCGATGGCTTCTGATCTCGTTGCAGAGCGTGCTCTCGATCGGCAACTCATCGCCCGGCTTCAGGCCGAAGCCCACCGGATCGAGCACTTGGCAGGCAACCCACCGCGTTTCCGTCACGCGGGCAACGGCCGCGAAGCCCATGCCTGTCATGCGCAGCACGACATCGAGAATGGTCGGTACGGCTGCAATCCCGGCGACTGCTCCGATTGCCTCGGCGAGGTCTTCTGCAGTGGTTGCTCCTTCCGCTCCAGACGGACGGACCTGTTCGGTCTTCAGCGCCGCGATGACCTCGGCATTTTCGAAGGCTGTCGCGGCGGCGTCCGCTAGCGCTTCGAGCGTCTCCACTTCCCAAGCGTCCGGAGTGTAGGGCTGTGACCAGTAAGCCCCGATTGCCGCGATGGGATCATCGATACGGACCGGCGCCATTGCGGCCGCGCGCACAAAGGTGTTGCTGTAGATCTCGTGCGGGATGCGATCATCTTTCGCGACATCAGGAATGACAGCCGTTTTCCGATTGATCATCGCCCATCCGCTGATACAGGCGGAGGCGGGAAATTTCTGCCCTTTCCAGAGCGGACCGATCGCGTCCTCCTCCACATAATGGCAGAGGCTGCCATCTTTCAGGACGACGGAGATGCCATCGCAGCCAATCAGAGACCTCGCGCAGGCACGGATGGTCGCGACGACTTCGTCTGTGCTCCGGGCCCGTGAGATCTGCGCAAGCGCCTTCGTGAGTGTGGCAAGCGGCGTGGACGGTCTGGAGCGCTGATCCATGGACCAAGGTCTCCCAGGGGGTGAAGGGTGTACAATACGTTCCCACCTTCGCACGAAATCAGCGCTGCCGACAGCATTGCGCGCTTTGTGCCTTCGAAGTGCGACCGTCACCTGTGACGCACCCTGCCGGACCGATTGCCCTATGACGACACTCGTTCCTGTCTCCTCACTGGTTTTGCCTTCCTTGGTCGCCGCTGCTGGCGAATGGGCGAGCGTCCGGCTTCCGGAGTTTTTCGCGGCCGAGATCCGCAACCCGCACACACGGCGGGCTTACGTTCGGGCCGCCGGCGAGTTCCTCACCTGGTGCGAGGCCGCCGGAGTGCTGTCGCTCACCCGCGGTGCAGCCGTTGTATGTCGCGGCCTGGATCGAGGGTCTCACGCGCAGCCACACGGCGCCAACAGCCAAACAGTGTCTGGCGGCGGTGCACCATCTCTTCGACCCGCTGGTGGTGGGTCAGGTGGTGACGGTGAACCCTGCCGCCTCGGTGTGGGGCCGCGGCATGTGGTGCGGGTGGGGATGACGCCATAGGACGGGCGAGAAGCTACGGCAAGGCGACTGAGTTGGAAGATGAGGCATGACGGGACCAATGGGCGCTCTTGGGAGTTCCTCTGGAAGCCGCCGACATCGTGTGTTTTATACAATTACGGTTCTGCTTGATCGACAATGTTCGGTTTTTGGACCGCTCGGATGGTATCCGGGTAGGACAAGCAGTCTCAAAGGCTCACTGCCTAGCGTACAATGCCGTCCGTTCTTGTATGTTCTGTGTCCGCCCTTCTGGCTGCCGATGTCGTTCATCCGCGGTTGAGAGGGGTGGGTTCGGAAGAGGGGTGTCGTCGTCCGTTCCAGGGTTCGGCCCTGCGCCATAGATTGGCAGCATCGTCCGTTGCCCTGGGGCCTGCACGGTATCACGACGCACCGGCACCGACCCGCCGGTGGCGCCGCATCCACAAGGACAGGTGCCGGCAACGGCTCCGAGGCTCTTCGCGGCCCGTAATGACAGGAGGGACGCCATGACCTTCGTGGGCATCGACATCGGCGCGGAAGCCCATGCCGCCGCCGCGGTGAATGATCAGGACTCGACTGTGTGCAAGCCGTTCCGCTTCACCGCGGACCAAGCGGGACATACCGCACTGTTCGCCGAGCTTGAGCGGCTGGCACCGGTTCAGCTCGTCGTGCTGGAAGCCACCGGACACTATTGGAAAAACCTCGCCGCTGCGCTGGTCGCCCGCGGCCTACCGGTGGCCGTCCTCAACCCACTGCAGTCCGCCCGCTTCCAGCAGGAAGCGCTGATACGCACCAAGACCGGCGCACTCGACGCCCTGGGGCTCGCCCGCCTCGGCCAGCAGAAGCGGCCGCTGCCGGCAACCTTGCCTGATCACGCCACCGAGCAGTTGCGCGAACTGGTCCGTCATCGCGACCGCCTCGTCCAAGACTGCGGCGACCGCGTGCGGCACCTCCATCGCCTGCTGGACCTCACCTTCCCCGAATTCAAGCACCATGTCGCCCTGCTGGACACGGCGCTCGCCCTGACGATCCTGAAAGCGTTCCCGACCGCGACGGACGTCGCCGCCGCCACGCCCCGGCGTCTGGCCAAGCTGCGCCACGGACCGCGGCACCTCGTTGGCGACCCGGTGGCGCGCCAGCTCATCGCCGCCGCCAAGCAGACCGTGGCCGCCCAGAGCGGCGATGTCTATCGCGTGCGGACCGGCATGCCTGCGAGGACCTGACGCTCTGGCGCACCCGGCTTCTCGCCATCGACGCGATAGTCAAGACGTTGCTCGACGATCATCAGGTCGGTCGTCTGCTTACCGCCATCGAAGGAGTTGGCACGACGACGGCGGCGCGTTTGGTGGCCGAGCTCGACGATCCCGCGCGGTTCCGCTCGCCGGATGCTTTGGCCTCCTACATTGGCCTCGTTCCGGCCCTTAAGCACTCCGGCAAACAAGCGCCGAAGCGGGCGGGGCTGTCGCTGATCGGCAAGGCGGCCTTGCGGCGGGCGCTGTGGATGCCAATACTTCACGCGGTGCACGCCAGTCCCTGGCTGCGCGCCTTCTACGATGGACTGCGTACCCGCGGAAGCCGGGCAAGGTCGCGCTGATCGCCGCGATGCGCAAGCTGATGGTCGCCGTCTGGACCGTCGCCAAACAGCGGCGCGCCTGGTCGCCCTCACCACCTCAGGGGACGGCCGCCTGAGCCCCGACCGACCGATGTCGAACCATCGCCAGGCCGGACGGCGCGGGTCAAGGCCGCAGTTGCCGTAGGCGAGGGCGCGTCAGCGCCCGCCTTGACCCGGGGCGGCTGGTCTGGCCTCAAACCCGCTTTGTCGCTTCACAAACGTCACGGTATCTATGGCGTCACCCTCGTATTTGCTCAGACGTACGGGAGGCGCGCGGCGCGCCACAGCATGGGCGAGCCGCGCAAAGCACAGAAGGTGATTTTCCCTGATGCCCGTCAGATGGGCATCACACCCTCAGATCACGAGGCTTTCGACAGAGCAAGGTGCTCTCAGTAGGGGAGAGGCTTGGGAATATGCGGCGGGATGGGCAGCGGCGGTCCCGGTTTGCAGAAGAACAGGGGACAGGGGCCGGGCAAGGGCTTGGGCTTGACCGCTGCCGACGCCGTGCCGGTGAGAACGCCAATGGCTACCGCTGCCAGGATGCTGAGCTTGAGCATGGAGGGTCTCCTGGATTTAGCGGGGTCGAGGCGCGGTCGGCGTGGTAGGGACGTGAGGCCGCGTCAACGGGTCGTAACCGGCGCCACACGCCTTCGGGTTGGTCGAACAGATCGACACATACGGACCGGTTTTGATGGTCCCGGACGAGGTGCCTGCCAGCGCTGCGGAGGAACCAACGGCGAGAGCCGCGGCGGCAAGGATGATGGTCTTCATGATGGCACTCCATGTCAGGTTCAGTGGAACTCATTGATGCCATCCTAGAGCCGCGAGCGTTTTGCCGCTGTGAGCCGGGCCACACCTATTGTGCTGCCGTTTTTGGCGACAGCTCGGCTCACCGTTCCTTCTGCGCCGCTGGCGTCCAACCGACGATGATACGCACGCGTCAGGCGCTCCATCTGCTGCTCAAGCCCACACTGACCTTTACGTAGCTGTTCGCGTCGGGCTTGCAGTTCCTGGTGCAGCCAGCCTCCGCCATGCGCCCGGCTGAGGGCTTGGGTAATCTGCTCAGGGGCGGTAAGGAGTGCACAGAGATTCTTCCAAACCAAATCACCAAGCTGCTGGGCCGGAGCGTAGCGTACTGAACAAGAGGTTTCTCGTCCGCTGATGATCGCATCGCCTTTGCCGCGGCAGACATAGTAATGGTATCCTGGGTGAACGGTGCGGCACACATACCCTGACTGACAGACGCCACAGCTTACCAACGCCGGCAGCAGATACTCATGTCGGATGTTATAACGCCGTGCAAATGCTTGATTTTGATCAAGTTTACCCCGCGCCTGCTTGAGCTGTTCCTCACTGATCAAAGCCGGGATGTTCGCCACCGGCATCCACTGTTCTGCTGGCGTCGGGATCGACGAGTCTGAAGGGCGGCCGATGGGGTGAGTGGCCGACCGACGGCTGCGGGGTGGACGGCTGCGCCACCGCCCGGCAATCACTTGGCCGGTGTAGCTGGGGTTGGTCAGAATTCTGCGCAGGGTGGTTGGGGACCAATGCGGCCGGCCAGTCGGCGAGGCGGTGCCCAGGGCGCGCAAGTACTTGGCCAAGCTGAACAAGCTGCTGTGGTCCTCAATGAAACGGGCGAACACCTCACGGATGACGGCCGCCTCCGCCGGATCGACCGTAACACCGACCGGATCGCGCGGACGATCCGGGTCCAGGCGGTAGCCGTGAGGAGCTCTGGTCCAGGGCAACAGACATCCGGCGCGCAGCTTCATCTCGCGTCCCTGTCGCATGCGTTCGGCAATCAAGGTGCGCTCGTACTCCGCCACGGCGCCCCGGATCTGCAACAGAAGCTGATCCTGTGGATCGCGTCCCATTGGCCGGTCTAGAAACTCGACCTGGCAGCCATGGTGCTCCAGTTCCTCCAACAAAAACCATCAGTTGCACGTAGTTACGGGCCAGACGGTCGGGGTCCGTCACCAACACCCGCCCAACCGCACCAGCCCGTACCGCATCGCGCAACCGGTCCAAGCCCGGCCGGTTCAGCGTCGCCCCGCTATAGCCGTCATCGCGAAAGACGGTGTCGCTGACGATGTCCTCGCCTTGCTCCTGCATATGGGTGCGAAGGCGATCGAGTTGCTGCTCGATGGTCTGGGCTTGGGCTTGCCATGAGGTCGAAACCCGCACATAGATCGCCGTCCTCATGGTTCCCCTCCTGTGCTGGTAGGGAGGGATCGACCGCTTCCGGTGAAGCCGGCGAGACGGCCTGAAGGGTCATCTCCAGGATGAGTATGTATGCCCGATCCCATCGCTGAGCCCCATCCGTCGCCGCCTGCATCTGGCGGCGAACTTGCCAGTGGCGCTTCATCGGCTCCTCCCGGATCTGCGTTCAGATCGGGAACGGTGCTCACACCCGTTTGCCCGCAACCCCGCAGACGCAAGGCAAGCCGCCACCAGCTCAGAGAAAGCCGCCCTGAGCGTGACAGGCAGAATTTGTCATTTGTGATCAGTCCATTAAAATCGCCATGTCGGTCGCGGAGCGGAGGTAGGGCAAGGCCCTCTCCGCCCGCACCGACCTCACGCAACGGTCTCAGGTATTGCTCAGAGGCGTCGTTTACAACGTCAACCGCCTTGTTTAGCTTGATATTTCAGCCTGAAGCTTTCGACAGAGCAGCGCGCTCTAAAGCGGGTCAAGCAATCGCGGGCCGGGACCCGACGCGGAAAGAACGTCCCAGGGATTCCGCAAGGGACAGTCACTGATCGAAAGACAACCACACCCGATACAGTGGTCAAGTTCATCCCGAAGTCGTGCGAGCTTGGTGATCCGGTCGTCCAATTCGTCACGCCACGCACTTGACATCCTCTTCCAGTCCTCGGCGGTTGGAGAACGGTCCTTGGGCAGTACGTCAAGGGCAGCGGCAATCGACCCCAGGGAAAGACCGAGCCGTTGCGCGACCTTTATGACGGCAACCCGGCGCAGGACATCCCGGGTATAGCGACGCTGATTCCCATCACTGCGCCAACTTTTTATTAGGCCTCTGTGCTCATAGAAGTGGAGTGTCGAAACGGCGACGCCCGAGCGCTTTGCCACATCGCCTACGCTGAGATCCCGATCGTATGTCACTGGATCGAGCATGGCCGGTCTCATCCTTTGTTGATCTGATATCAGCCGGAAGCGGCTGAAGGCGTCTCCGCTGCGCAGACAGCATCGGCTCGACGGGCATGATCAGAGGAGGCCGGCTGCACGGGCCCACTTGTATTTGGCACCCAGTACGGTAACCGGGGTTTCGGTGGTATAGGGATAAGCGACAATGCCGTGTTCATAGAGGAAGGAGGCGGCCTCCTCCACCTGTACGTCGCCGGCAAGCGAGGCGACGATCGGCTTCTCGATTCCCTTCGCCTTCATCTCTTCCATAACTTCGACGACGAGTTGGGCAAACACCATCGGCGGCGTGATGATCGTGTGCCAATAGCCCAGGATCAGGGCATGGATGCGATCATCCTCCAGGCCTAGGCGGATGGTGTTCTTGTAGGTGGTCGGCGGCTCACCCCCGGTGATGTCCACCGGATTGCCGGCGGCCCCGAAGGGCGGGATGAACTTGCGGAACGCCGTGTCGAGGTCGGCAGGCATCGACATCAGCGACAGGCCGTTGTCCACGCAAGCGTCCGACAGCAGCACGCCGGACCCGCCGGCGCCGGTGATGATGACGACATTCTCGCCCTTCGGTGTCGGAAGCACCGGAATGCCGCGGGCGAACTGGAGCAGATCCTGAAGGCTGCGGGCGCGCACGACGCCGCTCTGCGCCAGGACATCCTCATAGATCTTGTCGTTGCCGGCGAGCGCACCGGTGTGGGAACTCGCCGCCCGCGCGCCCATTGAAGTGCGGCCGGCTTTCAGCACGACCACCGGCTTGGTCTTGGACACCCGCTTGGCGGCATCCGCAAAGGCCCGACCGTCCTTTAGGTCCTCGCAATGCATGGCGACGACCTGGGTGTTGTCATCCTGTTCGAAGAAATAGAGCAGATCGTCCTCGTCGATGTCCGACTTGTTGCCGAGACCGACGATGGCCGACACGCCCATCTTGGCCGAGCGGCTGAAGCCGATGATCGCCATGCCGATCCCGCCGGATTGCGAGGACAGGGCCGCTTTACCCTGCACGTCATACGGCGTGCAGAAGGTGGCACAGAGATTCTTGGGCGTATAATAGAAGCCGTAAATGTTCGGCCCCATCAGGCGCACGTCGTATTTGCGGGCGATCTGGACGATGGCGTCCTGCCCCTCGACGTTGCCCGTTTCAGCGAAACCGGAGGGGATCAGCACGGCGCCGGGGATGCGCTTTTCACCGACTTCGGTCAGGGCCTGCGCGACGAATTTGGCGGGGATGGCGAAGACCGCCACATCAATGTCGCCGGGCACATCCTTGACGCTTTGGTAGGCCTTGTAGCCCAGGATCTCATCGGCCTTGGGGTGGATCGGGTAGATTTTCCCTTTGTAGCCCCCGTTGATGAGGTTCTTCATCACCGAGTTGCCGATCTTCCCGTCTTCCGACGAGGCGCCGATCACCGCCACCGCGTCCGGCTTCATGATGCGGTTCATCTGCCGTACGATCTGGTCCGGCTCCGGCCGGTAGCGCGGCGTCTTCGCTTCGAAGTCCAGGACCACGCGCACGTCGGCGGCGATGGCGCCGTCCTCGCGGGCAAAGACTGGGTTCAGGTCGAGTTCCACGATCTCCAGCACCTCATCCACAAGGCGGGAGACGTTGACGATCAGATCGGCCAGTGCGGCGCGATCGACCGGCTTGCCGCCGCGCACCCCTTTCAGCATGTCCGCGGCCTGGATGCCGTCCAACATCGACAGCGCGTCCTCCCGCGTCACCGGCGCCAGGCGGAACGTGATGTCCTTCAGCACCTCGACCAGCACACCGCCGAGCCCGAAGGCGACCAGCTTGCCGAAGCTCTGGTCGGTGATGGAGCCGACAATGACCTCGGTCCCGCCCGTCACCATCTGCTGGACCTGGACACCGATCAGCTCGGCCTTCGGGTCATAGGCGCGGGCGCGCTCCATGATAGTCTTGTACCCGTCGCGCAGGGCATCGGCATTGGGAACGCCGACCAGCACGCCGCCGGCTTCCGTCTTGTGCAGGATCTGCGGCGACACGATCTTCATCACCACCGGAAATCCCATGCCTTCGGCGAGCCGGACCGCGTCGTCGGCGCTGCGGGCCAGTCCTTCGCGCGGCACCGGAATGCCGTAGAGATCGCAGAGTTCCTTGCCTTCCGGTGCGGTCAAGGAGGTGCGGCCCTCGGCCTTCGCGGTATCGAGAAGGCGGCGCACCAACTCGGTCGGGTGTCCGACGCGGGTCGGATCGATTACGGCAGTCATCTTGATCCCTCCTGTCTATCAGTCTGAAATCCCGCAACGCGGGCAGAGGCGAACGGTCGTTGGAAGGGGCGGATTCTCGGTGCACGCTTTTTTATGTCGCCGGTGCTGATCGTCCGGTCCTAATCGGCGGCGATGCGAGTCTGGGCCGGCCCCAGTGCGCCGCTTTCATGCGCCTCGGTGATGCTCTGCTCGTCAAATCCCAGCACGTCGCGCAGGATTTCGTCGGTGTGCTCGCCCAGCAGGGGGGAGCGGGTGACCTCGGTCGGGCTGTCGGACAGCTTGATCGGATTGCCGACCGTCAGGTAGCTGCCGCGGGTCGGGTGCTCCACCTCGACCAGCGTGCCGGTCTCGTAGAGCGACTTGTCCTCGGCGATCTCCTTCATCGACAGGATCGGGCCGCAGGGGATGTCGTACTTGTTGAGGATGTCCATGACCTCGAACTTGGACAGGGTCTTGGTCCAGTCCTCGACGGTCGCGAAGATGCTCATCAGGCGCGGCAGGCGGGCCACCGGGGTGGCGTAGTCGGGATCGGTGATCCACTCCTCCTTGCCGATGACCTTGCAGATCGACTTCCACACCGGAGCCTGGG
>JAFAFA010000108.1 GCA_023423695.1 Pseudomonadota bacterium | reverse complement strand
CCTTGCCGAGCGGACGAAGGAGCACCTCGTCGCTTTCATCGAGATCGCCTTCATCTTGATCCTCTCACGCCGCCTGAAGCGGCTCGTCACCCAGGCCACCCCCGCATGACGTCCACGAACAGCCACTGAGGCATGCCGGCTCTCATCGACCGGCCTTTGAGGCGGACAAAGCTGCGGACGAACGGCGGAGTCCTCAGGCCGCGCACGCGCTCGATTGGCGGATGAACATATCCTGCACTTGGACTCTGATCACGATATGGGTGAGGTCAGCATTTGATGCCCTACAAAACGCCCTGATTTGTAGGATTGTATCTACATTCGATGTGGCGGGCCTCGCCTTGATGTAGTATTGTAGCATTGTAATAATGATTGGAGCGGATAGCATGGGCCGAATGATATCCAGCAGAGAGTTCAATCAGAACCCAAGTGGAGCGAAGCGAGCAGCCGAGGACGGTCCGGTGATCGTCACCGATCGCGGGGAGCCGGCCTTCGTGCTGCTGCGCTATGACACCTATCAACGCCTGTCGGGCGACCAGGGTGGCTCCATCGTCGAGTTGCTGCGCCAGGACGATGCCGGTGCCGATTTCGATTTCGAGCCGGCGCGGATCGGTGACATAGCCCGGCCGGCGGTGCTGGACTGATGTTCCTGCTCGACACCAACGCCATCTCCGAACTGCGGCGGCCGGCGCGGGCCAACCCCGGCCTCCTCGCCTGGGCGTGGGGCGTGCCGCCGGCCGACCTGTTCATCTCCGCCATCACCCTGTTCGAGGTCGAACTGGGTGCAGGGCAGGTCGGCCGCCGGGATGCCATCCAAGGGGCGGTGCTGCGCGCCTGGATCGACACGCAGGTGATATCGGCCTTTCGGGGCCGCATCCTGCCGGTGGATGCCGAGGTAGCGCAGCGCTGCGCGACGCTCCACGTTCCTGACCCTCGGCCACAGGGTGACAGCCTGATCGCGGCCACCGCGCTCGTTTATCGCCTGACCGTCGTGACCCGCAACGTGCGTGATTTCGAGCCGATGGGCGTTCCACTATTCAACCCCTGGAGCAGAAGCTAACGACTTTGGCGCACAAACCGGCGTGATGGCGGTCTCCACCATTGGGCCACGGTGATCAGGCGGTCTTGCGGGAGATCGGCATACCCAAACTGTTCATGACTTTGCAGCCGACGGCGGCCTCGAGGTGTTGGTGCATGGAGATGGGCGGCCGGTCTGTTCGTCCATTCTGCCGCCGCTTACGCAGTGCGCACCGGCACGGGGCGTCCTGCGTCGAGCATGCGGTTGAGGGCGGATACGCCGATCATGGCTTCCGCCTGCTGAGCGGGCAGAGTCCGGGCGTGGAGGTGCCCGCCAAGAATGCCCTTGTAGCGCGCCATGGCCGTTTCCCCTTTGGAGCGGCGGCCGTACTTGGTTTCGCACTGCCAGCCCATCCGGCCAGTTTCGGGGCTCCGCTGGATGTGGCGGTCGCGCTGCGTCAGAGCGGTCTCGGTCTGGTTGCTGGGCACAGCGGTGGCGCGCGGCGGGATGATTACCACGACTCCAGGATCGTGCTGTGCAATGGTCTGGTAGATCGGCTCCCCGTCATAGGCGCCGTCCGCCAGCACCGTGGTAATCGGGCCGGTCGTCTGCTCGAGCAAGGGGCCGACCTGCGAGGCGTCTCCGGCCTCGGTGGTCGTCAAGACCGCGCCAATGATGGTCGAGGAGGTCGCGTCGACGCACAGGTGCAACTTGCGCCATGATCGCGGGCCACGAGCGCCGTGCTTGTCGGCGAGCCACTCGCCCGCCCCGAAGACCTTCAGGCCCGTGCTGTCGAGGACCAAGTGCACTGGCCCGTCCGGCAGGGCAGCCCGCAGGATCGGCGTCAGTGTCGCGGACCGTCGGCTCAGGGTCGTGTGGTCGGGCACCGGTAGATCGAGCTCAAGCAGCTCCAGCAAGGAACCGAGCAGTCCCTCGGTCTGGCGCAGCGGCTGGTGGAACACCACGCGGACCAGAAGAGCTGTTTCAATCGCGAGGTCTGAATAGCGCGCCTGACCGCCCGGTGTCGTTCGTGGAGCGGCCCACCAGCCGGCGATCGCGTCCTCATCGACCCAGAAGGTCAGGCTGCCGCGCCGGCACAGCCCCGCTTCATACGAGGACCAATTCGTCACCGTGAACCGCATCTTGGGAATGCGGTGGCGGCGGGCAGCGTTGTGCTTGAAGGGCATGGCGGGCGCGGTAGTCAGGGCAACGGGGCCACCCTTCTACACGGCGCGTTCGCCCCCGCCAACCGGTCCGGCTCGCCTCCGTGCACCAACACTATCCGGCGCAGGATCAAGCCGGTCCGGTGTTCTTCGACCGCGGGCTACCGGATATCGCCGGATATTTGCGGATGCTCAATCGGCCGCTGCCGCCCCATCTCGTGAAGGCCATCAAGCTATATCAGTATAATCGGCGCGTCTTCATTGCACCCCCATGGCCCGAGATCTTTGCGCAGGACCAAGAGCGCAAGCAGACGCTCGACGAGGCCGAAAGGACGTATGAAGCAATGGTGGCGACCTACACCGAGTACGGCTATCACGTCGTCGAGGTCCGGCGCCGGTCGGTCGAGCACCGCGTTTGTTTTGGGATTGAAACCATGGGCGAGCAGGCGATCGCCACCTGACGGCAGGCGATGCGAAAGCGAGGGAGCGGGGTTGGAATATGCCGGTCGTGTCCGCCCCATCCTGGCGGTCGTGCGCTCTGATTGCTGCCCTTTCGCCATTGGCGATCCGCTTCCCCTGCTGTATACGTCTTCGTTATGAAGGCGAGTCCAAGTACCATCTGCATCGTGCTCTCACGCGTTTGACGCAGAGAGCTTGAACGCGCGCGACCTGGAAGGTGGCCCGCGGTGTTTGTCTGCGCCCTCCGCGCAGACAGGGAGCCGCTGGTTCGGCGGCTCACATGCAGTGAGTGACTCGATGGAAAACTTCTTCGAAAGCCCATTTAAGGGCATCTTGCTGGAGAAGCAGGTTAGCAACCCGAACATCATTGTCGGTCGATACAGTTACTATTCCGGTTATTATCATGGTCACAGTTTCGATGACTGCGCCCGCTTTCTTCTCCCGGATGAAGGTGTCGACAAATTGGTGATCGGCAGCTTCTGCTCGATCGGGTCTGGCGTGGCGTTCATCATGGCGGGCAACCAAGGCCACCGGAACGACTGGATCGGCACGTTTCCCTTCTTCTGGATGCCTGACGTGCCGGCATTCGCCGGCGCGCAGAATGGCTATCTGCCCGCGGGCGACACGGTGATCGGCAATGACGTTTGGATCGGTTCAGAGGCAATCATCATGCCTGGCGTCACGATTGGTGACGGTGCCGTGATCGGCACGAGGTCACTGGTGACGCGAAACGTCGAGCCTTATGCAATTGTGGGCGGCAACCCCGCCAGGGTGATCCGGAAGCGCTTCGATGAAGACCTCATTACATTACTGCTCGAGATGGAGTGGTGGGCTTGGTCCGATGACCAGTTGCGGGGCGCCATGCCGATCTTGACCAGCGGCGACGTTGCAGCACTTTATCGTCACTGGCGGGACGTGATCAGACGCAACTGACTGTTCAGAAACGGAACAGCCGGCCCCCGGCTGCTGCGCACAAAGGGGCGGCCTCGGCCGCCCCGGTGCCGTAGCGAAAGACTTTGGTGCACAACTCGGCATCCTGACAGATTTTGCCCTGAAATACTGGTGATCAAGCGACCTTATGGGAGATCGGCATGCCGATGCTGGTCACGACGTTCATGACTTTGCAGCCGACGGTGGCCTCGACCTTCTGTGCAGTCAGGCTCCGAGCGCGCAGGCTGCGCCCGATCAGTTGCTTATAGCGCATCATGGCACCTCGCCCACGGACCACCTGCCGTACTGGACCCCCGCGACCACCCGTGGCGGCCCCGCTCGGTGATCAGCTGGATGTTGCGGTCACGGTGTGTGTGGGGGCGCTTTCGGCCGTGTCGCTCGGCACCACGCTCGACCGCGGCGGGATGATGACCTCCGCCTCCGGTGCTCGTGCTGCGATGGCGCGGTAGATGGGCTCGCCATCGTACGCGCCATCCGCTAGCACAGCTTCAATCGGGCGGGCGATCTGGTCGAGTAATGGACCGACCAGCGAGGCGTTTCCCTCCTCGTTGCCCGTCAACGCCGAAGCGAGGATCTCGCCGGTGGCCGGGGTCGGCGACCAGGTGCAGCTTGCGCCGACATCGGCGCGCTGGGCCTGCTGGGCGGCAACATCTGCGCCGTCATCGCGGATGGGTGCGATGTGGCCGCCCGCGCGGCCATGCTCCAGGGTTCGCTGCTTGCCGGCATCGTCTTCGCCAACGCGCCGGTTGGGGCGGTCCACGCCCTGGCCTATCCGCTGCGGGGCTATTTCCATGTGCCGCACGGACTGAGCAACGCGCTGATGCTCGGACCGGTGCTGGAGTTCAACCGGCCGGCCGCCGAGGGGCTTTACGCCGAACTCGCCCCGGCGATCCTGCACGGCCGCTCCTTCGCCACGCCGGCCGGGGCGGCGGCCGCCTTCATCGACGCCATGCTCGATCTCGTCGCCGCCATGCCGATGGAGCAGCGGCTGGAACGGCTTGGCGTGCGACGGGACAATCTGCCGATGCTGGCCGCCGACGCCATGAAGGTGCAGAGGCTTTTGATCAACAATCCGCGCGACGTCCGCTACGAGGATGCCTTGGAGCTTTACAGCCAAGCTTGGTGAAGAGGCCGTGCCGATCGGAGGCCTGCCCTCCGGTCAGGTGAACCAGTAGCGGGTGAGGTGGAAGAACAGCGGCGCTGAGAACACGATGGAATCGAGGCGGTCGAGGACGCCGCCGTGGCCCTCGATCATGGTGCCCCAATCCTTGACCCCGAGGTCGCGCTTGATCGCCGAAAGGACGAAGCCGCCGAAGAAACCGGCGATCACGATGAGCAGCGACATGCCCGCCGCCTGGAGCGGCGAGAAGGGCGTGATGACGTGCAGCCCGGTGCCGATGGCGACGGCGGTCAGCCCGCCACCGATTAGCCCCTCCACCGTCTTGGACGGGCTGATGCCGGGCGACAGCCGGGTCTTCCCCCACAGCTTGCCGAACACGTACTGGAAGACATCGCTCAGCTGCGCCACCGTCATGAGGTACAGCAGCAGCAGGGCGCTGGGCAGCCCGTAGCCGGGAATGTCGAGCCACAGCAGGGCCGGCGCGTGGCTGGTGCAGTAGACCGCCACCATCAGCCCCCACTGCGCCTTGGCGGTGCGGGTCAGGAAGTCGGTGGGGTCGGCGCCCAGCACCGACAGCGACGGCAGCGCCATGAACACGTAGACCGGGATGAAGATCGAGAACAGTCCATACCAGCCGAACCCGATCAGCCAATATTGCAGAGGCACGACCACGAAGAAGGACAGGAACAGCCCGGCATGGTCGCCGCGTCGGGTCGGCGTCAGCGTGATGAACTCGCGCAGCGCCAGATAGGACAGAATGGCGAACAGCACCAGCGTCACCACGCTGCCCAGCAGCATCGCCGCGGCGAACAGAGCCACCATCACCCACCAGGAGCGGATGCGGGCGTTCAGGTTGCGCACGGTGTCGCGCCCGGCTGGCGTCTGCACGCGGTAGGCGAGGACGGCGCCGATCAGGGTGGCGACGATCAGCAGGCCAAGTGCGGCGCCCGACAGCCAGAGGAACAGCGGCTCGGTGGTCGTGAAGAAGCTCGTCACGGCGTTCATCATGCTGCTCATCGGGCGGTCCGTTGGCCGGAGGACTGGGAGTCGGGTTTGGAATCGGTCTGGGAAGCGGATTGCGATTTGGGCCGGGACAGCGACACCAGCGCGTCACGCGCCCGCTCCAGGAACGCGGCCTTGTCCTCGCCCTCGACCGGCTCCAGCGGTGCGCCGAAGCGCATGGTGCAGATCAGCGGCACCAGCAGCGGCATGCCCTTCGGCATCACGCGGTGCAGGTTCTCGATGAAGACGGGCACCAGTTCGGCGGCCGGCACTCGCCGGGAGAGGTGGTAGAGACCGCTCTTGAACGGAGCCACGGTGCCGTCTCCGCGCGTGCCCTCGGGGAAGAGGATCAGCGACCGGCCGCCTTCCAGCACCGCCGCCATGGCGTCCATCACCTCCGCCGTCGCCTTGCCGGTGCGGTCGACCAGCAGCGCGTTCAGGCAGCCCACCGCCACCGAACGCCGCAGGGCCGATCCTCCCCAGTAATCGAGCGCTGCCACCGGATGGGTGCGCGCCCGCAGATCCGCCGGCAGGGCCGCCATGACGGCCAGCGTGTCGAGATGGCTGGTGTGGTTGGCGAAATAGATGCGCGGAACGTCCACAGGCGCGCTGCCTTCCCAGCTCGCGCGGGCGCCGACCAGCAGGCGGGTCAGCCCCAGCAGGCCGTGGCGGAGCGCCGGTTGCAGAAGAGGGATCATGACCGTGCCTCCGGCTGACGGGCTTCCAGATGTTGGACATTCAAGCGGCGGGCGATGCCGAGCGTGCGCGTCGCGACGGTGAGCAGGCTGCCGCCCATGATGATCCAGGCCGCCACGTGCAGGCTGTATCCCGTCCCCCACAGCGCGTGCTCGACCGCCTGGGCGAGCAGAGCGATGGTGAGGGCGGCCATGCGGCGCTGCTTGGCCATCACGCCGCCGAAATCCTGCGCCAGCCCCAGGGCGCCGCCGAAGGTCCGGACATAGGCGGTCATCATGGCTGCCAGCGCCGCCGCCCAGCCGAGCCAGGGCAGGCCGGCGGCGTAGCCCAGCGGCACCAGGAAGGCGGTGTCGGCGACGCGGTCGGGAATCTCGTTGTAGAGCGCGCCGACCGGCGATCCCTTCCCGCCCTCCACCGCGACCATGCCGTCGAGCAGGTTGCACAGCAGGCGCAGCTGGACGCAGAGCGCGGCGCCGATCCAGCCCAGGGCGCCGCCCTGCAGCAGCAGCGCGCCGCCGATCCCCGCCCACACCGCCGACAGCAGCGAGATCTGGTTGGGCGTCACCGGCGTCGTGGTCAGCCAGGCCGCCAGCCGTTGCGCCCAGCGGGCCGAGCGGGTGGCGATGGGGCGCCGGTCGGCCGCCGCCTTAGCGGCTGCTGCGGTGTTCTCCATCACGCGGTCTCCCTGGCAGCGGCCCCAGTGACTATGCCTGCGGCGAACGGGGTCACGGCCGGATAATCGGTTTTTCCGGTGCCCGGCACTGCGATGGCGCCGCGCAGGACATTGTCGCCGTAGGCGCCGAGGAACCGGGCGAGGTACAGCGGCAGGAAGCGCCGAGAGGCGAATGAGGAGGGAGCGTTCATTGTCCGGCTCCGGTCCCGGAGTTCTCCGCGCGAACCGCGATGCCGGTAAGGATCGCGTCGGCGATTGGGTCGGCCAGCGTGGAGAGCGGCGCTGTCTGCCGGCCGTAGACCTGCGACTGCACGTTCAGCACGATGGCGCCGATGACGATGTGGGACAGCGCGTCGCGGTCTGCCGGCACGATGCTGCCCTCGGCGATCCCGTCGGCGACGATGCCGCAGATCACGTCGACCGGCGTTTCCTGCCCCCTTGGCACCAGGGGCAGCGATTCATGCTGCGACAGCAGAAGGAAGCGCGTGCGGTCGGGAGCCGCCTCCGCCAGATGGAAGGCATGGTGGATGGCCCGCCGCAGCCGCTCCGGCGCCGGACCCTCGCCGGCCGCATCGCGCAGGCTTTGCGACATGGCCGTGTATTCCGCCGCAAACAGCTCGGCCGCCAGTTCCTCCTTGCTCGGCCAGTGGCGGTAGAGCGCGCCCTCCGACACACCGGCGGCGCGGGCGATGTCGCGGACCGTCGTCGCCTTCACCCCTTTCTGGGCGAACAGCGCGATGGCGGCATCGCGAACCTTGTGGCGAACATCGGTGGACATGACGCCTCTCTGTGAATGAATGTTCACTCACACGGTGGCGACGCCATTTCATCTGCGCAACGGCGAAAAAGGATAGGTCCCCACGTCCGCGCCGCGGCCCGGCGGATTACCACTTATGATCCGGCGCGGCTCGACCCCCGCCGGCCCGTCCGGCCTTGTCGGACGTCTGCAAACGGTGCAACGCTGTGGGGTGGCGATGCAACGTTGGATAAAGGTATGCCGTCGGTTCTCCAGTCTCTGACAACTCTGCCGTCATATCTGCTCTTCGCCTTGGTGATGCTGGGATTCCTGCTGCTGTTCATTCTGGCCTACACCGCCGTCACCCCGTATCGCGACCTGGCCCTGGTCCGTCAGGGGAACACGACCGCGGCCCTCACCCTGGGCGGTGCCATGATCGGCTTCGCGCTGCCGTTGATGAGCGTCGCGTCACACACCAGCAGCATCGTCGATCTGGCGGTATGGGGGGTGATCGCGCTTGTGTCGCAGCTCCTGGTCTACGTCATCGGCTCACGCGTGCTGTTGCCGGATTTCCGTGCCGGCGTCGAAGCCGACCGCACCGCTTACGGCATCCTGCTCGCGAGCCTCTCCATAGCGGTCGGACTGTTGAACTACGGCTCGCTGACCTATTGATCGAAGGACGGTTTTCCAATGAAGCGCTCGTGCACCGTGGCGGCCCTGCTGCTGGGCGGCATCAGCCCGATCCTGGTCGCCTGTGGCGAGGACGGCCCCGAAGAGGCGACGGTCTATCCCTCCGTCGAAGCCTGCACCGCCGAGATGCCGGCGGGCGACTGTGCCGCGGCCTTCGCGGCCGCGCGCGAGGAGCATCGGGCGGGCGCCCCCCGTTTCGCCAGCCGTGAGGCCTGCGAGGCGGAGATGGGCGAGGGTGCCTGCACCCCCGCCAATGAAGGGGCGAACGCAGGCGGGGGTGTCGGCATGGGGAACGTCTTCGTTCCGGCGCTGGTCGGCTTCATGATCGGCCGCAGCCTGACGGGCGGTTACGCCCAGCCGGTCTATTTCGACCGCCAGGGCTACGCCCGCAGCGGGAACACCCGGATCAGCCAGACGCCGCTTCCGCCGCAGCGCCGGGAGGAGGTCCGTCCGGGCTCCGGCGGCGCGGCCTCCAGTTCCGGTTCCTATTACCGGCCGGGCTCGGGCAACGCCGGCAAGTCCTTCACGGTCACCACCAACGGACGCAGCGCCGGCTTCGGTTCCACCGGCTCGTCGCGCGGCTTTTCGGGGAGCTGAGACCATGGAGCGCGTGCCGACGGCGCCCCGCCCGCATTGGCAGGCCAAGCTCGAGGAGATCGGCTTTCCGTTCCATACCGACGCCGACGGTACGGCCTATTGGGACGAAAGCGCCCATTGGCGCTTCTCCCTCGCCGAGATCGAGACGCTGGAGGCTGCCGCCGAGGAGGTTTACCGTCTGTGCGAGCAGGCGGTCGGCCATGTGGTGACGCGGGGCCTGTACGAGGAGGTCGGACTTCCCCGCTGGGCCGCCCCGGCCATCGAGGCGAGCTGGGCGGAGCGTGACGGCCGGGACATGGCGCTCTACGCCCGCTTCGACTTCGCCTGGGACGGCAAGGGCGGGCCGCCGAAGGCGCTGGAGCTGAACGCCGAGACGCCGACCTCGCTCTACGAGACCGCCGTCGCCCAATGGTGCTGGCTTCAGGACACCCATCCGGAAGCAGACCAGTTCAACAGCTTGGAGGAGGCCCTGGTCGGGCGCTGGCAGGCGCGGATGCAGGCCTCTCCCGCCCTGGCGTCGCAAGCGGAGGCGGTTCATTTCGCCTGCCTGATGCCGCACCCCGAGGACGAGGCGACCATCGCCTATCTCCAGACCCTGGCCTTGCGCGCCGGCATGACCACCAAGGCGATGCCGATCCAGGCGATCCGCTACGACGATGCCTCCGGTTGTTTCTTGGACGATGCCGGCCTGCCGATCCGGCAGCTGATGAAACTGTATCCCTGGGACTGGATGATCCGGGAGGAGACCGGCCGCGAGTTGGTAACCGCCGCGGCTCAAGGGCGGATCCGGATGATCGAGCCGGCCTGGAAGATGGTGATGGCCTCGAAGGGGCTGTTCGCCCTGCTGTGGGAGCTGAACCCCGGCCATCCCAACCTGCTGCCGACGGCCCTCGACCGCACCGGCTTTCCAGCCGGCAGCACGGTGGTGGCGAAGCCGCTGCTCGGCCGCGAGGGCAGCAACGTCAGCATCGCCACCCTCGACGCCGCCGGCTTCCCGGTCGGCCAGCCGATCGCCCAGACCGAAGGACCCTATGTCGATGACGGCTGGGTGTACCAGGCCTTCACGCCGCTGGCGGAGGCCGACGGCAACCACGCCGTCTTCGGCGTCTGGATGGCCGGCGACAAGGCTTGCGGCCTGGGGATTCGCGAGGACCGCGCGCTCATCACCGGCAACACCAGCCGTTTCGTCCCGCATGTGATCGCGTAACCGTCTCAAACCTGGGGGGAGGATGGTAAAGGGCGCTGGGAAGGCAGCGAACCGGTGGTGCAATGAAGTGGCGGGTCATGGTGGAGGTGACGGGCAAGGGCGGCGCGGTGAAGCAGCACGTGATCTCCGAGAGTGTGACCCGCCTGCGCTAGCGGCTCTGGCATGGGCAGACCGAACGGGCGCTGACCTTGATCGGCGACCTTCTGGCCGACCTTGACGCCGCTTTGGAAGCCGCCGACAGCCCGCCGGCCCGGAAGATGGCAACGCTGCTGCACGCCCTCGAACCCTACGTTGCTGGACAGGCCGACCTGATCATCGACTACGCCGCCGCCCGACACCGGGGCGAGCCCATCTCCACAACGACGACCGAAAGCACCGTCCAGCACCTGCTGCACCGGCGCATGGGCGCCAACCAGCAGGCTTGCGCAGGGCGGCATCGTACCCGGCCCAGTTGAATACGCGCCGATCCGGCCGTGGGATGTGGTGGCGGCAACCGGCATTCGCTTTATGCGGTATGGCAGCAGACCAGTGGCGGAGCCAGGTCTCCACCTACGACATCGCCCATATCCGTGCAACACGCTGCCCTGCGCCCCCGAACAAGATGACCCGACGACTGACAGAAACCATTCACGGGCGCCTTCGCTGGCTTTGAAGGCTGCAGCCCGCACCTCAGCCTTCGCGCCAACTTGTTTGACGGCGCGGGGTTGACGTAAAGGATCACTTCCACTCTGGAGGTGATCGATGCGCTGCCTCGCGGCGGCAAACAAGTTGGCGTGAAGGCTGACAGATCCTTCAGGGCCGCCACTGATGCCGTACTCGACGAACTGGCTGCATGACAGGAACGCTCGCTGGGACCCAGACCCTGTTCCGTGTAGCGAAGCCCCAATTCAATACATGTGCTGGCCGCCATTGACCGATAGGGTCGAGCCGGTCATGAAGCCGTTGTCGTCGTCGACGAGGTACAGCACCGCCTTGGCGATTTCCGAGGCGCGGCCGAGGCGGCCGACCGGGATGCGGGCGACGATCTTTTCCAGCACGTTGGCCGGCACCGCGCGCACCATGTCGGTGTCGATGTAGCCAGGGGCGATGGCGTTGACGGTGATGCCCTTAGCCGCACTCTCCTGTGCCAGCGCCTTGGTGAAGCCGTGGATGCCGGACTTCGCCGCGGCGTAGTTGACCTGACCGTACTGGCCGGCTTGGCCGTTGACCGAACCGATGTTGACGATGCGGCCGAAACCGCGCTCGCGCATGCCGTCGATGACGTTGCGGCACATGTTGAAGCAGGAGGACAGGTTGGTGTGGATCACCTTCTCCCACTGATCGTAGGTCATGCGGTGCATCACACCGTCGCGGGTGATGCCGGCGTTGTTGATGAGCACATCGACTGGGCCAAGGTCGGACTCGATTACGGCGATTCCCTGCTTGCAGGCGTCGAAATCCGCGACGTCGAACTTGTACACGCGGATGCCGGTGCTCTCGGCGAAGGCAAAGGCCGCGGCGTCGTTGCCGGCATAAGCGGCCGCGACCTTGTAGCCGGCCTTGTCCAACGCAACCGAAATCGCGGCGCCGATCCCGCGCGTGCCGCCCGTAACCACTGCAACTCGATTCATAGCGTTTCCTTCCTCGTTATTCTTTTTGAAGATTTCATATTCCAGAGGTCGTTCCGCCAAAGAAGGACAGAGATCCCGGTAGAACTCGCATCCTGTTGAATTTTCCTTGAATTTTGGCTTCGGCGGAACGACTTAGCAGTGCACAGTCCAGCTTTCCATTGGTGCGTTTCCTTATTCCTCTTGGCTGTGCCGGGCCGCAAGGTAAGTGAGATCTTGAAGTTTAAGCAATATGGAAATCGGCATAACAACGAAAGAGCAAATGAGCGACAGAATGGCCGATGACGCTTAGGAACGTCTATATTGAAGCCTCTAAAGTTTTTGGTATTCTCACGCTGTTATCATGTATCCATGAATGACCCTGAGCCCATAGACTGCGCTTGTGTCCTCCTTATCTTTGTGGATACTGATGGCGTTGTCGCATAAATCCGGTTCGTGGTGCGGGACGTCGGCGCAACCGTTATGGAGGTGGGCTCCGCTGCCGAGTGCCCGCATGCCGTATAAGCACAATGAACCGCGCCGTCACCGGATCCCGAAGGCCAAGTACAAGGTCGAGAACTGGGGAGAGTACAACCGAGCTCTTCGGCAACGCGGGAGCCTGACTATCTGGGTGACACCCGAGGCTCTTGCGGCATGGACACCCGCCGTCACCGGCCGGAGGGGCCGTCCAGAAGCCCACTCGGACATCGCCATAGAGACCGGAGTCATGCTGCGCTTGGCCGTTGGACGCCCATGGCGGCAGACGGAGGGACTGCTGCGCTCCGTTGTCCAGATCCTCGGCATGGAGTTGCCGGTTCCCGATTACACGACCCTGGCCCGACGGAGTGCCCGCCTGTCGCTGGCGGCCGCGCTGGTGAAGCCGATCGGCCCTATGACCGTGGTGATCGACAGCTCAGGCCTGAAGATGGTCGGAGCCGGCGAGTGGCACTTGGAAAAGCACGGCGGAAAGCCACGCCGGAGCTGGCGAAAACTACACATCGCCATCGATCCGGACAGCGGTGACATCCTGGCTGCGGAGCTTACCACCATCGAGGACGGCGACGCCTCCCAGGTCGGCCTCTTGCTCGACCAGATCCCCGGCCCGGTCAACGCGGTGCTGGCGGACGGCGCGTATGATGGAGAGCCCGTCTACCGTGCCATTTCCGACCGCCCCCCACTGCCGCGGTGATCATCCCGCCCCGCGTCACGGCGGCGCCGGGCCAGAAGGCCGACACCACTCCCACTCAGCGCGACCACCACATCCAGCAGATAGCCGAGAAGGGCCGACTGATCTGGCAGGCGGCGACCGGCTATGAAAGGCGCGCCCTCGTGGAGACCGCTTTCTTCCGCTACAAGGTTCTCATCGGACGGAGCCTCCGGGCCAGGACTCTGCCCGCTCAGAAGGTCGAGGCCCGGATCGCCTGCGCCGTCCTCAATCGGATGACCAGCCTCGGCATGCCGGTCTCACGCTAACTCGCCTGAAACCCGGGAGACAGCGGGCAGTTTGCCCGCTGTCCGAATTATGCAACAACGCCGGAATCACGGCGATCTGGACACAGGCATGTGGGTCAGGGCAGCGCTTTACCGATGGAGCCACCACCGTCGACAAACAGCGTCTGCCCGGTGATGTAGCTGGCCTCGTTGGAGAGGAGAAAAGCGATCGCCGCGGCAATCTCCTCCGGCTGGCCGAGGCGCTTCATGGGAATGAGCGAGAGGAAGCGGCGCTCCGCCTCGCTGCCGGCTGGGGTATTTTGGCGGAAGAGTTCGGTCTCGGTCGGGCCGGGCGCCACCGCGTTGACGGTGATGCCGGTCTCCGCCAACTCCAGCGCCCAGGTGCGGGTGAAGCTGCCGACCGCCGCCTTTGCCGCGGCGTATGCGGTGCGCTGAGCGACGCCGAGCACGGTCAGGCTGGACAGGTTGACAATGCGGCCCCAGCCTTTGGCGCGCAGCGTCGGCAGCAGCGCATGCACGGTCAGAAGGGTCGGGTGCAGGTTGACGCGCAGGATCTCATCCACTTCGGTCAATTCGATGGAGCCGAGCTGGTGCAGCCGGACCAGGCCGACGTTGTTGACCACGCCGTCGAAGGAGAAGCGCTCGGCCAGTTCGGCGAGCGCCGCGGCCGCGCGTTGGCTGTCGCTGAGGTCAATGGACACCAGCGTTCCGGGAAAGCTCGGGTCGCTGCCGCGGGCGATGCCGACGACCCGATGCCCGTTGGCGGCAAGGCGTGTGGCCAGAGCCCGCCCAATGCCCTTGGTGGCACCGGTGATGAGAAAGGTCCGCTGAATCATGGTGTTCGATCTTTCATGTTGTGCCGCCACGGCGCGCGCCTTCACGGCCTGTGGCGTGACCCGGGAACGGGCGGGAATTCGCCGCCAAGGGTGCTGTCAGGTTGGTGGATGCCCTGTCCGCGGCAGTCACGGCAGGGGCTTCAACAGGTGGCCCAGGGATGGCTGCCTGACCGGGACTCTGTTCTGTTCCGGGACGCCGGCGTTCCGCGGCTTCTTGCTTCGGTCAGCGCGTCCAGGGTGATGAGAGGATGACGCTGCACATATCCACCCGCTGGAACGCCGGATCCTTTGCTGCCAGGAAATCGTCGTTGAAGGTACCGAAGGTGCTGTTGGGGCGGTGCTTCATGCCCTCATAGAAAGCGTCGATAATCCCGTGCTTGAAGTCGGCTTCGCGGGGGAAGGCTGCGATAACGGCGTCACGCTCGTCACCCGTAAACTGGTCGTAGCCGCGGCCAGCCACGTCCATACCGGCGCCCGCCTGCACCAGCGCGATCTCCGGACGCATGAATTCCGGAATGCCGGGCGTCGTGTGAAGAGCAACGGCGTTCCAAACTGTTTCGATGTCACCGTCCGAAATTCCCTGCGCCCGCAGGAAATCCCGCGCGGCGTTGGCGCCGTCCACTTCGAACCGCAGCTGGCTGTTCTTATAGGTCGTGGTGAGGCCGATGTCGTGGAACATGGAGGCGGTATAGAGCAGCTCCGGATCGAAGCTCATGCGCCGTCGCTTTCCCGCTATGGCTCCCCAGAAGTAAACCCGGACCGAATGATGGAAGAGCAGATCGCTCTCCGTGTCCCGGATGAACCGGGTCACCTGACGGGCCAGTTTGCTGTCGGGAATTCTCACATCCGAAATGTCATTGGCCACCATGGTCTGTACTCCTTCCCAAGCTGGGCCTTCCATCGGAGTCGTGGCGTGTTCAGCTCTCCAGAACGGCCTGCGGCGTGTTCCGGAAGCTGATGGCCATGCGATTGTAGCTGTTCATCAGGCTGATCGCGATCGTGAGGTCGACGAGCTGTTTCTCATCGAACACCTCTCGTGCAGCGTTGTAGGCGTCGTCCGGAACGCCGGTGTCGCCAACGAGCGTCACGGTCTCGGCCCAGGCCAGGGCAGTGCGCTCGGTCCGGCTGAAGAGAGGACCGCCTTCCTTCCATGCCTGCACCAGCGCAAGCTTCTCGACCTTCACGCCTCTTTTGATGAGTTCACGCGTGTGCATGTCGAGGCAGAAGGCACAGTTGTTGATCTGTGAAACCCGCAGGTAGACGAGATCCACCAGCTCTCCGGGCAGACCGCTCTGCATGACATAGCCATAGACCCCACCCAGCGCCTTGGCACCGTTGGGGGCGACTTGATTGTAGTCGAGCCTGTTGGTCATTGGTCAGGTTCCTTCTTTCACTTGATGGGAAAGGTGAGCTTGGTCTCACCGGAGTCGACGATAAAGACGGCAAGCAGTTTCGCAGGCGTAGTCTTGCTGGCGTTGCGGCTGATGGAATGGATTGCGCCCGGCGCTTCGGACCAGCCTTCACCCACCTTGTAGAGGCGGGATTCACCGTCGTTCACCCTCGACTCGATCTCGCCGGACAGCACGTAAGCGTAGATGAAGGCGGACTTTGCGTGGGTGTGCGGCAAGGAAGCGGCGCCGGGCGCGTACTCCACTTCGACCACGCGGAGCGACTTGCCCGGGATGTTGGCAATGGCCTGATCGAACTTGGCCGTCACCGTTTCGGTTTGAGTGTCATGAGCCGGGGCAGGACCGGCGAAGGTCGCAGCAAGCACGGCCATGACAGCAGGGGCAATGATGCGGTTCTTCATGGGCTTTCTCCTGTGACGCATCTGAAGATGCGGGGTTTCTGAGCCAGGAAAAAGACCCAAGAACGTGATGAAATCCTGTACCATGACGGCATGAACAAGCCGTTCGACCTGACTCTCGACCGTTCTGCCAAGGCTTCCCTGTCGGAGCAGATCCGGAGGGGCGTTGCCAAAGCCATCGAAGACGGCGTGCTGGAACCCGGCGCACGGCTGCCGTCCTGGCAAGATCTTGCGGCCCAGCTCGGCGTCGCACGCGGAACGGTGCGGACCGCCTACGAGACTCTCGCCGCCGCCCAGTTGATCGAGGCCTCGCGCGCCATGGGCACGCGCGTTGCTCAACGCCCGCGCACCGCCACAAGGAGGGAGCCGCCGCCGGACGCAGGGTCGTTCCTGGAGACCTACCTGGAAATGACGCGGGGGCCTGCGTTCTTTCAGATGGGCGTGCCGGCGGCCGAGACTTTCCCGGCAACCTTGTTCGCGCGCATTCGCGCGAACGCCGTCCGCGCCGAGGCGAGCGTTCCCCCGTCATATCCCGACCCCCGCGGAGAGCAGGAGTTGAGGCGGGAGATCGCAGCCTATCTGGCTGTCGCTCGCGGCATAAACTGCTCGCCGTCGCAGGTCATCGTCACCGGGGGGTTCGGCGCAGGGCTGGGGCTGGGTCTCGGCGTGCTCGGCTTGGCCGGGCAGTCGGTCTGGTTCGAGAACCCGGGCTTTCCATGGACGAGGAAAGGGCTTGAACTCGCAGGTTTGGCGGTGGCCCCGATTCCCGTCGATGCGAACGGGATCGACGTCGATCATGGACTGCGCCGCCATCCCGACGCGAAGCTCGTCGTCGTGACCCCCGGACAGCAGGCGCCGCTCGGGCCGACCTTGTCGCTGGAGCGGCGCCTTCGTCTCCTTGAATGGGCGGATGCGAACCGGGTCTGGGTGATCGAAGACGATTATCTGAGCGAACTGCAGCTGACGGGAAGGGCCGCGCCGGCGCTCGCTTCGCTCGATCGGGGCGGGCGCGTCATCCACATCGGCTCGTTTAGCAAGACGATCAGCCCGACCCTTCGACTGGGCTTCGTGGTCGCCCCGGTCGCGTTGGCCTCCCGGTTCGCCGAGGTAGCGGCATGTCTGACACCACCGCCTGGGCCCGCGGTGCAGATCGCGACCGCAGAGTTCATCCGCGAGGGGCACTACATGCGCCATCTCCGGCGCACCAAGCGCGCTTATGCGGCCAAGCGGCAGGCGGTTCTGGATTGTCTTCACGCCTCCGTCGGCGCGGAGCTTGTTGCCGCTCCCGGTTTGGCGGTGCTGCTCAGATTGCCGAAGGGAACGCCGGATGTCGCCATCGCGCGCGAAGCCTTGACGTTCGGCATGTTTCCGGCACCGCTTTCGCCCTGGTATGCGCCGCCGGACAAGGCCGAGTCCGGGCTTCTGCTAGGTGTCGCCACGGCACCGACCAGAAATCTTGCCCGATCCTGCGACCGGCTCCTGGAAACGGTCCGGCGGTTCAAGTGAGGAGATGGACGCTCGGACCGAGTGCAGAAGGCCCGCTCCCCTGCATCGTCGAGCCCCGGGGCTCGCCTTTGGCGCATAAATCATGAGAGGCTGGCGATGTCGAGGCTTTGGCGGATATAGCGACGTCCCGCTGAAGCTGAGAGCCGGATGCCATACAAGGCCAACGAGACCCGCCGTCACAAGATCCCGCGGGCCCGCTATCGGGTTGAGAACTGAGCGGCTTACGATGCCGCCCTGCGCCGGCGGCGGTCACAGCTTGGACGCCGCCTAGGACGGGGCGCCGCGGTCGGCCTCCCCGCTACTCGGACCTCGCGATTGAGGCCGGGTTGATGCTGCGTCTCGCGTTTGGTCGCCCGTGGCGCCAGACCGAAGGGTTGCTGGGCTCGCTCATGCGCCTGCTCGGCCTCGAACTGCCCGTCCCGGATCACACCACCTTCTCCCGGCGCAGTGTCGACATGGAGGTGGCAACAGCGTTGCAGAAGGCGGACCAACAGGTGACCGTGGTGATCGATTCTACTGGGCTGAAGGTGTTCGGGAAAGGCGAGTGGCAACTGGAGAAGCACAGCGGCACGGCGCGCCGGAGCTGGAGAAAACTCCACCTCGCGGTCAATTCTGACACGGGCGAGATCCTCGCTTCGGCACTGACGACGATGGAGGACGGCGATGTCTCTCTCCCTCCCGACTACCACCAGCCCAGGCTTTGTGCACCAACGTCCGTCGGAAGCGGAATAATCTTCCTTCTACCGATGAAATCGCCGCTTGACCTCAAGGTAGCTTGAGGTCGTAGGCTCGGATTCATCGATATCGATCGCTACCGGATTCCCTTGTCTTGCCCAACTTGGGCCGCGGCCCTGCCGCGAGAAAGGAGGAACCTGTGATCTCGCCACCTATGATCTCGCCATTGACGATCAATTGGACAATGCTCAACACCTTGCGTGCTCTGCCTGGTCCTGAGGCGTTGAGCCCAACAGCATCAATGTCGGACATCATGAAAGCCACGCGCCTGAAGCCAGTCGTGGTCAGGCCGATCCTCACCGAGTTGATCAGTGAGGGACTCGCTCGTGAATATATGACTCATCGGGGACTGCAATACGCCAGGACCAGTGAAGGCGATCAGAAGATTCAAGCCGTAAGGAACTGGCTCAGATAGCGCCGGCATCAGCCATTTCCGATCATGAGCGGGCCCCCTCCGTAAGCTGGGGGCTTCTCCCAAAAACCTGCTGAACGAAAACTCCGGGGCGCCCGCGTGCTCCTGGGTAATGGGGAGGGCATGCATGGGCAAGGCACTTCAGGGCGTGCGGATTCTCGACTTCACGCATGTGCAGTCGGGGCCGACCTGCACCCAGTTGCTCGCCTGGTTCGGCGCCGACGTCATCAAGGTCGAACGGCCGGGCGAGGGT
>JAFAFA010000092.1 GCA_023423695.1 Pseudomonadota bacterium | reverse complement strand
TTTTCGGCCCGACCGGGCTTTGCGACAGTTGCCGTCCTCGACGACGGGATTGGCATGGACGGGGAGACATTGGCCAAGCTGATGCACAGCATCGAGGGCGGATTCCCCAAAAACCCCAAGAAGGGGGCGGGGGTGGCCATGTCCAACGTTCAACGGCGCCTTAAGCTCTATTATCCGAATACGGCGGAGCGCGGCAGCGGGCTGCAGATCGAGAGCAAGCCCGGCGTCGGCACGACGGTACGATTTGAAATCACAATTCCTGCGGAAGGGGGCGAACGGTCTTGAAAACGATCTTGATCGTGGACGATGAACCTCGTACGCGCCTTGGCATACAGAAGACGCTCGTCGCCTGGTCGGCGGGCAAATATCGCATCGAAAGCGCCGCGAGCGGAGTCGAGGCGCTCGCATGGCTGGAAACGAATTCGGCTCATCTCATCATTACGGATGTAAGAATGCCCGAAGTCGACGGCCTGGAAATGCTAGAGACGTTGGCATCGCGCGGACAGCTTCCCGTCATCATCATCATCTCCGGTTATGCCGAATTCGAATATGCGAAGAAGTCGCTGCAGCTCGGCGCGTTCGAATATATTCTTAAGCCGCTGGACAAAACGGCTCTGATTAACGCTGTACAAAGAGCGCTGGAACTCGTCGACAGCAGAGAGCGCCATGATGCGATGGAGAAGCTGGTCGATCCGAAGCTAATCGAAGTAGGCCGCGATGAAGCGCGTTACGGCACGGCGATCAAGGACGCGATCGGCTACATCTATGCTCATCTGCATGAAGCGATCAGCATGAAGCAGGTAGCGGATCAGCTGCATCTGAACGCGAGCTATTTCAGCGTGCTGTTTAAAGAGCAGACCGGCGTTACCTTCAGCGATTATTTGACGCGCAGAAGATTGCAAAGAGCAAAGGAGCTGTTAGTTACAACCAGCATGCCGATCTGGGAAATCGCCGAGAAGGTCGGTTATCAGACGGCCAAATATTTCGTTAAAGTTTTCAAAGACAGTGAAGGAATAAGCCCCGGCCAGTACCGGCACCAGGTGCTGGATACCGATCCCTCCATCCAATAATAGTGGAATTTCTCCCAATGGTCAGTTCCTTATGCGCTTTCATTACAAACCCTATAATTATGTATGCGGTTACAAAGTAACTGTAGGCGTTATTAAAGGGAGGGCATTAGAAATGAAACGCTTCTTATCCGCATCCACAGCATTTGTTTTGTTGGCTTCCGTTCTCGCCGCGTGCGGCGGCGGAAATTCGGGCTCGTCCGGCAGCGCGGGCGCAAGCTCAAGCCCCGGCTCAAGCTCGCCAAGCAGCAGCTCCGAAGCCCCGGCGGGCAACAATTCCAAAGAGAAAGTCACCATCAACCTCTGGAGCTTTACAGACGAAATTCCGAACATGACGACGAAGTACCTTGCCACTCACCCCGATGCGAACGTCGAGTTCAAAACCACGATTATCGCGACTACGGACGGAGCTTACCAACCGGCGCTTGACCAGGCGCTTGCCGCGGGCGGCAAGGACGCTCCGGACATCTATGCGGCGGAAGCCGCGTTCATCCTTAAGTATGCGCAAGGAGACGCCTCCGACTATGCCGCTAATTATGCCGATCTTGGCCTTACCGACGACATGGTTAAGAATGCCGGCATCGCTCAATACTCGGTCGATATCGGCAGCAAGGACGGTCAGCTCAAGGCACTCGGCTATCAAGCGACGGGAGGCGCGTTCATCTACCGCCGCTCGCTTGCCACAGATACTTTCGGAACGGACGATCCGACCTCGATCAAGAACGAAATCGGCCCCGGCTGGGATAAGTTCTTCGAGGCGGCTGCCAAGCTGAAAGCGAAAGGCTACGGCATCGTTTCCGGCGACGGCGATATTTGGCATCCGATCGAGAACAGCTCCGACAAGGGCTGGATTGTCGACGGTAAGCTGCATATCGATCCGAAGCGAGAACAGTTCCTCGATCTGTCCAAGAAGCTGAAGGACAACGGCTATCATAACGATACGCAGGACTGGACGGAAGCTTGGTACGCGGATATGTCGGGCAGCGGCAAGCAGCCGATCTTCGGTTTCTTCGGCCCCGCTTGGCTTATCAACTACGTCATGAACGGACAAGTGAAGGATACGATCGGCGACTGGGCGGTCACCGAGCCTCCGACAGGATTTTTCTGGGGCGGCACATGGCTGCTGGCTCACAAAGACGTTGCCAAGGATGAAGCCAAAAAAGCGGCCGTAGCCGACTTCGTTCATTGGGTGACGCTCGATTCCTCCGATACGGGCCTGCAAACTTATTGGGCTAACGGCACGATGAAGGAAGGCGAGCAAGGCACGAAGGATAGCGTTGCATCCTCCGTTGTCATGTCGAAGTCCAACGGCGAGATTCCGTTGCTCGGCGGGCAAAACATGTTCGACGTGTTCGTTCCGGCGAATGCCAATGCATCCGGTAAGAACTTAACCCAGTATGACGAATCGATTAACATGATATGGCGCGACCAAGTACGCGAATACACCGCAGGCAACAAGACACGCGACGAAGCCCTCGCCACCTTCAAACAACAGGTCAAAGACCAACTTAACATCGATAGCGAATAAGAAATCGGTCTAGGGGGCGGGGGATTATCCCGCCCCTTCATATCC
>JAFAFA010000140.1 GCA_023423695.1 Pseudomonadota bacterium | reverse complement strand
GGGCGCGCCGAGGGTGCCGGGGCCGCCCGAGAGCTCGGCGACGCCGAGCGTCGTGATCATCGGCTCGCTGAAGAGCACGTCGATGACGGCCGTGTCGACGGCCACGCCGGTCGCGCCCTCGGTCGGCGCGGTCACGACGACGGCGGGCGCGAAGGGATCGCTCGTCGTGAACGTGAACGTGTGCGCGGCGGCCATCGCGTTGCCGGCGAGGTCGCGGTAGCCCTCGACGCGGGCGGTGATCGCGGTGTTGCCCGCGAGCTCGGCCGGCGTGACGGTGAGCTCGCGCGCGTCGGCGCTCAGGCTCGGCGTGCCGATCGCGAACACCGCGTCGCCGGCGGTCAGCTCGATGCTGCCGCCGTTGGTGGTGATCGGCTCCGAGAAGACCACGCGAATCGGGGCCGTCGGGCTCACCTCGATGGTGCCGTCGCCCGGGATCGTGGCGACGACGGTCGGAGGCACGGTCTCGACGTCGGGGCCGCTGTCGGTCTGTCCGCCGCCGTCGTCGTCGGGGCCGGCGTCGGTGCCCGGCGCCGGCCCGTCGCAGCCCGCGAGGCTCGCCGCGAGGAGGATCGCGATCACACGGGTCGCTCCGCTGCGTGACGGCATCCCGCCACCTGCGAACGGCAGCAGGTGTCGGCCTGCCGTCACTTCGCTTCGCTCGATCCACGTCCGATGCATGCTGGTCATCTCTTCTCTTCCTCGAAGCGTGATCGGAGCCTCAGTCGAGGCGGACGAGGTTGTTGTCACCGGTCGTGACCGTCTCGATCAGGTAGAGCGCGCCCGTCGCGTGATCGATGGACATCGCGTCGTCGGCGGTGTCGACGAGGTACGTGAGCGGCCCGAAGTGCCGCGGGCTCGCGCCGGCGGGATCGCCGATGACGTGCACGAGGCCGTCCGCGGCGCGGAAGTAGAGGTGGGTGGCCGCCGTGAGGTCGTCGACCTCCACCGACGCGCGCGTCGTATCGACGGTCACGGTGGCCAGACGGACCGGCGGGGCGCTCAGATCGCTGCGCAGCATGCGGAACACGCCGTCGGCGGCCGTCGCGTCCTCGCCGACCAGATAGAAGTAGGTCGCGTCCGCCGCGATGCCGACCACGTTGCGCACCTCGTCGGTCGATCCGAGCAGCGTCGCGGGCCCGGGAGCGGTCGGCGAGAGCGAGAAGATTCGGGTCGGCTGGGTCGAGCTCCAGTCGCTCGCGTAGAGGAGCGACGTCCCGTCGTAGGTGATCGCGTCGAACTTGATCGCGGGATAGACCGAGCCGGCGTCCCAGACGGTCGTCTCCCACGCCCCGTCCCGGACGATCCGGTAGACTCGGGGGCGGGTTACGGTGCTGACGCTGTCGAGGCTGAAGATCGACTCCCCGACGGCGACGGCAGCGTTTCCGATGACGTCGGAGGCGCTCGGGGTGAACGTGCCTTGGAAGTCGGCGAGGACGCCGCCGCTCCTCGAGGCGTACAGCACTCCATGCTGCTGGTCGTTCCAGTAGAGCGTGGTCGGCGTCACCGCCATCCAGTAGGCCGCCCCGTCCCGCGGGAGCGAGATGTTGAGCTGGGTCGGGACCGCCAGGTTGCCGGAATAGGGGAGCGCCTCGACGCTCAGCGAGGTGACGGGCGAGCCCGAGGAGACGGCGACGCACACGTCGGTGCCCGCTGGGAGGAACGTGACGAGGGGCGTGTTGTCGGCCGCGCTCGCCTGGCAGCGGAGCTCGCTCGCGTCCGCCGCGCGGATGGCCGCGATGTTGGCCGCGGCGTCCGCGCGGATGTGCGTGAAGTGCTCGGTGGACGTGAAGCGATACCAGGTGACGCTCTCGGTCCGCGCGAAGCAGCTCGGCGCGGGGAGGCGATGCGGCCGGCTCGGCGTGACGGCGTTGGTGGTGCCGACGGTGATCGGGATCGCCGTCGCGCAGGTGTCGCCGGGGGCGGGCTCGATGTCCTTGTAGGTGACGATCGAGCTCGGGAACGTTCCGTTGCCGGCGTCGGCGGCGATCCAGAGGTACCGATCCCCTGCCGCGCCGGTGATCGTCGTCTCCAGGATCCTCGTGCCCGCGAGATCGTCCTCGCACGCGAGGGAAACGGTGGCCGGATCGGCTCCGTCGCAGCGGTCGCGCAGCTCCACCGAGAGGTTCCAGCTCGTCTGCGTCGGCTCGAAGCGCAGCCAGCCGACGCTGGTGTCGCTCGCCTTGGGCAGCGCGATCACCACGTCCTGGCCTATGTTCACGTCCTGCGTGGTGCCTGTGCTGAAGTCGCAGGCCATCACGCCGGGGCCGTTGTGGGCGACGGCGTGATCCATCGCCAGCGCGGACTCGGCCGGAATGGTCCACACGTGCGCGCCCTCGGCCGTTGCGGGCGCGGTGTAGATCGGCGCCGCGGTCGAGGTCGTGTACGGCGCGAGGCAGCTCTCGCCCTCCGGGGGCGCCGCGACCTCCTCGATCTGCACGGTCGCGCCTGGGAAGCCGGTGCCGTTGTAGCGGGTGAACCAGACGTAGTAGTCGCCCGGCCCGACGTCGAGGTACATGTGCTGCGGGTTGGCCGTACTGACGCAGCGCAGGCGCGCCGGCCCCGTGCCCACCACCGTCGGATCGCACTCGCCCGCTAGCGCGGCGGCCTGCATCAGGACGCTCGCGTTGGTGCCGGTCACCAGGACGTGCAGCGCCGTCCCACCCGCGCTCGCCGCAGGCGTGGTCTTCGTGTAACGGATGACGCCATCGGCGCCCGTCACGGTCCCGCCCGCTCGGCAGGTGTTGCCGCCGTCGATGTCGGTCATCGAGTCGGGCTCGAGGACCCACTCGAAGACGCCGCCGGTCACCGAGGTGGCCTCGGCCACCGTCAGCGCGTCCTGGCAGTTCTCGCCGGTGGGCGGCGCCATCGTGAAGTCGAGCACGCCGTCGCCCAGGTAGGCGTGGCCGACGTCGAGCGAGGTGCCGCCCGCGTCGAGGAAGGACGAGAAGTCGATCGCGTAGGTGCGCGCCGCGTGGAGCTTGCGGCTGACGTCGAGGGTGAGCCGGGTGCCGGAGAGCGACCAGCTGCCCGTCGCGGTGAACGACTCCGTTCCGTCGGAGACCTCGACGGTGTTGATCGTCGTGTCCATCGCCTCGCTGAAGACGACGACGATCGAGCCGGTGCGGAACGAGAAGGTGCTCGAGCCCTCGACCGGATCGGTGAAGCCGACGTAGGGCGCGAAGATGTCGACGCCGGTCACGAA